>CAVOXF010000001.1:0-224632 GCA_963700375.1 uncultured Actinomycetota bacterium
GCCATCACATCAACCGCGGTCGGACCCGCCACCTCATCCAGACGCCAATACGCCACCGGGCAATCACCCAACACCACATCCCCATACGTCGCCTGATCACCCACCGCCGCGTAATGCGCCGCCACCTCACCCGACGTCAACGCCCCGTCATACACCGCCACCTCATCAATCACACCCACATAGCCATCCGCATACCCATCACCAATCAACAACGGCAACGACGAATCCGACGCACCGCCACCGACGCCGTCGACTCTGCGAATCCACCACCCCATTGATAAACCACGACACCGTCGACCCCGACACGCGTCACCACCACATGGGACCACTCACCCAGCGCCAACGACGACGACGTACGGAACCCCTGATACGGACCCCATTCCCCCAGACGAACCCTGATAGAACGACAACCGGCCATCCGACCTCCTGCGTAATCGTCCCCTCACCCCCAAACGCCTTCGCCAACGGATTCATGCCGAGACGCAAACGACCACCGGCCTCAACCACAACTCAAACGACACATCACCCGCCAACCCCGACACATCACCCACACCCACCACATCATCACCATCAAACCCAACCGACGACCCCACCACCGGCGGCGGCACCGACACTCGCACCCGGCTCGCCCATAGACCGGGGTGCCCGAATACGTGCCCGGATACGCCGCCATCTCATCAACCGCGACCGGACCCGCCACCTCATCCAGACGCCAATACGCCACCGGGCCATCACCCAACACCACATCCCCATACGCCGCCTGATCACCCACCGCCGTCGTAATGCGCCAACACCTCACCCGACGTCAACGCCCGCGCATACACCGCCACCTCATCAATCACCACCCACATAGCCATCCGCATACCCATCACCAATCAACAACGGCAACGACGACACCGACACCGCCGACACCGACGCCGTCAACTGCGAATCCAACACCCCATTGACAAACCACGTACACCGTCGACCCCGACCGCGTCACCACCACATGGGACCACTCACCCACCGCCAACGACGACGACGTCCGGAACCCCTGATACGGCACCACCATTCACCCCAGACGAACCCTGATAGAACGACAACCGGCCATCCGTCTCCTGCGTAATCGTCCCCTCACCCCCAAACGCCTTCGCCAACGGATTCTGCCGAGACGCAAACGACCACCGGCCTCAACCACAACTCAAACGACACATCACCCGCCAACCCCGACACATCACCCACCACCACCACATCATCACCATCAAACCCAACCGACGACCCCACCACCGCAGGCGGCACCGACACTTCGGCCCCCGGCTCGCCCTAGGCCGGGGTGCCCGGATACATGCCCGGATACGCCGCCATCACATCAACCGCCACCGGACCCGCCACCTCATCCAGACGCCAATACCCCACCGGGCGCATCACCCAACACCACATCCCCATACGCCGCCTGATCACCCACCGCCATCACGATAATGCGCCACCACCTCAGCCGACGACAACGCCCGCGCATACACCGCCACCTCATCAATCACCACCCACATAGCCATCCGCATACCCATCACCAATCAACAACGGCAACGACGACGACCGACACCGCCAACCGACGCCGTCAACTGCGAATCCTCCACCCCATTGACAAACCACGTCACCGTCGACCCCGACCGCGTCACCACCACATGGGACCACTCACCCACCGTCAACGACGACGACGACCGGAACCCCTGATACGGACCCCATTCACCCCAGACGACCCCTGATAGAACGACAACCGGCCATCCGTCTCCTGCGTAATCGTCCCCTCACCCCCATACGCCTTCGCCAACGGATTCCGCCGAGACCCAAACGACCATCCGGCCTCAACCACAACTCAAACGACACATCACCCGCCAACCCCGACACATCACCCACCACCACCACATCATCACCCCAAACCCAACCGACGACCCCACCACCGGCATCAGACGACCAGTCGACCTGTGTCTGATCGCCGTCGGCGTCGACGACGGACGTTCCGCCGTCCATGCCCCCGTATTAGGTCGAGGCCAACCGTCGACAGGTTCGCATCCCACAGGCCTGAGGGGTTCGTCCGGGTCATCATGCCGTTGCCCGTCAGGCGCTCCCACACATCGACCATCGGCTCGCCTGTCGCCGTGCCGGACACCGTGTCCGTCGTCGCATCGGCGCCGGACACCGCGATGTCGGATACCACCAACGACTTGATCGTCGTTCCATCATCGACCCAGACGATCTCACCCGGCACCAATTCGCGGCCGAACCCCGTCGCCGGGACGGCCTGCGACGAATCGAACGACCCCGTCGCATCTGTATCGACCATGAACGGCGGCGTTGGTTCGCTCTCGTTCGTCATCGACACCGTCACCGTCACACTTGGCGCCCACGCGCCACCCCACACATCGCCCGAATCTCGATAGACCGTGAAACTCGCCGGGACGAGACTCCACAACGCTTGGGTGCCGTCACCGTCGTCGTCGTGATGCACCGCACCACCCGAACCGCCCGGCCGCACCTCACGGCCGAGATAGTCGACCGTGCCGAACTCGAGACTCCACACGCCACCAGACGGCGCCACCTGCCCGACCTGACCGCCGTCAACCCACACGTCCACATCGACGGCATCGCTGCCGGTTGTTGTCCCCGCGATCGCGTCCGACCCCACATCCGGGTTCGCTACCAGGTCCAACACCGAGTGGGTCTTCGTCAGCTCGGCGTCGGAGACCTCGACGATGTCGCCGGGGAGGATGTCAACGACTGTCGGAACGAAGTTCGCATCGATGAGGCCGCCCGGGTCTGCAGTGACGTCCTGATAGCCCTTCGACGACATGCCCGAGTCGTACACCTCGACGCGGACGACGGCATCCGCCAGCCAACCGCTGCCGAACACGTGGTCCATGGCCGGGTTGACTGTGAAGACCGGCTCGCGAGCCACCCATGTCACCCGCGTCCTATCGAAGTCGGGATCGACCTGTTCGGCGAACCCGGCACTCCCCGCCACGACATCGAACGGATCATGAGGATTCGCCCCGACATCGAGCAGCCAGGCCGCACCCACCGCTGTCGTCGCATCGACACCGATAGACCACCCATCGACCCCGACCAGCACCTCTGAGTCCGGAATGCTCGTTGTTCCGAAGACGGTGTCACCGAAGACATCGGCAACCGCAGTCAATCCGACGACGGTCGTGGTCTTGAGCGCCCAGCCGTCGGAGACGGTGACGATGTCACCCGGAACGACGAGCCCGGGCGTGAGGTAGACACCGAACTCGCCGCCGGAGTTCGTCGGAACGACCTGGCTGTCCTTCACCGTCACGGCGTCCGACGCAAGAACCGTCACGGTCACATTCCAGTCCGGTCGCCAGGCCACGCCACCTATGAAGTCTTCGTTCAGCACAACCGTGAACCGCGAGTCGAGAACCTGCCAGTCGGTCTGGGTCTGGTTCATCTCGGCGTTGTGGGTCCCAGCGGCACCCTGCATCGCCAACTGGATGTCGAAGCCGATCCCGGTGAAGTCCGCTGACCAGTCACCGGTGGTTCCGTCGGCGGTCACATCGACGCTGGCGGACTCATTGTGGACCCACACCTGCACGAGTTGACCCGGCGCGGCCGTGCCGGTGACGATTTCGGTCTGCGGATCGACCCGCGTCACCTGAACATCGGACAGCACCAACGTCCTACTCGAGAACGTGTCGTCGATCGTGACCTCGTCATCCGGATTCAACCCGTAGCCGAAGCCGACCGGCCCGAAATTGCCGTCGATATCCGCCACCACGGTGAACGAGTCCGGCCCAAGAGGCACACTCGTCAAGGAAACCGTGATGGTTGCATTCGGCACCCAACCATTACCCCAGACGTCACCCGAATCACGCTGCACCGTGAACTGCGGTGTCGAAACCTGCCACCCCGCGAACGTGCAGTCCCGATCGAGGTCGCACTGGTTTGCCGCGCCCTGGTCGCCGGCGGCCAGCGTGATCGTGGCGTCTTCATCAGGCGACTCATCGCCCACGATTGAGAAGTTGGCGCTCCAGACGCCACCCGTTGCGATCTCGTGGCGGTACACCTGCGGATCCGTGCCATCGACCCAGACGTGAATGTCGGTGCCGATCGCGGCCGTGCCGTCGACGGTCGCCGTCGCGTAGTTGTATGCGGCGGTGAGGGCAGCGACCGTGTGCGACTTGGTCTCCGGCTCCGTGCTGTGCGTCACCGTCACCTCGTCGTTCGGCACGAGATCCCATGTCGGCGTGGCGGTGTTGAGGTCCAGATTGAAGTCGCCGGCCTGGCGCCCATCCAATCCGTCGCTCACCCCAACCGTCCAGGTCTCAGCACCGTTGATCGAGATCTCGACCGTCCCCGGGGCTCCACTGGTGACCCCAGATCTGGTTCCCCTCGGCCTCGACATTGACGACGTAGGGCGGCGGGCCGAACCGCCGGCTCGTACGGTCGCGGTCGAGGTCGGAGACGGAGACATCGCCCTCGGTGCCCTCGGTGAGGTCGAAGATGACCTTTTCGTCGCGGTCCTCGCCGGACCTGGAGAAGTCGGCGGCGTAGGCGCCGAACTCGTCGGCGGTCTCGGTCGCTGCGGATTCGGCGGGTCTTGATGCTCGACCTCGACGGCGGCACCGGGCCGCAGCGACGCCGGACACTTCGTCGTTACCGTGTCGACCACGAGCGTGAAATCCTCCACGATGTGCGTCTTCGTGATCCCGTCACCGGACATGACGATCTGGTCGCCCGGGACGAGCGGGTCGCCGTCGGGGATGGCGAATTCAACGACGAGTTGCTCGGGATCCCACGCGGGCACACCAGAGTTGCCCGAATCCGCGTAGTACTCGACCCACACGCCGGCTTCATCGTGGGAGACGCTGATCGTCACCGGCGTGCCATCAGCCCATCGATAGCCGTGGATCATCTGGTCGTCGACGTAGGCAACCACGTGCTGCTCGGGCGGCCCGAATCGGCGGAACGTGCGGTCGCCGTCGTCGTCACTCACCGACACGCCGCCCTCGGTGCCTTCGTCGAGGTCGTAGGTGTCCTGCTCGTGCGGATCCTCGCCGATGGTGGAGAAGTCGGCGATGAAGTCGCCGAACTCGTCCGCGGTCTCGGATCGCTGGACGCCCGGATCGGCGTTGATGTTCACGTCGACGCCGGCATACGGCCTCGCGGTGCCCGTCACCTGATTGAGGACGGTGTCCACCGCGAACGTGAACGACTCCACGATGTGGGTCTTCGTGACCCCATCGCCGGAGAGGATCACCCGATCACCCGGAACCATGGACTCGCCGTCCGGGACGGTGAATTCCACATAGGTTTGGCTCGAATCCCACGACGCGACGATCGAGACCCCAGACGCCATCGAGATACGGCTCCAGCCACCCGCCGGAGCCGTCGGGGTGCGCCGCCTCGATTGCCACGGTTGCGGTCGCCGCCCACTGGTATCCGTGGATCATCTGCTCGTCGAGGAAGACGGAGATCTGCTGCTGCGGCTGCGGGACATCGTTCACGTAGAGGTGGACGGTTGCGGGGTTCGAGTCGTCCATGCCGTCGTTGGCGAGGTAGGCAAACGTGTCCTCACCGGTGAACCCGCTGTCGGGCGTGTAGGTGAACGACCCGTTGGGGTTGAGCGTCAATGCGCCGTTCGAGACGTCGGTGTCGAGGACCGCCGTCAGCGGGTCACCCTCGGGGTCGGAGTCGTTGAAGAGCACACCCACGGGCGTGAAGCGCTGGACGACATCCCGGTCGTACTCGGCGACAAAGACGTTCCCGGCACCGTCGACGGCGATGCCGGTCGGACTGTCGAACTCGCCCGGGTTGATCCCCTCGGTCCCCCACTGGGAGATGAAGCTGCCGTCATTGCCGAAGACCTGGACCCGGTGATTGAAGAGGTCGCCGACGTAGATCATGCCGAGTCCGTCGACCGTGATACCGCGCGGGTGGTCGAACTTGCCGTCTTCGACCCCGGAGGATCCCCACTCGCCGAGGAAGTTGCCGTCGGCGTCGAATCGCACGATCCGATCGTTCCCCCAATCGGTGACATAGAGGTCGCCGGCACCATCGAGGGCGATTCCCGACGGGTTGACCAACGCCGCGCCGGATTCGGAGCCGTCCCACTCGGCGACGAATGTGCCGTCGGGCCCGAACTTCTGAACACGGTCGGGGTCGGTATCGGTGACGTAGACGCTCCCGTCAGGGCCGACGGCGATGGCGGTGGCGTCGCCGAATTGTCCGGGGTCGGTTCCGGAGCTGCCCCACTGCGTGAGGTAGGTGCCGCCGGTGCTGAACTTCTGGACACGGTCGTTGAGACCGTCGACCACGTAGACGTAGCCCGCGGGATCGACGGCAACGGCGGTTGGGCCGTCCAACTGACCGTCGCCGGTCCCGGTCGTTCCCCATTGAGTGATCGGCGTGCCGTCCGGTGCGAACTTCTGGATGCGGTCGTTGCTGTATTCGGAGACGTAGACGTTGCCGGCCGCGTCGACTGCGACGTCGCCAGGCTGGTCGAATTGACCCGTTCCGGTGCCCGTTGAGCCCCACACCGCGTCGAAGTCATGAGCGACACCCGTGCCGATGGTGCCGCCGACGGGCACCGTGTAGCCGTCGTCGTTTGCGACCGGCGGGTCGTTGATCGACATGACCTCGATCGTCACCGTCGCGACGTTGGAAACGTGAACACCGTCACTGGCGCGATAGGCGAACGAGTCCGTCCCGTGGAAGTCCGGGAACGGGGTGTAGTCGAACGAACCGTCGGCGTTGATCGTCAGCGATCCGTTTGCCACGTCGTCGACGAGCACGGCACTCAGCGGGTCACCGTTGGGGTCGGTGTCGTTGGCGAGGATGCCGACAGGCGTGAACGTCTGTAGGCGGTTGAGGTCATGGTCGACCACGATGATGCGGCCGGTCGGATCGACGGCGACGCCGTAGGGGTATTGGAATGAGCCGTCGGCGGTGCCGTACCCGCCCCACTCCGTGACGTACGTGCCGTCGCTGAGGAACTGCTGGACTCGGTCGTTGCCCACATCGGCCACGAAGACGCTTCCTGCGGCGTCGACGGCAACACCGCCCGGGCTCTGGAACTCGGCAGGTCCGGATCCCGTGCTGCCCCACTGGGTGAGGTAGGCACCGTTGCTGGAGAACTTCTGGACTCGGTCGTTGTAGTAGTCGGTCACGTACACGTCACCGGACGGATCGACGGCGACGCCCCTCGGACGGTCGAACTGGCCGTCACCGGTGCCGTATCCGCCCCACTCGCCGAGGTACGTTCCGGTGCTCGTGAACTGTTGGACGCGATGGTTGAGATAGTCCGCCACGTACACCGAACCGGACGGATCGACGGTGACTCCCATTGGGAACATGAACCCGCCGGGTCCGCTCCCCAACGCCCCCCACTCGCGGAGGAACGAACCGGTATCGTCGAACTTCTGGATGCGATGGTTGAACGTGTCGGCCACGTAGAGGTTGCCTGCCGCGTCGACGGCGACGTCTTGCGGACGGCGGAACTCGCCGGGCCCGGATCCAAAGACGCCGAGCGACGCGACGTGCGCCCCGGTGGCGTCGAACGTCTGTATGCGATCGTTGCCGGCGTCGGCGACGTAGACGTTGCCGGCCGCATCGGCGGCAGCACCATAGGGCGCGTTGAACTCGCCGGGGCCGTCGCCCACGGCGCCCCATGCTCCGTCCACGTCGTGGGTGAGGCCGATGCTCAAGGATCCGTCTTCGGCGACGCCGTAGGCGTCGTCGCGGGCGGTCGGGATCGGGGTCTGCGTGACCGTGATCGTGACGGTGGCGATGTTCGAATCGGCCACGCCGTCGGTGGCCCGGTACGTGAAGGTGTCGGTGCCGACGAACCCTGGATTCGGCGTGTAGGTGAAGGATCCGTCGCCGGCGAGGGCGAGCGAACCGTTGGACACGCCCGTGTCCAGGGTCGCGGCGAGGCTGTCACCGTCGACATCGATGTCGTTGGCGAGGACGCCGGCAGGCGAGAATTCCTGGATTCGATGGTTGTTCTTGTCTGCGACGTAGACGTTCCCGGCGCTGTCAACCGCAACACCGGACGGGTAGATGAACTGGCCGGGTGCCGTCCCGCCGGTTCCCCACTGCGTCACAAACGTGCCGGCCGCGGTGAACCTCTGGATTCGATGGTTGTTCGTGTCGGCGACGTAGACGTTCCCGGCGCTGTCAACCGCAACACCGGACGGGAGGGCGAACTGGCCGGGTGCCGTCCCGACGGTTCCCCACTGCGTCACAAACGTGCCGGCCGCGGTGAACTTCTGGATTCGATGGTTGTTCGTGTCGGCGACGTAGACGTTCCCGGCGTCGTCAACCGCAACACCGGACGGGAGGGCGAACTGGCCGGGTGCCGTCCCGACGGTCCCCACCTGCGTCACAAACGTGCCGGCCGCGGTGAACTTCTGGATTCGATGGTTGTTCGTGTCTGCGACGTAGACGTTCCCGGCGCTGTCAACCGCAACACCGGACGGGTAGATGAACTGGCCGGGTGCCGTCCCAAAGGATCCCAACTGAGTCACATAGGCGCCGGCCGCGGTGAACTTCAGAATTCGATGGCTGTACGTCTCGGCGACGTAGACGTTCCCAGCGTCGTCAACCGCGACACCGAACGGTCGACTCAAGCCTCCCAGCATCAGCTCGAACGTGTGCGTCGCGTCGAACTTCTGGACGCGATCACGGTCCGAGTCGGCGACAAAGATGTTCCCGGCGGTATCGACCGCAACGCCCCTCGGGAATGCGAACTGGCCGGGCGCTGTCCCTAGGGTTCCCCACTGCGACACTTGCGAAGTTGCAGCCACGACGAGAGGTTGTTCCGAGAGAACCGTGTATGCATCGTCGCGCGCCTCGGGCGCGTCGTTGACCGACGCGACGGTGATCGTGACGGTCGCTGTGTTGGAGTTGTATCCGCCGTTGGTCGCGTGATACGTGAACTCGTCGGCGCCGTGGTAGCCGGCATCGGGGGCATACGTGAACGAGCCGTTGAGGTTGAGCGTCAGCGAGCCGTGGGCAACATCGGTGTCGAGCACGGCAGACAGCGAACGGCCGTCAGGATCCGTGTCGTTGCCGAGAACCCCGCCGGGCACGAATCGCTGGATGCGATCGCTTCCGGGGTCGGTGACGAACACGGTCCTGCTGGGGTCGACGGCGATGCCGACGGGAACGAGGAACTGTCCGTCTGCGGTGCCGGCCGAGCCCCACTGCCCGAGGTAGCTGCCGTCGCTCGCGAACGTCTGGACGCGGATCTCGGTTTCGTCGGTGACGTAGACGGTGCCGAGCGCATCGACGGCGATGCCGTGTGGTGCCTTGAACTGCCCATCGCCCGTGCCGTCGGTGCCCCACTGCCTCAGGTACGTGCCGTCGGCATCGAAGACCTGGACACGCTGATTCTCCTGGTCTGCGACGTACACGTTGCCATCGGGACCGACGGCCACGTCGGTCGGAGCCTGGAACAGACCATCGGTCGATCCAGGGCCGCCCCACTGCCGAACGTAGGTGCCGCCCACCGTGAACTTCTGAATCCGGTTGTTGCCGTAGTCGGCGACATAGACGTGTCCGGTGGCGTCGGCCGCGAGACCGAGCGGCTGTGTGAGTTGGCCCTCGCCGGAACCGGAGCTGCCCCACACCCCGGTGTAGGTCCCGTCGCTCGTGTACACCTGAATCCGGTTGTTGGACGCGTCCACGACGTAGACGTTCCCGGCGGAATCCACGGTGATCCCGCTCGGATCGAGGAACTGCCCGGGACCGCTGCCGCCCGTACCCCACTGTGACTGGTAGACACCGTCGCGATCGAATACCTGCACGCGGTTGTTGCCGGCGTCCGCCACATACACCTCGCCGGACGCGACCGAGCGCGATGCCCAGTGGGCTGTCGATCTCGCCGTCGTCGGATCCGGTCGTGCCCCAGACGAAGTCGAACGCGGCGTCGATGCCGACACTCAGCGGTTCATCCTCGTCGGTGGTGTAGGCATCGTCGACAGCGACCGGGACTGCCACAACCTCGATGGTCACGGTCGCGATGTTCGAATCTGCGATGCCGTCGGTGGCGTGATAGGTGAATGTGTCGGTGCCGACGAACCCGGCGGTCGCCGTGTACGTGAAGGAACCGTCGGCAGTGAGGGCGAGGCTGCCATTCGCGGCGTCGGTGTCGAGGACGGCGGTCAACGCGTCGCCATCGGCGTCGAGATCGTTGAGGAGAACGCCGGCCGGATTGAACGTCTCGACGGTGTCGGCGACGGTGTCGGAGTGCCAGTCGGCGACGTAGACGATCCCTTTCGCATCAACCGCTACACCCAATGGGCTGATGAGCTGGCCGGCTCCGGACCCGGGGGCGCCCAGCTGCGCGAGGTAGGTTCCGCCGGGAGAGAACACCTGAACACGGTGGTTGTCGCGGTCCGCGACATAGAAGTTCCCGGCAACATCGGTTGCGATCTGGCGTGGGCTGCTGAATTCGCCGTCGCCGCTGCCACCTGTGCCCCACTGTGCAAGGTAGGCCCCTGCGGGTGAGAACACCTGGATGCGATTGTTCCCGCTGTCGGCGACATAGACGTTGCCATCCGCTCCGATCACAACACCCGACGGGAGGCTGAGGTCGCCGTCACCCGTCCCGTCGCTCCCCCACTGCGTGAGGTACAGGCCCGTCGGCATCGAACTTCTGTATCCGGTTATTGCCGCGGTCCGCGACGTAGACGTCGCCGGCAGCATCGACGGCAACGGCGCTGGGGTTGATGAATTGCCCGTTGCCGGACCCGCTGGTGCCCCACGATGTCAGGAATGTGCCGTCCGTGGTGAACTTCTGAACACGGTGGTTGAGGTTCTCGGTGACGTAGACGGACCCGCCGTCGGCCGCAATACCAACCGGGCTGTTGAACTGTCCCTCGCCGGTGCCGAACGAACCCCATTGGTCGACGACAGTCCCGTCGGCTGCACGCTTCTGGACGATGTTTGTGGCGTAGTTGGTGACGTAGGTGTAGCCGTAGTCGTCGACCGCGACACCGGCCGGATCAGCGAAGCTGTTCCACGTCGAGGCGTACGTATGGGACGCGCTGACGGTCAGTGTCTGGTCGCCCGCCGCGCGGTACGCATCGTCACCGGCCGTGGGCACATCGTTGACCGACGAGACCGCAATCGTGGCGGTGACGATGTTCGAGTCGTTGGTGCCGTCCGTTGCGTGGTAGGTGAAGGAATCCGACCCGTGATACCCGGCGGTCGGTGTGTAGGTGAATGATCCGTCGGTATTCAGTGCGAGTGAGCCGTGAGCCACATCGGTGTCGAGGACGGCGGTGAGCGGGTCACCGTCGAGGTCGTAGTCGTTGACGAGCACTCCGCCCGGCTCGAACCGTTGGATGCGGTTGTTGTCGCGGTCTGCGACGTAGACCTGGTTCGCCGCGCCGGCGACCACACTGAACGGATTCTGGAACTGTCCGTCTGCGGAGCCCGTGGCTCCCCACTGTGCCAGGTAGGTGCCGTAGGCCGAGAATGCCTGAATGCGGTTGTTGCCCGAGTCGGCGACATAGGCCGTGCCGAATTGGTCGATCGCGACGTCGTGCGGGTGGGTGAACTCGCCGGCGACGGTCCCGGCCGTGCCCCATTCGTCGACGAACGTACCGTCGTCGGTGAACACCTGGACGCGGTTGTTGCCGTAGTCCGCTACGTAGATACTGCCGGCGTTGTCGGACGCGAGCCCGAGTGGCGACGAGAACTGGCCGGGATCAACACCTGAGCTTCCCCACTTCGCCAGGAAGTTCCCCAACCCGTCGAACTTCTGGATGCGAGCGTTGTCGGAGTCCGCGACGTAGATGTTGCCCGCCTGGTCGGCGGCGATGCCGTAGGGGAACGCGAATTGGCCGTCACCGGTGCCGTTGCTTCCCCACTTGGTGACGTACGTGCCGTCACTCGTGAACTTCTGAATGCGATGGTTGTTCTGGTCGACGACGTAGACGTTGCCCGAAGGATCGACCGCTACATCGGTCGGGGACCCAAATTCGGTATCGCCCGAACCGAAACTGCCCCACTGGGTGACATAGGCGCCGTCGCTCGTGAACTTCTGAATGCGGTAGTTGTCGCGGTCGACAACGTACACGTTGCCGGCCGCGTCGACGGCCACGGCCTCCGGAGCATTGAATTGGCCGTTCCCGGCGCCGGACGTGCCCCAGGCGAGATCGAACGCAGGGTCGGTGCCAACCGTCAGCACTCCATCCTCTGCCAGCCCGTACGAGTCTTCGTTGGCGATCGGAAGCGGGGCAACGCTGATCGTCACCGTAGCGGTATTGGTCGTGTGGACCCCGTTGGCCGCCTGATAGGTGAACGTGTCGTCACCGACATAGGTCGGGTCGGAGAGGTACGTGAACGATCCGTCGGCATTGAGTGCCCCGGATCCGTGGGCAGTGGTGAACGCCCCGGGAGCGACGATCGCGAGAGCGCCGGTCTCACCGGCCGAGTCGTTCGCCAAGACTCCGGAGGCGGAGTCGACCGCGAGCTCGACGCCGGTGATCGCGTCGTACGGGTCGTCGACAGCGCTCGGAGCCACAAGCTCGACCGATCCGATGTCGCACATCGGTCCCTGCACACGGACCGTCCCGCGCTGGTCGGCAGCGAGACACGTCGCCGGGCCGGCATCCACGACGGGAGAGGCCGCAGCGGGGAGGTGGGTCAGCGTGAGCCCACCGTTGTTCGCAAGTGCCCCGAGCATCGGATCGATCGGAGCCGTCGGCGTGCCCCAAACGTCCCCCGTCGTTTCCTCAAACGTGCACGACGCGTCGTCCCCGACCAGGTTGTAGCCCAGCGAGGTGACGACGCCGCTGCAGTTGGGACCCCAGACGCCCGCCGTGCCGTCCGAGAGAATCGAGGATGCGATCGACACGCTGCCGCTAGTGCTATTCGCGTTGTAGATCCCTCCGCCGTATCCGCTCGTCGAATTCCCAACGATGGTGCTGTTCTCGATCGTGAAGAATCCGGTGCTGACGTTGTACAGACCGCCGCCGTTCCCGACCGAGCTGTTGTTGGAGATCGTGCTGTTCTGAATCGTGGCCCCACCCCTGGATTGAATGGCCCCGCCCACCTCGGTTGCGCTATTGCCGCTGAAGGTGCTGTCGACAACCGTGAGCGTGCCTCCGACGAGGTTTGAGATCCCTCCCCCGTTGCCTGCGGAGTTGTTGGTGACCGACGTCCGAACGAGAGTGAGCTGGTTGCTGCTGTATATCGCTCCTCCGTTTGACGCGCCGTGGTTCGCCACGATGGTGGCCTCCTGCAGGGTGAGATCGCCCCAGTTCAGGATCCCCATGCCCGCCGTATTCGCTCCCGGGCTGGTACCCGGAGCGCCGTTGTAGACCCGCAGACTGTCGAGCAGCACCACGGCGCTCGGTGTCACAACGTGAAACACCCGGTCCTCGGCATCACCGTCAACGACGGTCCCGGCGTGTCCGAGGCCCGTGATCGTAAGACTCTCGAGGATGTCGAGATCGCCGGTCGCGGAAGCGTCTTCGTTCGCGCCGTGGAGGGAAAGCGTGTGCGTTCCTGCCGTGAGGATGATGTCGTCCGCACCTGCGAACGCGTTGGCCTCCATCACCGCCGCACGCAAGCTGCAATCCCCCAGCGCATCGGCGCACACACCATCGCCGGGAACGGCGTCGACGCTGTCGACCGTCGTGTCGACAACGAACGTGGCTCCAGCGTTCGCCGGACGCGGCGGAATCACGAAGAGAACGGCACCGATCATGGCCACCACGAGCAAGACCCTGAGCGAATCGCGGACGCTCGCGCGTCGGTCGATCTCAGATCGAATCGGGAGCAAGGGACGCGTGGCCATCATCAGGGCATCCTCCATAGGTCTGGTCCGTGCGCTCACCCATTCAGAACCCATCGAATTTCGAGGGTTCTGGCGCGAGTAACTGATCGCGATACGGACATGGTGAAGCATTCGGGAGCACTCTGTGGACGTGACCTGCGGTCCGTCATTCACCCTGCCTTCAGCGCGAAAGCTTCATGTGCCGTTATAGACGAATCGCCACGGGCCCACAAGGACCGAAAGACCCTTCGTGGGACAAGGCACTGATGGTTGGCCCGTTCGAGACTCGGGCGGGATGCACGATGCCCGCATGCCGGTCGTTGGTCCGGCCCACGGCGGCCGACCGATCATGATCAGATGTGTTGTGCCCGCCCGACGGTGAATCCGAAGTCGGGTTCTCGACGCCGCGCTCGAGCCGCCGCGAGCCCTCGGCGCATGTCCGCATCGCCCGTTGAGGGAGCGACCGGAGCGGGCTCCCATGGTCCGCGTCAACCCGAATCGTTCTGCAAGTGAATCTGTCGATTCTCCGAACGGCGATAGCGGTCGCCCTTCCCAAGATGGGAACCCCCGACGGACACGTGGCGCTCGATACTGCGCCCACGGTCAATCGGCCGGCGTAGGCAGCTTCCTCGCAGCCTCGATTCCCGGACGGACCGTCGGCTTCTTTCCGTAGATCACTCGAGCCCCGCCGTGCAGTGACTTGATCAGCAGAGAGTCGTGTTGGGCCCGTTCCGTGAGTTCGGACTGGTCGACATCGATCAGCCGAACCGGATTGCCCGACAGGCCTTCCACCATCCGCGACAGGTCATCCAACTGCCCGCTCCACGCCGAGTCGTACCGACCGACACCTCCGACCCGAACCACGAGGATCTCGAGTTCACCGTCCCGTGACACGCTTCGATGGGCGGCCGGTCCTATGAACGCCACCGTCTCGGCACGCGGATCCCATGCACCGGCGGCTCGCCGAACCTCGCTCTCAATCCGCCTGGGAGCCGTGAGGACTCTGATGGCCCCCTGCGCCACGACGTGGTCACGGTTCAATCGGTAGGTGTTGGTCCGTCCGTAGCGGGTCAACTCGACAAGGCCTTCGCCGACCATGCGGTGAACCACGGCATAGACCTGGGCATAGGAACGGCCGGCGATGCCCGCGAGCTCGTTCCCGGTGACGGCTTGCTCCGCGTTCGCCAATGCCTTGAGAACATCGGCATCGACGGTGGCGGCAATCGATCGCAGCGGGTTCTGCCAGTCCACAACACCTCGAATCGGGATACCGATGATGTTATCGCTTTCCAATCTGACGTGCCCGGACCCTTACCGGACAACGATTCTGTCCGGTTGCTTCCGGCGGGGGTCATCAGTTCGAGGCACGAACCTCGTACTCGACCCGAGCGCCGGACTGCCGGAATCGACCGGACACGAGGGCTCCGATCCACCCACCGACCAATCCCCCAACGGTGTTGAACACCACGTCGTAGAACTGGGCGGAGCGACCGATCGGCAGGATCAACTGGGCGAACTCGATCGAGAACGAGACGCCGAACGCAAGAGCCGTCGCCCATACAACGGGTCGCCGTGACGTACGCCAGAGCAGAGCTGCCAAGAAGCCCACCGGGACGTAGAGCACGAGGTTGGCAAGAGCATCTCTCGCGACGAATCCGGAGAGCGGATCGAGGAGCGCCGGGAGCGGTGATCCGAACCCGTCCGGTCCCGGTTGCAGGGTCAGGATCGCGACCACGCCGATCGAAGCGGCCAGCCAAACCCATTCGAGCCGCCTACGGATCCTGATTCTGTCGGTTCCCCGGTTGTGGGAAACCGCAGCCAGGATTGCGCCCGCGGCGAGCGCGACCGCAACGACGAACCCGACGCTGAGCAGCGTCGACCAGAAGTAGAGCTCCTTCAACACCCGGTGACTCTATGCACGACGCCGGGCGTTGGCATCGAATCAGCATCGGCGCCACCGGGAGCGCTCGCCCGGGTCACGGCGCCTTCACCCGTGCCACTCCCGGGAGGCGTCGCGGCTCGGATCAACCGCACAACGGAATCGGGAGCAGGCCTGCGTCTGATCTCGCTGCTCCGCGCGGTCGTGACGGTGTCCATTCCGCGGTCCGCACGGGACGCCAGTTGTCCGGCTCCTGGCGGCCGACTGCACGCCGTTCCGACCGGTTCGCCGCGCACGTGCGACATCCGGTACGATGACGGCGTCGCGGGTCGCGACGCCACAGGGAATCCGGAAGGAGGGCACTGTGGGGGAATGGCCGGCACGGGCGATCACCATTGGGTCGATCGTGCTCACAGTTGCGTCCCTGGCCGTCGCCGTCCTCTTCGCCCGCAAGGCCAGCCGCATCCGCGTCGGCTTCGACGTCGCCCGGGCCGCCGTCGGTGTTGTCGCCATCCTCGCCATGGCCGCAATCACACACGTGACCACGCCCCTGTTCGCGGTTGTGCTGGCCATCGCCGGCGGGCTCGCCCTCGGGTTCACCCAGGGAACGACGCTGGAAGTCAGCAGGACCGAACGAGGCTGGTTTGCCCGCCGCAGTCCCGTCGGGATCGTCCTGTGGGGCGCCGGAATCGTCGCGATGCAGGCTGCAGGCATCGCCTCGCGAACCGGCATCGTCAAGATCGGCCAAACGCTCGCCTGGTTCAGCGTGTGTCTCGGGATCGGCCTGCTCGTCGGACGCAACGATCCCATGCGCGGTGCCCGCCAGGCCCTCACCGGGGCCGGGGCAGCGCTGCTGATCGGAGCGCTCACGCTGCCGACGGTGGCCTTCGTCGGCGGTGGAGCAGCACCCGCCGCGGCCGACACCGTCGAGCTCACCGACGACAGAGCTGTGCGACCTGCTCGTCGAGACCGAGGGAGAGGCGCTGAATCCTGGGAGCGCGCGAAATGACGAACTCGAGGAAGGTCAAGTCGCTCCAGTCGCATCGTGTGCCACGAGGGTCTGGCTCTTCACTCGGCTGACCACATCGGGTACCACGTCCACTTGTACTCCTCGACGAGGAAGCGTATGAGCCAATACCAGTGGCGTTACTGTGTACACCACGCGGGAGTGGGCAGGGGATCTCTCCACATGCCGGGGCGAGCTCGTCCCGCTGGACATCGGAACCGAGGGCTGGGCGTGGAGGTACTACGGGGTCGACGATGTGGTTCTGGTCTACGCACCTCGTTACTTTCTGTTCGGCGGGGCCATGGATAGCGATCAAGTCGAACCCATGCCCGCATACCAGGCGCTGCTCGGACCGATGAGCGCAACGCTCGCCAACATCGACGGTACCTGACGGAGACGCCGGCGGCGGTCGACGACCCGTCGCCGCCCGTCGACGAGGTGGCCCGCCGCGGCACGACGAGGCGATATTGACCGGTGCGAGGGCGTCGAGCGCCCGCAGGCGGGTCGATGAGACTCCACCGGCGATCGACACTGCGCTACCGCCGGTTGTCGACGCGCCGGACGCCGAAGAGTCCATCGAACCGGGCGAGGCCGCCGGACAGGCCGTGGCCGGATTGATCGCGGCCGCTGCGATCGGGCTCATCACATTGGGCGAGGCGGCCGGTGGCATCGGCCAGATCCTGGGTGGGTCAAGCGGCGGCACCACTCCACCCCCGGAGCCGTTCATCGACCCCTACGACCAGACACCGCTCCAGGTGGATCCGGAAACCGGCATGGTCTGGTGGCCGTGGGACGGCGAGGAAGGGAGGTGGGTCAACGCTGCCGTTGTGCCCGGTCTCATCGAGGCGTGGGACCGGGAACTCGACGCAGAAACGGCCCGCCGGGTCGCAGCCCACGATGCGCAGCGAGGGCGCAACTGGGCAGACCTCCAGGACAGAATCGCACGGTCCGGGGCCCAGGACGCGTTGGGGCAGGCTGCTGAGCAGGCCCGACTCGACGCGTTCGACCGATACGTCGCGGGAGCCGAGGGTTGGATGGAGAAGGCGGACGCGAACTCGTTGGGGATCCTGGACCGGATCCGGCAGCGTGTCGCGGACCGGGGCTACGCCACCAACGCCGACATCGCCGAAGCCAGGAGAATCGCCGACGACTCACGAACCTACTGGGACACGATGCAGCGCCTCGGCGAGGAAGACTGGGTCCGGATCCACAACAACCACGCGACGATCATCGAGGTGACGGCCAAGACCGGCGCGGCGTTGATCAACCCGATCGCCGCCGGAGGGATCTTCGGAGCCACCGAGTCGATCTACGACGGCAAGGGCGCCATGTCCACGATCGGGAACACGGCGATGGGCGCAGGCTTCGGATGGGTCGGGGCCAGAGTGGGCGGCTGGGAGCCGGGCAAGGCCGCACTGGGCAAGATCGGCTGGGGATCATTGAGCGGCAGCACCACCGCGGCAGGAGAGACGCTCATCCGCGGTGGGACCTGGGAGGACGCCTGGAATTCCGCCAGGATCGGCTTCGTCGCGGGCGGTGGCGGCGGCATGGTCGAGACCGTGGCAACCGTCGGCCGACCGCCTCCGCCGGACCTTCCCACCATCAGGATTCGCGCCGGCGGCCCGCGTGCCGGGTACGACACGCCGTTCAACCCGAGGTTGCGGCCACCCGAGTACGGCGGTGTTGGAACGATGCCGAGCCGAACGCCGACGATCCAGGTCCGACCGGGTGGGTCGCGACCTCACTACGACCAACCGCTGAGCCCCCGCCACGTCGACCCCGACGACCCTCGCTACGTGCCCCCCGGCACTCAGGCCGACCAGGTGCATACCCCCCCTTCGGATTGGTCGGGAACGGCGCCGAAGGTCATCGATCCCGAGGGTCCGCCCGGTGGCCGAGCACCCTCCGAGCCGCCACCGCCCTCGGCGGTCGACGCGTTCGAAGGACGGCCGCCGACCCCACCACCGTCGGCACCACCACCGACTCCACCGCCCGCGGGTCCGCCGGCCGACGTCCCCGACGGGCCGATCCCCGGGTCGCAGTCCGATTGGTCGCGGGATCCCACCGACTACGTGCCGGCCAACGAATCACCCGGTCCCCGAGCACCCTCCACGCCACCACCGCCCTCGGCGGTCGACGCCGTGGGAAGACCAGCTCTCGGTGACCTACCCGAGCGGATACCCCCAACGCGCGATCAGCTTCTCGGCCAGGCGCGTCCGACGATGCACGGGTCGGAGATCGTCGACAAGACGATGGGCCAGCCCAGTCACCCCGTTCCCGACGACCTCGGGCCGCAGCCCGCCTCCGCTTCGCCGGGCGCTGCCGGCGGGATCGACATCGACAGTGAGGGGCGTTTCGTCGTCGGTGATCGGCAGGTCGGCTCGCTCGACCCCGAGAGCGGCATGCTCACCAACCAACGAGGAGAGCGCATTCTGATCGCGATGGACGACCAGACCCACCTGCCCGTCGGCTACCTCGAACAGCCCGACACCCCTGCCGGCCTTGCTCCGGCCTACAACGGCAAGGGCGAGTTGATCGGCCACGTCGATCCCGCGGGCCGGGCGATGGTCAATGGAGAGCTCAGATCGGTCGCGATCGATGCGGAGGGCAATCTCGTTCCCTACGACCCGCCCCAGGCTGCAGCGAGCACGGGACCTTCACCCGAGGGCTTCGTCGGCCAGCCGCGGATACGCGACGATGTGGCGCCCGTCACCGGCGCCAGCGCAGCACCCTCGCGGGCAGAGGTGGAGCCGGTCACCGGTCCTCTGGGTGGTCCTCCTCCCGGAGGGACCACCGGGGGAAGGGTCGAGATCCCGAGCGCTGCGGAAGTCGACATCAATCCCCGCATCCCCGTGCTCGACGCCGACGGCGCGCCCACCCACTACGTCGAACCGGGGCCCCGAGAAATCCATTTCGACGCAGACGGCAACCCGCTCTTCGCCCAGCGAACCTTCCCCGCCCAACCCCTCATCCAGCGTGGTGGGGGAATCAGTGGGCCGGTGCCGGAGGTCTACGACTCCTCAATCGAGTATTACCCGCTGACGGGTGAGAACGCGCCGCCGCCCGCTCCGCTCGCGGGCGGCACCGGTCCGCCGGGTGGTGACACACCATGACCGAGGACCTCCGTTCCGAGTTGCTGAGTCGGGAAGAAGTGGTGTGGATGACGGACCGTGAGGTGTCGGCGCATTCGCCACTCGCGTCGTTCGTCGGCCTCGCAGAAGCGACCGCGATGCAGTCCCCCAGTCGGCGCGGTCTGTCAGGCGAGACTTGGGACCAGGTGTTCGCGGTGCTGCGACAGCCCCAATCGCGTGTCAGGGTCACGGTTCCCGGCGCCACGGAGAGCCTTGTCCAGTACTTCCTCGGTGGAGGAGCCGAAGGGGAAGGGCTGATCGGGTGCTGGCTCGAAGGCGACGGCCTGCGGGTGTCCTACCCCTGGTCGGAGCGCGACGTCGTATCGCTGGTCTCCCAGGTGGTGTTCCCCACCCCTCCGGAGACCGCCGCCATCGATGCTCTCGTCCTCGGCCCGGACGGGCTCGCAGCGCTGTGCGCCTCGGTCGACGCGATCCGGTCGCAGTTCTTCGCGGCCATGGTGGACCGCAAGACCGATGTGGAGTACCGGATCGATCGATCGACCCTCGAGGATCAGGCCGCGGCAGGGTCGGAGTCGATCGATGCTCGATGGCTCGTTTCAATGCTGGGGCTCACCGGCTTCATGCCTCCGGTGACCAGCGAGGCCATCGACCGCGGCGTCGCGGAGCTCGTCGGATCGGGACTCCTCGTCGGTGTGCAGGACGATTGGCGTCCGGGGCCGACACTCCTCACGCTCGCCGCTTGGTGGAGGAACCCGCTCCCGGCGATCTCGTGCGAGACCACAGTCTTCGACAACGGTCGCGTGTCGCACCACGAACACCGGGTCATCATCAGGGGAAATGGTCCGCTGTGCGTGCTCCACCGGACGGGCGGACCGGGGGCCGGCCTGCCCATCACGATCGGCTCCGTCGATCCGTTGGACTACTTCGATGACATGACCCGTGCGTTGCGGCGAGTGACGACGAACGAGCCGGAGTTCGTCTACGTGGCCGAATCGACGGCCGTTCGTGATCTCAACGCAACCAACGCGATTGCCGGGTATCTGCAACCGGGACGGTGGTACCACGTACGGGGCGAGGCCGGAGCGTGGGCGCATGTCACGGATCCGAGCGGACCACTCGAGGGATGGGCGCCGGTCGCCGAGCTCAACCGCCGGGTCGAGGTGCCCGACGAGGTGGTGCCTGAACCTGAGACCCCACTTCGCGAGCCGGCCTGGGAAGCAACCCACATCGTGCCCTCCCAGGGACTCAGGTCCTGGTCGAGTCCCGACGGGGGCAGCGCCCCGATCGCCAACCTGGCGGGCGGCGTGGAACTCCAGGTGACCGAGTGGCAGTCGGACTGGGCCGGTGTCCGCGCCGAGAACGGATGGGTAGCGTGGGTCGACGGCCGGCAACTGGTTCCCATCCATACCGAAGCTACGCGACCGCCCAATTCGCCTGCTCGCGTGCCAACCGGTGCCGCCACACCGGAGGACACGACCGGCGTCGCCGCTGCAAGCGGTGCGAATCGCGTATCGCTCATCGCCGCAATCGCGCTGCTCGTCAGTGCGTTCCTTCCGTGGTGGGGCGAAGACGCCCGGGGCTCATTCGACACCTCGCTCTTCCACGTCTGGAACGATTCCTACGAGACGGGTGCGCTCACGATCGGATTGCTCACGCTCGTCGTCGCCCTGGCTGCGCTGGCAACCATCTTCGTAGCCGAAGCCGCTCGGCATCGGAGGCTTGTGGGAGGGATCGCTGCCGGCATCGCTACGACATGGCTGCTCATGACCTTCGCCTATCTCTTCATCGACGCCGAGGAGCTGGGCACTGCCGTCGCCGACCTCTTCACGGCATACTTCGCCCTCGGCCCGTGGATGGCGCTCGCGGCCGGGATCACACTGCTGGTAAGGCGCTGAGGCGTGAGCGCACCACCGCCCGGAGGACCACCGCCCCCTCGCCCACCGTCGCCGCCACCACCGCCGCCACCGCCCGAGTCGCCGCCCGACCGCTCGGGCTCAGCGGCGACACAACGCCTTGTCGCCATCCTGGTGGCGATCGGTGTCGTGCTCGTACTCGCGGCGGTTGGGATCCCCACCCTCACGACCGACGCGGAACCCACGGCGGCCACCGAAGCAACCACCACCGCGGCGCCCTCCACGATCGCGACACCGACGACGACGACCGCCGCCACCACCACGCTCCCCGCTACGACGACCTCGACAACGACTCCGCCGGTCGTCCTGACGGTGGGCCACTGGTTCTACGTCTCGGTGTTCCAGACCCGTGACGACGACGGTGAACTCTCCGGATTCGAGATCGACCTCGTCGACGAACTGATGAAACGGATCGGCACGGAGGCCAAGTGGGTCGAGACCGACCTCACCGCGCTGTACGACGGGACGGCGGTGGGCACGTACGACCTCGCGGTCGGCGGCCTGGCCGTCCTCAACGCCAGGTTGAAAGACGTCCGCTACTCCACGCCCTACTTCCTACCGCAATACGGATTGATCGTGGATGCCGAAAGCGACAGCACCATTACCGCCTTCGACGCGCTCTCCGCGTCGGACACCGTCGCGGTCCTGCGGAGCACACGCGCGATCGCGTGGGCCGAAACGAACCTCGCACCGATCGGAGTGCAGGTTGTCCAATTCGAGAGCCCCGGCGAGGCCCGCGACGCGCTGCGCAGCGGCGAGGCCGACGCCCTGATTTCGACCGCGCTGTACCCCCTGGTGGCGGCGGGTCGTCTCGAGTCCCTCCGGCTCGTTGATACAACAGCAAGCGGCAGCGTCTTCGCCTTCGCCGTCGACCCGGCTCAACCAGAGCTGCTCGCTCGAGTGGACGCAGCGCTCGCCGCTGCCATCGACGACGGCACGTATCAGGAGATCTACGACCGCTGGTTCGACGACGGCGCAGGAAGTGTCGCAGGGCCGGAGACGTAGCTCCGAACGCGTGGAACTCGACTTCCGATTCCCGTGATAGGGGCAAACGACCTTCAAGCGCCTCGAATCTCGTGATGGCACTGCAATCTGGGAGGGTTGCGTCAGCCTGCGTTCGATGCCGCGAAGAGGAGGACCAGATGGCTCGTCCAGTCGGTCGCTCAAGTGCGCGAACGCCGCTGCGTTCGGCCGCTTGGGCTGTGGGTCGAGCATGACGGTGCGTGATCTCGGTTTCGCGATGCCCGGAACGGTTGCCTACCGCTCCCTCTCGGTGCTGCCGTTCGGGGGTCGTCCGCGGGATTGGAACCGTCCATGCGATATGTCGCTCGATCTCGAATCCGCCATCGAGGGATCCGACACATGGCACCGTTCGAGGGATGGGCAGTACCGCCGATCGGGGATCCTCCCCCGCATCCGTCCGGTGCCTCGACCCGAGGGACGCGCAATGACGACAAGGCGTTGAAGGCGACACATCGCAACGAGCAGCCGCCAATCGTCCGGTCGTCGGCGGACAGTCGGCGTCGAACGCGCCGCCGATCGGGAGCGGTGACGATCCAACCGGGTCTCGTTGGCGCTGCTCGACGGTATTTGCCGACAAGGCGGGGCGACATCACTCGAGCGAGCAGGCAGTCGGGACCCTGTGTCTGGTGAACCGACCGCTCAATCCCGATTGGAAGAAGCGGCGGCCAGCGTTCACAGAACGAGCGGCTATCTACGCATCAAAGTCGCCCGCGACGGGCAGCCACCACGGGCCGGCGCCCGGCCACGTTCTCTGGGCATCCGCGATGCCCTGGGTCAGGGTGTGGCGGAAGTAGAACGTGGCGTTCGACGGCCGGTATACCGCCGGTGTGTCCACCCCGTTCACCACACCCCAGTCCCCGGAGACGAAACGGTCGCCGGGGTCGCCGAAATAGAACTGCCCGCTCGCGATCCCGGTCGTCAACGTGTTGCGGTAGTAGAAGAACCCGGATGACTCGCGATGCAGGCCGATCTCGTCGATCCCGTCGCCGTCCCAGTCGCCGACAACCGGCTTGTCCCCTGCATTGCCGAACAGGAAGGAGTAGTCGGCGGCCCCCAGGCCGCCACCGTTGCGTCCGAGCTTGTTGATGATGTAGAAGCGTGCTTCGGCCGGGCGATAGATCGACAGCGTGTCACACCCATCCCCGTTGAAATCACCGGCGAGCGGAACGTCGCCTGGGTTCCCGAAGAAGAACGTCAGGTTCGCGACCCCTTGGCTGTTCGAGTTGCGGAGGTAGGCAAACCCGTCGGACTGGCGATACAGGCCCGGTGTGTCCACCCCGTCGCAGTTCCAGTCGCCCACGAACGGGGAGTCGCCGGGATTGCCGTAGTAGAACTGCGACACGGCACCGGACTGATTCCGCAATCGCCAGATTCCTGTGCTCGGATCGACGAGGCCGTACATGTCGTCCCCGGGAACGACCGGGGGCGGATCATCCTCTTCGACCTTGACCGTACGCTTCACCTGAACCGCCGGGTTGCCGGCCGCGTCCTCGACGTCGTAGGTAACCGTGTGATTCCCTGCCGTCGATGTGTCGATCACGTCGCCGACGACCACGATGTCGCCGGTGATATCCCCGTCGACGTCATCCACTGCCGTGGCGCCGGCGTCGGCGTAGGAGTCGCCGACGGTGAGCGTGACCAGCGGCTGGCCCAGCAGCGTGATCACCGGTGGGGTCGTGTCCGGAATCGGCTTGTTGAGCGTGTAGCTGTCGATGGGGTTTGCATCGTCGGCGACCGACCAGAACTCGAACGTGAGCGAGCCTTCGTCGGCCTCGGCAATGACGGTGCCGTAGTCGCCGTTGTAGCGCGCCTCGCTCCCGGGCAGCGGTGTACCGAAATCGTACAGGCTCCGTCCGCCGGCGCCGCTGGTGAGGTACACGATGTCGGTGCCATCGGAATTCTCGTCCCTCAGGATTCGCTCGTACACGTGGTCGTGTCCGCCGAGCACCGCGTCGGCCCCCCATGCCTCGAAGGGCCATTGCATGTTCGGATTCGATCCGTGAGCCGTCGATGAAGAGTACGGAACGTGGTGGAAATAGACCACGTTCCACGGGGACGTGGAAGCGGCAAGCTGCGCCTGGAGCCAGGTCTTCTGCGCATCGAGGTCGACTCCAGGCTCGCCTTCGTTCGAATCGAGTGCGAAGAAGTGGACGGGCCCCTCGACAAAGTCGTAGTAGAGCTCGTTGCCGGGAAGCGTGAAGTACGCCAGGTATCCGGCGATCCCGGTGCCGTCCTCGTAGTCGTGGTTGCCGGCTGTCGGGAAGAAGCGATTCGTCGGACTGCCGGTTCCGTAGGCACCGATGTACGAGCCAATGAAGTCGGAGTAGGGCTTGCCGACGTTCCAATCGATCATGGAGTACGCAGGCGGCTTCACCACGGACGTTGTGCCGTAGGTGTTGTCGCCCGTCGTGATGACCAGATCGACGGCCTGGGCGTCGACGAGGTCCGCAACCGCCTGCGTATCCGGCCCATCGGAATAGCCGTAGTCGCCTACCGCCGCAAACCGGACCGTGTCGCCGGGAGCCGCGTCCGCCGGTTGGTTGGCGCCAACGAGTACGAGCGCAGAGGCGATCACGGCCAGGACGAGCGCGACCAGCAACAACCGCGGTTGGGGATGCGCCGCCGCCAACGACCCACCGCTCCAACCGACTCGCCCGTATGAGCGCATGGCCCCTCCTCAGTCCTTCTCAAACATCTTGCCGACGATCGCGCCGGTCGAAGTCGGCAGCCGGTGACCGTGTGCGAAACGAACGCCACCGGTCCGCATAGATATCCGCCCAAGCCGCATGCCCGCCCCACTTCGAGAGAGCGGAAACGTCCGCTCGCCACCAGCCTTCCAATTATCGCGAAGAATCGCGGATAGTCCCCTGTCGCGCCAGCGCGGCACGACTTTTCCCCCGACAGAACGGCGCGTTGGCCGCTCAATATCAGTCTTCCACCGGATGCACCGTGCGTCAACCCGTTGCTACTCAGCGCAGCAGGGCAACCGGAAGGCCGGTGGCGGCGCGGTCATGCACCGGCGCTATGCGTGGCAACAACTCACATCGGCCTGAGAGCACGAGTGATCGTCATACCATCGTCAGCCGTGAGAGCAGGAGCGCCCCAACAATCGAGCGGTCGGCCGGCCGGAGCCCACAGTCTGCGCTCCGTCTGGCTCACCTCATTCGGCCTTTGCCTGGCCGTCGGAATCCTGTGGACTCTCGCCACCCCACTGTTCGGAGTGCCCGACGAGCCGGCTCACATTGTCCGGGCAGCCTCTGTCGCGCGTGGTCAGATCATTGGGCTCGAACCGGCACCAGGAGAGTTCCCAGGGGCCTCGCCATACGTCCGCAGTGTCATTCGGCTGGTCGACGTCCCCATCTTGCTCGACCTCGACCCAAGCACGTCCTACGAGCCGCCCTGCTACGCCTTCGATGCATCCCTGGACGCCAGTTGCCTCTCCTACGGCAGTGACGATGGCGCCATCGGTCTCGTTCCAACGACGGCCGGCATCCATCCCCCGGCATGGTACGCGGTGGTCGGCCTGCCAAGCCTCGTGTCGGTTGAGGCGTCCGGCCTCTTCGGCATGCGGTTGGTCAATACGGCCCTCACAGCGGCGCTCATCGCCTGCGCGGCAGCGGCGTTGTCGTGGTCCGGGTCACCGTTCGGAGGTGTGGGACTCCTCTTCGCCTTGACACCGATGCTGTTCTTCCTCGGCGGAGGGCTCAATAGCAGCGGGCCTGAGATTGCTGCGGCCGTCGCCCTTTGGGCCGGCCTCCTCGTCATCCTGCGGTCGGAATCGCCGCCGGCGGCCGTCATCACGCTCGTCGGTGCTGGTGCAACGGTGCTCGTGACGGTGCGCCGTGCCGGTCCACTCTGGCTGTTCGCTATCGTCGCGATCGCGCTGGCGGCCGCTGGTTCGCGAGAACGATTGGCCCAACTTGCCAGACGGCGAATCTCGCAGTTCTGGATGGTCGTTGCAGCCGTCGCGGTTGTCGTGCAGATCGCCTGGTCGACCGCCGTCGGCACCGTTGCAGATGGAGGTTCCACGGCTGTCGGATCGAGCCTGGGAGATACGATCCGAGACAGCTTGGGAATCGCCTATCAGAAGCTCGTCATCGATACCGTCGGGAACTTCGGGTGGCTCGACACCCCGGTGCCGGCACTTGTTGTGGTGATGTGGCTTGTTGGTGTCCTCGGGCTCGCGATCCTCGCCATCATCTCTCAGCCGAACCGGAGGATGGCATTGGCCGCCGGCCTCGCGGCGCTCGCAACACTCGGGTCCTTGATCATGTTCGAGATTCTCGAAGCCGGGAATCGGCCCGGGTTCTGGCAAGGTCGCTACTCGATGCCTCTCGCGGTCGGCATACCAATCCTCCTCGGAATGGCAGGACGCGCCACCGTCAGAACGGTCGATCCGAGAACGATTCGGTGGACGGGGGCCCTGATCTTCGCCGCCGCACAGATCATCGCGTATTGGGAGTACCTGAAGCGATACACCGTTGGACTCGACGGCGGCAACCGCTTCTTGTGGGAACCCACATGGAGCCCGCCGCTTCCGCCGCTCGTTCTGCTGACCGCATACGTCGTCTGCGTGGCAGCGCTCACCTATTGGCTCGGTGTTCGTGCAGGCAGCGGGACATCGTCGCAGTCAACCTGACTCCAGCCGCCCAATGGACCCAGAGCGACGAAGCGTCACCGGGACTGAATCCGAGATGCCGGCAAGCGGTGTCGGAGCCATCACGGCACCGGCCGCAGGCCCTACCGCTCGACCCCGTGCACGACGTAGGCCGGCGCCCCCTCGAGGCGACCGGCGATTCCCGACCCGGCCCGGACGTAGATCGTGTTCCCGCGCTCATCCGGCCCGGAGAGCGGGATGAGCCGTCGGGCTACGGGGTCGTATGCCTGTGGTTTGAGACCGTGTGCGGTGAGGGCAGCGTGCACCTCGGCGTCGTCGTGGCCGTAGGCGGCACCGAACCCACCCAACTCGACGATCACCGCGCCGAGTTCGGGATTCTGGAGTGTCGCCTCAGACCCGGCGAGGACGTCGGCCTCGAAGCCGACAACGTCGAGCTTGATCACGAACGGCACGCGGCCGTCGACCGCAGCATCGAGCGTCATCACCGGGAGCGACATCCGATCGGTTGACTTCTCTCCGGCGGCCACGACGTGGTTCGTCGTGTCGGCATCCACCGTGAACTCCAACGTGCCGGGCTCGGCGGCAAGGCCCGCAGCGAGTACGTGGATCCGGTCGCCGTAGCTGTTGGCCGCCACGTTGGCCGACAGAGCGTCGACGAGCCTCGGTATTGGCTCAATGGCGACGACATCGGCGCCAACCGATGCTGCACAAATCGAATACGAGCCCACGTTCGCCCCGATGTCCACGAACAGATCTCCCGGCCGAAGGGCATGGAGGACAAACGACATGTCTTCGTAGTCCATCAACCCGGTGTAGTAGTTCCCGGTTGCACCGTGCATGCCCCGGGAGACAATGAGCTTCGTATTGTTCACAAACGGGACCACAACGGGAGCGTTCAGCAAACGACTCCCCACCTGCCATTGCGCGAATCGAATCAGACCTTTCGGCTTGTTCCCCTCGTTCAGCGGGTGCCTCCAGATCGACCCGACCGTGTCTCTCAGACCCATAGATGCGGCTCCTCTCCAACGCCATGTTCGCCGCTGGCCGCCGCGGCCGCAATCGCACATCCCCCCCTATGAATGGCCGCGGGAGAGGAACGCAGCCGGGTGCGGTCCCGATTCAAGGCGAGGGCGGAATGCTCCGATAGCACTAGGAGCAGGAACACCGACGCAACCGAATGCAATCGCCGTGGGAGGCCCCAGCATGAAGATCCGTGGCTTCAGGGTCGCGGTGATGGTGCTTCACTTCACCGTCATCGTGGCTTCGGTGATTGCCGCGAGTTGGATCTGGATCGGCTCAGAGTGGTACGCCACCCTGATCTGGGCCCTCGGCCAACCGTTCCAGGCACTCGCGATCTACGCCGCCGTTGGTGTCGCCATACTCAGCATGTCCGGTCTGTACCGCTTCGACAAGCGCTGGTCGATCTCCGGGAAGCTCATTGACGTCACCCGAGGCGTCGCCGCTCTCGGCGTCGCCACCGTGCTTCTCCTGTTCTTCCTCAACCTCGACAACGTCAGCCGGGGCATGGTCGCAATCGCGCTCGCGCTGATCTGGGCCGGGGTTGCAGTGACGACCCTTGTGGTACGCGGATTCTTGGTGTGGCGCCGTGACCGCGGACTTGGCGTCCGCCACGCCGTCGTCATCGGCACCGGCGCCGAAGCACGGCTGTTCGTCAACGATCTAACGCGCGATCACCCGGAGCTCGGAATCCACATTGTCGGCTATCTGACCTCGAAATCGACGGACTGGGACCCTCGACCGATCCTCGGGACAACCGCCGACCTCCCGGACGTGCTGGCCCAGCATGTTGTCGACGAGGTGCTCGTCGCCCTCCCGATGTCCGACTGGGTCATCATCGACCACGTCACCAGGATCGCCAGGGAACAGGGCAAGACCGTGCGCGTGCCGCTCCTCTCCGGTGACTACGCGGTTTCACGAGGCCAGGTCGAGCACCTCTCGGGTACACCGGTCCTCACGATCGAATCGATTCGGTCGCACACCGCGGGCTTCGCCATGAAGAGAGCCTTCGACGTTGTCGGGTCAGCGGTCGCCCTTGTCCTGCTCGCCCCGCTGATGATCTTGGTCAGTCTGTTGATTTGGATCACCGACGGGCGCCCTGTCATCTACGCCGACCGACGCGCCGGAATCCACGGCCGCCCGATCACAATCCACAAATTCCGCACCATGGTCACGAACGCGAACGAGCTGCGATCCACACTCGCAGAGAAGAACGACCGCGTAGGGCCGGACTTCAAGGTGGTGAACGACCCGCGCATCACCAGGGTTGGCGGTTTCCTGCGACGGACCAGCCTTGATGAACTCCCCCAGTTCTGGGACATCCTCATCGGCAATCTGTCCGCAGTCGGACCGCGGGCTCAGCGCCTCGACGAAGTGGCCGGATATGACTTCTGGCATCGCAGGCGCCTATCGGTGAAGCCCGGCTTGACCGGCCTGTGGCAGATCAAGGCACGCCAGGATCCATCATTCGAGGTGCGTGCCAATCTCGACCTCGAATACATCGATACCTGGTCTCCTCTCCTCGACCTGCGCATCGCGGTTGCTACGATTCCTGCCCTGCTCAAGTCAACCGGGGACTAGGGCCATGCCATCCTGGTCATCGGATCGGGTCAACGACCCGACGTCCACGCGGTCCTGGACCAGGCGATGTGTGGGAACGCGGCATGCATAGCGATCGTCCTGCCCCCGACCTCGCAATCTTCGCCGTCAACTACGCTCCTGAGCCTTCCGGCAACGCCCCGTATACGACCGGCCTTGCCGAGCATCTCGCAGACCACGGTTGGTCGGTCGATGTCGTCACCGGCTACCCGCACTACCCCGCCTGGAAGCGAGGGCCCGCTCGTCGTCGCGAAATGCGCAACGGCGTGTCGATCGAGCGGCACCGACACTACGTGCCACGAGTTGCGAACGCCGCTCAGCGAGGACTCTTCGAGATCACATGGCTCGCAACCAGCCTTCCGTCGGCACTCCGAAAGCGGGACGCCGACGTGGTGCTCGGTGTCGTCCCCAACTTGGGCGGCGCCGTGCTCGCCCACGTTGCTGCGGCAAGGAATCGCGTGCCATCCGTGCTCTGGTTCCAGGACCTCATGGGTCCGGCCGCCGTGCAGAGCGGTACAACGGGGGGCGGTCGCGTCGCCGGACTGGTCAGCCGGATCGAGTCGGCCCTCGCGAAACGTGCCGATCGGATCTTGATCGTCGCCGAAGGATTCCGACCGTACCTCACGGCGGCCGGGGTCGGTCCGGGCAGAATCACCCGGACCCGGAACTGGAACCTCCTGCCGTTGCCGTCGCTCGATCGAGCGGCTGTGCGCACGGCGCTCGGGATCGAGCAGCGAGGCGATCGTCGCCGTCCACTCCGGCAACATGGGTGCGAAGCAAGGGCTCAAGGTCGTAGTCGCCACCGCGGCCCAGGCGCCGAAGATCCTCTTCATCCTCCAGGGCAACGGCAGCGAGTCGCGGCACGCTGGAGGCCGAGGTGGACCGGCGTAGGCCTCGAGAACGTCCGCTTCATGCCGACGCTGCCCGGCGAGGAACTCTGCGAACCTCCTCGCGGCGGCCGACGTTCTGCTCGTGACACAACGCCCGACCGTGAACTGACATGTCGCTGCCGAGCAAGCTCTCCTCCTACATCGCTGCTGGCGTCCCCGTGGTTGCCTCCGTCGACGCTCGCAGCGAAACCGCCACAGAGTTGGCGTCCCGTGGGATCGGAGTCGTGGTCGAACCCGGCGACGCCGAGGCGCTCTCGGCCGGGCTGCATCGGGCTATTGGCAAGCCGTCGGTACCCGAAGCGTTGATCGGCGCCGCCAGCTCCGTCGATCCGATCAGGCACGAAATCGAGGCTGCGTGCGAAGGCCGACGCACACCGCCGATCGCCCACAACCCGGGGTTCGATACGTCCAAGCCGATCCTTGTCCTCGCCCCGCACCTCCTCCTCCCCGCCCGCAACGGTGCAGACATCCTGGTCGAGCAGTCCGCTCGGCACCTTTCGGCGCGAGTACCGTCGGTGACGGTCATCGGCGCGGCTGTCGATGTCGAGTACATCGGCGGGGAACGCACTGAGGTCCGCCCCACCGATCGGTCAATGCGGACGAAGTCGGCCGCTGTGCTCCGCACGATCGGCATGTGGAGCCACTACTACCGAGAGAAGTTCCTCACGCCCACGTTCCGAAATGCGACCGACGAGGCGCTTTCGAGTGGCCGGTACGGCGGGGTGATCTGCAGCTATCTCACGACGGTCGAGACCACGTCGAAGACTTCGCTCCCGACCGCCGCGTGGACGCACAATGATGAGTTTCGCTGGTTTGCCGATCTGAGGGATTCGGCCGCCGATCCCGTCCGGAAGCGGGCCGCCGAGTCGTCATTGGCATTTCTGCATCGGCAAGCACGCGAGCTTGCCACAGGCGTCCGACTCGCGCACGTGAGCCGGGAAGATCTGGACGGCTTCACCGCGGTGATCGGGGCACACGACGGCGCGGTCATCCCGATCGGAGCTGATGTTGACGTGCCGATAGCGCCGCCGCGGGGTCCACACTCGGGACCGCCCGTACTCCTCTTCGTCGGATCGCTGAGCGTCGGGATGAACGCCGACGCGCTGCACCACTTCGAATCGAGATTCGCTCCCCGCCTGAGTTCGTCGTTTCCCGATCTTCGCGTCGTGGTAGCCGGCAGCTCACCGACGGGCGCCGTGAGGTCGCTCTGCCGGCGCAACGGGTGGGAGCTCCACCCGGATGTCTCGTCGGAGATGCTGGACACGTTGTACGACTACGCGACGTTCGCTTTCCTGCCCTTCGCGTACGCCACGGGTTCGAAGCTGAAACTCCTCGCGGCGCTCGCTCATGGCGTGCCCGTGCTGGCGACGAAGGCAGTGGCTACGGGTGTCGATGTGTTCGCGGGCCCGTCAGTGAGGTCGGACGATCCCGAGCGATGGGTCGAGGCCGTCGCCGATGCCGTCGCATCGGGTATCACACTCGAGCGTCGGCAGGAGCTTCTCGGGATCGCCGAGGCGTCATCGTGGGAGGTCTCGACGCGTGACCTCCTGCGATTCTTGACCGAGCCGCGAGCCGCGACGGTACGTTCGACAACAAGCACAGGTAGCTGACCGTCGACTGGTGCTCGCTCAGCGGCCGTGCCAGCGAATCCTGTTTCCCCGACGGGGCGACGGAACGGGACGATGTGACAGGTTGGAGCGCCAGTAGACCGACTCGGCGGCTGAGAGGGCAATCCGGCTGTCGTCTGCATCATCCGTTCCTCCACCATTGCGGGTGCCGATGCGGGCGATCAGGCCTCGGTTGGTGCTGTGGAGCATCCAGACGAACGAGTAGCACCACGGTACGACCCGGCCCTTCGAACGCTTCCGAACCAACTGGTACTTCGCTCTCTGGATCTGGAGTGTGCGGCGAACCCGCTCGGCCGGGTCGGGAGCCCAACTCCCGCCCCGCACGTGCATGGCATCGGCGCGTTGGTCGAGGACGATCCGCAGGCCGTGATCGTTGATTCGAGCACACAGATCGGCTTCTTCGGCATACAGGAAGAAGTCCTCGTCGAATCCCCCGACGTCCTCGAACACCGATCGACGCATGACCATCACCGCACCGTCGACGTAGCCGACGTCCAGCAGCTTTCGCCTATCGCCGCGCCGACTGCGTTGCTCGGTCAGGCGGTCTTGTGCCTTTGCCACCCCGAGCAGACGAGTGATCGCCTCGGACATGCCGGGCACACTCCCGCTACTTCGCTGCCAGGAGCCGTCCGGGAACCACTGTTGCGGACCGACCACACCGACATCGTGATGAGACGTCACTACCGATGCAAGCGCTCTGAGGGTGGCAGGCGCGAGAACGACGTCCGGGTTCACCAGCGCGACGATCGGCGCCGCCGTGGCGTGCACGCCGACATTCACACCAGCACCGAAACCGGCGTTTCTCGTCTGGGCGATCAGGTCGATCTCGGGGTATGTTCGGCGGAGGTAGTCGGCTGTTCCATCGCTAGAGGCGTTGTCGACGATCGTCAGGCGAACCTCCACACCCTCGGATGCCCGTACCGAGGCGATCAGGGCGTCGATGTGTCGGCGGCTGTTGTAGGTGACAGTGACGACGTCAATCTGCGGCTCGCTCGTCGATGGGTTCGGAGCCGGCGCGGTAGACATCATTCAGCTCCCCAGGAGATCTTTGACGGAGCCGCGGACCAGGCCGGGTTGCCGAAAGTCCAACGGCTTGAGGCGAAGGAAGACAACGGCGAGGACCGCGGACACGACGTATCCAAGCGTGCTGGCAACCGCAGCCCCGATGGCGCCTGAGTCGGGAGCCAGGAGCCACATGGCACCCAGGCCGAAGGCGAGACCGACGAGAAGGCTGACAGAGGCGAGGCCGCCGTGACCGAGTGCCACAAGGTGGCTCGACGCGATCAACACGATCGACATGGCGACCGCACCCACGAGGAGAATCTGCAACGGCGGGACGGAACCGGCGAAGGGCTCGCCGAACACGAGCGGTACGGCGATGGGAGCCACCACGGCAATGCCCAGGGCGACCACCCCTACGGAGATCGCTCCGTAGGCGACGTAGCGGGCCTCCAACTCCTGAACCGTCGCTAGCGGCTCCCTCGCAATCTTCGAGAAGCTGCTTGCCGCAAACGCGCGCGACAGCGGAAGCGGGAGCTGCGAAACGGTGGCAGCCACCGAGTAGACACCGAGTTGGGCTGGTCCCATCAACGAGAGCAGGAACATCTGGTCGACGCCGAGCGACGCCACGGTGCCAATTTGGGCACCTGCCGATCTCACTCCCATCCCCATCAGCGTCGCCGGCGGGAAGAGCGCTCCGCTGAGTCGCGGGCGGACCAGAACCCATACGACCGCAGCCGCAATCAGCATGCCGAAGACGCTTGTCGCCACCACCGTGCTCGGGTTCAGTCTTCTGATCGCGGCGAGAAGGGCGACGCTGACAAGGGTTGTGACCGCCGGAACCAGGCCGACAAGGCTGATCGAGTCATATCGCTGTCGCGCGACGAGGACGCTCGCGAAGCAGTCTCGGATGATCGCTACCGGTGTCAGAGCGAGCCCAATCGTCACCCACACCTTGGTGGCAGGCGATACGGCAGACAGCAGCGTTCCGTTCAAGAGCAGCGCAGTCGCCAGACCGAGTGGGAGTGTGACGAGGCTCAGCCGGATCGCCGAGCGAATGACCTCATTGTCGTCGGCCGCGATCGCGGCGTAGCGTCGGACGGCGAGCGGCAGCCCGAGGCCCAGAATGAACGGAGCGATGACAACCGCGGCCAGTGCCGCAGCAGCCTCGCCTTTTCCATCCGGCCCGAGCGTGCGCGCCACAATCGGCGCGTCTGATGAACAGCAGGGCGGCGCCCATCGCGTGCGAGACAACGATGGAGAGCGGCGAGTTCGAACGCACCGTCTGAACCATCCTCTACACCTCGCCTTCCGGACGGGACCGGATCACTCGCCGCACTGTGCCGGCGAACGCCCGCATCGCTTGCGTGGGACGCAGGTGACGTGCAGCAATCCGCAATCCGAGGTTGCTGTAGCGAGGCGCCCGGCGTCCCACAACCCTCCACGCTGCGAGGCGGGCGACGACTTCCTGCTTCCTGGCAGCTTGGTAGGGCTGCATGCGCTGGAGTTCCTCGATCAGAAGTCCCTCTGCGGCCAGTGCTCCTTCGCTCACGGCCTCGTCGAGCAGTTCCGTTGCCTGATCGGTCCGTGCTAGCACCGCGCTGCGACCGTCGTGCTCGTCGAAACTCGGCTGGCCGGCTTCATCAAGATGCCAGGCATCACCGAATGAGATGTCGGCAAGCTCGCCCGTACCATCCGGACAGAGCTTGCAGCGCCATGGCAGATGCCGATTCAGAATCCGGCCCCACGATTCCGCGTACGAGAGCGAACGAGTTGACTCGTCCGCCATACGTGCCGACGCTTGCCCGGGCCAGCCATGGCCGCGGAACCTGAACTCCGCGACATCCTCCGTGTTGGCAGCCATCGCGCCCAGCAGGGCGGTCGTTCCTGTCATTCCCGGCGTACCCGCGCAGAAGATCGACAGGTACAGCACGATGGCGCGGTCCACGTCGGGGTCACGCTTGGCGAGCCGACGGGCCGCGGAAATGTCGCACGGGCGCCCGACCAGGACGCAACGCCCCCCGGTCTCGACCGCATCCAGGAGCCGTTCGAGTGGCGCAACGGGTTGGTAGCGGGAACCGCTACCGGCGAGGACCGACTCAACCGTCGTGCTGAGCACCGCATCACTCCGGGCAGGGTCGAAGTCTGAAGCGCGCACGTGCAGGACGGAGTCCGCCCGGCCCGACGAGATCATCCAGGCTGCCAGCGCCGAGAGCGCACCGCCCGAACTCGAATCGTGTCGCACCGTCGGATCTGTTGCCCAGGCCACATGGCTCGACGCCACGGGCCCCCACAGCGGCGATGTTGCTATCGCTGGCGTCGGCTCGAAGCCTTCCACGATGGCTCCAGGACACACACCAACGCAGGCGAGGTCCTCCTCGCGATCCAGCAACTCGACGCCGGTCGGTTCGAGATGCCCCCGCACCCCGAGCTCGATCCGAATCTTCGTCGGAGCCACAACGGAACAGCCCCCGCACCCCGAGCAGAGCCCGGCATCAACGACCTGCCGAAGTGATGGGAGGTCACGCGGCATCGAACAGCTCCGCAACACTCGCGGCGTATCGGTCGATCCGACGCAGCGCCAGGTCATTGGCGACATCCGCTCGTGCCTTCCATCCATCCCGTTCATCGAGAAATGCATCCGCGGCCTTGATCACCTCGGTCGCCGCAGACGCCGTCAGGTCGACGGTCGCGTCGTAGCCGAGGGAGCCGAACAAACCTCTGAACTTGGGGCTGTAGGACAGTGGAAGAACGGGAACGCCGGACGACAGAGCGGCGATGCATGCGTGCATCCGACTTGCGATGAGGCCATCCAGTTCTGCGATGTATCCCTTCGCTTCCTCGGGTGTCGCGAGACCCGTTGCGACCGTCATCGAGGGGAATCGACTGCCGACCAACTCGGCGGCGTCCTGGTCATTGTCGACCGCTCCGGGTGGACCAAGGACGTGGGGTACGAGGTGCACCTCGATGCCCGGATACCGATCGAGCCGATCGGCGAGCGCGAAGATCGTCGAACCGTAGGGCTCGCCGATGCGCTGCCCCTGCCGCCGATCGTTCATCAGCAGGCCCGAGACGTTGAGACCGATCCGTAGTCTCCGCGACGATCCAATACCGGCGGGCTGTGAACCGAGCCGGAAAGCGACGTCCGAGGCGAGATTGGCGTTCGATCCCGGAGCAAGTGTCCCCACGACACCAAGGGACTCCCCGTCTCGCACCCAGATTGTCGAGCGCTGGCGCAGCGAACGAGCCGCGAGCCTTCGCGCCGTACTTGAGCGAAACGGTCCGATCGTCTGAGGCGAAGCCACCACGGGGATGCCGCGCCTTCGCACGACGGCTCCAAGCGCCGCGATCCTGGCGAATCGTCGGAGTCCGTATAGGTCGCTGAAGCTATCGCCTTCGGCAATGTCGAACGCATACGAGACGCGGTCGAGCTCCGACGTGAGAGCGTTGCCGGCGACGACGCTCGTGGCGAGGTCCCATCCGCGCACACGAACCCCTGAGGATGCTCCCCCATTGCCGATCCAGACGATATCGAGCGACCTGCCGATGCCGTCTGCGGCCGACTTCAGAATCCCGGCATGGGCCCGGCTGATGGCGCCAACGCCGAGGTTCAGCGAGTCGGGGTTGTGCCACAACAGCGCGATCCGGAGGTCGGACCCGCTCCCATTCGCCTGGGTCACGGTCCCTCCCGGTTCGTGCGCGCCGGAGACTGGGGTCGACTCGAGCGTTCAAGCGTCAGTGTCGCATACGGCCCAGCGCCCGCGCCGTGTGGCGTACCACACCGGCAGGACGCCTCCCCACCGTGACTTGGTCGCATCGAACGGGTCGATACACGCGACACGTCGAACCGGGAAACGTTCATCAGTAGGGATCGTCCGGTCCCGATGGGGCCTTGAGGCAATTGCTGCGACGCCCACGGTGCCGAGAGCGGCAATCTCGCTCCGCGAACGCATCAATGCCGCGCTACCCGAGTCGGCGTTCGACCGCTCGCGAGACGGAGTGATTGGTCTGGACCGTCGACAGCGGGTCCCGACCGCAGGTAGTCTGGCGAGGGCAATGGGGCCGACCGATGGACGTCGTAGCTGTTGCCGATAGGTCAAGCGGATCGAGATCTAGCGACGGGGCGACAACCACTCGCACCAATCGCCCGGGAGGGTTGATGTCCGACGAATACCGCCGTCTGGCCGGCTCCGGTGGCCGGACCGCGCAATCCACATGAACGACGCAGAAGCCGGCTCCGGCAGGTCGATGCTGCGGGACATACCGCCGATCGTGATCGCGTTCGTGATCAGTGGTGCCCTCGTCGCCGGCATCGCGGTGATCTCCTACCTCACGGGAGCCGATTGGGCAATGTTCAAGGTCGGCAATGAATCGAATGTGCCGACGTGGTACTCATCTGTTCAGTTGTTCACCATTGGCCTCGTCCTAACGCCGCTCGCGGTGCGGGACGCAACCCGCGGACGTATCCGTTCACTCGCCCTCTACGCAGTCCCGGGGTTCTTCTTCTTCCTCTCCCTCGACGAGGTCGCCACCATCCACGAGCGTCTCGGCGAATGGCTCAAGTCACGCGGTATCGGATCGGATCTTCGCACCGATGCTTGGATGTTCATCTTCGTTCCGCTGGTCGCCATCATCGCCGCCGTCGCCGTCTGGGCATTCTGGCCTTACATCCGCTCCCGCAAGGATGTGCTGATCCTCGGTGTCGTGGGTGTGGCGTTGTTCGGCCTGTCCGCCGTCGGCTTCGAGTTCACGGCCAACTTCGTGGACGAGGGCTCGAAAGAGCAGCAGATCCTCGGATTCTTCGAGGAGTACGGCGAGATGGTGGCCTCAAGCCTCCTGCTCTGGAGCGCGGTCATCGTTACGCGTCACGAGGGCGTCCGGCTCGTGCTGGGCGAACGCCGCAGCTAGGCGATCAGCCGGGACGGCACCGACTTCAGCCGGTGACCGGAGCGCCGCGTCTCTGCCGGATCGCTACGATCGGCGCCATGGCAACCGTCTTCACCATGATCATCAACGGAGAGATCCCGGGACGATTCGTGTGGCGCGACGATCGCGTCGTGGCGTTCCTCACGATCGCGCCCCTCAGCCCCGGTCACGTGCTCGTCGTGACCGTCGACGAGGTCGAACACTGGATCGACCTCGAACCCGAGCTACTCGATCACCTCATGTCGGTGTCGCAGACGATCGGCCGGGCCGTCGACCGGGCATTCGCACCGGCAAAGGTCGGAGTGATGATCGCCGGCCTCGAGGTCCCCCACGTCCATGTACATGTGGTTCCGATGATGGGAGAGGGCGATCTCAATTTCTCCAGAGCCGACTCGAATCCGTCCGATGCGTCCCTCGATGACGCGGCGGACAGGATCCGGCACGCATTGGCCGATCTCGACGGGTAACACGGACCGGGTGGAGGATCGATACCTCGCTATTCTCCCCGCATGCCCTCAGCCACCTTCACTGAAACCGTAACCATCGACTCCGACCCCACCGACGTGTGGGACCAACTCCAGGAACCCGATGTGTGGGCCTCGCTCGGCCCTGTCCAGAAGGTCTGGGATCCGCTCTTCGCTGATGGCGTCTTGACTGGATTCACCTGGTCGACCGACATCGGAGGCAAGGTGTACGAAGGGACCGGAAAGGCGATCTCGTTCCAGCGACCCGATCGGTACGAACTCGTGCTCGACACATCCGAAATGTCCGGGACGATTACGGCCGACCTCTCCCCTGCGAACCCCGGCGGCACCGAAGCCGTGGTGTCGATCGAACTCAAGTCCAAGGGGTTGCTCTCGTCGATGTTCTTCCCGGCGATCAAGAACGCCATCGGATCGGGCTTTCCGGGACAGGTGAGCGACATGGGTGAGCGACTCTCGTCTTCTTCCTAGGCGTTCGTTCCCCGGTCTCGACGGCTGACTAGTCCGTTTCGCCACGGATCTTTGTCCCTTGCCCGGTACCCCGCCGCTCGATAGCTTCACAGCAGCAGTCGGACGGAGGGAAATGACGGACGGGCAATTTGATGTGCGACCCATCCTGATGGTCTTGGTCATCATCGCGATCGTTCTCGCGACAGCGCAGGCCGCAATGGCGAAACCACGAATCGACCAGGACCTCACGGTCGTCTCATCGACCGTTCTCGGCGAAGACACGTTCACCATGACGGCCTGGAACATGAGTTTCGAACCACGAGACGTCCTTCTGTCCGCTCCGGGCGTGGTTGCAGAAGTCACCGTCGACACCGGAGTCTTCGATGGGCACTGGGTGATCGAAAGCTTCGGCGCCGACGCCACGGCAACGATGGTCGGCGTCATCGAGTCGTAGCGCCAAGAGGTAGTGACGCAAGAACGTCGCTTCAGCTGCGACCGCTCAACCCCGATACTCCTGGGATGGCTTTGAACAGAGCGGCATCATGACGTCACCTGCGACGCCACCCGCCCGACGATTGATCAGCCTGCCAAGCCTGGAAACGATCAGGAACGCGGCGATCGCAGCCATGATCATCTGGCTCCCGTTTTCCCTTCTCTACTCGCTGCAGGTCGATCTACACAGTCCGCATATGTCGCGCTACATCATGCGCGCAACGCTGATCGGGCCTCTCGAAGTCATCCTGATTGTCGTGGCGGTACTGTCTCTGCCCCTCTTCATTCGTCGCGACACCTACGACGGGCGGCCGATCGGCCTCATCGGCGCAGTAGCGCTCACGGCTCTTACGCTCATCCTGGTGCTCGCGACCCCCTCACCGGAGGGCTTTGCGAGAGTCGTTCGGTTCGCCGGCGTGACCGGAGCGATCGCAACGATCCGCTGGATGTCGCAGTCGGAGTTTCGGGCCGCGGTCATCTGGCCACTGACCGCCTCCGCCGCAATTCAGGCCGTCTGGGCGGCGCTCCAGACCTTCGTATGGCACAGCGGCCACCAGACGGGAATCACCGAACGCTTCGACCATGTGTGGACCCAGGGGCACGGTTCGATGGACGGAGCCTACGGACTCGCCACATTCATGGTGCTCGCGATGGCGATCATCCTGTCATCCGGGGCCTTTGATCAGTTGCACCCGATGATGTGGCTCTCGGTGGCGCTCGCTTCCGCTTCGATAGCGACAACCTTCGGTCGCAATGGCGTGATCGCGGCGTTGATGGTCGGCGGACTCTACGGCCTTGGGTGGCTCGTCAAGCGGAACTGGGACTACCTCGCGAGCGCTCTCGTCGCGGTCGTTCCCATGGGTATCGGCATCGTGGTCACCTGGGCGGGGTGGAACGTTCGTGCGACCGAGACGGCCGCCGGGTATCAGAGCGGACGCGAGGCGCTCCTGCGTCGCGCCCTGGAGATCATCCGCGACAACCCCCTCGTTGGTGTGGGGCCCGCCAACTACGGACCGTACCTTGCTCAGATCGGCCTGACACCAGTCGATATCACCATCGTCCACAGCGTGCCGGTGCTGGTCGCCGCCGAGTACGGCGTGCCGATTGGCTTGCTCTTCACGCTGTGGCTCGGGCTCCTCGGAGTCGCCGCTCTGCGTACTTCCGTACGGGCGCTCGCCGTGTTCGTTTCGATCGTCCCGTACCTGGTATTCGCCTACGCCCCGCTCGTGTACGCGAGCGGGATTGTGGGTTTCGGCCTGTGGCTCGCCGTCATGGACTATCACCGGCGGCAGAAGCAGGTCGGGATCAAACGGACCGCGGTCACGAACGCGGAGGCGGCCCCGTCGATCGCATGACGATGGGTACCAACGGCTCGTGGCAGCCGGGTGCGGCTCCTGCACGCGAGCGGGAGGCGCCCGTCCGTCGAGAGCCGAGCGGTTGCCGCCTCTCCGTGAGGCAGAGGAATCCGGGTCGCGGGCTCGGACCGGCCGACGGCGCTATGCCGTGGCGGTGTCTTCGTCCCTGAGGGCCGCCGCGGCTTGACGGGCTTCTTCGAGGCCTCCGTCGGTGAGTCTGGCCCAGTCCGTGAGAAGGGTGACTTCGTTGCGGAAGATCTGGAGGAAGCCGCCGTGGATGCCGGCCGACGTGACGCCGCCCTCGTGGTGGATCACCACGGCACCGGTGGCGAGGGCCGCCATCGTCGGCTCGTGATCCGCGAGGATGCCGATGTCGCCCTCGATGGTCCGGGCGGTGAGCATCTCCGCTTCACCGGACCAGATCACCGCCTCTGGCGTCACCACGTCAACGCGGAAGGGCTTTCCCATCAGGCAGAGACCTCGATTTCCTTGGCTTTCGCCTTCACGTCTGCAGCGCCGCCGACCATGTAGAAGGCCTGCTCCGGATACTGATCCATCTCGCCGTCGACCACGGCCTTGAACGAGGCGACCGTCTCTTCCATCGGCGTGTAGATCCCGGTCTGACCGGTGAACTGCTCGGCGACGAACATCGGCTGCGACAGGAACTTCTGGATCCGCCGTGCCCTGGCGACGATGAGCTTGTCGTCTTCGGAGAGCTCGTCGATGCCGAGGATGGCGATGATGTCCTGAAGGTCGGCGTACCGCTGCAGGATCTGCTGCACGTCGGTCGCCACCTGATAGTGCTCCTCACCGACGATCTGCGGATCGAGGGCACGGCTGTTGGAATCGAGCGGATCGACCGCCGGGTAGATACCGAGCGCCGTCAGCGGACGGGAGAGCACGGTCGTGGCGTCGAGGTGGGCGAACGCCGTGTGCGGCGCCGGGTCGGTGATGTCGTCGGCAGGCACGTAGATCGCCTGAAGCGACGTGATCGACCGGCCCTTCAACGACGTGATGCGCTCCTGGAGGACACCCATCTCACCGGCAAGCGTCGGCTGATAGCCCACCGCGGACGGCATCCGTCCGAGGAGCGTCGACACCTCGGCACCGGCCTGGGTGAAGCGGAAGATGTTGTCGATGAACAGCAGCACGTCCTGACGCTGAACATCGCGGAAGTACTCGGCCATCGTGAGCGCCGACAGCGCGACGCGAAGGCGCACGCCCGGCGGTTCATCCATCTGACCGAACGTCAGTGCCGCCTTGTCGATGACGCCCGATTCCTTCATCTCGAGGAAGAGGTCGTTGCCCTCACGGGTCCGCTCGCCGACTCCTGCGAACACCGACACACCGCCGTGCTGCGTGGCGACGCGGTTGATCATCTCCTGGATGAGCACCGTCTTGCCCACGCCGGCGCCACCGAACAGTCCGATCTTGCCGCCCTCGAGGTACGGGCCGAGGAGATCGATGACCTTGATGCCGGTCTCGAAGATCTTCTTCTGCGGCTCGACCTCGTCGAAGGGGGGTGGTTCACGGTGGATCGGCCACCACGGACCGGTGAACACGTGGTCTGGAGCGTCGAGGGCGACGCCCCACGCGTTGAAGATGTGGCCGAGCGTCTGATCGCCGACCGGAACCATGATCGGGGAACCGGTGTTGCGCACCTCGGCCCCGCGGACCAATCCATCGGTTGGAGCCATCGCGACCGCACGCACCAGGTTGTCACCGAGTTGCTGAGCAACCTCGCACTTGATCGTGCGCGTGTCCTTGCCGATGGTCAGGTCGACCTCGAGGGCGAAGTTGATCTCGGGAAGGGCGTCGGGCGGGAACTCGACGTCCACCACCGGTCCTGCCACTTTCACAATCCGGCCGGAGGGAAGTGTGCTCTCGCTCATTGGTACTCCATCCTTCGTTGCTCAACCATCGCCGAGCGCCGCGGCGCCGCCGACGATCTCTGAGATCTCGGTTGTGATCTCCGCCTGCCGGGCCTGGTTGGCCCCACGGGTCAGGATCTTGGTCAATTCATCTGCGTTCTCGGTAGCGGCCTTCATCGCCCGACGCCTCGCCGCATGCTCAGACGCCGATGCATCGAGGAGGATCCCGAAGATCGAGCCTTCCAGGTAGCGGGGCAGGAGGCGGTTGAGGATGTCTTCAGGCGACGGCTCGAAGGAGTAGCCGATCGGTGCCGCCGCCGCTTCGCCCTCCAGTTGCGGCGCGGCAATCGGCAGCAGCGTCCGGTGGATCGGCTTCTGCGTCAGCGCGGAGATGTACTCGGTGGTGAACACCTCGACCGAGTCGACGCTGCCTTCTGCGTAGTCGTTCAGCAGGACGTTGGCGATCATGCGGGCGTCGGCATACACCGGAAGGTCGGTGACGTTGAGCCAGGCATGCTCGATCGGCTGCTTGCGGTAGGCGAAGTAGGACTGGGCCTTCCGCCCGATCACGTAGAGGTTCACGAGGCGTCCCGCTGCAAGATGTTCGCGGATCGCGTGTTCACCAAGGCGGATGATCGCGCCGTTGTAGCCGCCGGCGAGCCCACGGTCCGACGACACGATGACAACGCCGGCCGTCTCGACCTCGCGCTGTTCAAGGAGGGGGTGCGACGCTCCCCCGGCTGAGGCGACATTGCGGATCACTTCGTCGAGCTTCGCTGCATACGGTCGCGCCGCGATCAGGCGGCTCTGCGCCTTGCCGATCCGTGCCGTGGAGATCAGCTCCATGGCGCGCGTGATCTTCATCGTCGATTCGACGCTGCGGATCCTGCGACGGATCAACCGGAGCTCAGCCGAAGCCATGAGTGGCTACGCCTCCCCGACCGGTCGGCTGTGCTCGCCCTCCCGCATGGCCTTCGCGTCGAAGTCCTCGGAGCGTCGGGCAGCCCTCTCCTGGGATGCGGTGTGGCCGGCGCCCGTCCACGACGAAGCGAACGTCTCGATTGCGGCGCGCATGGCGTCGTTGTCCATCTCTCCGGTCTCGGCGATCTGGTCGAGGAGATGCGAGTACCGGGTCCGCATGTAGTCGCGCAGCTCGGACTCGAAAGCATGGACCTCGGCGACGTCGACCTCGTCCATGAACCCCTCGGTCACGGCGAAGATGGCGACGACCTGGTCCGCAACCGGGAGCGGCCGGAACTGCCCCTGCTTGAGGACCTCAACGACCCGGCGGCCCCGGTCGAGCTGAGCGAGCGACGTGGCGTCCAGCTCGGAACCGAACTCGGCAAACGCCGCAAGCTCGCGAAACTGCGCGAGGTTGAGGCGGAGCGGTCCGGCAATCTTCCGCATCGCCTTGACCTGTGCGTTGCCACCGACGCGCGACACCGAGATGCCGGCATTGATCGCAGGACGGATGCCGGAGAAGAACAGATCGGTCTCGAGGAAGATCTGCCCGTCGGTGATCGAGATGACGTTCGTCGGAATGTAGGCAGAGACGTCGTTGGACTTCGTCTCGATGATCGGCAGGGCCGTCAACGACCCAGCACCGAGTTCGTCGGACAGCTTGGCGGCGCGCTCGAGGAGCCGGCTGTGCAGATAGAAGACGTCGCCGGGATAGGCCTCACGGCCAGGCGGGCGACGCAGCAGCAGCGAGAGCTCGCGATACGCAACGGCCTGCTTCGACAGATCGTCGAAGATGACCAAGGGCGTGCTCGCCGTTGTACATCCAGTACTGACCGATCGCCGACCCGGAATACGGGGCATACATCTGGAGGGCAGCCGCATCCGAGGCGGAGGCATTCACGATCACCGTGTAGTCCATGGCCCCGCCCTTTTCGAGCGTGTCGACGACTTCGGCAACAGTCGAGTTCTTCTGACCGATCGCGACGTAGATGCACTTCACGCCGAGACCCTTCTGGTTCAGGATCGTGTCGACTACGACGGCGGTCTTGCCCGTCTGCCGGTCACCGATGATGAGCTGGCGCTGACCACGGCCGATCGGCGTCATGGCGTCGATGGCCTTGATGCCGGTCTGGAGCGGTTGGCTCACCGGCTGGCGTTCGACGACCGATGGAGCCTGCGTCTCGAGAAGACGGGTCTCGGTTGTGTCGATCGGGCCTTTGCCGTCGATCGGGTTGCCGAGCGGGTCGATGACCCGGCCGAGCAAGGCGTCACCGACCGGGACCGAGAGCACCCGGCCCGTGGATCGAACTTCGTCGCCCTCTTCGACGTGGGAGGACTCACCGAGCAGCACGGCGCCGATGGACGTTTCATCGAGATTGAGTGCGACGCCGATCAGCCCGCCCGGGAACTCCAGGAGTTCGGACGCCATCGCACCGGGAAGGCCCGAAACACGGGCGACCCCGTCGCCGATCGACATGACGTAGCCAATGGTCTCCGCCTCGACCGACGGTGACCAGTCATCGAGATTCTTGTGGAGTGCGGCGGTGATCTCCGCCGGATCCAGTGTCAGTTCAGCCATCTACCTAACCCCACTGCTCTCGTATGTCTGCAAAGCGACTCTTGATCGAGCCGTCGAATATCGTGTCTCCGATCTTGGCGACCACGCCGCCGATGAGGGACGGGTCGGTCACGACCTTGACTTGCACCGTCTTGCCGGTCGCATTGGACAGTGCCGCTTCGAGTCGCTCCACCTGGCCGGCGTCGAGCGCGACCGCGCTCTGCACCTCTGCGACGACGGTGCCCTCTTGCTCTGCGGCGATCCTGGCGAGGCGCGACGCGAGATCCTCGAGGTGCCTTGCTTCGCCAACGGCGACCACGAAGTTGATCGCTGCGACGACGACGCCGTTGACGCGCACGCCGAGGACATCGGAGATGATCCCCTGCCTGCGGGCAACCGGAATACGGGCGTCCGTCAGCGAACTGCGCAACTCGGCGTTCTGGGCGATCGACGTCGCGGCTGAGTAGAACTCGTCGACGAACGAATCGACGTCGCCCTCGGCGCGGGCGATATCCATCAGCGCCGTGGCGTACCTGTCGAGGCGGCCGGAATCTGCAGTGTGCTCCATCAGCTAGCGCACTCCTCCGAGTTCATCGATGTAGCGGTCGATCAGTTCGCGCTGGAGCGCATCGTCAAGGTTCGAGCCAACGACCTTCTCGGCGACATCGATCGAGAGGCCCGCAACCTGGCGTCGGAGTTCACCGGAAATGCGCTCGCGCTCACTGGCGATCTCGCTCTCGGCCCGTGCCTTGATCTGGTCGGCCTCGACCTCGGCTCGTGCCACCACGTCGGCCTTCACCTGTTCGCCGGCAGTCCGGCCCCCGTCGACAATTTGAGCTGCCTCGGCCTTCGCCCCTGCAAGCTGTTCCTGATAGTCGTCGCGGAGACTCTGGGCCTCGACTTTGGCGGCCTCGGCAGCTTCGAGTTCGGCGCGAATCGCCTGCTGGCGGGCTTCGAGCATCTTGTTCAGCGCCGGGACGGCCCACTTCCACACGAAGAAGAAGACAATGACGAACGCGATGATGCCCGCGATCGCCTCGTTCCAGTCCGGGATCAGCAGGTCAATGCCGCTGGGTTCTGCCTCGGCGGCCGGCGTCGCCTCTTCGAAGAGGAGAAACGCCTGAGTCATGAACGACAACATTCTCAGTTCCTCCTAAGCGATGAAGAACAGAACGAAACCGATCAGAGCAAGCGCCTCGGTGAACGCGATACCCAAGAACATCGTCGTTCTCACCATGCCGGCAGCTTCGGGCTGACGGGCCATCGCGCTAATGGCGCTGGCGACCACCAGACCGATACCGATACCCGGGCCGATTGCGCCAAGGCCGTACCCGATCAGGGCAATCGCACCTTTGATCTCTTCCATTGTGTGCCTTTCCTTCTACTCAGTGCTCAGGATGAACAGATGTCTGGACGTAAACCGCGGACAGCAGTGTGAAGATGTAGGCCTGCAAGATGATGACCACGATCTCAAACATGTAGATGCCGAGGCCGAACACGAACCACGGGATGCCGATGAGGGCACGGATCCCGATGGAGCCGACGCTCGACATGAAGACCCATCCGGAGACGAGCAGCAGAGTCAGCATCAGGTGACCGGCGACCAGGTTGGCGAAGAGCCGGACGGCCAGCGTGATGGGCCGCAAGATGAACACCGACACGACCTCGATGAGGCCGACGAGCGGTCGCAAGGCCAGCGGTACGGCCTTCGGCCACGCCAGGTCGGTGAAGTAGCGGTACCCGTTCTTCTTGAAGCCGACGAACACGAAGATCACCCAGGTCAGGATCGAGAGCCCGAGCGGAATCGCCATCCGTGACGTGATCGGGAAGCTGATGAACGGGGTGACCTCGAAGGCGTTGCCGATCAGGATGAACAAGAAGATCGACAGCAGCCAGGGGAAGTACTTGATGCCTTCCGGGCCAATGATGCCCACGGCGATCTCGTCTCGCACGAACACCACGAGGCTCTCGATCGCCACACCGAACTTCGACGGGACGAGACCTTTGCCCCGCAGGCCGAAGAAGAGCAGCGCGACCACGATGAGCATGGCGAGGAAGATCAGGATCACAGTGCGCGTGAACCCGAACGGACCGATGCTGAAGAGCGGCTCGTTGAACCGGAACAGTTCGACCACGTTTTCCGGCCGGCAGATGATGTCAGCGGCTGGATCGCACTCGCCGCTGGCCAGGATCAGTTGCTCCACTCAAGGTCCCTTTCCGCGCCGTTCATCACCGCTACCGCCTCCCAGGACAGCAGCACCAAATAGCTCACCACTACCGAGATTCCCATCGCCATGCGGTCGAGGTCGGTCACGTTGGCAATGATCAGCATCGTCACCGTGATAAGACCCAGGCGGATCAGGAACCCGAACAAGGCGGCGGCATGATACAGGTTCATGGATACACGCGCCGCCCGGGACAGGATCCAGCCGCCGAGGAGGAAGTTGGCGACCACGACCGCGACGCCGACGAGTGCAGCGACGGCCCCTTGCCAGCCCTGCAGAATCCCGAACACCAGGGCGAGAATCGGTGCAACGACGAGGCTCCGCTTGGCGATGTTCCTGCTGACGATGGCCTCGATCGGACGCTCGTCCGGAACGGGGCCGTAGCGCACGGCCGGATCGACATCAGATGCCATGGCTGATCCCGTCGGCGTCCTCTTCGAGCGACGCCGAGCGCACCCACATGCGATATGAGCCGACGCCGATGCCGAACAGCGACCACACGATGGTCATGACGGGACTCCACCCGGTGAACCAGTCGAGGAGCATGCCGATGAGGAGTCCGGCGAGGATGTAGGTGAAGAAGTCGGCTCCGTCGGAGAACCCGCCGGTGACAGCCTCTTTCGGCGGGATGCCTCGACTCCTCGGACCATCCATCTGCAGGTATCTCCCAGGTTGCCAGGGCGAAAAGCGCGCCCCCACTTGCCGCCCCAGAGGCTACCTCCGGTCATCCCTGTAGTGAAACTCGGTCTGAGGATGCCCCCCTGCGTCGCTGCGCTCCGCGTCCCCCCGGCCTTCGGCTAGAACTGCGATGCCCCCCTGCGTCGTGCTGCGCTCCTCGCGTCCCCCGGCCTCCGGCCGGGGGACATGTAGGGCGGCGTGGATCGCGTCGAGGACGTCATCGGTCTCTTCTATGACGGTGTCGTCACCGAAACGCAGCACGGACCAGCCTTTCCGGTGGAACCAACGATCCCGAGAAGCGTCGCGCTCCTCAACGTGGAGCACCCCATCAACCTCGACGATCAAACGGTGCTCGATGCATGCGAAGTCAGCGATGAATGGACCGACCGGCTCCTGCCTTCGAAATCGCACGCCGAATTGCTTGCCACGGAGGCGCGCCCACAGGATCCGCTCACCCCTCGTCGGCTCACGGCGCATGCGACGTGCGTAACCGAGCAGTGTTCGGTCCCTCTTTGCCATTGCTGACCAATATGTCAACGCGCCGCAAGAGTCAAGGCACCTGTCCCCCCGGCCGTAGGACGGGGGACGCGGATTCGCTCCGCGAATCCGCAGGGGGGCATCCTCGACGGGCCTAGGCGTAGCCTGGGAAGTTGGCGGGGTAGGCGGGGAAGGCTTCTATCAGTTCGTCGACCGCTTCCTTGATCGTTGCCACCGCATGGGGATCGTTGCGACGACGGAGCAGTTCGACGATGGCGTTGCCGAGCGTCAGCATCTGCTCCTGCTTCATGCCGACCGCGGTGACCGCCGGTGTACCCATGCGGATACCCGACGTGATGAACGGCGACCGTGTGTCAAACGGAATCGCGTTGCGGTTGAGCGTGATCCCCATCTCATCGAGGAAGATCGCGGCCTCCTTGCCGGTCAGGTCGGGATCGATGCTCGTTGTGTCAACGAGGAACATGTGGTTCTCGGTGCCGCCCGAAACCACGCGGGCGCCATCTTCGATGATCGTGTCGGCGAGTACCTTTGCATTGCGCACGATCTGCGTTGCGTATTCGGCGAACGCCGGTTCCGACGCCTTCTTGAACGCCAATGCCTTGCCGGCGATCTGATGGTTGAACGGACCTCCCTGGGCGTACGGGAAGACGCTCTTGTCGATCGCCTTCGCGTACTCCTCCGTCGACAGGATCAACCCACCGCGGGGACCGCGCAGTGACTTGTGCGTCGTTGCGGTGACGATGTCGGCGAACGGAACCGGGCTGGGATGAACCCGCCCGGCCACGAGGCCGGTGATGTGCGCCATGTCGACGAGCAGGACGGCGCCGACCTCGTCGGCGACCGCTCTGAAGCCGGACCAATCCGGGATCTGCGAGTAGGCCGAATAGCCGGCGATGATCATCTTCGGCCGGTGCTCGAGCGCAAGCCTCCGCAACTCGTCCATGTCGATGCGCTCGGTCTCGGGGTCGACCCCGTAGGCCACTATGTTGAACAGGGCACCGGAGAAGCTGACGGGAGAACCGTGTGTGAGGTGGCCGCCTTGGTCGAGGCGCATCCCGAGGATCGTGTCTCCCGGCTCGAGGACGGCGAGGTAGGCGGCCATGTTGGCCTGCGAGCCGGAGTGGGCCTGCACGTTCGCGTGCTCGGCGCCGAACAACGCCTTTGCCCGTTCGATAGCGAGGCTTTCGACAGCGTCGATCACCTCGCAGCCCTCGTAGTAGCGACGGCCGGGGTACCCCTCTGAGTACTTGTTGGTCAGCACCGAACCGACCGCCTGCAGCATGGCGTAGTCGGCGGTGTTCTCCGACGCGATGAGATGAATGTGGTTGCGCTGGCGATCGGCTTCGCGACCAATGAGGTCGGCAAGGACCGGGTCGACATCCGGCAGCGGAGTCATGTCAGTCATAGGTGCCCCCCTGTGTGGCTCGGCAATCCAGGGTAGTGCGCACTGCGGCGGCATCCCGCCGTCAGACCGGCCTTGCCTCCGCCCGACGGTCGGCGAGCCTCATGACGGGCAACGGGCTTTGACTCAACGAACAACACGGCGCCGTCGTAGGGGCGCGAACGGCCGTTCGAGTCGGGCGAAAGGCCACCGCTCTTCGATCAGGGGATCCAGTGCTCTTTCAGGAGACCGGTTCGGTGGCTTCTTCGGACTCGTCGGCGGTCTCTGTGCGAGAACCGAAGATGCCCTTGATCCTGTGCCATTTGAGCTTCACAACGGCGGCAATGCCGGCCGTCCCGGCCACGGCGAGTTGAAGGATCGTGGCGGTCGAGCCCGGATCGAGGTAAGCGAAAATCGGTTGTGTCACGCGCGCCCTTTCATGCTGATACACATCTATCGGCCCGAAAGAGCAGAAATTGAGCGGAGACGGTCAGAAATCTCGACCACCGGGAGATCATGGACGTTCTCGCGCGGCGCCCAGTAGCTTCGGTCAGGCAGGGGCTCGAAGTCCATGCCGAGGGAACACGCTGCAAGCTGCCTCATCGTGTTGACCGTCGTCACGGCGGGCCTGTCCTGGTCGCACCACTCGGGCAAGCGAATCGCCGACAGCACGGACATCCGTTCGATCACGGCCTCATCGGTCCACTCATCGTGGTTCAACATCAATTGGCCGCGAGAATCGGGTCCGTGATCGGCCACGACGAGGATCGCCAGGTTCGGATCTTGCTCGAGCAGCGAGTCGATGCTGGCGAGGACCTCCCGATCTACGCACTCGACTTGACCCACGTATCGTGCGCGCGCTTCATCGACCATGGCGTCGGACGCCCCGGGATTGACGAGATGGAGGCCGGCCCCGACACCTTGCGGGTTGATCCGGCAGGAAGCATCGAGTTGAGCCGGTGCGTGCGGGACGGTCATGTGAGCCAGAATCAGCTGGGGCGAAGACGCGTCGGCGTCGAGTCGATCCGGGAGCTCGCGAATCTGCTGCAGACCCACCGAGGTAAACGGGTGCGCAAAGAACGCACGCTGGATCGGAGCAAACGGCGTGAGCTGTCCAACGGCCCAGAGAGACGTCCGGAGAATCCCGGTCCGATAGCACTCGTCGATCCACGAACTGCAGCGCGATCCCGGCCAGCCGTTTTCGGACTTGACGATGGTGTAGCCAGCCTCGCGAAAGCCGCCAACGAAGGGATTGACGCCAGACAGCAACTCGCGCATCCTGACCAGATCGTCTTCGGTCCGGATACCCTCATCGAATGGGTAGTCCATTGCCATCATCGAGGACAGTGAGGCGTAGGTGATGCTGTAGTTGGTGACGGCGTCATCCCGAACCGCGAAGCCCCGGCGCTCGAGTGCATCCGTGAGAGATGGACGGTCGAAGCTGTAGTCGCCGGCGAGTACGTCCTCGCGTGCATACCCGTCGAGAATCAGCAGAACCGTGTTGGGATGCTCGGCCCCGTCGACGACAGCCACGGGAGGACTCGGAGCCCGGACCAACTTGGGGGCGACGGCTGATGCCATGGTGAGAACGATGGCGAACCCAAGGCCGGTCGCCATGATTGCGAACCAATCCCGCTCCGCGTAGTGCGCCGCGGCCCACACAATCGCCACCGGAATGAGCACCGACGCGATATCTCCGATGGCAGAGACCCCGAACGGCGCGGCGACCACCCTGCCGACGATCGTCCAGTAGATCCAGGTGAAGCACACGAAGACGAGAGCCGCGGTCACCGCCAGCGAACGCCGGAGGTTCCTGCGAAACATCAGGAAGTACAGCAGCAGCGCCATGACCGTGGCGATGACTCCCACCACGGCAGTGCTGATGAACGCGATCCCGAGCGTGGCAGCGTGAATGCCCTGCATGATCTGAGTCAGAAGACCGGGAATCATGGTCACGAGAACGACCGGGACGATCCAAAGCACGTCCGGGAGATCAGACGCCCGCGATTCGCTTTCGTTCTCTGTTCCGGCGGTCCCGTCGGGTACACGATCACGATCCAGAGTTTGATTTGTCACGCGACCATCCCAGCGAGACTGCAGGCTTCTCCCGGCTCCCAAGGGTTATCGGTAGGATGCGGGCGATATTGAGTCCATACGTCCAGTGACTTCGACGATGGCCTCCTCCACCTCTTCCGCGGCCGGAGCGACGAAGTTGCGATCCGGCAACTCGTCAATCGGGGTGCCCAGCGCACAGCCAATCGCCCGCCGGACTGTGTTGATCGTCGTGCGCGCCGGACCGCGCTCCTCGCACTCCGCCGGCATGCGGACGGCCGAGAGGACACCCATTCGTTCAAGGAGTTCCCCGTCGGTCCAGTCGACGACATCCTTGGCAAACTGGGCCTGTGAATCGGGACCGTGATCGGACATCAGGACGATCTCGATGTCCTCGTCCGTAGCGATCAGCCGATCGATGGTCGCGATCACCTCGTCGTTGATGCACTGCAATTGCTCGATGTAGCGGCCGCGGGCAACCCCCCGCTCCTCCTCGGTGCTGTCGGCGTGCGAGAGCAGCAGTCCGACACGATCGGCGGAAACGATGAAGTCGCACGCTGCGTTCAGCTGAGTCGGCGGGTGGGGCACGGTCACGTGGGCAAACGCGAAGAGCGGATCGGTTGCGGCAACGTCGACGAGGTCGCCCAACTCGCGAATGTGCTGGAGTCCGATAGCCGTGAACGGATGCGGCATGAACATCCGTTGGACCGCGGCGAGCGGTGACATCTGGCCGATTGACCACAGCGTGCGGCTGGCGAGACCCGTTCGGTGACAGCGATCGGGCGTGCTTCCACACAGCGATCCGGCCCACGCGTTCTCGAACATGAGGGTCTCATACCCGGCAGCGTCGAATGTGTGCATGAGGCTTCCGTCACCGGAAAGCAACCGCCGCATGCGATCCATCGACGCGTCAGAGCGGGCGCCCTCCTCGAATGGATAGTCGGCCGCCATCATCGACGACAACGACGTGTGCGTCACGCTGTAGTTGGCGATGGCGTCGTCGCGGATCAGGAACCCGCGCTCCGTCAACGCGTCGAGGAACGCCGTGTTGTCGAACCCGTACAGGTCGGCAAGCACGTCGGCCCTCGCGTATCCGTCAACGACCAGCACCACGACGTTGGGGTGTGGACCGGGAGGAGCCGCCGGGAGCGAGAGGTCCGAGGTTCCGACCAGGCGCGGAACCATGCCGTAGCCAAGGATGACCAGTACGCCGATGAGCGCACCGTCGACGACGACGATGAAGCGGTCTCGGTCGGCGTATCGCACCGCTGCCCACAACAGGGCGCCGGCGATGAACACCGGCATGATGTCGGTCAAGATCGCGATGCGGGTGAGGTTCGCCAACCCCTCACCGATGGCCGTCCATGGCGGCCACGAGAAGACCGCAACCATGAGAACGGCGGTCACCCCTGTGGATCGTCGGAGATCCCTCTTGAACGCGAAGTAGTAGAGGAGCGCCCATGTGACAACCGCCACAACGGCGAGCAGAGCGGTCGTCGAGACATACAGGACCGTCCGGAATGCATGAACGCCAAACACCCACTGGTACAGCAGGCCCGGGTACAGCACCGCGAGCACAGGGGCCAGGATCCAGACCGCGACCGGCAGGTCGTTGGCGACGGACGGGCGCTGGAGCCCCTCGGTGCCGGCGCCCCCCGAAGTGACGGGGGCGACGCCCGATTCATTCACGGTGAGACGGGGCCGTCTCTCAGAACCCACTCGGCGGGCTTGGTGAGGTCGATGATCGTCGAGGCGCTTCCGCCAACGGCTTCGCCATCGAGATAGACGGCGACGTCGTCGCCAAATAGGTTCCGGGCACGTTCGGCCGTGAGAACGGCGGGCCGTCCCGAGATGTTTGCGCTCGTCACGGCGAGCGGACCGCTGGCGCGGAGGAACTCGAGCGCAACGGGATGATCCGGGCATCGCAAGCCGAGGGTGCGGCGTTCGTTGTCACCGATCCAGTCGGGCACCGACTTCAGCCTGGGCACCACGAGCGTGAGAGCGCCCGGCCAATGCTCTTCGGCGAGTTCGAGACCCCGGTCACCGAAGGCCCCGAGTTCGAGCGCCTGCTCCAGATCCGCCACGAGGATCGCAAGCGGCTTGATGCCGGGACGGCCCTTCGCGATGAAGATCCGGTCGAGCGCGTCCGGGTTGAAGGGGTCGGCGGCAATTCCGTAGAGCGTGTCCGTGGGGATGCCCACGAGTTCGCCATTGGTCACCGCCGCGAGTGCTGAGGAGAGGATCTCTGTGTCCATTCCTACAACCTACTGCCACTCGACCCGATGACGAAGCGTTCCTTGCCGGAACGATCGAATCGGATCTTGCCGTCGAGCGCCGAGAAGTGCTGGGCGACAGCGGCTCCGAGGAATTCGGAGATCTCGCAGACAACGACTCCAGTGGGAGCGAGCCATCCGGAGGCCGAGGCAGCGATCCGCTTGAGAACCTCATCGCCGACGGGTCCCGCGATGAGAGCCGAGACGGGTTCGTGATCCCGCACGTCGGCGGGGAGACCGCTCGAACTCATGCTCTGCGATGTATGGGGGATTGGAGACGACGAGGTCGACACGTCCGGCAAGGTGACCCGGAAGCGGTGCGAAGAGGTCGCCGTTGAGGACGGTGACGTCGAGGCCGGCCCGCCTTGCGTTGGCACGCGCAACATCAACGGCGTCGGATGAAAGATCAACGGCGTAGACCGCGGCGTTCGGGAACGTCGCCTTGAGCGCGATCGCGAGATTGCCGCTTCCGGTACAGAGGTCGACGATCACCCTCGGATCATCGACCGCATCACAGGCGAGTTCGAATAGTTGCTCGGTCTCCGGCCGTGGAATCAGGACCCTGGGATCGACCGCCACCTCGATGGGGCCGAATGCCGCGGTCCCTTCGATGTACTGCAAGGGTTCCGAACTTCGGCGCCGTTCGACGAATTCGTTGAAGCGCAGAACGTCGTCGTCGACAACCTCGACTCCGAGTATCAGATCAGTCCAGTGCCGCCCCGTAGCCGCGACCAACAACCGCCTGACCTCATGGTCCGGCACGTCGGGCACGGATCGAAGGAGCTCAGTGGAGTTCATGGTGGGTAATCCGCAGTCGAGTCTTGCACGTGACCCTTGGCCTACTCAGCTACTCATCCTTCCTCGAGCGCCTTGGCCGCCTCATCCGCGATCAATGCGTCATGCAGCACTTCGAGGTCGCCGTCGAGGACTTGCGGGAGGGAGTGCACGGTCAACCCGACACGGTGATCGGTGACGCGGTTCTCCTTGAAGTTGTAGGTCCTGATCTTCTCGGACCGATCACCGGTCCCCACTTGCGACCGACGGACCGAAGCACGCTCACCGACCTGCTCGGCCATCTGCGCCTGGTAGAGGCGGGCACGCAGCACCCGCATGGCCTTCGTCTTGTTCTGCAACTGTGACTTCTCGTCTTGGCAGGAAACGACGATGCCGGTTGGCCGGTGTGTGATCCGCACCGCCGAGTCGGTGGTGTTCACCGACTGACCGCCCGGCCCGGTGGAACGGAACGTCTCGATGTCGAGGTCGTTGTCGAGGATCTCAACCTCGACCGCTTCGGCCTCCGGCAGCACCGCCACCGTGGCCATCGATGTGTGGATGCGCCCCTGAGATTCTGTCTTCGGGACGCGTTGCACGCGATGCGGTCCGGCTTCGAACTTGAATCGCGAGTATGCGCCCTTGCCTTTCACGGCGAACGTCGCTTCCTTGAGGCCGCCCGAATCGGAGAGGGACAGGTTGATCGGTTCAACCGTCCACCGGCTTCGCTCGGCAAAGCGTTCGTACATCCGGTAGATATCACCGGCCCAGAGCGCGGCCTCATCGCCGCCGGCCGCGGATCGGATCTCGACGATGACGTCTTTGTCGTCGTTCGGATCCTTCGGAATCAGCAGGCGACGAAGCTGTGCTTCGATCGTTGCGAGTTCTGCCTGTTTCGACTCGGCAACCCCATTGAGGTAGGCGACCATCTCGGCATCGCTCTCGTCGGACGCCATCTCGGCCGCTTCACGCGCCTCGGTCTCGGCTTCCATGTAGCGGCGATAGGCATCGACGACGGGCTTCAACTCCGAGTGGCGGCCGGTGACCTTGCGGTACTCCTCCTGATCGGACAGGACATCCGGTTCACCGAGGCGTTCCAAGAGTTCATCGAACTCCTCGGAAGTTGTGGTCAGCCTGGTGGCGAGCCGGTCATCCATCGTTCGAGGCGCCGGAGTCGAATTCGACTGCGAGGGCCCCCGCGACAATGGGACCGCGGCTCTCCACCTCGTCGACGGCGTCTGGCTGGAGTGCAGCGAGCAGAGAGGCCACGGCGACCTCGACCATGTCATCCGTGGGTTCCTTCGTCGTGATGGCCTGAATCCACATCCCGGGGATCGACGCCCATGCAATCCACTGATGGCCGGCCGCTGCCTTCAGAATCTCATAGGAGATCCCGGCAATCACCGGGATCAGAACGATCCGGGAGATGATCTGCCAGGTCAACGGAAGCGGCGCGAGCAGCATGAACACGAAGAACGCGACCATCGCCACGATGATGATGAACGATGTGCCGCAGCGCGGATGACGCGGGCTGTACTTCTGGATCGCCACCGTATCGAGCGGATCGCCGTTCTCGTACGCGTGGATCGTCTTGTGCTCGGCGCCGTGATACTGGAACACACGCTGAATCTCGTCGGAGCGTCCGATCAGCCAGATGTAGCCGACCACGAGGCCGATGCGGATGAGACCGTCGATCACGACGAATGCGAAGTTCGAGTCGTCCAGGTATCCCGAAAGGAAGTTGGCCGACAGCACCGGAACGACGATGAAGAGACCGATCGCCAGCACGACGGCCAGGACCATCGTCCAGACCACCTGGGTCTTGGTGACTTCCTCGCCTTCGCCGCCGGCCTTCTCAGCCGACCAGGACAGGGCTTTGAAACCCAGCGTGAGCGACTCGATCAGGACCATGACGCCGCGCACGAGCGGCCACTTCGCCACCTTCGAGCGGCTCGTTGCAGCAGGAAGGTCGTTGCGCCGCGCTTCGATGACGCCGTCCGGACGACGCACCGCGACCGCCCACGCCTCGGGGGCGCGCATCATGACGCCTTCGATGACGGCCTGCCCGCCGACGCTTGCGCCCGGAGGGCGGCTCAATCAGGACTCCTTGGCTGCGGCGTCGGCTTTCTCAGCGGCAGTCATGCCGGTATCGATGCCTGCCTTCGCGTAGCGCTTGCGGAAACGCTCCACACGGCCGCCGGAGTCGACCATGCGCTGTTTCCCGGTGTAGAAGGGGTGGCACTGGTCACAGAGCTCGATGTGGAGCTCCTCTTGGGTTGAGCGGGTGACAAAGGTATTGCCACACGAGCACGTGACGGTGCTCTCGACGTATTCGGGGTGGATGCCGGTCTTCACGGTTTCGTCTCCTGATCCTGATTCGTTCGGAACTGTAGCGGTCGTGTCACTGACTCGACTTCGCGACGCTGTCGAGGAACTCCCCATTCGACTTCGTCGACTTGAGCCGGTCGATCAGCAATTCGAGGGCGGCGCCCGATTCGAGTGCCAGCAGCACCCGGCGGAGCTTCCACACCTCGACGAGTTCGGAACGGTCGAAGAGAAGCTCCTCGCGCCGTGTGCCGGAGGCCTCGATGTCGATGGCCGGGTAGATCCGCTTGTCCGCGAGCTTGCGGTCGAGACGGAGCTCCATGTTGCCGGTGCCCTTGAACTCCTCGAAGATGACCTCGTCCATCCGCGACCCGGTCTCGACCAGCGCGGTTGCAAGGATCGTGAGGCTTCCACCTTCTTCGATGTTGCGGGCCGCACCGAAGAATCGCTTCGGCGGATAGAGGGCGGTCGAGTCGACACCACCTGAGAGGATCCGGCCGGATGCGGGTGTCGCGAGGTTGTGCGCCCTGGCGAGTCGAGTGATCGAGTCGAGGAGCACGATGACGTCCTGACCCTGTTCCACGAGGCGCTTGGCCCGCTCGATCGCGAGTTCGGACACCTGGGTGTGTTCTTCAGCGGGACGGTCGAAGGTGGAGTAGATGACCTCACCCTTGACCGAACGCTGCATCTCGGTAACTTCTTCCGGACGCTCGTCGACGAGGACGACCATCAGGTGACATTCCGGGTTGTTCTCGGCGATCGAGTGCGCCACGTCCTGGAGCACCGTCGTCTTGCCGGCCTTCGGCGGCGAGACGATGAGACCGCGCTGGCCCTTGCCGATGGGCGCGATGAGGTCGATGATCCTGGCCATGATGTCGTCCGGGTTGCCGTCGATCTCGAGGCGGAGTCGCTGGTCGGGGAAGAGCGGCGTCAGTTTGTTGAAGTGTGGGCGTTTCGCCGCCTCTGCCGGGTCGCCACCGTTGACTTCGAGGGCACGGACCAGGGCCGGGAACTTCTCTTTGCCGCGTGCCGGGCGAACCGGACCGGAGACGACATCACCCTTGCGGAGATTCGAGTTGCGCACCACGTTCGCCGGCACGTACGCGTCCATGTCGCCGGGGAGGTAGCCGGATGCGCGGAGGAATCCGTAGCCCTCGGGGAGGATGTCGAGGATCCCCTGGCGGGTCTCGAGGCTGGACTCGTCGACCTGCTCGTTCGGCTGGTTCCGGTTGCGACGGTTGCGGCGACGGCGACTTTGGCCGTCCTGCAGATCTCCGACTTGCTCGTCGCGACGTTGACCGTTGTTGTCGGTGCGGGGGCTGTCGATGCGGGGCTTCGCGGTGGTCGGCGCCTCGGCCGTGTCATCGATCTCGGGAACCATCGCCGCATCGAACTTCTCGGATTCGAGAATGGCAGCGATGAGCTTCGACTTCTGCAGGCCCTCTGGGTCTACTTCGACGGTTCCGGCCATGGACCGGAGATCATCGAGACCGAGTTCCTGGAGCCTGGCTCTCGTGGTGCTCATGTGTGTTGTTGCCCCTTTTCAGGACGAAGGGTCGGAAGACCCGGAGATTTGGCGACCCCGGACGGCACGACGGCGGCCCGGATCACCTTGGAATGCTCCCCCGTCCAGCACGCGATGCGCGGCCGAGAAGGAGTGGATGGACAGATTGTAACGGTGTTTGCGTCTAGTTCAAGCAGAAGCTGCCGGCCACCAGCAAGATCCGCCGCAGACGCCCGCGCCCGAACCAGCGACCGGCGACTAGCGACTTCAGCTCACCAGCCCAATACTTCGAGCACCGCGTCGAGACGCGGGCTCGCGGCTGCCGGCAGGTCGGCTTCCATCACGGCGGTCTCCGGGTCCTTGAGGCCGTGGCCGGTGAGGGTGCAGACGATCGGGCCCATCGGGAGTTCGTCGCGGTACTTCAGAATGCCGGCGACACAGGCGGCGGAGGCCGGCTCGCAAAATACGCCTTCCTTCGAGGCGAGGAAGTGATAGGCAGCGAGGATCTCCTCGTCCGTGACAGCCTCGATGCGACCTCCGGATTCGTCGCGGGCTGCGACGGCTCCATCCCACGACGCCGGGTTGCCGATGCGGATCGCGGTTGCGATCGTCTCGGGATTGTCGATGATTTCGCCGTAGACGATGGGGGCCGAACCGGCCGCTTGGAAGCCCCACATGATCGGGGTCTCGTCGACGTCCGTGTACCCCTGCCAGTACGCCGTGATGTTGCCGGCATTGCCGACCGGCAGCGCGTGAACCGTCGGTGCCGAGCCGAGGGTGTCGACGATCTCCCACGCAGCGGTCTTCTGGCCGGCGATGCGATAGGGGTTGATGGAGTTGACGAGGGCGACATCGTGGCTCGCGGTCAGTTCGAGGACGATGGCGAGGGCGTCGTCAAAGCTGCCGTCGATGGGAACGATCGTCGCTCCGTGCACAATGGCCTGCGCGAGCTTCCCTCGGGCGATCTTCCCGGATGGGATCACAACGATGGAACTGATCCCCGCCCGCTGTGCATAGGCCGCCGCCGAAGCGGAGGTGTTGCCCGTCGAGGCGCACGCCACGGCGCGCGCCCCGTCTTCGACCGCCTTGGAGACGGCAAGCGTCATGCCGCGGTCTTTGAACGAACCGGTCGGGTTCAGGCCCTCGAACTTGAGGTAGACCTGACGCTCGACCTCCTTGGAGACGTTGGGAGCGGGGATGAGCGGTGTGTCGCCCTCGAGGAGCGTCACGACCGGCGTGTCCGGCCCCACGGGGAGCCGATCTCGGTACGTCTCGATGATTCCGCGGTGACTCACGCTTCTGCACTTTCAACGCGGATGATGGATGCGACCTTGCGCAGGGCGTCGACGTCGCGGAGGTACCGCACTGCTTCGCGTTGCGCGGATTCGAGAGCGCTGTGGGTGACGATCAGCAGAAGCGCCTCGCTCCCCTCGCCCTCCTGCCACACCGACTTGATCGACACGCCGGCCTGTCCGAAAGCGCCGGCGATCTGAGCCAGCACGCCGGGTCGGTCGTCGACCTCGAGACGCACGTACCACTTGGTCGGCACGTCGTCGAACGGAATGAGGTCACCGGGAGAGAATCGGATGCGCGGTGCCACCTGGGCGCCCGCAAGGGTCTCCCGTGCTGCATCGATGATGTCGCCAAGGACCGCAGTGGCCGTTGGTGCCCCACCGGCGCCGGGCCCGGAGAAGAGCAGTTCACCGACGGAGGGACCCTCGATGAAGATCGCGTTGGTTGCGCCGCGGATCGAAGCAAGCGGGTGATCGAGCGGAATCATCACCGGATGGACCCGCGCCGAGACGCCGTCTCCGATCCGCTCCGCGATGGCGATCAGCTTCACCGCGTATCCGAAGTCGGCGGCGAACGCCATATCCACCGGTGACAGGGCGTCGATTCCCTCGTGATAGACGTCTTCGAGACCAACCCACGTACCGAACGCAAGCGAGGCCAGGATCGCGGCCTTCGCCGCGGCGTCCGCTCCCGATACGTCTGCGGTCGGATCCGGTTCTGCATAGCCCAACTCCTGGGCCTCCGCGAGGGCGTCGTTGTAGTCGGCGCCGTCTTCGGCCATGCGGGTGAGGATGAAGTTGGTCGTGCCGTTGACGATCCCGAGCACCCGTGCCACGGGTTCTCCGGCCAGCGTCTCGGACAGCGGTCGGATGATCGGGATACCGCCCCCGACGGCCGCCTCGAAGAGCAGCGGAACACCGGACCGTTCGGCGGCGGCGATCAACTCCGGGCCGCGTGACGCGACGAGTTCCTTGTTGGCCGTCACAACGGGCTTGCCGGCCTTGAGCGCGGCGAGCACAAGGTCGCCCGCGAGGTCACGGCCACCCATCAACTCGACCACGAGGTCGATTTCGGGATCGTCAATGACGCTCATCCGGTCGTTGGTGAGCACGCCGTCGGCAACGACGAAGTTGCGCGGTTTGTCGAGGTCCCGGACGGCGACCCGCTTGACGCGGAGGTCGAGACCGGTCTTGGCTGCAATGGCTGCGTGGTCGTCCACGAGGCGAGCGATGAGCGTGCCGCCAACCGTTCCTGCCCCAAGGACGCCGATTCCGATCGATGAATTCATGGTCGAACGATAGACCGGCGGGTGCGTTCAGACGTCTCGCAGCACCAGGTCTTCGTACGTTCCCCGACGCACGACCTCGCGAGCCTCACCATCGCGGACGAATACCACCGGCGGGCGACGGATCATGTTGTAGTTGCTGCCCATCGAGTGTCCGTACGCGCCGGTCACCGGTGTTGCGAGGATGTCTCCGACCTCGAGCCCCTCCGGCACGTCGGCTTCGGCGACGATGACGTCGCCGGATTCGCAGTGTTTGCCGACGATCCGTGCGTGCGCCGGCCGATCGGCATCGACCGCCCGCGGCAAGAACGCCTCATATCCGCTGCCGTACAGGCTGGGCCGCGGGTTGTCGCTCATCCCGCCGTCGACTGCCACGTAGGTCCGGATGCCGGGGATCTCCTTGATCGTGCCGACCGTGTAGAGCGTGATCGCGGCATCGGCGACGATCGACCTGCCGGGTTCGGCCGTGACGTGGGACGTGATTCCCGCGTCACGACAGGCCTCGGTGACGATGCCGGCCCACTCGGTGATCGATGGCGCCATTTCCCCGGTCACGTATGGCACGCCGAGGCCGCCTCCGATGCACAACTCCTGGAGATCGAAGGGCACGACGAAGTCGGCGAGGACCTCGACCGCCCGGCGATACGACTCGCCGTCGAACACCTGGCTCCCGATATGGGCATGAACCCCGACGAGGTTCATGGCCGCCGAGGCGGCGATGCGGACAAGCGCGACAGAGGCGTCACCCGATGCCACGCCGAATCCGAACTTGGAGTCCGCAATCCCGGTCTGGAGGTACTCATGGGTGTGTGCCTCGATTCCGGGGGTGATACGGACGAGCACGTCGGGCGGTGTCGCTCCCGCGGCGACGAGGGCCTCGATTCGCTCGATCTCCACAAACGAGTCGACGACGATCTGCCCGACCCCGGCTTCGAACGCTTCCTGGAGTTCTTTCATGGACTTGTTGTTGCCGTGGAGGACCAGCCGGTCGGCCGGAACGCCGGCATGAAGGGCCACGAACAACTCACCACCGGTTGCGACGTCGAGGCGCATCCCCTCTTCGTGGGCAAGCTCTGCCATTGCCGTCGTCAGGAACGCCTTCGTCGCATACGCCACGCCGTCACCGAACGCGGCCACCGCTTCGCGACAGCGCGCCCGGATCTGCTCCTCGTCGTAGACAAACACCGGTGTCCCGAACCGCTCCGCCAACCCGAGCACATCCATCCCACCAACGAAGAGCCTCCCGCCGACGACTTCCGAACTATCAGGGAGCAATGAGCGCGGAATCGGATTCATGAGAGTGCCCGAGCCAATTCCTTCCCCTGACGGGGCTGCCTTCCGCCTGGGGACCGGCGACTGGAGACTGGTGACTCCATCATCACATTCGGTCCGGAATCTCTATGCCGAGGGTGTCGAGGAGGAGGGTCAGGGTTCTCAGGGTGAGATCGACGAGGGAGAGCCACGACGCCTGACGGACCGGATCCTCTTCGCGGAGGATGTGACAGGCTTCGTAGAAGCGGTTGAAGTCCGTGGCCAGTTCGTACGCGTACTCCGCGATCACGTTCGGTGCGCGCACGTCGGCGGCCCGTTCGATGACTTCGGGCAGTCGAAGCAACCCGAGGATCAAGCCGCGCTCCTGGGCGACCGCAGGAGCGATGATCGGTCCGGGTTCGAGCCCGAGCTCCTCGGCGCGCCGGAGGATCGACTTGATCCTCACCGCCCCGTACTGCAGGTAGGGCCCGGTCTTGCCCTCGAACGACGTGAATCGGTCGAGATCGAAGATGTAGTTCGAGGTCCGGTGGTTCGAAAGATCCCCGAACTTCAAGGCGCCGAGACCCACCTGGCGCGCGATCCGGTCTCTCTCTTCCGGCGGATAGTCCTGAGCGATGGCCGCCTCATCGAGGCGTTCTCGTGCGGCATCGGTGACGATCTCCATCAGGTCGGCGAGGCGCAGGATCCCGCCCTCGCGGGTCTTGAACGGCTTCCCGTCGGGGCCGTTCACCGTCCCGAACGCAATATGTTCCAGCCCGACCTCATCGGGGGCGATCCCCGACAGCCGCGCGACCCGGAAGACCTGTTCGAAGTGCAGCCCCTGACGTGCGTCCACGACGTAGAGCATCAAGTCGTATCCCTCTTCGACCCGCTGGTCGAGCGTTGCCAAGTCGGTCGTCGAGTAGAGATAGGAGCCGTCGGAGCGTGTCAGCAGGAGGGGCGGCATCTCCTTCTTGTCGTTCGGTTGCTCGACCTGGACGACGAGAGCGCCATCAGATTCGTAGGCGAGACCATCGACGCCGGTGAGCCGGTCGACGAGCGGGGCCAGACGGTTGTGCACCGTACTCTCGCCGCGCCACAGATCGAACTCAATGCCGAGCGCCTCGAAGTCCTTCTTCTGCTCTGCGACTGATACGTCGTGGTAGTGACGCCACAACGCGAGGTAGCCGTCTCGTCCGTTCTGTAGATCGAACGTCGCCTGGCGTGCTCGTTCCGCTTCCTCCGGATCGTCCTTGCACCGCTGCACTACCACCGGATACATCTCGGAGAGATCGTCGAGCGTGACCGGTGACTCCTCGGGATAGGGACCCGTGTTCGACGGGTCGAAGTAGGGAAGGTCGGGCTGTCGCCGCTCGAGTTCGATGATCAGCTGCCCGATCGGCATCCCCCAGTCGCCCATATGGATGTCCCCGGTGACCTGATGGCCGGCAACACGGAAGAGCCGCTTGAGGCTCTCCCCGATGATCGACGCACGGAGATGCCCGACGTGCATCGACTTCGACATGTTCGGACCGCCGTAGTCGACCATCACCTTCCGACTGGGCTCCGGCAAGGAGATGCCGCACCGTGCGTCGTCTTCCATCGTCTGGGCGTAGCGGGCGAGAACGTCGTCGGCAATGACGATGTTGATGAAGCCGGGTCCAGCGATCTCGAGGGATTCGAACGTCGACCGGTCGGGAAGGCCGTCCACCACCTCCTGAGCCAGTTCTCTCGGGTTGCGGCCGGCCTCCTTTGCCACAGCAAGCGCCCCATTGCACTGGTACTGCGCGAGCTCAGGCCGCTGGGACAGCACGACGAGGCCGGCCGAGCGGTCGACGCCCGCCGCGGCGAACGAGCCGCCGAACAGTTCTGAAAGATCTGAGACAAGGGACATAGAGAGAATCCACCCAAGAGAGTTGTGAGGACCCGGAGGTTACAATCGTTTGCAGCGCCCCAGTAGCTCAGGGGATAGAGCACCGGCCTCCGGAGCCGGGAGCGCAGGTTCGATTCCTGCCTGGGGCACGAGCGCGGCTCTTCACTTCGGTCGACCCCTCATCGGGCTCGACCTCGTGCCCTGCATCGTTCCTTCCCCTGCCAAACGGCTCCCATCCACGCTCATCCCCTGGTGCAGGCCCGCCGTCGCTTCGGCACGCGAAGAGGGTTCGATTCCTGCCTGGGGCACTGCCTTACGTCCCCCCACGGAAGTGGGGGACGCGGATTCGCCCCGCGAATCCGCAGGGGGGCATCACCCTCCGCCAGACCTCATCTCCAGCCGTCTCTCCCCCAGAAGCCCCCCTGCCTCGTCGCTGGCGCTCCTCCGCGTCCCCCCGCCCTCCCGGCGGGGGGACCGGGCCGAATTCGCCCCGCGAATCCGCAGGGGGGCATCACCCTCCGCCAGACCTCATCTCCAGCCGTCTCTCCCCCAGAAGCCCCCCTGCCTCGTCGCTGGCGCTCCTCCGCGTCCCCCGCCCTCCCGGCGGGGGGACCGGGCCGAATTCGCCAACCTCCAGAACACGAGTTAGGGCCTATTTCCTCTAAATCAGGAGGTGTATCCTTTGGAAACACGGGTTTTCGGTTCTAGAGCTTGTGAAGGGTTTCACTTTCGGCGGCACCGACACCTAGCATTCCGTTGAACGACGGAGGCAAGTCCACGTGCAGCGTTCGAGCAGCAATTTCGGATGCCCGGCGACCGGCCGGGTCGATGAGGTTGGAACACGCGCATGACCTCTTCCGAGCAACCGTCCACCGCCAATCCCGAGACCCCGGAACCGTCGAGGGAAGGCAGCCGGCGCGACTGGATCGTCGGACTGATCGCCATCACCCTGCTCGTTCTCGGACCGATCGTGATCTTCGTCGGCATACGCAGTTCCGTCGAGGCGGCCAACGCCGACGACGCCTGGGCCGGCGTGCCGAACCCGGTGCCCCACACCGATCACTCCCAGCTCATGCCGGGACCGTACGAGACGGGTTCCGAGGTCACCAAGGCCTGCCTCCAGTGCCACGAGGAGGCCGGAGAGCAGATGCTGCAGAGCGAGCACTGGCTGTGGGAGAACCCGCCGATCTCACTCCCGGGCCGTGACGAACCTGTCGCCCTGGGCAAGAAGAACTCCCTCAACAACTTCTGCCTCGGCATCCAGGGCAACGAGCCGAAGTGCACCACGTGTCACGCCGGATACGGCTGGGAAGATTCGAGTTTTGACTTCACGGACGAGTCGAAGATCGACTGCCTCGTCTGTCACGACCAATCCGGCCAGTACGCCAAGGGCGATTCCGGCTACCCGGCGGAGGCAACCGATCTCGCCGCCGCGGCACAGAGCGTTGGGCGCCCGGCAAGAACCAACTGCGGTTCGTGTCACAACACCGGCGGCGGAGGCAACGGTGTGAAGCATGGCGATCTCGACAACACGCTGAACTTCCCGAACGAGACCATCGACTATCACATGGGTGTCCTCGACTTCCAGTGTGTCGACTGTCACGACACCGTCGATCACCAGATCTCAGGAACATCGACATCCGTGAAGCTCGTCGACGACAACCCGGTGGCGTGCACCGACTGCCATGCCTCGACGCCGCATCAGGATGATCGCCTCAACAGTCATACGGACCGTGTCGCCTGCGAGACGTGCCACATCCCGGAGTATGCAGTCAAGGACCCTACGAAGCTGTGGTGGGACTGGTCGACGGCAGGACAGGACGGCATATCGGACGATCCGCACGAGTACCTGAAGATCAAGGGCAGCTTCGTCTACGGAACCAACATCGTCCCCGAGTACTTCTGGTTCGACGGAACCGCGGACCGGTACCTCCTCGGCGACCCCATCGATCCGGATCTCGTCACCGCTCTCAACGCCCCGAACGGCGGCGTCGACGACCCGGCGTCGAAGATCTACCCGTTCAAGGTCCACCGAGGGATCCAGCCATACGACAGCGTCAACAACTACTTCATTCAGCCGAACCTCGTCGGCGATGAGGGGTACTGGACGATCTTCGACTGGGACATCGCCATGCAAAACGGCGCCGAGGACACCGGCTTCGACTTCAGCGGCGAGTACGGATTCGCGCGTAGCGACATGTACTGGCCGCTCGAACACATGGTCGCCCCCGCCGGAGAGGCCCTCCAGTGCACGGCGTGCCATTCGGACAACAGTCGGCTCGATTGGACGGCGCTCGGCTACGACGGCGACCCCATGGACACCGCGGGCCAGCGGACGACGTCGGGTGGCGACCGATGAGAAGCCGCAGAGTTGCCGTGGCGTTCGGCATGGTGGCCTTGTTCGCATCGACGTTCACGGCCGCGACGGTCGGCCCCTCGGTGGCGAACTCGACCGAGCAAACCGAGGGCGGCGTCGCGATACCGCCGGGCGGCGGCGCGATCCCGCCCGAAGAGGTTCAGAATCTCGTCAACCCTGTCCCGCCCGCGCCACCGTCGGGGAGCACCATGCACCCGACCTACGCGCTGCTCGACGGCCAGGGCACGAACGTCCTGTCGAGCGGCAATCCGGTCTCGACGCTCAAGACATGCGGTCAGTGTCACGACGCCAGCTTCATCGTTGAGCACAACTACCACGCTGCCGTGGGTCTCGACGCCTTCACCGAACCCGGCGCCACGAGGTCGGGGCGTGCCTGGGACATGTCGAACGGATGGTTCGGACGATGGAATCCGATGGTCTACCGATACTTGACGCCCGGGGGTGACCCGCTGCTCGATCTCAGCACCGCCGGGTGGATTGCGTCGCTCGGCGCCCGCCACGCCGGAAGCGGGCCGGCCACCACATCTCGAAGCGGCGCGCCACTCACGAGCCTCGATCCGAGCCTCACCGACCCCGAGTCGAATCTGCTGACTGCCGAAACCGATGCCGTCGTCGCATGGGACTGGGCAGATTCGGGCGTCGTAGAACTCAACTGCTTTCTGTGCCATGTACCCACTTCGGACAATGAGGCTCGAATTGCCGAACTCGAAGCCGGCAGATTCGAATGGGCCAACACCGCCACGCTTGCGGCGACCCGAGTGGTCGAACCGACCGACGAAGGGTGGAAGTGGAACCCTGCGGCGTTCGACGAATACGGCAAGGTCAGCCACGAGAACCTCCCGATCGGCAGGGCGACCAACGAACTGTGTGGACAGTGCCACGGCACCGTCCACATGGGCCCCGATCCCATCGACGGGTCGGCGCTTCTCGGCGGCTGGGAGACCGCGACGACGGGCCAGGTCTTCTCAGACCAGCGCCTTTCCGCCTCCGGATTGAACCTGCCCGGCAAGGACGACTTGAGCCGGGCCTGGGACATCCACGCCGAGCGAGGCCTCGACTGCGTCAGCTGCCATTCGTCGATCAACAACAGTGCCCAGGTTGCCGAGGACTCCTCCAGCAAGCCAGACCACCTCATCTACGACCCGCGCCGCCCCAACCTCGACGAGTACCTCAATCGGCCGATCCACGAATTCGCGAAGGGGGACACCGCTCAGGGAACGGTCGCCCCCGAATACGACGGGACGATGAGGACCTGCAGCGCCTGCCACGATCCGACGGAGTCGCACGAGTGGCTGCCGTACCAGGACCGCCACATGCAAGTGCTCGCTTGCGAAACCTGCCACATTCCGACGGCCAACGCCCCGGCAGCCGAGCAATACGACTGGACGGTCATCCACACCGACGGCACCCCGCGCACGCAGTTCCGCGGCGCCGACGGCGACATCGAAGACGCAGCAACGATGATCGACGGGTTCGACCCCGTGATCCTCCTTCGGTCCGACAACGACGGCAACATCAGCCTCTCGCCGTACAACCTGGTCGGCTCCTGGTATTGGGCATACGGCAGCGGCGACGCCGAGCGTCCCGTTCGCGCCGTCGACCTCCAACGGGCATACCTCGACGAATCCGGCGGATATGACGGCGCGATCCTCGCCGCCTTCGACGCGAACGGCGACGGTACCGTTTCCGAGTCCGAGCTCGCGATCGACACCGACGAGAAGCAGGCCGTCGTCGCCGCGCGGCTGGAAGCCCTCTCCCTCCCGAATCCGCACATCGTCGGTGAGGTGCAGCCCTACAGCGTTGCCCATGGCGTTGCCGGCGGCGACTGGGCTATCAGCGACTGTCAGGCCTGTCACTCGACGAGTTCTCGTCTCAGCGCCGGCATGCAAATCGGGACCTACGTACCCGGGGGTGTTCTCCCGACGTTCGTCCGCGACAGCAACACAGAGACAACCGGCGTAATGACCATCGCCGACGACGGTTCACTCGTCTACTTGCCCGAGACCACATCCGGGGAGATCCAGGTGCTCGGCAGCGATGCCGCCGACTGGTCCGACTGGATCGGCCTCGCCTCGGTGCTCATCGTGTTGATCGGCATCATCGTCCACGGATTCCTCCGGTTCTGTGCGCGGCGCTGCTGGAACCGTGGCGCGTCGGTGAGACACCCCGACACTCAAGAGGTGTACATCTACCCGACCTACGAGCGCTTCTGGCACTGGATGCAGGCGGCCGTGATCGGCGTCCTCATCGTTACCGGCATCGTCATTCACTGGCCCACCAACCCGACCACGTTCGGCTGGATGATCGTGGCTCACAATGTGGCCGCGGCCATCCTCGTCATCAACGCCGTCATCGCCCTGGTCGACGCCTTGGCCACCGGGTCGGTCAAGCGGTTCATCCCCCACCCGCACGGGTTCTTCAGCCAGGCGATCGACCAGACGGTCTACTACGCCAAGGGCATCTTCCTCGGCGAACCCCACCCGCATGAGAAGCGCGTCGGCGCGCGCCTGAATCCGCTCCAGCAGGCCACGTACCTGGTGATCCTGAACATCCTCCTTCCCGGCCAGGTGATCACCGGAATCCTGATCTGGGGGGCCCAGCGCTGGCCCGGTTTCACATCGAGGCTCGGTGGCCTCGGCTTCCTTCTCCCGATTCACAACCTGATCGCCTGGTTCTTCGCCGCCTTCCTCATTCTCCACATCTACCTGACCACCACCGGTGTGACACCGCTCGCGAGCATCAAGGGCATGGTGACCGGCTGGGAGGAAGTCGAAGTCTCATCCGTCGTCGAGGAGGTGAAGCCCTCGTGACCATCAAGCCGATCGGCCCGTCGGTCCGAAAGGGCAGGGCACCGGACCCTCGTCCGTTCCCGAACTCCTATCTCGTCGGCGTCGGCCTGGGCGTCGTCCTGTTCCTCTCGGTGCTCATCACCGGCGACGGACTCGGGGCGTCCGGCGCTGTCCAGCGCGTGTGGGCCTGGCTCGAGAGCCTGGTCGTCCCGCAGCACGTCGACACCAACATCTACCTCGTTGAATATGCGGGCGGTGATGCACAACCGCTGAACCACTGGATCGTCATGCTCGCCATCGGGGTCCTGATCGGCGGGTTCATCTCGGGTCTCATCGGCCGACGGGTGTACACCGAAATCGTGAAGGGGCCGGCGATCTCGAACCGTACGCGGCTGCTGTTCGCCCTGCTCGGCGGATCGTTCGTCGGCTTCGGTGCTCGCTTCGCCCGGGGATGCACGTCGAGCCAGGGCCTCTCCGGATCGGCACTGCTGTCGGTCGGGAGTTGGGTGTTCATGATGGCGTTCTTCGCGGGCGCACTCGCGGCGGCCCCGTTCTTCAAGAGACTCTGGAACGACTGATGCCCTTCCCACTCGATCTCCACGAACTGGGCACTCCCCTCACCTACACGATCTTCGTGTTCGTCGGCATCGGGTTCGGTTTCATGCTCGAACAGGCGGGGTTCGGCCGCAGCACGAAGCTCGCGGCGCAGTTCTACTTCAAGGACTTCGCCATGTTCCGGGTCATGTTCACCGCGGTGATCACGGCAATGGTGCTGATCTACGGCGCGGTGGCCATTGGAATCCTCGACTTCCGCAAGGTCTATGTTCCCGGAACGTTCCTGTGGCCGATCGCCCTCGGTGGGTTCATCCTCGGCGTTGGGTTCCTCATCGGCGGGCTCTGCCCCGGCACGTCGATCGCCGGCGCCGCGACGTTGAAGCTCGACGCAATGGTCTTTCTCGGCGGCGTCTTCCTCGGCGTTTTCGTCTTCGGCGAGTCTGTTCCCTTCTTCATGGACCTCTGGACGACCTCGGACTTCGGACGCCTCACCCTCCCCGAGTGGTTGGGTATCCCGGCAGGCGTGGTCGTCCTGCTCATCGTGGTGTTTGCGCTTCTGTTGTTCTGGGGATCCGAGGTGCTCGAGAAGAAGTTGGGCGGCTCGGACCCGGCAGAGGCCCCGAAGGCTCGGTACTACGCCGCCGCGGCAATCGTCCTGGTTGCTCTGATCGTGCTCTTCATCGGAAGCCCAACCACCGGTGACTACTGGGATGCGGTAGCCCAGGAGGAGCAAGCACGGATCGACAACCGCGAGGTCCAGATCCATCCCGGGGAACTGCTCGGCCTGATGAACGACACCTTCGTGAATCTCATCGTGCTCGACGTGCGTGACGAGCGCGACTACAACCAGTTCCACCTCCGCGCAGCCCGGCAGATCGATCCGAATCAGGCCGCAGTGGAAGCAGCCGCACCCAAACTGATCGGCCTCCATCCGCGCACCGTGATCGTCACGATGAGCAACGATGAACGCGAGGCCACCGAAGCGTGGAAGACCCTCGTCGCCAACAACGTCATCAACGCGTACGTTCTCGAAGGCGGCATGAACGAATGGCTCGACATCTTTGGTGAGAACGCCGAGCCGAGGCCTGCCGCGTACCCGGACCAGCTCGCCTTCGCCTTCACCTCAGCCCTCGGCGGCCGCTGCGTCGCATCCGATCCCGATGCTGAAGGATTCGAACTGGTTTTCGAGCCGAAGGTCGTGATCGCGGGCCCCTCGGCGGTGGTGGGCGGCGGCTGCGGGTGACGTTCGGCTCGCGATCTACCGGTTCCTGACGGCGGCCCGAGACGATGCATCGGCAGCGCTCGCCGGTGTATATTGCGGCATGCCGCCGAGCGCCAGAAGCAAGCGCCTACTACCGGTTCTACAAGGGATACTCCCGATCAGGCGAGGGCTCATCCCGGCCGACATCGCCGCAGGCGTGACCCTGGCGGCGCTCGGTATCCCGGAAGTGATGGGCTACACATCGATTGCCGGGATGCCGGTGATCACAGGTCTCTACACGATTCTCATCCCGATCGCCGTGTTCGCACTCCTCGGGTCGTCACGCCATCTCGTGGTGGGTGCAGACTCGGCCACAGCAGCAATCATGGCGGCCGGGCTGGCCGGCATGGCGGCCGTCGCGTCCACCGAGTACGTCGCTCTCGCGGGAATGCTCGCCATCATCACCGGCGGGATGCTGATCCTCGCCAGAGTGATCCGGCTGGGTTTCATCGCGGACTTCCTCTCCAGGAGTGTCCTCATCGGCTTTCTCACCGGCGTTGGGATCCAGGTGGCGATGGGGCAGATCGGTGACATGCTGGGCGTCCCGGCGCAGAGCGGGGGAACGATTCAGAAGTTCTTCGCGACGCTGGGCGACTTCAGCCAACGGAACGCAGCGACAATCCTGGTGTCGGCCGGCGTGCTCGCCGTCATTCTGGGGGCCAAGCTCATCTCCCCGAAGATCCCCGGAGCGTTGATCGCCGTCGTGGGGGCGATCTTCGTGAGTTGGCGCTGGGATCTTGCTGCAGACGGCGTGGCGACGCTCGGCGTGGTGCCCGGCGGGCTGCCGACGCTCGCCATTCCCAGCGTGACGTGGTCCGAGTTCACCCAGCTGTTGGGAACGGCCGGAGCCCTCTTCATCGTGATCCTCGCGCAGAGTGCGGCGACGTCGAGGGCGTACGCGTCGAAGCACCAGGAGCAGTTCGACGAGAACGTCGACCTTATTGGACTTGGCCTCGCCAACGCATCAGCCGGCTTGTCGGGCACGTTCGTCGTCAACGGCAGCCCGACGAAGAGTCAGATGGTTGAAGGAGCGGGAGGTCGAAGCCAGTTGGCCATGCTGACCACGGCGGCGATCGTGCTGATCGTGCTCCTGTTCTTCACGGCGCCGTTGCAGTACATGCCCTCCGCCGTCCTGGCGTCGGTTGTGTTCCTGATCGGCGTGGAACTCATCGACATACCGGGGATGCGCCTGATCATGCGAGGGCGTTTTGCCGAATTCATCATCGCGACGGTGACGGCAACCGTCGTCGTCGTTGTCGGTGTTGAGCAGGCCATCGTGCTCGCCGTCATCCTCTCGGTGATCGACCACCTCCGACGCAGCTACCACCCAAACGACACGGTCGTGACACTGCACGGCGACGGTCATCTCAAATCGGTGCCTGCGGCCGACGGCGGCCAACTCAGGCCCGGCCTCGTGATCTACCGTTTTGGAGCCAGCCTGTATTACGCCAATTCGACCTTCTTCAACGAGGAGATCCTGAGACTCGTCGATGATGCCGATCCGCCCGTCAAATGGCTCGTCATCGACGCAGCGGCGATCACCGACGTGGACTTCACCGGCGCAGCCGCCCTGAAACAGGTCCGCAGTGAACTCGACGGCCGGGGCGTGCGGCTGATCATTGCGCAACTCAGTGATCCGGTGCGAACCGACCTGGACCGCTATGGAGTCACCGAAGCGATCGGAGCGAATGCCTTCTTCGACACCGCCGGGGCTGCGGTCGACGCCTTTGCCGCCGAACCGAACGACGGCCAGGCGTAGGTTCACAAGGCTCGTTGCGGTCGAACGATCGTCACGTTGGATGGGAGACCGAGGGGGAGCGCAGCGATCAGCAGATGCGCGCCGTTCAAGGATTCACTGAATCGTCGTCACGACCCACACGGGTCTGGACTTCACCGATGCACGTGATGAGCGGTAGCGGAATGACGTGAGGGGTGCCCGCATCGTGCGGGCACCCCTTCACTCCGTTCGGGCAGTTGTGTGTTGTGTGGAGCGTGTGTCAGCGTCGGCGTGCGACCCGCCGCGACGTCCGTCGTGCAACTCTGCGTGGTGCCGGCATGGTCCGACCTCCCTTGATGATCTGGCCGTAGAAATCGGGGTGATCAAAGCCGGGCAGGAAGAGCTGAACGGGACCTATTGCCATGATTTCTCCTCTTCAGCCATGGCGCAGGCGACGATGACCGCCGCTGCGATCCGATACGACACGTCGAGGCCTGCGTCAACTGCCCGAGTCGCCGACCTGCCAACAACCGGTGCGCCACCTCCCCATCATCGTCGTCAATTCTCAATGAACGGAGGGCCTCGAGGCAGCAGGCGCTGTCGCGAGACCGGGTCTCGACGAGCGCAGACCCAAACGTAGTCAACGATCGCCCCGCCGGGACGAGGCCGAGACCGCGGAGCGCACACCATGGACGTGGAGTACCATGGTTGAAGCTCCTGAGCGAACGCGATCCACGCGGTTCTGGGCGTGCCATTCAGCGATCTGAACAACTGGTCGACGTCGACTCGGGGGTGGTAAAACGGGCGGCACGACAAGGAGCACCCGATGACAGAAGGCACGACCGACCTCCTGGTCGCCGGTTACGGCGATCTCGACACCGCGACCGGGGATTTCACAACGCTCGTGCAACGGGTGGCCGACAAGGCGCTCCGGATCCAGGGTGCCATCCTGGTGTCGCACGACGAGGCCGGCAACGTCGCGGTCCAACAGACCGGTGATCACCGCGGACGCACGGGTGCAGGCTGGGGTGGCGCCGTCGGCTTCCTCGTCGGACTTGCCGCTCCGCCACTCCTGGCATCGGTGGCTGTCGGCGCTGCCGCGGGTGCCGTGGTCGGGAAGTTCACCGACCACAAGCTCGAGAGCGGCCTCCACGACAAGCTGGGTGAGGCGATGCCGCCCGGTACGGCGGCCGTCATCGTCCTCATGGATGACGACCAACGGGCGGCCGCCGAACGTGCGCTATCCGGATCGCCCATGAGGTCCGTCGTGCAGACCGACAAGAACGGAACGGCCGCGCTTCGAGATTCACTCGACGAGGCGATGGGCAAGTTCAGTCCCGACCGAACCGTGCTTCCGATCCCCGACCGCAAGTTCGGTGGAGTGATGGGCCGAACGCTGACGGACTCCATCGCAGACTGGTCGATGATCCCCGGACCAAGTGCCCCGAAGGGCGCGCCAAACGTCCTCATCGTCATGATCGACGACGCCGGATTCGGCGGCCCCGACACGTTCGGCGGCCCGCTGAGCACACCCACGCTCACGCGGGTGCAGGACATGGGCGTCGCCTACAACCGCTTCCACGTCACCGCCGTGTGTTCGCCGTCGCGCGCCGCGCTTCTCACCGGGCGCAACCAGCACCGTGTGGGATTCGGATCGATCGCCGAATACCCGGGACCCTTCCCTGGGTACACCGCCGCGAAGCCGAAGAGCTGCGCCGGCGTACCGCGTATCTTGAGCGACAACGGGTATGTCACCGGTGGTTTTGGCAAGTGGCACCTCACGCCCGACAACGTCCAGGGAACGGCAGGACCCTTCGACCACTGGCCTCAGGCCTGGGGCTTCGACCACTGGTGGGGCTTCCTGAGCGGAGCCGCCGGCCAATATGATCCGATCATCACACAGGACAACTCGATCCTGGGAGTGCCCGAGGGCGTGGACGGCGAGCAGTACTACTTCCCCGACGATCTCACCGACAAAGCGGTCGAGTGGCTCCACGGCGTCCGGGCCCAGGATCCCGCGAAGCCGTGGTTCATGTTCTACTCCACCGGGTGCAGCCACGCTCCGCACCACGTCGCGAAAGAGTGGGCCGACAAGTACAAGGGCAAGTTCGACCAGGGCTGGGACAAGCTCCGCGAGGAGACATTCGCGCGGCAGAAGCAACAGGGGATCATCCCGCAGGATGCCGAACTGACCGAACGCCCGGAGGCATTCCCCGCGTGGGATTCGCTCGGCGATGATGAGAAGAAGCTCTATGCAAGGCAGATGGAGGTCTTCGCCGGCTATTCCGAGAATGCCGACTGGAATGTCGGGCGTCTGCTCGACGCCGTTGAGGAGCTCGGAGATCTCGACGACACGTTGATCATCTACATATGGGGTGACAACGGCGCGAGCTTGGAGGGGACGATCACGGGTTCGTTCAACGAGTTGACGTTCCTGAACGGCTTGGTACTCGAACCCGAAGAGCAGCTGAAGCTCATCGAGCAGTACGGCGGGTTGGAGGGGCTCGGAGGGATTCACAGCCGCGCCACACTTTGCAGCGGCGTGGGCGCACGCCATGAACACCCCGTTCAAGTGGGGCAAGCAAACGGCCAGTCACCTCGGCGGCACACGCGATCCGATGGTCATTGCGTGGCCCAACCGTATTGAGCCAGATTCCACGGTTCGCACCCAATTCACACATGTCATCGACGTCGGCCCAACGATCCTGGAGGCGGCGGGAATCCCCGAGCCCAAGACGGTTGACGGTATTGCACAGGAGCCGATGGATGGCACAAGCTTCCTGTTCACCTTCGACGACGCCGCCGCGGCGGAGCGCCACACGGTGCAGTACTTCGAGATGTTCGGCGGGCGCGGGATGTACAAGGATGGGTGGTGGGCGGCGTCGAGACCAGACCGCCTGCCGTGGGACTTGTCGATGACCACCTTGAATGCATTTGGCCCCGAAGCGGATTGGGATCCCGATCGAGACGTCGGTTGGGAGCTCTACTACCTGCCTGATGACTTCACACAGGCAAACGACGTTGCTTCCGAGCATCCCGAAAAGATCCAGGAGCTCCAAGACCTTTGGTGGAGCGAAGCCGAACGCAATCGCGTGCTGCCGCTGATGGGCGGTCTTTCGGTCATCTACGGCATCCTTCCCCCTCTGCCAACGGTCAGCCGCTTCGAATTCCGGGGTGACGTCCAGAATGTGCAACGCGGGATGGCGCCGCGCATCCAGGGACGGTCGTATGCGATCGAGGCCGAACTCCACGTACCAGAGGCGGGTGCCGAAGGCGTCATCGTCGCCAACGCGGACTACATCGGGGGCTACGCGCTGTGGGTCGATAGCGACGGACTGCTCAACCACACGTACTCATTCCTCGGCGTCGATACCTACAAGCAAACGTCCAGCGAGCCCCTCCCTGTCGGCGACGTCACCGTCCGAATGCTCTTCGAGAGCGACACTCCACGTCCCGGCTCGGGCGGCGCCGCGACCCTCTGGGTGGGTGACCGCCAAATCGGAGAGGGGCGCATGGAGCACACGGTGCCGATCGCCTTCACCAGCTACGCCGGGATGGACATCGGCCGAGACAACGGACTGGTTGTCGACCGGGCCTACGAGGACAAGGCACCGTACGCGTTCACCGGCACCGTCAAGAAGGTCGTGTTCGACCTCAGCCCGGTGAGCCACGGTTCTGAGAAGGAGCTTCACGAACACGCTGCATTGCATGCGGTCGCTGGAGGCGCGGCGGGCTGACGGAGCGGAGCCGGCCCGAGAACCGAGTCACAGAGAACGACGGCTCAGCAATTCGCACGTGGGGGGCGCCGAGCTGCGCGCCTATTGGGCGAGGGCTTCCTGGACTAGACGCGCGACCAGTCCACCGTCGACTTCCTCGCCGGATCGCATCACCGCGCCGATGACCTGACCGCTCTGCTTCAGGTCAGCTGCCCCCAGGTCGGCGATCATCTGATCGACGAGCGCGCGGGTTGCTGCTTCGTCCAGTTTCTGGGGCAGATACGCCGATAGATAATCGATTTCAAGAGTCAACTTCTCAGCCTGCTCGCGGCCTCGTTCACCCAAACCTTCATACTCGTCACGGGCTTTGCCCATACGCTTCACGTACCTGGCAATCGTCTCGAGATAGAGGTCGTCGTCGATTTCGCCGTCGAAGCCCGGGGCGGCCTTGGCGACCGAGACCTCGGACTGGATCTGCCGGATCACGTTGAGCGTTTGGCGATCACCGGCTTTCATGGCGATCTTCTGCTCTTCAGCCAGCTGTTCCTGGATTGTCATCTGCTCCAACTCCGGTTGAGTGAATGGCAGGCTACCGGGACCAAAGACCCTTATTTACAAATCGTTTGCGTCCTTCCAGGTCGTGGCAATACACTATGTTGCACCCCGTCGACATTTGTTCGTACGACAGGGTGTCTTGTGAAGACTTTCACAATCACGAAGACACACTAGAAACCGCTTCGAGGAGAATCTACCGTGCTAACCGTCACCGACTGGCGCGAACTGGCCGCCTGTCGCGACTCCGACCCAGACCTGTTCTTCCCGATCGGGACGACGGGACCCGCCACCGAGATGATTCGCCAGTCAGTGGCCATCTGCACCGCGTGCGCCATGCAGGAGGAATGCCTCCAGTACGCCCTGGAGACGAACCAAGAAGCCGGCGTCTGGGGAGCCTTCCCCGAAGATGACCGTCGCCGCCTCCGCAAGCGCTGGTTGGCCGAGCGTCGCCGCCAGCGCCAAGCAGCGAGCTAGCTCCCCCGGAGCACACCCGGGTCCGGCGGACCCGTCATCCGACGCCGATCAGGACTCCCCGGAGAATCCCACGTCGCGTCTGCTTGCCGCCTCGATCTCCACGAAGGCAACCTTCTCCAGGACGATGCCGTGCCGGTGGCCGCGCGTGTCGGCGACCCAAAGAAGCTCCGCCCCCTCGTTGAGTGCCTCCTCGAACTCATTGGCGAGGTTGTGGCCGGGTTCGACCTCGATCTCGAGTTCGCGCGTCGCCGACATTCCGAATCGGACCTTGACGGTCTCGTTGATCGTTCTGCTCATTTCCCCATACCTCCTCAGTTGCGGTGTTCTGGTTGATCAGTTGTTGACGATGAGTTCCGGGTGGCTGCGGGCCTTCGGCTTGCGATCTTCGACCGCCTGAGCAAGCCGGTCGAACGCCGCCGCAGCTTCGCCGTCCGGGTCGACGGCAACCGCGGGGAATCCACGATCAGCGCCGTCTCGGACGGCGGGAACGAGCGGGACCTGCACGAGAAGATCCGTGTCGAGGTACTCCGCGAGGCTGGCGCCGCCGCCTTCCCCGAAGATCGTGTAGCGCTTCCCATCATCTCCAGTGAACCACGACATATTCTCGACGACACCGAGGATATCCTGGTTGACCTTCTCGGCCATGAGGCCGGCCTTCACTGCAACGCGGCCCGCCGTTGGCTGCGGTGTCGTGACCACGATGGTCTCGGAGCGCGGCAGGAACTGGCTCAGCGAAATGGCGACGTCGCCCGTGCCGGGGGGCATGTCGATAAGGAGATAGTCAGGCTCATCCCACAGCACATCGACGAGGAACTGTTCGAGAGCCTTGTGCAGCATCGGGCCGCGCCAGATGACGGCTTGGTCGGGGGCTATGAAGAAGTCCATCGACATCACCGCCACACCGTAGGCCTCCGGAGGTATGAGCATCTCGTCGATGACGACGGGTTGACGATCGATGCCGAGCATCTTCGGAATGGAGTAGCCCCATACATCAGCGTCGATGAGCCCCACCCGGTATTCCCTGGCGGCAAGCGCCACGGCGAGGTTCGCTGCGACCGAGGACTTGCCGACGCCGCCCTTGCCCGACGAGATACCGATCACTCGAGTCTTCGAGCCGGCCTTCCCGATCGTCACCTCGCGGGTCGGCTGACCGCGGACCGTCTGTACGACACCGGCGCGATCCTCATCGCTCATGGCGCCAAAGTCGACGCTGACACGGGTGACGCCCTCCACGGTCATCGCGGCGGCTGTGACATCCGCGGTGATCGTGTCCTTGAGTGGACAGCCGGGAACCGTGAGCGCGATGGTCGCGTGGACGGCCCCGTCGGGCCCGATCATCACGTCGCGGAGCATTCCCAGCTCTTCCAGGCTCCGGTGCAATTCGGGATCCTGAACCGCACCCATTGCGGCTCGAAGCGCATCGACGTCCACCACGAACAACTCCTATCGAGATAGTGGATAGAAACTATAGTGAGGGCCGGTCTTGCAGAATCTCAACAGGAACGGCATGGACACCGAAGCATTCGACCAGCAGGTCTCGGATCTCGCCGCCACACTTGGCGACGCGACACGGCGCGGCATCTACGTCACGGTGCGAGAGTCCCTGGAACCGGTAACCGCTTCACAAATCGCAGAACTGTTCGATATTCACTCGAACGTCGCTCGCCATCACCTCGACCGGCTCGTCGCCGACGGCTACCTCCAGGTCACCCGCAAACGTCCCGCCGGGCGTACGGGACCCGGCGCCGGCCGACCGGCAAAACACTACGAACCGACGCGCAAGGACGTTTCAGTTCAGTTCCCAGCGCGGCGATACGACCTCCTCACCGAACTCCTGCTCCGCGTCATCGAACGGGTCGCACCCGACAACGCCGCTGAGATCGCAGACGAGATCGGCCGTGAGTACGGACGCGAACTGGCCGCCGAGATCGGCTTCCCAGACGAGTCCGGCTACGAGGCCGCCGCGCTCGCCGTGGCCAAGGCCCTCGTGGGTGTTGGATTCGAGGTCGAGGCGCAACCCGGCGAGCACCGACTCGTGACCCGGTTCTGTCCGTTCGGAGAGTCGGCGAAGAAGCATCCCGCCATCGTCTGCCAACTCGACCAGGGTCTGGTGTCCGGTCTACTCGAAGGCACCACCCAGATCCCAGTCGCCATCGTCAGCCCACACGGGAACGCCGAGGGTGACTGCGTGACGACGTTCGAGTAGCCCCTCCCCCGCGCCGCAGAACGGGGGCCGCTGTGGAGCGCTAGCGACGACGCAGGGGCTCTGGCGGTCCGAACCGCATCGACGGGGCCAGTTGAGAGCCTCGTACTACGACCGTTTGAGAACGGAGACGAAACCGTCGACTTCGGTCTGAGAAGTCAGGTGCACCAGGGTCAGGTCCAACCACTGTGGACCGCTGAAGTGATCTCCGTAGTCGGCTCGCATATGGTCGTAGCGGGTCCAGGTCCACGGGATGACGTTGTCGTCCGGCCGCGGGTCGACGAGGTTCAGCCAGCCATGATGGTTCTCATTCCGGAGGGACTTCCCGCAAGCGATCCGCCGAAGTCTCCGGCCAACCGCCCGTTGCATCGTCTGCGCTCGCGAGAGATCGAGCCACCCAACGGTGTCGGCCCGCGACCAAACGACATCGGAGATGCCCAACCTCGTGTCGTTCCCGTCGACGACCCAGGCTTTCTGATCGGTGAACGAACAAGCGGCTTCCTGGAATTCATCGGTCGGCAGCGGCGTCCACCCCGGTTGATGGAAGACCGAATCCAACTCGAGCTGCAGGACGCTCAGGCTCGACGAGATGGCCTGCGCCCCCTTCGTCTTCCCTGATCCCGAACTGCCCACCACGGCGATGCGTTCGACAGTGCGATTCTGACCGAACCGCAGCCGGTAAGGTCGACGGCATCATGTCGATGCCTACGCCGAACACAGACGTGTTCCACCGTGACTGATCCGTTGGAGCAGGCGCACCTGATCCATTCGTCCCTTCCCGTCGTCGACGGGCACAACGACCTCCCGTGGGCGTTGCGAATTCGGGCAGGATCGGACCTCGACGACGCCGACCCGTGTCACGCCCTCGCCGGCTACCACACCGATGTGCCCCGCCTCACCCAGGGCGGCGTCGGGGCACAGTTCTGGTCCGTCTTCGTGCCGGCATGGGATCCAACTCCGTTTCTCACGACCGTCGAGCAGGTAGATCTGGTCCGCCGCTTCACCGACCGGTGCGACCGACTGGTCGCCGCCGACTCGGCTGCCGAGGTTGCCACCGCCCGCGGAAGCGGGCTCACGGCGTCCCTGATGGGTGCGGAGGGCGGACATTCGATCGAGAACTCGCTGGCGGCCTTGAGGGCTCTTCGACGGCTCGGCGTCCGCTACCTCACGCTCACACACGCCGACACCATCGATTGGGCTGACTCGGCAACCGACGAGCCGCGCCACGGCGGCCTCACCGACTTCGGCGAGGACGTCGTGCGCGAGATGAACCGCATCGGCATGATCATCGACATCTCCCACGTGTCGGCCGACACGATGCGCCATGCCCTCGCGGTATCGGACCGGCCGGTCATGGCATCCCACTCGAGCGCCTTCTCGATTGCGCCGCATCCCCGCAACGTGCCCGATGACGTCCTCGAGTTGGTGCGCGAGAACAACGGTGTGGTGATGGTCAACTTCTATCCGCCATTCGTGAACCGTGCGGCTGCCGAGCAGTCCCTCGGCCGCTTCGCGATTGCCCGCGAACTGATGGCAACCCTCGGCGACGATCGTGCCGTCGAAGAGGAGCTGGAGCGGATGCTCGAAGCAGACCCGTATCCGGAGGTCACGGTCTCCGAGGTCGTGGACCATATCGAGTACATCGCGCAGGTCGCAGGCGCAGCACACGTCGGCATCGGCTCCGACTACGACGGCGTCGACGCCATGCCCCTCGGCCTCGAAGACGTGGCGACCTACCCGGCGATCACCGTCGAACTCCTGAGCCGCGGCTGGCCCGAGTCCGACGTCCGCGCCGTTCTGGGAGAAAACGCGTTGCGAGTCCTCGCCGCGAACGACGGGTAAGAAGCTCGGTCCCCCGGCCGAACGGACAGGGGACAGGGAACGGCAGCTCTCGCCCGCGTTTCCTAGCTTGCCATTTCGCGGAGAACCATGTGCAGGATTCCGCCGTGTCGGAGGTAGTCGACCTCGATGGGCGTGTCGCAGCGAGCGGTCGTCGTGAACGTGGTCGACGTACCGTCGGTCTTCGTCGCGGTCACCTTCACCCACTGCCTCGGCGTCAGCGTGTCGTCGACAGCCACAGAGAAGACCTCGGTTCCGTCGAGCCCAAGCTTGTCGGCGTTCTCGCCGTCGGCGAACGTCAGCGGCAGCACACCCATCATCACGAGATTCGAACGATGGATCCTCTCGAAACTCTCCGCTATCACAGCCTTGATGCCGAGGAGGAATGTGCCCTTCGCTGCCCAGTCCCGCGATGAGCCCATGCCATAGTCCTGGCCCGCGAGGACGACGAGCGGCACACCTTCGGCCTGGTAGTGCATCGACGCGTCATAGACCGGCTTGACCTCGCCGTCGATGAAGTCGCGCGTCCAACCACCCTCGGTCCCTGGGGCGATCTGGTTTCGCACCCGGACGTTCGCGAACGTACCCCGCGTCATGACGCGGTCGTTGCCGCGCCGCGAGCCGTAGCTGTTGAACATCGCCGGTTCCACACCCTGTCCAATGAGGTAGCGGCCTGCGGGCGTATCCGACGCGATTGCCCCGGCGGGACTGATGTGATCGGTGGTTACGGAATCTCCCAGCTTCAGCAACACACGGGCGCCGTCGATCGGGACGATCGGCTTCGGGTCCGGTGCGAGATCGACGAAGAACGGGGGCTCCTGGACATAGGTCGACTCAGGATCCCAGGAGTAGATCTTCCCTGCCCCGGAATCGACGTCTTGCCACTCGGCAGAACCGTCGAACACGGCGCCGTACTCGGTCGTGAACTGTTCACGTTTCACCGAAGCAGCCACGACCTCCGCCACCTCGGCCTGTGTCGGCCAGACGTCGGCGAGGAAGACGTCGTTGCCGTCCTTGTCCGTGCCGAGCGGTTCCGTTGCGAGGTCGATGTCCACCGTCCCGGCGATTGCGTACGCCACGACGAGCGGCGGCGATGCAAGGTAGTTCGCCCGCACGTGCGGGCTGATGCGTCCCTCGAAGTTGCGGTTCCCTGAGAGGACCGATGTCACGACGAGGTTGGCTTCCTCCACACCTGCGGCGATCGGACCCGGGAGCGGGCCCGAGTTGCCGATGCAGGTCGTGCACCCATAGCCGACCGTCCAGAATCCGAGCGCTTCGAGATCGTTGAGCAGGCCGGCCTCCACCAGGTAGTCCGTGACGACCTTCGATCCCGGAGCCAACGACGTCTTCACCCACGGCTTGCGCTTCAGACCGCGCTCGTTCGCCTTGCGGGCGACCAGACCGGCTCCGATCATGACGTCGGGGTTGGAGGTGTTCGTGCACGACGTGATCGCGGCGATCACGACGTCACCGTCCCCGAGTTCGAACGTCTGGCCTTCGGATGTGACCGTCGCCGTGGTGCCGGCAGCCGATCCCTCCGGCCGGAGGCCGTCCTCGAGGTCGAGGTGCCACTGTTCCTTCATACGGTCGAGTTCGATGCGGTCTTGCGGGCGCTTCGGCCCGGCGAGCGAAGGCACGATGGTCCCAAGGTCCAGTTCGAGTTCCGAGCTGTACGTGATCGCACGGCTCTCATCGCGCCACATGCCTTGTTCCTTGTAGTACTGCTCGACGGTGGCGATCAGCGCCTCGTCGCGACCGGAGAGCCGCATGTAGTCGAGGACCTGACCGTCGACGGGGAAGAAGCCGACCGTGGCGCCGTACTCCGGGGCCATGTTCGCGAGGGTTGCGCGGTTCGCCACCGGCATGGCGTCGAGCGCGGGCCCGTAGTACTCGACGAACTTGCCAACCACACCGTGCTGGCGCAGCATCTCGGTGACACGAAGGACGAGGTCCGTGGCGGTGGCGCCGTCCGGAAGGGTTCCGGTGAGGCGGAACCCGACGACTTCGGGAAGCAGCATGTAGATCGGCTGACCGACCATCACAGCTTCGGCCTCGATACCGCCAACGCCCCACCCCACGACACCGAGACCGTTGATCATCGTCGTATGCGAATCGGTACCGACGAGGGAGTCCGGATAGAGGACGCCGTCGTTGTCCCACACGACCTTGGCGAGATACTCCAGGTTGACCTGGTGAACGATTCCGGTCGCGGGCGGCACGACTCTGAAATCGTTGAAGGCGCTCTGCCCCCACTTGAGGAACTCGTAGCGCTCCATGTTGCGCTGGAACTCGATCTCGGAGTTGATCTGCAGCGCGTTGGGCGAATTGAACGCATCGACCTGGACCGAGTGGTCGACGACCAAGTCGGCCGGGACCTGCGGATTGACCTTCGCAGCCGACGACTGGTCACCCGTCATCTGGACGACCGCCGACCGCATGGCAGCAAGGTCAACCACGGCGGGCACGCCGGTGAAGTCCTGGAGGACCACTCGGGCCGGCTTGAATGCGATCTCCATCTCTCCGACGTTGGCGGCGTTGAATTGGGCGACCGATTCCACGTCGGTATCACGGACCACGCGACCGTCGTGATTGCGAAGGGCAGATTCGAGCAGGACCTTGATCGAATAGGGAAGGTGCTCGATGTCCCCGAGTCCGGCGAGCGAGTCGAGGCGGTAGATGACCCGCTCCCCGAGGGGGGTGTCAATCGTATGGCGGGCGCCGAATGGGTCGTGGTTCTCAGGCATGGTGCGTCCTCGCAGGCATGGTGCGTCGTGATGTCGGAACACGCCCATGATATCCGGAAGCGGTGCCGAGGCTCCGACGGTGACCTCGGCCTTCCGCGATCTCGATATCGGTACCCCGGAGGTATCGTGCGGCCATGGTCAACGGCCCGCCCTCGCATCGCCTTCGTCTTGGACTCATCGCGCTGGTCGCGGCGCTCGCGCTTGTCGGGGCGGCATGTTCCGGTTCCGGGTCGGATTCGGAAGCATCGTCTGATTCTGCCGCTGTGCTCCACGGGGATTCTGCCGCTGCGCTCCACGGGGATTCTGCGGCCGATTTCACGGTGATGACGCTCGACGGCGGCGGCTTCACCTTGTCCGAGCACCTCGAAGACGACGGCCGGCCGGTCTTCCTCAACATGTGGGCTTCGTGGTGTCCCCCATGCAAGGCCGAGATGCCCGACATCAACGCCGCTTCCCAAGCTCACGAAGACGTGAAGTTCGTTGGCGTTGCCGTCAACGACGACCCGGCGGCGTCGGCCGACTTCGCAACCTCGACCGGAATCACCTACACGATCGGATTCGACACCGAAGGCACGGTTGGCGACGAGTACCAGGTTCGAGGTCTCCCCGCGACCTACATCATCTCGGCCGACGGGATCATCCTCGAACGCATTATCGGTGCGGTCAGCCGGGCCGACATCGACGAGAAACTCGCCTTCTGGTTCTCGTAGGTCAGCGCCCCCGCCACGTGGGATCGCGTTTGTCGAAGAACGCCCTGACCCCCTCGTGCGCGTCCTCCGTCGATGCGACGGCGGTCAGGCCGATATGGAGATGGTCGAGAGCGGTGTCGAGATCCATGTCCTCGACGGCATAGAACGCCGCTTTGCCGAGGGCGAGCGCGGCCGGACTCCGGGCGATGAGCGCCGCGACGGTCTCGTCAATCATGTCGTCGAGATCCATAGCCGGGACCGCCCGATTGACGATGCCCAACTCAACCGCCTCGGCGGCACCGAACCGGCGGCCGGTGAGCATCATGTCGAGCAGGGGCCGTCGCGGAACGAGCGGTTGGAGCACCGCCGTGATCATCATCGGCCACAGCCCGACTGAGATCTCCGGCGTGCCGAACGTCGCGTGATCCGCTGCGATCGCAAGATCGCAACCGGCAATGACTCCGAGACCGCCCCCGAGGGCGAGGCCGTTGACCCTGGCCACGATCGGCTTGGAACATCGGCGCATCGTGCGAATGAGGTCCGCGAGAGCACCGCGCTGCGCATGACTCGCGATCGGCTGGTCGACAAAGCCTCCCGAGAGGTCTCCACCGGCCGAGAAGATGCGATCTCCGGCACCGGTGATGACGACGACGCGAACAGCGTCATCCGAACATGCGGACCGCACCGCCTGCGCCAATTCTGCCATCGCCTCATTCGAGAGCGCATTCGCCCGATCCGGATCGTCGATGGTGATGGTGGTCGTGGAGCCGAAGATCTCGGAGCGGATCATGGTGAAGAAGCTACCAGCTGGAAGCCACCGGCAGGAACTGAGGAGCCGGCTGTGGGTCGGGTGCGCCGGGTGCGTCGGGTTCGGGCTCGAAGCTGGAAGCTCCAACCGGTATCTCGTCCCACGGTTCGTTGGCAGCACTACCGTTACAACGTGCTCTGGATGCTGCTTGTGCTCGCTATCGCGATCGCCGTCGGGCTTGCTCGGGGGGGAAGCTCTCGAATCTGACCGAGATCGGCGTCCGTGCGTGGTGGCTGCTCTTCATCGGGTTCGGCCTTCAGCTCGCTGCGACGTTTCTCCCCCGCGATATGCACGACCTCGCTGTCGGCTTGATCCTGGCGTCGTACGTTCCGTTGCTCGTCTTCGTTCTCCTGAACCGCCAGATGGCGGGCCTCTGGGTTGCCGGTATCGGCGTGCTCATGAACTTCACCGTCATCGCAGCCAACGCCGGAATGCCCGTGATGCTCGAGGCGGTGAAGCTGGCGGGAGGATCGGTTGATGTCGCACTCGGCGCGAGGCACATCGTGCTCACAGAGTCCACCCACCTGGCCTTTCTCTCCGACATCATCCCGCTACCCGGGAGTGTCATCTCGTTGGGCGACGTGTTCCTGGCGATCGGCGTCGGGGTGTTCCTCGAGGATCAGGTCCGGCGACCGGTGCGTCTATTCGCTCACCGTGTGCAGGGGAAGCCGGGGTCGGCGGCGGAGCACTAGGAGTCCCCGGTCCGCGGTCGCCAGAATGAACACGTGCAGGCGCAGATCCGACGGCACCTTGCGGACCGGCCGAAGTCCCTCAGACACGACGCAGCGGGACGGCGGCGACTGCTGACCGGCGACTCGATCAGGCCGCTACGACGCCGCGCTGGACGAGGACTCTTCTCAGTGAGCCGGAGACTTCGGGGTCGAAGTCGTAGGCGGATCCGCGGTGAACCCGTTCGAGGGCTTCGAGCGGAGACAGGCCCATCTCGTGGACCGCCTGGTCGTAGGCGCTGGCGACCTTGATGATCTTCGAAATCATCGGAACATCGGGGTCCTTCGCCTCGCCGGGACGGCGGTACGGGTTGTGCTGCACCCGGACGTACTGCGAGACCTCCTGCAGGTACGGCGCCTCCGCGATGATCTGCGCCCCCCAGCGGGCGATGTCCTCGTCGGTGTATCCGGCCTTGAGGATCGCTGGCTCAGTCAGCGTGATCCTGCCGACGTCGTGCATCAGCGCCGAGTACTCGAGTTGTGTGACCTCATTTGGATGGAGACCGATCTCGCGTGCCATCGACACCGCCAGATCGGCCGTACGGGCCGAGTGCCCCCGCGGGGCGAGATCAGCCACCTCGGGGATCTGGGCCAGCGCGCGGATCATCTGGCCGTAGGTGATCCTGGTCGAGTGGTACCGCACGAAGGCGAGGTGACTGAACGCGTATGGAAGGATCGCGACCGGGAACGCCCAGAGCCCCATCTCGGTCCACGTCATCCCGAAGAGCGCGCCGCCCGTGAAGATCGATAGCGCGACCGTCCAGTCTTCGAGGGCGAGCAGCCAGAGGTAGCGAGAGGCGAGGTCCTCGCTCTCGGTCCCGACCCAGGCGGAGACGAGCGCTCGCACCACGAACCACACGACCGCACCGGAGGCAATCGCAATCAACTGCTGCCACGCGAGCGGAAGCTCCGTATCGGCGAGCGTTGAAAGGGTGCCCGAGGCGACCAGTCCAAACGCAACCATCGAGACCGATTCAGCGACGTAGTCCAAGTCAGCATCACGATCCGTCTTCGACCGCCACCGGAGCACGATCCACCCTCCGAACAGCCCGACGGAGAACGCGGTGATCACCGCAAGCACGTTCGGCAGGAGGACAACTGCCGCAACGGCGGGACCGATCGCGAGGTTGATCCGCTTGCCCGACGGCGTCGGGACGGAGAGGGCATGCGCGGCCGCGATGGTCGGTGCCCACAGCGCCACGTTCAGCCATGCCTCGCCGGACCGGAAGAGAAGGATCGTCGACGCGGTCGCAAGCGCCGTAACGAGGAAGAACAGGACGACCGACAGGCGGTGGAGGCGATTCTCAGCCATCGGAGGCAACCTCACCCATCGGTGCGAGCGGGAAGTCGCGGCCGTGAACCTGGTCGGCCTTACGCATCGCGTCCAGGCCTTCTTCAGCGATGCTCCGGGCTTCCTCGTCGGTGAGTTCGATCCTCGATCCGTAGCTGTTGCCGGACTTCTCCATCGCGGCGATGAACGCCTCGACGACCTCCGGATCGAATTGCGTCCCGGCATGACGTCGCAACTCGGCGTACGCATATGGCTGGGTAAGGGCGACGCGATACGACCGCGTCGACGTGATGGCATCGAACGTGTCGGCGACGGCGAGGATGCAGGCTTCCTTCGAGGGCTGGTCACCGTGCTCGTGCCCTGCCCCGTGATAGCCATTGCCGTCGTAGTGGGCGTGATGGTTGGAGGCGATCTCGATCATCGGCTTGAGGAAGTCCACGTCGTCGAGCAAGTCCTCGACGAAATGCACGTGGTGCTGCATCACCTGGTACTCGTCCTCGCTGAGGCGAGAGCGCTTGCGGATGAGTTCTCGCGGCACGGCAAGCTTGCCGACATCGTGGATGAGGGCTGCCCACCGAATCCGCTCGAGTTGCGTTCCGTCGTATCCCATCTGCTTCCCGATCATCTCGGCAAAGCGGGCGACGCGTTCGGTGTGACCGCGGGTGTAGAGGTCCTTGGCTTCGAGCGCCTTGATGAATCCGCGGATCGTCGACTCCTGGGCTTCGCGCAACCTGGCGTACGATTCGAAGGCCAGGTACCCGACAAAGAACACCACGGCGATGAGTGGGAGCGCTGCAGTCCCGATGATGAGATAGGTGGCGCCGAGCATTCCTCCGAGGAACCCCATCCCGGTCATGGGGAGCAGGATCGCCCCGATGTGGGACCAAGGACGGACCTCGAGCCGGCCGTAGACGCTGCTCACGGCGAACAACACCATCCGGTAGTTGACCGTCCCGTAGACGATCGCCGCCAGCGCGGAACCGATGCCGATCCTCCAGAGTCCCGCGTCGAGGGTCGACGTTCCGGCGGGCACGCCGACCCTCAGGAAGAGAGAGAGCACAGTGGTGGCTGCGGCCGCTGAAGCGACCAACTGCCCGAAGTTGGCGATCGGCTGGAACCAGCGTCGCTCCCGAATGTCTTGCGGTGTTGCAACGGCGAGGGCCGCCATCGCTACGGCACCGACTACCGCGCTGCCAGGTCCGAAGACGACTGCGGCGGTCAGTAGGACCATGATCGAGGGGCTGGCGAAGAGGCGGTCGTTGACCTCGACCGAGTGCCACTCGAAGTAGACGAACGCGGCCGCGAAGGCTGCCCAGAGGAACGGATCGGGGAACGTCTGCCACGGAACCCAGAACAGCAGAGCAAGGATCAGCAGGCCGACCGCGCCGTAGCCGGCCGCCACCTGGACCTTCGCCCTGTGTTGTCGCTGGGCTACCGCCCTGGACATGCTTTCTCCGATCGGAAGTTGGGGAAGGGTCGCCCGGGCGCTTGCTTAGCCGATTCTCAGGCTTGCCACGCCGGCCGTTAGGGCTGCGGCGAGGCTCGCGATCGTCAATCCGATTCTGACCAACTTGTTCTTCACGAACCTCTCCAAGGGGTGCACTCGATCACGACATAAACGTCGGTCACGGGACGCAGTTCCGCTTCGCTGAGGTTGATCCGATGCCCGGGTCTCCCTACCCAATCCCGGCCATCCGCAAGGACGGCCGAAACCTTCAACTGTCTAGGTGCTCGCCCGGCCCCACCGGAGAACGGTGCCTGTTGGCACATACGATCGACTTGCCCGCCCAAGGGCGCCCGCCACATGTCTGTGACGAGCGACACCACGCTAGGGGGTTTATCCACAGGTGACAAGCGTTTACACGCGGCAAGGCACCACGCGCCGACGCCGACCCGCTACTCTTCGCCACCATGGCGTTCAATCACCGAGAACTCGAAGAGTCGATCACACACCTCGATTCGGTCGATGCCGCCCGCGTCGTCGCCGACGGTTCGCGCATCACCGAAGTCCACGTCATCGCCGCGCCCGGAAAGCCGGCCAAGCAGGTCGTCCGGGACGTCCAGTCGCTCGCCATGGCGAGATTCGGAGCATCCATTGACCGGCGGGTCGTGTCGGTCGTCCAGATCAGCCCGACCGACCTGAGCGGCGGGATCTCTCCCCGTCCGGCGCTGGTCGGCGTCCGTGAAGAGCCGAACGGCACACGCACCACGCTCAAGGTAACGCTGCGACTCGACGACGAGGACCGCACCGGCACCGCAATCGGACCAATGGTGGCTTCAACCCGCCTGCGTCTCATCGGCGAGGCGACGATCGATGCCGTTGAGCAGACATTCGAGGGCGTTCCGCCGATCGCTCTCGATTCGATCGCCATCACCAACGTGGGGTCGAGAAGGGTCGTTGTTGCGATCATGGTGAGCGCCGGAACCGCCGGGGGCGAACACCTCACGGTTGGTTCCGCGATCATCACCGGCGACGAAGGCGAAGCTGCCGTTCGGGCCGTGCTCGACGCCCTGAATCGCCGCATCGAGCGACGCATCGAGGCATGATCGGGCCCGCGAGGGATCCGAACGCGCCGGTCGACACCGGGTCTCTTCCAACGAACGCGGCGGTCGCCGTCACCCCGCACTACCTCGCATCGGAAGCGGCGATTCGCGTAATCAAGAACGGCGGGACGGCCGTCGACGGCGCGATCGCCGCGGACGCAACCCTCGCCGTCGTCGCCCCCGACACGTGTGGACCCGGTGGAGATCTGTTCGCGATCGTCCACCGTCCCGGGGACGAACGACCGGCAGTTCTCAACGCGTCGGGTCGTGCCGGCTCTGGGGCCATCGCAGCCGCTCTGCGCGACGACGGACTCACCGAAGTCCCGTTCCGCAGTCCGTGGTCGATCACCGTCCCGGGTTGTGTCGACGGATGGGAAGCACTGGTCGACCGGTTCTCCGCCCTGACCCTCGCCGATGATCTCGCGCCGGCGATCGAACTCGCACTCCACGGATTCCCCGCATCGATCGAGCTCGCATCGTCCCTCGGCCGGATCCGGGGTCTCATCAGCGGCCAGCCATCGGCCGGCGCTCTCTACCCCGACGGCGCACCGCCTGCACCCGGAGCGACACTTCGCCGGCCATACCTCGCCCAAACGCTCAGGGCGATCGCTGCGCACGGCCGCGACTCGTTCTACCTCGGGGACGTCGGCGCCGGAATCATCGGCGCAACCGGCGGGGTCGTCGTCCGTGAAGACCTCGAGCGCCTGCAGGCGGTGTGGGTCGAACCCGCGTCGGCGGAGATCTTCGGGGTCACGGCGTGGACCGTACCGCCGAACAGTCAGGGGTGGCTCACCCTCGCCACTCTCCGGATCTTCGAGATGCTCGCCCCGCCTCGAGATCCATCTGATCCGGCGTTCCAGCATGCGCTGATCGAGGCCTATCGATCGGTGGCATGGGAGCGGGACGACACGACATCGGATCCCGACTCGGCGCCGTTCTCTCCGGAGCAACTCCTGGACCCCGAGCGGCTGGCGGGCCGCGCGAGCGAAGTCGACCCTCGTCGGGCCCGAGGGTGGCCGTCGACATCTCCGGCGCCCGGCGGGACGGCGTACCTCACGACCCGAGATCACGACGGCATGGTCGTGTCGTTCATCCAGTCGAACTTCTGGGGCATCGGCAGCGGGTTCTCCGCCGGAGCCACAGGCGTCTGGCTCCACAACCGGGGCGCGGGCTTCGACCTCCGCCCCGGGCACCCCAACGAACTCGCCCCGGGGCGACGTCCGCTTCACACCCTCGCTCCGACGCTATGGACCAACGGCGGCCAGGTGCGTCTCGTGCTCGGAACCCGTGGCGGCGATCAGCAGCCCCAGTTGCTCGCGCAGGTCGCGGCGAATCAATGGTGGGCCGGGCTCGACCCGGACCTTGCGCAGCGCCAACCACGGTGGAAGATCGAAGCCAACACTTCCAGCGGGTTACCCGTCGTGCACTATGAGCCCCGGTACGCGCAGGAGACGATCGATGGTCTCAGCAGCCTTGGGCACCGCCTCGAGACTGCCTCCGCCTGGGAAGCCGACTGGGGACCCGTGGCGACCATCAACGCCGGCGCCGCCGTCCGAGGGTGTGCCGATCCTCGTATCTCGACCGCTGCGGCCCTGTCATCCGGATCGTCATCCGGATGACGATCCGGAGTCGTCGGCCACAAATCCGGGGCCTCGCATTGCCGGCTGCCAAATACTGGCACGGTCGGGCTTGCCGTATGCCGACCTCGCCGATAGCCTGACCTGACAGAAGACGGGTGAGCGCTGTCCCCGTCCCCGGCTGGGGGGTCCGGTGACGATTGATGGTCTCCCCAAGTCAACAAGAGGCGGAGCATCTCCACCGTGCGATCTCGCATCCCACTCGTACTCGCGGGACTCCTGATCATCGCACTTATTGCGACGATCGGGCTTGCCGCGTTCACCCCGGGAAGTACCGCCTCCGCACCCGAGAGCAGCCCGGTCGAGACGCTCGACATGGACCTGCCGATCTCCGGTCGTGTCGCCTCCGCAGTCCTCGCACTGGCCGTGGTTCCCGTACGCGACGCAGACCTTGCGACGTCGACCACACTCGCGGTGGCCGAACCAGCGCCTGACACCACCGGCTCGGAGGACGCGGCCGAATCGACAACCGTCGCACCTGACCCCACAACCTCGTCGAGCACGACGCAGCCCGAGACCACCACTACGACAGCCGAAGCGGTCGCAGCGCAGACGGCGCCGACAGACACCACTCCCCCGGCGCTCCAGATCGTCTACCCCAAAGACGGAGCGACCGTGACCAGCCGGGTCGTCGAGTTCCGCGGCGTGACCGAGCGAGGGGCATCCGTGGCCTCCGGTCCGTACGATGCCGATACCGACGGCGACGGCGACTGGGCGCTCAACCTGGTGCTCGCGTCGGGAGCGAACGGCGCCGCCTTCACCGCCCGCGATGCCGCCGGGAACGAAACGACAGTCCGCATCGTCGTCAACTACGACCCGCCAGAGTCCACCACGACGACCACAAAGGCTGCGTCGACAACTACGAAACCACCGTCCGGGGAGACCACGACGACAAAGGCGCCGTCGACGACAACCACAACCAAGGCGCCGTCGAGCGGCTACTCGCCCCAATGGCCCGCCGATTCCGGTGGTAGCCGAGACGTTGAATCCTGGCGAGCTGACGTTGCCCGTCACTGGGATGCCAACAAGGTCGACTGCGTCCTCGGCCTCATCAAGCTCGAGTCCGGAGGAAACCCGGCCGCGTCGAACGGCGGCCGGTACCTCGGACTGCTGCAGCATTCCTCCAACTACTGGGCGAGCCGCGCGAAGGGCGCCGGTTTCGTCGACAGCGCGGGACTCGTCGCGAGCCCATTCAACGGAGAGGCGAACATCGCCGCGGGCGCGTACCTCGCTGGCTACTACGAACGGGTCGGCAAGGACTGGCGTACCCCATGGACCGTGTGGCGCGATGTGCCGGCCTGCGGCGGTTGACACTCGCGATAGAATCCTGCACATGAACCAGCCACTCAAACAATTCCTCCGAGTCGGAGGTGTCGTCATCGGTCTCGGGGCAGCAGTGTGGGCGCTTCGCGACAAGCTCCTCCCCGCACCTTCGATCCCGGATGAGCCGCCTCCGCGATTCCGTACAAACGTACCGAGTCCGGTTGTTGGCGACGACCTCACCGAGGTGAAGGGCATCGGCCCCGTCTACGCAGAGCGCCTCGTGGATGCGGGGATCACGTCGTTCGCGGAGTTGGCCAACGCCGACGTTGCCGCGGTCGCCGGGGCAGCCGGCGTTTCTGAATCCACAGCCGGATCATGGTTGGAGCAAGCCGCCTCTCACACGTGAGCGGCACCTCTCCATATCTGATACCACCGGAGGATCTCGCGTCGCTGCTCGGCGACGAACCCGCGTTCCGCGCGTCACAACTCCACGACTGGCTCTATCGCCAACCGGTGCTGACGACCGACGACATGACCAATCTGCCGGCGTCGCTCCGGGAGTCGATCGGCGACACGCTTTGGCCGTTCAAGGTAGAGGTCGACCAAAGCGCCGACAACGGACGTACCCGCAAGTGGCTGTTTCGGGCTCCCGACGGCGCCGCGATCGAGGCAGTCCTCATGGGGTACCCGCGCCGAACGACACTGTGCATCTCCTCGCAGGTCGGCTGCGCGATGGGTTGCACGTTCTGCGCCACCGGGCAGTTCGGATTCGACCGGCATCTCGACGCCGGTGAGATGTTCGCACAGGTCGCGTACGCCAATGCGTACCTGCGCCGCTACCCGATTCAGGGATGCCCCGACCATGTCACCAACGTCGTCTATATGGGGATGGGCGAGCCGCTCGCCAACTACGATCGGGTGCGGGAATCCCTGCGCCTTCTGATCGACGTGGCCGGCATGTCGGCGCGCTCGATTACGGTGTCGACCGTCGGGGTAGTGCCCGGCATGCTGCGACTCGCTGAGGAACCCTGGCCGGTGTACTTGGCGGTCAGCCTTCACGGAGCGGACGACGAGACCCGTTCCCGCCTCGTTCCCCTCAACGATCGGTACCCGATCGATGCGGTGCTCGGGGCGGCCGAGACCTACTTCGCTGCCAAGGGCCGTCGCCTCTCGATCGAGTGGACCCTCATCGACGGGGCCAACGACAGCGACCATCAGGCCCACCTGCTCGCCGACATCGCTCGCCGCCTCCGGGCGCACGTCAACGTCATCCCGCTGAACCCGACTCCCCTCAGCCCTGACCGACCCGCCGGGGCGGACCGCATCCATGGCTTCGTCGCCACGCTGCTGGCCAGCGGCGCCAACGCGACGCTGCGAGAAACGCGGGGACGGGAGATCGACGCCGCCTGCGGACAGCTCCGACTGCGGCGGGCCACCGAGTAGCCTCCGCTGTGCAAGGAAGGGACACCAATGCGACTCGAGACAGGACAACCGGCGCCGCCGTTCAGCGGGGTCGACCACGACGGCAGAGCGCTGACCAGCGACGACTTCGCGGGTCGGCGCCTGGTCGTGTACTTCTATCCGAATGCGTTCACACCTGGATGCACGACCGAGTCGTGCGATTTTCGCGACCGCTACCAGACCTTTGCTGATGCCGGATATGAGATCGTCGGGGTGAGTCCGAACGAACCCGACGAGCTCGCTCGGTTCCGGGCGGAATATGATCTGCCGTTCCCCCTCATCTCGGATCCGGACCATGTGATCGCCGACGCATACGGCGCCTGGGGCATCAAGAAGAACTATGGCCGCGAGTACGAGGGCCTCATTCGTTCCACGATCGTCGTCGACGAGCACGGAGCCGTCGAGCATGCGTGGTACAACATCAAGGCGACGGGTCACGCGCAGCGGGTGGTCGGATCGGTCGTGGGCGCATGAGCGTTCGCACGGCCGTCTTCCCGGTCGCCGGACTCGGGACGCGATTCCTCCCCGCCACCAAGGCGGTGCCGAAAGAGATGCTCCCGGTCGTCGACAAGCCACTGATTCAATACGCGGTCGAAGAAGCTCGCGATGCCGGCATCGAGAACTTCGTCTTCATCACGGCCCACGGAAAGGTCGCGATCGAGAACCACTTCGACCGCGACATGGATCTCGAGCACTACCTCGCCGCCCGCGGTCAAGACGATCTACTGGACCTCGTCCAGATCGACGGCACCGTTCCAGGTCGAATCTCCTACGTCCGGCAGGTCGAGGCACTCGGACTGGGGCACGCGGTCTGGTGCGCCAGGAACCTGATCGGGAACGAGCCCTTCGCCGTGCTGCTCGCGGACGAACTCCTTCGGGGCGATCGGCCGCCCCTCAAAGACCTCATCGACGTTCATGAGCGAACCGGCGGGAACGTGATCTCCGTCATGGAGGTCCCCGCCGACGAGACAGGGTCGTACGGCATTGTGGCTCCGGGAGTGATCGACGGAGGCGTGATCGAAGTCAAGGGCCTCGTCGAGAAGCCGGACCCGGCCGACGCCCCATCGCGATACGCAGCGATCGGCCGCTACATCCTCGAGCCCCGCGTGATGGACATCCTGTCGCTTGGCTACACGGGCGCGGGAGGAGAGATCCAACTCACCGATGCGTTGGCGCGACTGATCGGAGGGGCGCCGTTCCACGCGGTCGTCCACGAAGGCGAGCGCTACGACTGCGGGAACAAGGTCGGCTTCCTCAGAGCGAACGTCGCGCTGGCACTCGAACGTGACGACCTCGGCGGCGACGTGGAAGCGACTATCCGCGAACTCCTCAGCTAGCGCTGCGAACCCAGGGTTCTCCGCATCGCATTTGGCGCCGACAGCCCGCGGAATGGCCGCCGACGATTCGCATCACCATTCTGTGGGCCCACGGCGCCACATAGAAAGCCGAGAACCCTGGGTTCGCAGCATCGCATTTGGCGCCGACAGCCCGCGGAATGGCCGGGCGAGCACCGTGCGTTCGCGGATCTGCGAGAATCGAAGTCAACCCCGTCCCCTGGAGGAGTCGATGTCGAAGCTGAAAGAACTCGGAGCAGCAGGTCAGAGCGTGTGGCTCGACTTCATTCGTCGTGACATGGTGTCGAACGGCGACCTCGCCGCCCTCATCGACGAGGGTGTGACCGGCGTCACGTCGAACCCGTCCATCTTCGAAGCGGCCATCGCCGGTTCCGACCTCTACGACGAGACGATCGCCGCCACCGACGGCGATCCCCAGGCCGTTTTCGAGTCGCTGGCCATCGCCGACGTGCAAGGAGCGGCCGACCTGCTGCGCGGCGTGTACGACGCGACGGACGGCCTCGACGGCTACGTCAGCCTCGAGGTGTCCCCCACCCTCGCCGACGACGCCGAGGGAACCATCGCCGACGCCCGCCGCCTCTGGGATCGCGTGAACCGCCCCAACCTCATGATCAAGGTCCCGGCCACACCTGCCGGAATCATCGCCATCGAAGAGATCATCGCGGCAGGTATCAACGTCAACGCCACACTGATGTTCAGCCTCGAGGACTACGAGAACGTCGCCATGGCATACGTGCGAGGCGCCGAACGCACCCACGTCCCCGAGCGAATCGCTTCGGTCGCCTCATTCTTCGTGAGCCGCGTTGACAACACGATCGATGCCGCGCTCGACGGCATCGGATCCGACGAAGCCCTCGCCCTCCGAGGGATCGCCGCGGTGGCGAACGCCAAGCTCGCCTATCGCCGCTACGAGGAGATCTTTGAAGGTGAGCCGTTCGCCGTCGCACGCGCACGCGGCGCCCGCCCGCAGCGCGCACTGTGGGCCTCGACCTCGACCAAGAACCCCGCATACTCGGACGTCCTCTACGTCGATGAACTCATCGGCCCCAACACGGTGAACACCATCCCGCCCGCGACCATCGACGCATTCCGCGATCACGGAACAATCGACGCGACGGCGCTGACCACCGGCGTCGAAGAGGCCGGGGCACACTTCGAGCAGCTCGCCGCACTCGGCGTCGACGTCGACGGGATCACGGCACAGCTTCAGGTCGACGGTGTCGCTTCGTTCGCCAAGGCATTCGAGGGGCTTCTCGCAGCGATCGAAACGCAGCAAGGCCGGTCATGACCGTCAGCGTCGCGATCGACGCCGGCGAACTCCAGCCTGCGATCGACGCCAGGCTCGAGTCCTGGAACGAGTCGGGCTTCGGCGCCCGTCTGTGGGACCGCGACCCGACCCTTTGGTTCGACCCGCCTCGAGACGAGATCTCCAACCGTCTCGGCTGGCTGATGCCCGGCGGCCGAGAAGGCCTCGCGCCGATCGAGTCTTTCGCTGCCGCGGCCGTTGCCGAGGGCGTGACAGATGTCGTGCTGCTCGGCATGGGTGGTTCGAGCCTCGCTCCCGAGGTCTTCGCATCCGTATTCAGCGACACCGGTGGACCGAACCTGACCGTTCTCGATTCGACCCATCCCGACTCGGTCAAGCGCGTGGCCGACGCGGTTGACCCGGCAACCACGCTGTACATCGTGGCTTCCAAGTCGGGCGGAACGCTCGAAACGCTCTCGTTCTTCCGGTACATGTGGTCTCGGGTGAGTGACGTCGTTGAGGATCCCGGCAGCCGGTTCGTGGCGATCACGGACCCGGACTCGTCCCTCGCCGAACTTGCACAGGAACGCGGCTTCCGGGCGGTCTTCCTTGCGCCCCCGGACGTGGGCGGCCGGTTCTCGGCACTCATCGAGTTTGGACTGGTCCCGGCCGCGCTCATCGGCGTCGACGTGGCGCGCCTCCTGGCAGCGACGGACGTTGCAGCGGTTGCCTGCGGACCGGACGTTCCCGCCGACCAGAATCCCGCGCTGCGCCTCGGTGCAACGCTCGGTGAGTTCGGCCTCGCCGGGCGCGACAAGGTGGTGTTCGAACCACAGCCACCGTTCGGTGCGTTCCCGGCGTGGATCGAGCAACTCATTGCCGAGTCACTCGGGAAGGATGGCCGAGGGATCCTGCCCGTCACCGACGGTACCCCGCCACCCGCCAGCGACCGGTTGCCGTTCGTCATCGGACTGGAGGGAGCCGAATCGAGCCAGCAGCCATCGGTCACCATGACTCTGGACGATGCCTACGACCTAGGCGCAGCGATGTACATTCTCGAGATGGCGACGGCCGCCGCCGGCGCGGTGATCGAGGTGCATCCGTTCGATCAGCCTGACGTGCAACTCGCGAAGTCGCTCGCCCACGCCGCTATGACCGATGGCATCGAAGGTTTTGAGGTCGACGAGTGGTCGCTGGACTCGGACGAAACGGCCGACCGCCTCAAGATCCTCCTTTCGGCCGCCGGGCCCGGCGATTACGTCGCAGTACAGGCGTACCTCCAGCCGAGCAGAGCCACGATTCAAGGACTCGGCGCACTCGCGGACGCAATCGCCGAGGGTACGGGCGCGATCGTCACGATCGGGATCGGCCCGAGGTTCCTCCACTCGACCGGCCAATTCCACAAGGGCGGACCTGACGGGGGCGTGTTTCTCCAGATCGTCGATCACCCGAAGAACGACATCGGTGTGCCTGAAGCGGACTTCACCTTCGGCGAGTTGATCGCGGCACAGTCATTCGGCGACCAGGCAGCGCTCAAGGACCGCGGACGCCCTGTCGGCAGGGTGTGCCTCGGTGATGCCGGAGCAGCCGATCTCCCCCGCCTCAAGGCAGTGATCACAGCAGCGCTGGCCGAGCGCACGTAGTCGCTGCGACCCCGGCGTCCGACAGCCCGGTCTGTCTAGAACGGCAGGCCGAGCGAGCGCGTCAGGAACTCCATGTAACCGGCGGCGTTGCGACACATGCCCGCGTACTGCTCGAGGAAGTCCGGGGCGGTAACCGACTTGCGCGAGACCTTCGCAGAGGCGATGAAGTCTCTCCGCTTCAGGTCCTCGACATGTGGGTGATCGGGGTCGAAGCCGCGTGGCGGCCGCTTCAGAGATTCCCCCTCCTGCGTGAAGGTCGATACGAAGTCCGGATCTGTGGTGACGGCCGTCCACACCTTCGGCCGGTCCACGATCGCCTGCCGGATCAGCAGTGCCGACGGAGCATCAGGCCGCCAGAGCCCGATGCCGACGAAACTGCCGGTCGGGTCCAGGTGAAGGTAGAACCCGGGAGCGTGCGCGTCCTTGGCGGCCTCGTGGCGGAATTGGATCCCCATGTGTGTCTTGTAGGGCGTCTTGTCCTTCGAGAACCGGGTATCGCGGTGGATCCGGAACAGTGACCCGCCAACGGTGCGATCGTCAGCGACGAAGTGGGGGCTGATCTCGTGGAGGTAGGGCTCGAAGTCCCGGATGAACTGGAGACCCTCATCCTTGACATACCGGTCGTACCGGTCCCGATGTTCCGCAAACCACTCCCGGTTGTTGTTCTCATCGAGATCGGTCAGGTACGTGAACAGGGCGGGGCGGAAGGAACGATCTGTTGGTGGCATGGCCACAACCTATCAACCCAGGCGACGCCGCGGAAGAGGGTCGATTCTGCGCCTCATCCCGCCGGTGAACGGCGGTGGATCTCAATCGGCTGCGTCGTGATCAACCCATCGCCGGCAATGCCGACGAGGTGCGGCAGCACGGCACCGATCTTCTCGGCCGTGTCGACGGCCTCTATGACGAGTGGCAGGTCCTCTGAGAGTCGCAACACGTGACTGGTGTGGAGAACCGCCGACCCGCCGTATCCGGCGACGCCCCGGATCACGGTCGCTCCCGATATGCCGGCGGACTGGAGGGCGGCAACGATGGCCTCGTCGAGCGGGTGGCCGTCGTAGCGGTCGCTCTCGCAGAAGTAGACACGGAGCAGGCGGCCGTCGGAGATGGTCTCCATGCGGTCCATGCTAGAACCACTGACCGATCGCGAAGCCAATTCCTGCAAGGGCAACGCCCGCGATCAGCGGAACCGCCAGGTTCTCCGCTGCCCGGCGGAGTCCGATAGGACCACCCGATTCTGCAGCGAGCACGGTCTCGACCATCCACGTCGAGAACGTCGAGTACCCGCCAAGGAAGCCGACTCCGGCTGCCAACAGAACCGAGTCCGGCACGTCCCTGCCGGTGGCAATGCCCAGCAGCAGGCCGGCTCCGAACGCACCGGTGAGGTTGACCACGAGGGTACCGATCGGGAACGGAGCCTTCCGAAGCCGCTGCACAACCCCCGACACTCCGTACCGGGTGACGGCTCCGAGCGCACCGAAGGCACCGACAACCACCCACGTCATCTTGACCCCCCGAAGCGGACTCCGATGAGCGCAGCCAGGAAGCCGGCGGCGATCGAACCAACCGGATAGCCGATCGCAAGAAGCCAATCCCCCGCCCGCACCAACTCGAACACTTCGGTCGAGAACAGCGAAAACGTGGTGAACGCACCGAGAATCCCCACGCCGACGAACGGAATCAAGAACGGCGACGAGTGCGACCGTCCCGCATGGAGCGCCACAACATACCCGAGTACCAACGAGCCGATGCCGTTCACGAAGAAGGTCGCCCAAAGCACGTCGAGGTTCGCCACATCGACAATGTCGATGACGAGGGCACGTCCGATCGCACCAACCGCTCCACCGGCCGCTACCGCGAACCGCCGTCGGCCGGTGATCGACGTCGAGAGGCTCAGTCGGTCGGTCACGGAGAGCGGTGACGCTACCACTGTATTACCGGGATCCAGTAGCACCCGTCCCTACGATGACCGCACCCGCTACCGATCCCTAGGAGGGAACCATGGACGAGAAGGCGAATCTCGGCGACATCTTCGACCTGACATTCACGAAGTTCGTAACACCAATCGTTGTCAAGATTGCGTTCATCGTGGTCATGGTCATGGCTGGACTCGTCTGGCTCGCGGTCATCGTTGCAGGGTTCAGCAGCAGCTTCTGGGGTGGTATCGGTGCCATCATCTTCGGCGGCCTGGGATTCCTCATGGCCGTCCTGCTGTACCGCATCATGTTCGAGCTCGTCATGGTGATCTTCGCCATCAAGCGGAACACGGATCGTCTGCCGTAGTCGAACTCTGACGCCCAACGCATATCGCCCCGGTCACACGACCGGGGCGATTCTTCTACTCAGACGGCGGGTCACATTCGCTTTCGCCGGTTGAACTCTGGGCCGCCACTCCTTCGGCGAGAACCTTCTTGACCTTCGCGCGAATCCGGTCGAGATCGGGAATCGGGTGGTATCTGGCGTCTCGCTCGGGAGCGTAATAGGGCGGATTGAACCCGACCGTAGCAATCTGACCGAAGTCGAGTGTGGCTGCTGCCCGCACCAGATCGGGCAGGAATGCGACCGGTACGTCGGTCACCACATACCGCTCGATGGCATCAGCAATCGCCGGGAAGGCACGCAAGAGCGTCCACGGGTCCGCCTCCGCCGCCACGGCCCGCAACAGGCACCGCTGCCGCGCCATCCGGGCATAGTCCGACGATCCCTTGCGCGCCCGTGCGTAGGCCAGGGCTTCGGTGCCGGAGAGGTGATTCATGCCAACATCGACGTCGACCGTCGCCCACCGGCCACCCTCCTCAGGTGGCGACACCTCAGACTGCAGCGGTTCCTTGACGTAGACATCGACGCCCCCGACGGCCTCGACGAGTTCGACAAACGCCTTCATATCCACAAGCACGTAGTAGTCGATGGTGAGGCCGGTCATGTGCTCCACGACGTCGCGGAGCGCCGCCATCCCCGGGTCAACTTCATTCGGATACGACTTCGTCCACTTTCGCGTATACGGATAGAGGGCGTTGATCTGCTCGGGGAAGCAGTGGCAGGTCGAGAATCCCGGCTGGTCGGCGACTCCATCCCCATCGACGTCCGTCCAGGTCGAGGGGTCGTTCGACGGAGAGATGCGACGTTCGAAGTCGACGAAGGCGTTGCGGAATTGCTTCGGCATCGGTATCTGGCCCATGTTGCGCGGAATGCCGAAGAGGGCGGCCTCGCCCGTCTGCAGGTCCATCGTCGCGACCATGATCGTGTCGGTTCGCAGCCCTCCGCGCCCGGGGCCCGAGTCGCCTCCCGCGAGAAGGAACGTCAGCCGGTCGGTGTCCACCCGCTCTTCGAACGGAAGGAACGGGGCCGCAGACACGCCCGAGTTGATGTTCGGCCGGGCGGCGATGGCCTCCGGATCGCCGATGCCGGGCCGGAAGATCAAGTTCCGGTTTGGGGATGCTTCAGTCGTCGTAGTGGACGGTGGGACGGACGTCGTGGTGGTCGTCGTTTCGACGGTGAGCGGGTCCGGGACGGCGTCGGATTCGGCCGATGGCGGTGCCAGGGTCACCGACGTCGGGTTCTCCGCATTGGCGGACACGAAGACCCGGTCGATCAACCGCACACTCTGGAACCCGTACATCCCGAACAGGACGTGTGGGAGCGCCACGAGCGCGATGAGCGCGCCGAGGACACCGAGGGACAAACGACCCGCCCCGTCCGACGCCAGCCGGTATGCATCGCCGATCGCGAACACACGCCACGCGAGGACGACGACGTTGACGACGAGCAGCGTCCACAGGACGGCAGGCCGAACGACGGCCCCGAGTACGCCAACCACGCCGCTCCATGCGCCGAACAGTACCGCCGCAAGAAGCAGCAGCAGGGGGGACGCCACGATGAGGCCGCGCACCATTCGTCCCGCGTACCACTGCCCCGATCCCGGAATCAGGGCCGAGAGGGCGGCCGCGAGCCCGGGCTTCTTGCGCCCCGTGTCGCGGTCGGCGGCGTGTTCTGCGTCCATCGGGCACAACCTATCCCAGAACACGGAGAAGGGCCATCCGGAGGGGGTCGCCGGTCGCGAGTCGCGAGTCGCCAGAAGGAGAAACGAGGGACTGCGAGCTGCGAAGTGTCCACCAAACCGGGTCAACTACAACGCAAGCGGAGGAGTGGGTCCGGCGACTTGAGGCTCCTAGATCCGGCACTCGGTCTCTTTGCCGGTCTCGGGTTGCGTGGTCGGGTCGGCGGTCAGGATCTCTTGCACTTTTGCCCGGATCGCATCGAGGTCGGGGATCGGCTGGTTGCGGTGGTTTGTGGTCGGGGCATAGTCGGGCGGTGTGAACCCGACCGTGACGATGTCGTCGAAGTCGAGGGCGGCGGCCTGAGCAACGAGCGTCGGAACGTAGTCCAGGGGAATGTCCGTCCTGACCGAGGACTTCACCGCGTTCGACAGCGATGTGAAACGGCGCACGATCGTGACCGGGTCTGCACTGGCCGCGACGGCCTTGAGCATGCAGCGCTGTCGCTTCATGCGCACGTAGTCGCTGCTGGCCTTGCGTTCCCTGACATAGGCCAGTGCCTGATGGCCGTTCAGTCGGCGCCACCCGGGACGGATGTCGATCTCAATCCAATCCTCGCCCTCGCGCGCCGGCGAGACTTCTGCCTCAACCGAACTTGTCACGTAGGTACGCACACCGCCAAGGGCATCCACCACACGGACGAACCCCGACATGTTGACCAAGGCGTAGAAGTCGATGTTGATGCCGAGGAGCATCTCGACGCTGTCACGCAAGGCGGCCATCCCCGGATCCACCTCGTTCGGATAGGTATCCGTCCACGTGCGTGTGAAGGGGTAGATCGCGTTGATCTGGTCCGGGAAGCAGTTGCACGGGACGAACTGATCGGGCACGTTGTCTCCGTTGTCGTCGGTCCAGGCTCTGCGCTCTTCCCACGGGGTGAGTCGTTGCTCCAGGTCGATGAACGCCAGGCTGTACTCGGGGTTCAGCGGAACCCGGATCATGTTGCGCGGGATGCTCATGAGCGCCGCCCTACCCGTCAGTGTGTCGAGCGTCGCGACCATGATGGAATCGGTGCGCAGTCCGCCTCTGCCGGGCCCGGCGTCGCCACCGGCGAGGAGGATCGTGATCCGGTCGATCCCCTCGGTGTCGGCGGGCGGCATCAAGTCCATCGCCTCAACCGGAGCGGCGATGATCTCGGGCCAGGAGGCGATCGCCTCGGGATCCCCGAGATCCCGGCGGAAGATCAGGTTCCTGGTCGAACGCGGTGCCACGATGACGGGGGGTGCCACGAGCGCCGGGTCCGGGACGGAGACGATCGGGGAGTCACCTGGGGCGAAGGGTGCAGGAAGCGGTGGCACCTCCTCAGCGAAGATCGGCGCCGCCACATCCCCGGCGACGAAGACCGACTCCAGGAGGTCGATCGCTTCGAGATCGTATGCGACAAACACCGTGTGCGGTGCGGCAACGGCCACGATCGTCAGCGACAGAATCGCCGCGGAACCCCAACCCGGCTTCCGTGCGCCGCGCGAGACTCGGAAGGCGTCGACGACCGCCACCTCTCGCCAGGCCAGCACCACGAGGTTCGCCGCGAGCAGCGCCCACAGCACCGCCGGCTGAACGGCGAGTTCGAGGATCCGGACGGCTCCGCGCGACCAGAAGGCAACGGCGACCGCAACCAGAACGACCGACGGCAGGAACATCAAGATCGCACGCCTGACCCGGCCGCCGTACCACTGCCCTGCGCCTGGAATCAAGCCGGAGAGCACCGCGGCAAGACCCGGACGTTTCCATCTCTGGGCGCTCGTGTCGGTCATGACTGTTCGTCCCGTCTCCCATCGGCGGTACGCGGCGTAGAACCGCCCCCGCCTTCCCCACGCGGCGTCAACGTTCCGCGACCCACTTCGGGTTCCCGATCAAACGGATTGCCGCCCGTTCGTGGCGGTCCTGATCCCGGGTACCTCCATGTTGTCACCGGCCGGCATCCACGATTTCAACACCCAGGTCAGCGGGCCACGATCATCGCGTGGTGAGCGTAGCGAACCACTCCGAAGGTTGATTCGTTCGATGCTGACGGTGTCGGCATCCACGCGTCGATTCTGGGCAGTAGCCTCGTTTCCACAACCCAGGGAGGCCTTGTGAAACTCGTCGAATGCGTCCCCAACTTCTCGGAAGGCCGAGACCTTTCAGTGATTGATGCAATCTCCTCCGCGATCGCCGGCGTGGACGGGGTGGAATTGCTCGATGTCGACCCGGGAGCGGCCACCAACCGCACGGTTGTGACGTTCGTCGGCTCGCCGGAAGCGGCTGAAGAGGCGGCATTTCTCGCCATTGCGAGAGCGGCCGAACTCATCGACATGACGAGGCACACAGGTGAACACCCGCGGATGGGCGCAACCGATGTGTGCCCGTTCGTACCGGTCGAGGGCGCGACCATCGACGACTGCATCGACATCGCCCGTCGGCTCGGAAGCAGGGTCGGAACCGACCTCGGGATTCCCGTCTACCTCTACGAGTACGCAGCGCCCGATGGTCGCCGCTCGCTCGCCGACGCCCGAAGCGGCGAGTACGAGGGCCTGGCGGCGCGCGCTGACGCACCGGACTTCGGCCCGCCGCTCAATCCCACGGCGGGAGCGACGGCGATCGGAGCCCGACAGTTCCTTGTCGCCTACAACGTCAACCTCAACACAACCGACCGCAAACTGGCCCATCAGGTCGCGTCTGCGGTTCGGACGCTCGGTACGGCGACGCGCGACGCCGATGGGAAGATCATCAAGAACGAAGCCGGAACGACGGTGTTCGCCCCTGGCCGGTTTGAAGAGGTGAAAGGGGTCGGCTGGTACATCGACGAGTACGACCGAGCTCAGGTGTCCCTGAACCTCACCGACACGTCCGTGGCCCCGATGCACGAGGTGTTCGAGGCCTGCCGAGAGGAGGCCGCGAGCCGTGGCATGCGGGTCACCGGATCGGAGATCGTGGGGTTGGTTCCGTTGGGAGCGATGCTCGCGGCAGGCGACTACTACCTCACTGCCCAGGGCCGCTCAACGGCCGTCCCGGAGCGGGCCCGGGTGAACGCCGCCGTCATGTCGCTCGGCCTCGACGAACTCACCCCGTTTGATCCCGCTGCGAAGATCATCGAGTACCGGTTCCGCATGGCACCGGACGGGCTGGTCGACCAGACCGTTGCCGCATTCGCCGACGAACTCTCGACGGAATCACCCGCCCCGGGGGGTGGGTCGGTATCGGCGCTCGCCGGTGCGCTATCCGCCTCCCTCTCGTCGATGGTCGCGGCGCTCACCTTCTCGAAGGCGGGGATGGAGGCGGTCCGTCCTGAGATGGAGTCGACCGGACGCAAGGCCCAATCGCTGAAGGACTGGTTCCTCTCCGCCGTCGATCGGGACACCGATGCGTTCAACGGTGTGCTTGCCGCAATCAGGATGGCCCGGAACACCGACGATGAACGCGCGGCTCGGGATGTCGCGATGTCCACGGCGAATCTCGAAGCGACGATGGTTCCCCTTGGAGTATTGGAGTGCTCGGTCGAGGCCCTCGAACTCGCGCTCGCCGTAGCCCTCGACGGGAACCCGAATTCGCTGTCGGACGCCGGCGTGGCTGCGGCATGTGCCATCGCCGCGGCCGAGGGTGCGTCCCTGAACGTTCGGATCAATCTGGATGGCCTGGAGGGTGACGTGTCTGAGATCGTCGAGCGTCACGACGTTGCGCTCACGAAGGCGCGTGATCTCTCGACATGGGCGGCGAACACGGTTGCAACACGCATGGCCGAATCATCCGGCTGAGGGCCGTGCCGGCCGACCGCCGCCGCGTTCGTGCAGCTACCAGCCCAGGTGCACGCCGGTGGCCGTAATCAGCACAACCATGAGGCCGACCGCCATCTGGGTCCAACCGATGACGCGAGCCTCCACGGGTGGTCGAGTGAGCGATATGACCGCCACGACGCCGACGAGTCCGATCGCTGCGACGCTGAGCCGGGGAACGGCGCCGACTGCTGCTGCTACCGCGACCACCGCCGTGCACGCCGCCTCTACGGCGTAGATCTTCGAGGCTCCCGTCGGCTTGCCCTTCAGTCGGCGGATCTGGCCGCGTACCAGGACGATCGCGGCAACGTCGCGTGCGGCCAACACCAGCCAGAGCCCGAATGCGGGTGCGAGATCCCACCCGCTGCCGAGGGCGATCGCCGAAACCGTTGCACCCATGGCAATCGATCCCGAAAGCTCAGGAAGGAGGGCCCGGTTCTTGCTGTGGGCGTCGGCCCGCAATGCATAGAGGGCGAACGGGGCGGCGACCAGCACGGGGATCCAAAATGGACCGTCCGCTGTGAAGAACGCCCCGATCGTGCCGGCGAGGGCCAGGCCGCCGTAGAGCAGAGCGAAGGCCAGAGCGATGCGGGATCGCGGGAGCCATCGCTTCCGCACGAGGTCGGTCGACACGATCTTGACCGGTCGTCGAGCGAGAAAGATCCCGAGCGCGGCAGCAGAAAGTTCCCATGCGGTTGCCGACGCCGCCACCAGCAGCCCGAGCACGATCGGTTCGAGCGTGAACCCCCACCCCCCGTGCTCCGTCGGAAGCGCGATCGACCGTATGCGTGGACGCACGCCGCGAGCCGACGACTCGGCCTCGGTTTCGTACGATTCGCTGCTGTCCGTCACGGCAGTGATGATATGTAGGGCGTCACCAGCCGCCAGCCTGATTCCTCCCCATTCGGGGGAGGTGGCCCGAGCGAAGCGAGGGACGGAGGGGGTCACCATCTTGCTTCGAGACCGGGAGACCCCTTCCGTCAGCGCCCGGCGGCCCTGCCACCGTCCCCTGAGGTGAAGGAATCGACACGAGCGCCGCAGCCGAGCGCGCCCGTTCCCCCGCGCAGACGCACCGGTGCAGTGGTGACACAGCAGGACCGGGGTACCGTTACGTCCGTATGGCCAACGTCATCTCCCGCATTCGCTCGGCGCTTCGCGCGCGCGGTCACACGGCGTTCCTTGCTGCATCGCTCCTCCTCGGGGTCCTCGTAGGCATCGGAGCGGCGCTGCTCGTGCGGGCCATGGAGCTCGTCGCCGACGGTGTCACCGAGATCGACCTGTTCTTCGGTCTCGGCAAGTACATCTTCCTGGTCTCGATCCCGCTCGGCCTGCTGGCCGCGTGGTCGCTCAATCGTTGGCTCGGACCGGATGTCTCCGGCGGCGGTGTTGCGGAGACCATGGTGGGACTCAACCTCGAGGGTGGCTACCTCCAGACCAAGCTCGTTCCCGCGAAGATCGTGGCCACCGCCGCCACGCTCGGCACCGGCGGATCGGGCGGTCGAGAGGGACCGATCGTCCTCATCGGCGGTGCGATCGGGTCTTCTCTCGCCAGGTACACCCGCTTCGGGATCGATCAGGTGAAGAGCCTCGTGGCTGCCGGTGCCGCTGCCGGCATCGGTGCAAGCTTCAACGCTCCGATCGCCGGGATGATGTTCGCACTCGAAGTCATCCTGGGTTCGTTCGCGATCCGCCATGTGAGTGCGATCGTCGTCACGTCGGTGGCGGCCGCGGTCACGACCCACGCGCTCGTCGGCGAAGAAACGTTCCTCCGTTCTCCTGCCTACGAGCTGAGCGACCCGCTCCAGCTGATTCTCTATGCGCTGCTTGCTGTTCTCGCCGTCTTGTTCGCCACGTTCTTCCTCAGGGTCCTCGACCGGACGAGCGTCGTCCGCCTCGCCTCCCGGATCCCATCGTGGATGCTCCCGGTGCTGATGGGCGTCGCTGTTGCGCTTATCGGCCTCATCTACCCGGAGACGCTTGGGACCGGTCAGCAGTTCCTCACCAGACTCCTCGCCCTGCGCAATCCCGGGGATTTCGTGTGGTGGGCTCTGTTCCTCATCGCGGCGCTGAAGGCCGTGACGGCCGCGCTCACCCGCAAGGGCGGTGGATCAGCCGGGACCTTCATGCCGGCTCTGGTGATCGGTGGCGCGGTCGGCGCCGGGTTCGCGATCCTGATCGATCCGATTTGGTCATTCTCCCGTATCGACCCCGGGGCATTCGCTCTCGTCGGGATGGCGGCAGCGCTTGCGGCCACCGCACGGGCACCGCTCACGGCGGTGATTCTCGTCTTCGAGCTGACCGGGAGCTACGGACTCGTGCTGCCGCTGATGCTCGCGGCCGCCCTCGCCACGCTGATCGCCGATCGAATACACCCCGAGTCCGCCTACACGATGAGCCTTGCCAGGAAGGGCATCCGCCTGCCAAAGGCGGAGGACATCGACCTGCTCGATACCGTCGACGTGGGCGAGGTCATGTCGGACATCGATGCGATCGCCACCCCCTCGATGTCGATGTCGGAGTTCGAGACCATGCTCGACCGCACGCGACACCACGGCATGCCGGTGGTCCTGGATCGCGACCTCGTCGGTGTCATCAGCGTGACCGACCTCGAACGGGTCTCCGGACGAGAGGCGGAGACGACCGTCGGCGACGAGATGTCGCCGCATCCGATCACCGTCACCCCCGATCTCCCCGTCTCGGTGGCCCTGGCACGGATGGCATCGCTGGGCCTCGGCCGCCTACCCGTCGTAGCTGACGAAGACCCGACGCGCCTCGTCGGGATGTTCCGACGCGAATCAGTCGTTCGGGCCTACCACCACGCGCTCGGCCTGGCGACTGGTCGGGAGCTCTACCGCGACCGCGTCAAGGTCCGGACGCAGCCCGGCGCGGCGTTCTTCGAAGCCCTGGTGAGGCGTGGCACGCCGATCGTGGGCTGGCGAGTGAAGGACGTGCAGTGGCCGAACGGCGCAATCCTCGTCTCGATCCGGAGGGGATCGTCGGTCTTGATCCCTCACGGCGAGACGGTGATCAAGGTCGGTGACACGATCACCGTGTTCGGCACCGGGGAGTCACGAGAAGACCTCGGCTTTCTCCTGGAGCCGACCCGCGACGCAACCGGCGAATTCCTACGACCGCCCGTCGGTGGCTCCGAGGCCACCAAGTAGGCGACCGAGCGATCAGATCGCGTCGGTGACGAGAACCGCCCGTTCCTGCGAGATCAAGCCGGCAGGGATCGTGGTGTCTCCCGCCATCAGCCGTCTGACCATCCCGGCCTTGTCGGCACCCTTGACGATCCAGACGATCAATCCTGCACGGTCGAGCGTTGGGCGGGTCAGTGTCATCCGGCGGTATCCCCGATACGAGTCCGTGACGACTACCGATCGATCCTCGACCAGCAGCCCCGCGTCGAACGGCACGAGCGACGCCGTGTGTCCGTCATCACCGAGACCGAGGTGGACCACGTCGAGAGACGGCGGAAGCTCAGCTGCGTACCAGTCGGCGGCGGCCGCGAGATCCGGGGCGTCGACCGGCATCGGATGCGCCGTCGCCGGCACACGGTCGAGCAGCGTCGCCAAGAGGCCTGTCAGGTTTCGGTCGGCACTCCCCCGCGGGGCCACCCGCTCATCAACCTGGAATACGTCCACCGCCGACCACGGAATCGCCGCTTCGCTCAGGCGATCGAAAACCGGCCACGGCGTGCTCCCACCGGAGACGGCGAACGTCGCTCCCCCGTTGATCGCGATCCTGGCCAGAAGCTCCTCGCCGATCACGTCCGCGGCCACAGCCGCCAGATCCGGACCTGCGTCGATAACACGCAACATGATTCTGTGGCCCTTCCTGTCGCCGACACCGTAGAGCCCGGCATCGCTTCCGTCAGAGTACTGATGCAGTCGATGAGACAATGGACCGAGTCGAACACCGTGAGGCGCGACGTGAATCCGATCATGAAGTCCGAAGACCGCCCCCATCTCTTCGTCATCTTCGGCGGTACCGGGGACCTTGCCCGACGGAAGCTGCTCCCCTCGATACACGACCTGATCGCTGAAACCGACATCGCGGACGACTGCGTGATCCTCGGCGTCGGGTCCGGCGCGTTCGATGACGAAACGTATCGGGCCTGGGCTCGGGAGGCACTCCGCGATGCGGGGGGGCCCGATGCCGGACTGGATGCGTGGATCGACGACAGCGTTCACTTCGAGCGACTCGACCGTGACACGAGTTCGTTCGGCTCGCTTCGCAGGCGCATCGAGGCGATCGAGAAGGAACACGCACTGCCGGGGAACCGGGCGTTCTACCTCGCGGTGCCTCCGTCGTCGTTCCCGTCGACGATCGATCGGCTCGGGGAATCCGGTCTGAGCGAGAGCCCCGGGTGGACGCGCCTGGTGATCGAGAAACCGTTCGGGACGGATTCGGCGTCGGCCCGAGAACTGAACACCCTCGTTCATCGCTGGTTCGACGAGTCACAGGTGTATCGCATCGACCACTATCTGGGCAAGGAGACGGTCCAGAATCTGCTCACCTTCCGGTTCTCGAACCCGATGTTCGAGAGCGTGTGGAACCGGGACCGGGTCGAGTCGATCGAGATCACCGTCGCCGAGGACCTCGGGATCGGTACCAGAGCCGGCTACTACGAAACAGCCGGAGTGCTTCGCGACATGGTGCAGAACCATCTCACTCAAGTACTGGCCCTCGTTGCGATGGAACCGCCGATCTCGTTCGACGCCGAACAGATCCGAAACGAGAAGGTCAAGGTCATCAAGGCGATCGCGCCGATCCAACCCCAGGACGTCGTCTTCGGGCAATACGAGGCCGGCGCCATCGATGGGGAACCGGTCGCGGCGTATCGCGGCGAGGTCGGAGTCGACCCGACGTCCGAGACTCCGACCTTCGTGGACATCCGGCTCGAGGTCGATACCTGGCGGTGGCAGGGCGTCCCGTTCTACCTGCGGTCCGGCAAACGTCTCCCGCAGCGAATCACGCAGATCGCCGTGGCCTTCCGACGGCCACCGTTGTGCATCTTCCATGGGCACCGTGACGGGTGTGACATCGACCCGAACGTGCTCCTGATCACCCTGCAACCAGACGAAGGATTCACACTCCGCTTCAACGTGAAGGCGCCCGGTGAGCCAATGATGATCGAGTCGCAGGCGCTGCGGTTCAGCCATGACGATGTCTACGGCCAGCTCCCGGAGGCGTACCGGGCACTGATCCAGGACGTCATCGAAGGCGACCAGACCCTGTTCGTCCGTTCCGACGAGGCGGAGGCGTCCTGGCATGTCTACGACCCGATCCTCGACCTCAATGCCGAGGTTCACCCGTATGAAGCCGGCACCTGGGGTCCCGCCGTCCGTGATGCGTCCCTCGCCCTCGGAGCCACCTCCTGGATCGCTGACGACTGAAGGCTCACATCACCTGGACGATGTCGGCTTCTGCGAACAGGGGCCCGACGGCCAGGCCGAGGTAGGTCGCGTACAACTCCGGAGGCACGCTGATATCGGCGAGGTAGAGGTCGCCGACGTTGTACTCGACACCGGGCGCTCGCAGCCCCGCTTTGGGGAGCGCAAGCGTCATGGTGGCGGTCGCGCGAATTGCGGGGTCGAAGACCACGCCGGTCGTAGTGTCGACGCCTGACGGGGCGTCAAGCGACAGCACGGGGGCGATCGATTCGTTGGCCCACCGGATCAGGCTCGCGGCAACGCCGCCGGGGGCACCGTTCAGGCTGTAGCCGATCAAGCCGTCGAGGATGAGATCGCGGGGTCCGAGCACGTCCACGGCTTCTGCGGAGCCAACACGAATACCCATCCGTCGAACGATCGAGAGTTGGGATCGAGGCACCGGAGCGAAGGCATCATCGGGTCCGGTGGCGAGCACCGTGACGTCGGCTCCGTAGTTGTGAAGCCGCCGTGCCGCGACGAGCACGCCGCCGCCGTTGCCTCCCGTCCCCGCGAGTACCACCACACGACGCTCTCGCGCGTCGCCACCCAGGAAGCGTTCGCGAGCGAGATTCGCCAGACCTCGACCCGCATTCTCCATCATCCGAACGAGATCGATTCCATAGTCCTCGATCATGGCGCGATCGACCTCGACCATCTGATCGGTCGTGAGGTGTGGTGCCTTGGAGCTACCAATGGAGGGGATCATGCGACTCCTTCAGCAGGGAAACGCCGCAATCGTAGGCGGGCGCCAAGACGCGGGTGAGCGTTGCTGTCATGATCTTCTCCTCTCAGCTTCCCACTCCCGCCAACCTCACGCGAAACCAGATCAAGACGAGAATGTCGCCTGGAAGACTGTTGGTGTCGGGCGTCTGGACTCATCTTCCGGTCCAGGCTCCCAGAGGCCCCCCTGCTTCTTCGCCGGCGCTCCTCCGTGTCCTCCGGGCCTTTCGGCCGGGGGGACATTCAGATCTTCAGTGTTGCCTCAAGGGCAACGACCACCATCTCGTCGAGGGTCTGCTCGCGCTCGGTGGAGCTCAGGCCATCGTCACCCTCGACCATGTCGGTCACGGCAAGGATGGCGGCGGCAGCGACATCGTGTTCAGCCGCGACGGCGAAGAGCCCGGCGGCCTCCATCTCAACCGCGAGGATGCCCATCTTGCGTGCAAGAGCGAGGAACTCAGGTTGCGGGTGGTAGAACTGGTCGGAACTGATGATGCCGCCCACTCGAACCGCCGTCTCCCGATGCTCGGCGGTCTCGACCAGCAGCCGAGTGAGACCGAAGTCTGCGATCGCTGCGAAGTCGAAGCCACCGAACCGCACCCGGTTGGCGCTTGAATCGGTTGAGGCACCGACAGCGACCACAAGGTCACGAATGTCGAGATCTGCGGCGACTGCACCCGCCGTACCGACACGGATCAGCGACGTGACTCCGTAGGTGCGGATCAACTCGGTTGCATAGATCAAGGTCGATGGGATCCCCATGCCGGTGCCCATCACGGAGACCCGCCGCCCGCGGTAGATCCCGGTGTAGCCCTCCATGTTCCGCACGGCCGTGACCATCTCGGCGCCCTCGAGATACCGCTCGGCGATGGAGCGGGCACGGAGCGGATCCCCGGGGAGGAGGCACACGTCGGAGAAGTCGTCGGGCGCTGCGGAGATATGGGGAGTTGGCATGCCCCGAGCCTATACGCGGACACCCCGCGGCCGCGGAGCCTCGACGGCGTATGATCGAAGGGCCGGACCAACGCGCGAACCATGCCATCGAACTCGACACCGCCACAACGCGAGGACCTGGGGCCACCCGGTTCGGTTGTCTCAACGCGATTCTGGCATCGGCTGGACGACGGCCGTATCCAGTGTGATCTTTGTCCCCGGGAGTGCAAGCTGCGCGAGGGTCAGCGAGGCCTCTGCTACGTGAGGGCACGGATCGACGATGAAGTCGTGCTCACCACCTACGGGCGATCGAGTGGGTTCTGCGTCGACCCGATCGAGAAGAAGCCGCTGAATCACTTCCTGCCGGGGAGCGCCGTGCTCTCGTTCGGCACCGCAGGGTGCAACCTTGCCTGCCGGTTCTGCCAGAACTGGGACATCTCCAAAGCCAGGGAGTACGACGTTCTTGCCGACGAGGCGACACCGGAGAAGGTTGCCCGTGTCGCGGGCGATCTCGGTTGTCGCAGTGTGGCGTTCACGTACAACGACCCGGTGATCTTCCACGAATACGCCATCGACGTAGCCACGGCCGCCCGGGCCCAGGGCATTCGGACCGTTGCCGTGACGGCCGGATACGTGAACCCTGAGCCGATGCGTGAGTTCTACGCCAGCATGGACGCGGCGAACATCGACCTGAAGGCGTTCACCGAAGACTTCTATCACCGCGCCTGTGCCGGTGCGCTCGCCCCGGTGCTCGACACCCTCGAATACGTCAGACACGAGACTGACGTGTGGCTCGAGATCACCACGCTGCTCATCCCCGGCCTCAACGACTCACCGCCGGAGATTGACGCGATGACGAAGTGGGTCGTCGAACACCTCGGCCCGGATGTCCCCCACCACTTCACGGCGTTCCATCCAGATTTCAAGATGCGGGACCGACCGCCCACGCCGCCGGCCACGCTCACCCGGGCTCGCACGATCGGCTTGGAGAACGGCGAGCGCTACGTCTACACCGGCAACGTGAGCGACGCTGCCGGCCAGACAACGTACTGCAGCGCATGCGGTGCCGTCCTGATCGAACGGAACTGGTACCGGCTCGGCACGTGGGGACTCGAGGACGGGGGCCGATGCGCGCACTGCGGCACCGTCTGCGCAGGCGTGTTCGATTCCGTGCCCGACGGTTGGGGCGCAAGGCGCCGGCCGGTGCGCCTCGCCGACTGGTCCTAGCTGCCGAACGCGAACGTTCCGTATCCGACGACCCGGTCGCGCGTTCCGGCAGTGTCCGACGAGTTCCGAAGGTCCAAGACCTCGCATCGGTACGCGTTGCGCCGTGCGAGGTGCACAGCTGCCTGAACACCGGTGCGTCCACATGCCGACTCCCGGACCAACCCGTGTTCATCAAGCCGTTCGATGGCCGCGGCGGTCTCACCATCGAGCCTCCGGGCAGTGTCGGCGTCGTGGTAGTGCGACAGGTCTGATGACACCACCAGCAGGGTGCTGTCATCGAAGAACGGCTGCACCACATGGGCGGCGTCCACCGGGTCGATGTTCCCGGTCAGCAACGGCACTACGGGAACACCGGGAGCAACGATCTGAAGGAACGGCAACTGGACCTCGAGGGAATGCTCCCGCTCGTGCGCGGCGACCGAATCGACGACCAGTGAGCCCACCGCCATCTCGGCGGCCGCAGCCCTGTCAACGGTCACGACGCCCAAGGGCGTCTCGAGCAGATCGACGCCGGGCAGCGCCAATCCCGAGAACCAGACATGGTGCGACGGCCCGAGCATGATGATCCGCTCCACGCCGTCCATCTGCTCGACGAGGCGATATCCGGTTGCGGCAACGGGACCGGAGTAGACATAGCCGGCGTGGGGTACGATCAGAATCCGGATCTGAAAACCGGTCTCGACGGGCCGGGCCTCCCCGAGATAGCGCCTCACCTCGGATTCGAGTTCGAGCGGATTCGCCGGATAGAACGCTCCGGCGACTGCCGGCGGTCGAATGGTCGCTGGCACGGCTCACCTCCTCGAGGTTCGTGTCCACGGTATGCCGGTGCCGCGTCGACGTCCATGGACTTCCGGCCCTTCACGGTCTGTCCGTTCGTCGTCTACGTTCATGGGGTGACCGCCAGCGAACACCCGTACATCACGGTGGCGAAGTCGGCGATCGCGCACTACCTCGCCACGGATGAGATTCCCTGCCCGCCGTCGCTTTCCGGCGACCCCCCACCGACCGGCGTCTTCGTCTCGCTGCACGAACCCGCCGGTCCCGGCCAAGTGGAGGGTCAACTGCGCGGCTGTATCGGCTCGATCCGACCCCGTGAGCCATCGGTGCGACGCGAGATTGCTCGTTCGGCGGTGGCCGCAGCAGTCTCCGATCCGCGGTTCCCTCCCCTGCAGCCGGGTGAGGTCGACGACCTCGAGGTGACCGTGTACCTGCTCGGCGACCCCGAGCCGATCGCCGGCCCCGATGACCTCGATCCGTCGAGGTTCGGCGTGATCGTCGAAGGTCGGGGCCGCACCGGCCTCCTTCTCCCGGGCATCCCGAGCATCACCACGGTCGCACAGCAGATCGACATCGCCAGGAGAAAGGCAGGCCTCTCTCCGAAAGATCCCGTCCGTCTTTCTCGATTCACGGCGGAGATCATTCACTGACGCCCTCGCCGGACGGAGCCAGTACGATCTCGCATCGGCGAAAGCACGAGCTCGCGAGGCGATGGTGACCACGAACAGCCGGCAGGGACGACGCACATCGTGATGAAGCACGCCTGGTCGCGTCGTCTCCTCACGATCCCGGTTGTCTACCTCGCGTTCATACTGATGACGCTCTTCGCCCCGGTGATCCTGATCGCCGGCATGGCGATTGACGGTTTCCGCTGGATCGCATCCAGAACTCCGGCGATGACGCTTCGGATTTCGGCATTTGGCTGGGTGTACCTGCTCGGCGAAGTCTGGGCGATCCCGCTGCTCGCTGCAATCGTTCTACTGCCGAAGGCTCGGTCAATTGCGGTCACGTACCGCCTCCAACAGGTGTGGCTGAACTGGAACCTCAACACGGTCCGCTTCTTGTTCGGCCTCACTCTCACTATCGAGGGCACCTCCGAAATCCCGCCGCCGCCGATGCTCGTCCTCTCGCGTCACGCGTCGATCATCGACACACTGCTACCCGGGCGGTACATCACCGAACCGCTCGGAGTTCGTCTTCGCTACGTGCTGAAGAAGGAACTCCTCGTCGATCCGGCGCTCGACATCGCAGGAAACCGACTGCCCAACGTGTTTGTCGATCGCGGAGGCGACACCGCCCGCGAACTCGAGGCCATCAAGGATCTGGTGGTGTCGATGCCGGACGACGAAGGGATCTTGATCTACCCGGAGGGCACGAGGTACTCAGAAGCCAAGCGCGTCAAGTTCAGCAATCGCGTGGCAGAGCGAGGAGGTTCGGTCGGCGAGATCGCTGCGGGATTCCGGATGGTGCTGCCTCCACGGCCTGCCGGCACACTCGCGATCCTCGAGTCGCGTCCGCTTGACGTCGTCGTGCTCTCGCATCACGGGTTCGAGGGATTCGCCGAGGTGCGCGATCTCTGGTCAGGCGGTCTGGTCGGATCCGTGATCGCCCTTCGATTCCATCGGATCCCGAGCGCCACCATCCCCGGTGATGCGCCAGACCGATTGACGTGGCTCTTCGAAACGTGGGCGGGGGTCGACCAGTGGGTCGTCGCCAAGGACGGAGAGCACCGGTAGAACCCTCGTCGAAGCCGCCAAAGCGGCTGCTGACCTGAAGCACTCGGCCTCGGGGCCGTAGTATCGACCGCGCACGTCCCACAGAACGGAGCGCCGATGAGAGGTCCCAACTCGCTCACCGTTCGATCGGCCAGGCGCCGATCCGGTGCCGGACTGGTCGATGTGGTCGTCCGCAACGGCGTCATCACCGACATCGCTAGCGCCGGCGCCGCCGATCGTGACGCAGTCGAAGTTGAAGCTGCCGGCAATCTCGTCACCGAATCGTTCGTGAACACGCACCTGCACCTCGACAAGGTCTTCACCCTGCGCCAACTCGGAGATGCAGCGCTCGCCGACTACCAAAGCGGCGACATGGGCAAGGCAATGTCCGCGATCGAGACGGCGGCCGCAGTGAAGCGGGATCAGGATCCGGCGGCCATGCTCGACGCGGGCAGGCGGGCCGTTGCAATGGCGGCCTACTACGGCAACACCCATATCCGGGCTCTAGCCGACGTCGACTCCAAGGCCGGAACCCGCGGCGTCGAGGTGCTGATTGCGCTGCGAGAGGAATTCGCCGGCGTCGTCGATCTCCAGGTTGTCGCTTTCGCTCAGGACGGAATCGTTCGCGAGCCGGGGACCGAAGCGCTGCTCCGGGAGTCGATGGCGCTCGGTGCCGACGTCGTCGGCGGCATCCCGTGGATTGAATACACCGAGGCCGACATGGCCGAGCACGTTCGTGTTGTGTTCGATATCGCCGTCGAGCACGACGCCCCCGTATCGATGCTGCTCGACGACGCCGGTGATCCCGGCCTCCGTACGCTCGAGATGATGGCTACCGAGGCCCTGCGACGCGACTGGATCGGGCGTGCGCTCGCTCATCACGCTCGGGCGATGGAGTTGTACCCGGACCCGTACTTCGAGCGGCTGGTGGCGCTGCTCAAGGCCGCGGAGGTCGCGGTCGTGTCGGACCCCCACACCGGCCCGCTCCATGCCAGGGTGAGGGAACTGATCGCGGCCGGAGTCAACGTCAGCCTGGGACAGGACGACATCTCGGACGCCTACTACGCATTCGGCAGAAACAACATGCTCGAGGTCGCCTTCCTCGGAGCCCACCTGCTGTGGATGATGTCGGGACCCGACATGGACTTGCTCTACGACGCCATCACCGTCAACCCGGCGGCGGCGATCGGCGTAGCCGACCACGCCCTCGCGGTCGGCAACGAGGCCAACCTGGTGGTGGTCGAAGGTGAGACGGTCGCCGACGCCCTGCGTTTCCACACCGCCCCACGGGCGGTCGTCAGCCACGGACACCTGATCGACCGGGACGCAGCACGAGCGGCGGCGGCCGTACCGGTCTAGGGAGGCGCAGAGGAACCCGCCGACTTCCCGACGAGCCCCGATGGCGGAGCCTCCAGCGAGCGAATCCGCCGGTACCAGTCAGGTTCGGCTATGGTTCGTGGGCCGCACCGGGTGGAGGTCAGCGCTTCGTCGCTTCCCCGGTGGTCTACGGCAGAGTTTCTCACCCGGTTGGACCGCCTCTTCGGCCGACGCTCGATCACACAGGCATTGGTGCCCGTCGTTCGAGTCGGAGATCGGCCAATACATCAACGTTCCCAACCGGGATCAGGAGTCATCATGACCACTACCTTTGCTCAACTCGGGCTGCCCAAGTCACTCGTCGGCGCCCTCGAGCAGCGCGGCATCCTCGAACCGTTCCCCGTGCAGGAGGCAACCATTCCGGATGCCCTCTCCGGCAAGGATGTGTCGGGCAAGGCCCCAACCGGATCTGGCAAGACCATCGCGTTCGGCCTTCCGCTTCTCGCCCGCGTCGATCGCGCCAAGCCGAATCGCCCCCGGGCCCTCATCCTGGCTCCCACGCGCGAGCTCGCGGATCAGATCAAGGACGAGCTGGCACCCCTCGCTCAGGCAGTCGGTCGCAACGTGTTCGCCATCTACGGTGGCGTCGGATACGGACCGCAGCGCAACGCCATGCGCCGGGGTGTCGACGTTCTCGTCGCAACCCCGGGTCGACTCGAGGACCTGATGGAGCAGCGGACCGTTGACCTGAGCCAGGCCGATATCGTCGTCGTCGACGAAGCCGATCGGATGGCCGACATGGGGTTCCTTCCCGCCGTCAAGCGCATTCTCGACCACACCGCGAAGAAGCGTCAGACACTGTTGTTCTCGGCAACGCTCGACGGTGATATCGCCGTCCTGAGCCGCTCCTACCAGCACGACCCTGTTCGCCACGACGCCGGCACGGTGGATGCTGAGGCCATCGACGCCAAGCACCACTTCTGGCTGGTCGAGCATCACGACCGGGTCGACCACACCGCCGACCTGATCAAGGCTGCCGACCGCTCGATCGTCTTCACGAGAACCCGCCACGGGGCGGACCGCCTCGCCAAACAGCTGACGAAACTCGGCGTGACCGCCGTCGCCATGCACGGAGGTCGCTCACAGAATCAGCGCAACCGTGCGCTCAAGGCGTTCTCCTCATACCGGGCTCAAGCGCTGATCGCCACGGACGTCGCCGCCCGTGGGATCCACATCGATGCCGTTGCGTCGGTCATCCACTTCGACCCACCGGCGGATCACAAGGACTACCTCCACCGTTCCGGTCGCACGGCTCGCGCTGGAGCGACTGGGACCGTGGTGAGCCTTGTCACCGGCGAGCAGAAGCGAGCCGTTCGTAGGATGCAAATGGATCTCGATCTCGACGCTCCGATTGAAGCCCCGGCCCTCGATGCTCTCGACTTCGGGGGCTACCGGATCGGTACGCCGTCGACGAATGGGTCGAGGCCGTCGTCGAAGAACACCCGGAGCGAAAGGCAACAGAGCCGGCCGGCGAAGCCGTCCAAGCCGGAGCGCACGCCGTCGAACGGCGGAGGTCCCACGAAGGGCGGCGAGAGCGTATACGTCGCGAACCTGCCCTGGGGCACCACCGAGTCCGACGTGGTCCGGATGTTCTCCCCATACGGCGACGTCCACCAGGCCACACTGATCACCGATCGACGAACGGGACGGTCGAAGGGATTCGGCTTCGTCGACATGCCTCGTCCGGCCGCACGCAGCGCCGTCGACGGGCTGCACGGGACGAAGATGGGCGGTCGCGACCTGACGGTTCGTCTGGCCAAGCCCAGAGCCCACGCCCGCTGACGCTGCGAACCCAGGGTTCTCCGCGTTCTATTTGGCGCCCCGGGCCCGCGGAACAGAACGCTCCACGAACCGTGGGCTGACGGCGTCATATACAAGGCTGAGAACCCTGGGTTCGCAGCGTCACCTCACATATTCAACGACCTCGGGTCACACGGACCCGTTTGAAAGGAGTGCCGATGAAGAAGGCACAACACAACTCGCGCAACTGCGCACCGATGACCATCAATCAGATGCGACGGGGCGGCACCTACCGCGCTACCACGCGCATCGGCAGCGCCGCCGGCCAGTTCCTCGGACTCGAGACACCGCACGGCGATCGGTCGATCCTGCTTCGCGGCCGGACGGGGACCGCCTCGATCTCGCTCAGCGACATCACCTCGATCTGCCCAACGGCCGCCTGACGGCGTCGACGGCGTCCTCAGCCACCCTGCACCCTCCGTGCAGACCTCCGTCTTCGACAATACGGCGATCACCCTCTCGGTCAGCTACTGGTACCCATCGTCTGAATCATCCGGGGCATCCATGACGGATCGAGCGTTCCGAGCCGTCAAGAAGGCACGTGTTGATGCGAAGGTGGAACTCCCACATCCGACGCTCGATACAAACCAGGAGGCAGAACCGCCTGCGAGCCCCTCACCCGACGGATCAGCCAACCCACCGGTAGCAACCGCGAAGGACGCCGATACCACCTGAGACGCTCGAGCGAAGCGGCCGACGATCCGGTCTCACTCGGCAGCGGACGGACCCGCTTCACGCGGTGGATCCACGGGGACCTCGGCCAGCAGTGGAACACTCTCGATGGGTGCAACTGCACCCGAATCGAGCGCCTTCCTCTGCGCCCTCTTGCCGATGCGATGCTTCGTGCGCACCTGGATCCACGATGCGACGATGGCGATGCCGCTGAAGATGTAGAACACCGTGAAGACCTTCGAGAAATCCGACGACGGCTTGAGATCCCCAAAACCGACGGCAGTCAATGCGACCGAACTGAAGTAGAACGAGTCGACGAGGCTCCAACCCTCGATCACCGAGTAGGCCACCGTCCCTCCCAACAGGACGAAGACCGCCGCACCCCCGAGGATTCGGTTGCTGTGCCGATCCCACAAGCTCGCGGCTTCAGCATCTCGCGCTGCGGGATCGATTGGCGCGTTCAATGCGTTCCCTCCTCGAGGCGGCAGTCCGAGCGAAGACTCACCGGGCTCCCACATCGCCAGCTCGAGTCGACCTGACTCAGCCGTCTTCAGCTTCGATCCGGCCCGACGCGATTGCAGCGGTGAAGGCTTCGAAGTCCCGCTGTGCCTGGTCGGCGTAGGCGGAAGCGAATTCCGTCAGCGCGTCGGCAAACACGGTTCCCGAACCGATGTATCCGGAAATCTGAAATGGATCTCCGGAGCGTGCATGGGATCGTGCAAGGGTCCACCCGCAAACACCGGCGTAGATCTTCAGCCTGCGCGGACTCATGGTCGCGATGTCAACCGAGCCCTTCATGTCGTAGAGCTGACGCCAATAGAACGCGCGACCCGCCGCACCGACCGACCAACCGAGGAAGATGTCACTCTCGGCCTGCATGAGGCGCTGGCCGCGCACCACTCGCTCGCCATGTTCGGAATACCTGCTCTTCGGCAGGTGAGCCTCGAGAACCGAATCGGTCGCTTCCTTGACCTGGAGGAAGAGCGGGTCCGTGGCGTCGCTCGCCTGGAGCAACACAATCAGGCAGCGCGTGCCCACGCTTCCGACGCCAACGACCTTCACGCCAATATCAACGATGTGATACTTGTCGATCAGGACTCTGCGGTTGTCGCTGAGCGTGCCCTTGTACTGTGCAAAGCTGCGCTCGGCGCCTTCTCTCAACTGACCGGGATCGTACTCGGCCGGTAGATCCCTGAGGGGTACGAGCAGCGGCGGGTCACTCTTGATGCGGAACTTGCCATCAACGTTCTCTGCGAGTCGGCTCAGCGCCCTCAGACTGTCTTTCGAACGAGCTTTCGCTGTGGACTTCTCGACCCGCGCTCGGTCCTTCTTCTTTGGCAGGGCGTCGGTGATTTGCTGCAGCGTGAGATGCGCGTACCAGACGTCCAGCGTGGTCATCATGGTGAACCCGGCCATGGCCTGCTGGTAGGCGAGGACCGACGTTGTTGCCAACTCGCGGATATCGGCATCGTCGAACTGGCTGTCACGCCCTGCGAGGACGAAGCTGGCCGCCAGTCGCTTCAGATCCCACTCCCAAGGCCCGGGGAGCGTCTCATCGAAGTCATTGATATCGAAGATCTGCTGGCGCGTCGGCGTGCCGAACGAACCGAAGTTCGAGAGATGTGCATCGCCGCAGATCTGGCTGGTCAACCCGGATGCCGGCGTACCGGCCAGGTCCGCCGCCATAATCGCGGCCGCACCGCGATAGAACGTGAATGCCGACTCAGCCATGCGGTAGTGGCGGATCGGGACCAGCCATGGGATCCGGTCGGCGTTCTGGTCGGTGATCAGCGTCACGGGATCGGCGCGGTCCGCCGGCGGAGTCCAGACCGCATGGCTCGACCTCGGGACGGTCCTACGTATCTCCTTGCCGCGCGCCGTGCGGTCCGCGGGTGTGGCCGACTCAGTCATCTCTTCATCCTCCAAGCCGGCCACACCGCTGCGGCCTCGTTTCGCGTTTCCGGTACCAGTTGTCGGTGGTGCTCGGCGTTATGCCTCGGCGATATCGCGTCCGTGCACGGTCAGTGCCCAGATGATGAAGATCGACACGGCGAGGAACGCAATGGCCCACACCGGATACCACGGCATCCATGCGAAGGCCACCAACGCCCACAACACCGCGACAAGCACACCAACCGTCCGCGCCCACACCGCGCCACTGAACAGATAGAACCCCGCCAACAGAACCACAATACCCAAGATCAGATGAATCCAGCCCCACGTCGTCACATCGAACTTGAAGATGTAGTCCGGTGTGACCACAAAGAACGCGTCATTCGCAATCGCCACGATGCCCGCGATGATCCACCAGACACCACCCATCACCATCATGATCCCAGCAAACGCCGTCCAACCAATCGCCCAACCACTCGGATCCTTGTCCACGACGCCTCCCATCCCTCTGGACCTGCGAGTGCAGGTCATCCAGCGTTCCCAGAATCCATTCTTGCACCAGGAAGTGGCCCGCGCTCGAATTCGAAAGGTTCGCTTCGCCTACTGGAAGTCTGAGGGAGCGTCGCCCGCTGTGATCTTGACGGCGGGCTCTCCGGCGTCCATCGGCGTCCGGTCTCGGAGGTAGACACCGGGCCTCGCGCGCTTCGGACGTTTCGTCCGCTTCGGTACGCCTCCGTCCTCTTTCGCCACCGCCTTGGCGTTCTTGATCCGCTCGCCTCGCTCGAGTTCGAGCTGACGCAGCGTGTCGACCACCTTCTCCATCTGCTCATCGGTCACATCGTCGAGCTGGTAGGCCGCGTGTACGAAGTGTGCCGTGTCGCCCCGATAGTCATGACCGAAGCTCTTGAACTGACCGGGCACGGTCCGCATGGCGTTCATCGCATCGACCATGATCTGAACGAACGTAATCAGCGGAACCCACTGCATCCCCTCGGGAACGTTGCGGCCCCGTTCGGTGCCATCGAGCCACGGCGGACGCTTCACCGCCCACCTGAACGACATCTGGGCGATCGGGTCGTTGTCGTGGTCCACGATCACGGCACGAAGCTTCTTGCGCTCCTCCGTGGAGAGCTTCTCGTACTCACCGAAGTTGTCGAAGGCCTCCACGGTTCCCGGTGGGACGAGATCGCTCGATCCCTGCCGCATCCCGGTCTTCGACCATTTGGCGAGGCCGACGAGACCGAACCAGAGTGCATGGTCGATGCCGTAGTGATCGAATCCGGCGATGCCCTGATGCATCACGACATCCGACGAAGACCACGAACCAAGGCTCTCTCCGAACACCAGCACCTTCGGACGTTCGGCCTCGGGCATCGAGCGAAGCCGCTGCCTGACCCCCCACAGCAGGCCCCGGAACTGCGACCGCCCGAGGTGGACCTTCTGGACCTCGAGGAAGGACGGGCCGCGCCCGTACTGGATGCAGGCCGTCGCGATATCGCCGCGGGCGAGGATCTCGGCCGATTCGATCATCGTCTGGTCGACCCAACCCGTCCCGGTCGGAGATACGAGCAGCAGGTACTTCCGATCGAACGCTCCGAGGCGCTCCAACTCGTCGAGCATCATCTCGGAGCGCCCAGACGGATAGAGCGGATCGCTGTTGACACCGACGAAGGCGCGGATCGGGTGGGCGACGGCCTTCTCCCCCAACGTCGACTCGATGAGGTCCGGTGTCACCACGTCGGTGAGGAACCGGCGACCCTGCAGACCAACCTCGAGGAACGGCGAAATGCTCTTCGGTCCGCCGGACACGAATTCGCTTGTTGGGGGCCTCGAGTAGGCCGGTTCGACCTTTTCGTTCGACCGTGCAATCAATCCCACGACCGTTGAGTAGAGCGCTATGCCGCCGGCGGCCCACACGGCGTTGTTGATCGTCCTTCCGACCTGGGCTCGCGCCGGGTCATCTCCGAAGTAGGCGACCATGCCGCGTCGTGAGGCCAGGTAGCCGCGTCCGATGCCGCGGCCCGCGGAACCGACCGCGAACCCGATCGCAAGAGAGGAGCCGAGGGACGCCGGCTTGTCGTCGTCGGTCCATTGCATGATGACGCTCTGCCTTTGTGCAAGGAGATCCTTGGAATAGACAAGTGCTGCGCCGAACCCGGCGGCGCTCGCGATGACGGGTCGCATCGGCGACCTGGCCGGGTACCGCTGACGCAGTGCCACGCTCGCTTCATAGATCATTGCCCCTTCGGCCGCGACCGTCGCCAGGCGCCCCATGCTCCTGAGGGATGCTTTCGCCGTCGCCTCATCGTCGGTCTCGGGGATCTTGCTGACCGCGAGGCCCACAGCCGCAATTGCCGCACGGGTGCCGAGCCGCATTGGAAGCGGAGCCGTCGCGGGTACAAATCGCCGGACGGACGCGTCGAGCGCGCTCACAACGAGATCGGCGGCTAGGATCGACAGTCCGGCGGCCATCCCCTGATGCATGGAGGCGCGGGGCATCAGGGAGGGCCCGAACGACGCGAAGACTGCCCGCGTCTTCAACGGCGCCGACGGGCTGTTCGTTATCGGATTGAATCGATTGGCCGCCCAGACGGCGATCTTCCCGATGGCTGCACCGGATTTCATGAATCGGTCCTCCTCATGCTGATCTGCTCCATCGTGACCGTCGTCACCGGGTTCTCCTTCTGAGACCGTGCACTGCGTGCGGATGCGTGCGCAATTGACCACCGATTCTAGGCGTCGGGGCTTTCGACGCCGTTCCTCGAGATCCACCTGCCCAACTCCGCGCCGATCGGCATGAGCAAGACGAGTCCGATCAGTGCACCGACGACGACGGTGACGAGGACATTCGGTTTGTCGGAGAAGTTCTGCGCACCGCCCACCATCGCCGCTGAAACGTTGCGCTGGGCTGTTCCGAGACCCAACATGGACCGGGTCGCCGCATCGGATCCACCTGCGACATACCCGAGAACGAGGGAGATCAATAGGAAGACCACGATGGCGATCAGGCCGCCCGTTCCGATCAACGAGACGATGGCGCTCCACTGCAGGATGATCGCTCCGACCAGCAGCAGGAGGATGGCAAGCGAAGACGCATGCGACATGAGACCCTGCAGCCCTCCGGCAATGGCCGACCAACGCGCCTTCATCAACAGCCTGATCCCGAGTGGCAGCAGCATTGCGACGATCAGAGATTTGGCGATATCCCATGCATTGATGTCGACACCGGACAGGAACACCGGCAGCACGAGCGGCACATAGACGACCGGCACAACCATCAGCAGAACCATGAGTCCCACCGAGAACGTAGCGTTCCCATTCGCCACCTGGCCAGCTTGGGGAGGAACGGCGCGCCGGCAGCGGTCGCGAGGAGGAGACCTGTGTAGACGTCCTGGTCGAGATCCACTACCGCCTGGATACCCCAGGCGATCAAGGGCAGGGCAATGAAGTTGATCGCGAGCGCCAGAATCACCAGATGCAGGTTCTTCAGCGGCCCGATGATCGCGGGGATCGTGAGGCTCAGGCCCATCGCGAGCATGGACGACACGACAGAACCAACGCCGACAGTTGGACGATCACGCCAAGCATGTCGCTCGCATCGCTCTGGGCAAACACGACCATCGCAACAACTCCTTCACAGGCGATCCGTTTGATCCTACCGAGTCGAACCTGGGCACCCCACGGGATGGCGGCATCCCCGGAATCGGGTAGTCACATCGGCGCGACTCGCAACGGCTATCGGCTGCTCGTACCCGAATCGGGTGTCGGAGCTCGGCCCGAGTTCCGGCATGCTTGAATGACGAGACGATCCGCAACCGGAGGCGATAGACATGGCCGACAAGAACGATTCCGTTCGGGAGGACGGCTGGGCAAGAGCTCAGGTCTCGGTTCCGGATGACGTCGCGGCCGCAGTGCAGGATTTGGCCGATCAGCCAGCGGAGTCGAAGACCGGACGGCCGCCATGGGCCGACAAGTTCGTGTGGCAGTCGTTGTGGAAGGTGGTCGCCGTCGTCCTGATAACGCTGCTGTCCCTGGCGATCGCATACCGCACGCAGACACTGCTACGCCAGCTCGCGGTTGCGTTCTTCTTTGCCCTGGCGATGATTCCTGCGGTTAAGTACATGCATGAGCGCTGGGGATGGAAGCGCGGTGTGGCCGTCGGGGCGATCTACGCCGGTCTCCTGCTGTTCGTGGTGCTGATGGTCATGGTGCTGATCCCGGCGATCAGCAACTTCGCGGACCAGGTCTCGTCGAGTGGCGGCCAGTATGCGGATCAGATCAACGAGTACTCGCAGAATCTGATCGGCGAGGACATCATCCCGCAGGATTCGGGGACCGACGCGGGGGAGTCGGCGGGTTCCGCGATGTCAGGGTGGGCGGACAACATCCTCGGTGCGGTGACATCGGGGATCGCGCTGATCTTCCAGATGGCGACGATCCTGCTCTTCACGTTCTACTTCGCGGCCGATGCGCCGCGTATCGAACGGGCCTTGTTGTCGCGGATGCCACCGGATCGTCAGCGAGTCACGGGGTGGGTATGGGACACCGCGATCGAGCAGACCGGGGGCTACTTCTATTCCCGCATGATTCTCGTGATCATCAACGGCGGCCTGTTCTTCGTGGTGATGGTGCTCGTCGGCATGCCACTGACGTATGCGATACCGTTGTCGGTCTTTGAAGGCTTCGTCGCCGAATTCATCCCGGCCGTGGGAACCTACATCGCAGCAGCTGTTCCGATCGCTCTCACGTTGGTGGTTCAGGGCTTGGTGCCGGCGTTGATCCTGCTCGTGTGGGTTTTGATCTACCAGCAGGTCGAGAACTACTACCTATCGCCGAAGATCTCGGCGAACACAATGGAGATCAACGGCGGGGTCGCATTCGGTTCGGCGCTCGCCGGCGGCGCCATTGCCGGTCCGATGGGGGCGTTCGCCGCCCTCCCCGTTGCCGCGCTGATCACGTCCATCATCAAGAACACGGGCAAGACCTACGACGTCGTCTACCAGTCCAGCTACGACTCGACCGATGACCACGTAGATGCGGCGCCTGCGAGCAGCATTGGGGATCCGGACCCGGCAACCGCCTGACCGACACGAGCCGATGGCCGATCCAGGCCATAGAGAGACTGGGAAAGTCCGGGGCTGGCGCAAGCCGCTCCGGACCTTCGTCTCGTAGGTCAGAAGCGACGATCTCCTCACCGGTCTTGCGCGGGAGGAGCCGAGCGCTCATGAGAATCGCGCGTTCGCCGTCGTCATCGTGTTCGTGGTCGCGTTCTTCGGGTGCAGAATCGGTGAACTGGACGGTCGCTTCCGTCAGCTGCGATGAGTTCAGTGTGCGTGGGAACGACTTCCCAGCCGACTGCTACGACGGCAGGTAGCACGATCGAAGGTGCTGCGGGGTGCTCGCCGGAAAGGCGACGTGCGTATCAGGCCTCGTCGAGCCAGACGCCGACGGGATCCTGTTCGGAAACAACGACCCCACCGAGCACTTCTTCGCTGACCGCGAGGCCGGCAAGTTGGCCTTCGACGCGGAATGCGGTGATGTCGGGACGGTTCCCCATGAGACCGACAGAGATCACGCGTTCACCGACGATCGCCCAGAGCTGGTAGGTGCGATTCTCGGCGAGCGTTGGGAGAGCGCTGCCGTCGATGAAGCCCTCTCCGTCCGTCGTGACGACGACGTCTGCGACGACAGTTCCGCCAGCCGGATCGACCAGGTCGACGGTCAACGATCCGGGGAGTTCCGCCGACGCGAGCGCAAGCGCTTCGAGGCCTTTGGGCTCCGACTGATTCTGATTCACCAGCAGACCGGCGGTCAGGGAGACGGCAACCGCGACGGCGGCGACACTTCCGATGATCGGGGCGAGACGGCGCCACGGCGATCGACGAGGAGCATCGACATCGGGAGCATCGGCGTCGGGAGCATCGGCGGGAGGCAGGCCCGGGGAGGATTCCAGACCTGCCGCCAGCGCGATGCGATCCCACAACTGAGGCGAGGCTGCGGGCACAACGTCGGAGAATCCCTCGACGAGATCGGCGGCAACCTCTCGGTAGGCCTCGTACTCGTCGCTCAGTTCGTCATCGAAATCGATTGCGACCGATACGAGGGCGCTCTCGTCCTCTGGGAGGGCGTTGAGGGCGTGCGCCGCGACTGCGTCGTCGAGGTTCTGGCTCATGCGAGGACAAGGGCTTCCTCACCGAGTAGCTCCTTCAGGCGGCTCATGCCCCTGCGGATGCGGCTCTTGACGGTGCCTTCCGGCAGGTCGAGGGCTTCGGCCACTCGGCGATACGAGTGTCCCTGGAAGAACGCAAGGGCAATGGGCAGACGCTCGTCTGGCTCCAGCGTTTCGAGGGCATGTCGGATTCGTTCCGATGAGATTCTCTTCATGACTTCTTCTTCGAGACTCATCGGGGAGTTGGATGACGCCGAAAGCTGCTGCTCACGGATTTCTCGATCGGCCCGTGCCCGCTCGGAGCGGAGCAGATCGACCGACCGGCCGTGCGCATCGAGCTGGAGGAAGCCACTCAGGCTCCCCCGGCTGGGGTCGAAGCGCTCGGGGCGTTGCCAGATGCGGACGAACACTTCTTGGACCACGTCCTCGGCCAATTCCGAACGACGGAGCACGCCGAATGCCGTGCGGTACACCTTCTGGCCGAACCGCCGGTATGCCTCGCTGAGCGCCTCTTCACGCTGGTCGAGGAGCGCCTCCCAGAGATGACGGTCCTCTGAGGACTCGGAGATTCGGTGCGGAGCGGTCGGGGCAAGAACCGGTGCCGTGGCTCCGATCTCCCGTGCGGCGGTGAGTGTCATGTGTGGTCTCCAGTCAGTGGTCATTGTTTAGTGCTAAATGACTTAGTTAGTAAATATACACACGAATTCGGATACCGCAAATGGTTTTCGGAGATTTCTTCGCGAGAGGCTGAAGAGCGAACGCGAAAGCCTTGTGGGGTAAGGGTCGCGAGGTAGGCTCATCCGTCCGACCATTGCCGCCAAGGACGGCGTTGGCGCCCCCCACACCGTTCTTGCGCAACTATGGGAAGCCCGCTTCCACTATCTACGCAAGAACGGTGGAGGGTGGCCTAGGAGGACAGGGTCTGAGCGAACCGCCTCAGGTTTCGCTGCCAGATCCACCTCAGCACCGGGGCGGCGAAGAGCGCGGTCGCTCCTCCGCCGAGGTACCAGGGGAACGCCAGGTCTTCGAGCCAGACGAAGCGGGTCCCGCCTTCGGTCGGCACCAACACGAATACACCAATGCCGGTGACCAGGCCGCGGTGGGTGACGCCGATGCTCTCCCCCTCGATCCAGGACCGTACCGAGATGACATCATTGGTCACGAACGGACCGACGCGCGTCCTCACAATCATCTCGGTTCCAATGCCGCGGCGCTGATCGTCGGCGAAGTCGATCCGCTCGGCATCGGTCATCCATTCAGAATGCTGCTCGAGCTTGGAGAGCTCTGCCCACACCTCGGATGTCGGCAGGGGCAGGTCGACGGACGCCACGATCAGCGTCATGGCCGTTCGACCGGATCCGGCCATCCCACCGGTGGTGTCCACCCGGTGGCCTCGCACAGAAACTGCCACAGCGCATCGTTTCCGGCATCACCGACGGCGGTTCGCTTCAGGCGGTGCTTCGACCGCGGGCGACGGTCCATCCAGAACTCCCCCGAAGAGCCGAGAGCGTCCGAATCAGACGCCAACCAGACGATCGTGTCGGCGCCCTGATCGGCGTTGCGCAAGAGCGGCCCCATGACCCGGCGGAACGTTGGGAGGGATGCGGCAACACCAGGGGTACTCACCCAGCCCGGATGCATCGAATGGGCCACCACTCCCGTACCGGCGAGCCGATCGGCCCAGATATCGGTCAGCACCACCTGCGCACGCTTCGTCCGCGCGTACGCGGCGGAACCGCCGTATTCCTCGGGGCTCATTTCGATGCCCGAGACATCGAGCGCTTCGGTATACATGCCGCCGGACGACACGGTAATGATCCTCGCCGGTGCACTTTCCACCATGCGCGGGATCAGGAGATTCGTGAGCAGGAAGGTGCTCAGGAGATTCGTGGCGAGTGTGAGTTCGAAGCCGTCGGCGCTCGTCGACCGTTCAGGGGCGAGCACCGAGGCGTTGTTGACGAGCACGTCGATCCGCCGTTCGCCGGCGAGCAGCTCATCGGCCAGGCGGTGAACCTGCTCGAGAGACGAGAGATCGGCACGATACGCGGTAGCCCCGTCGACAGTTGACACCTCCGAAACCCCTGCCACAGCCTCGTCGAGCTTCTCCTGGTTCCGCCCAACGAGAACCACACGAGCCCCGAGAGCCGCCATCTGACGCGCCGCCGCGAGGCCGATCCCGGAAGTGGCACCGGTGATGACCGCGGTGGCTCCATCCATGCCGTCCATGCCCGCATCCCAGTCTCCGGATCGCAGGCGATACCCGATGTTCGTGAAGCTGCCGACAATCGACCCTTCGAGGATTCCGTCAGTCGTAAGTGCCATCAGCCGCCCTCTTTGGTCGAGAGTTCGCGCAGTCTCCGGTCGAGGCCTTCGACTGCGCCATCCCCGATCTTGCGGAGGAGCTTCCCGAGAAACGGTTCGGCGACGCGATAGATGCCCTTCATCCGGATATCGGCGTGATACTCGACCGAAGTTCCCCGAGCAGACGGGAGGAAGGAGATACGGTCCACCGCAAAGGTGCGTTCGCCGTCACCTTCGAGGACAACGCGACGCGGCGGATCCCACTCGGTGATGCGGTAGGTCATCGTGATCGGCGAGCTGCCGTAGCTCAGGTCGAGATCGTACGCGGTCCCAACGGACGGTGGGCCGTCCGTCATCTTCCGCACGGCAGTCACGCCGGGGTCCCATTCAGCGATGTTCTCAAAGTCGGCGACATAGTCGAACGCCGCCTCGACATGGAGGTCGGTCTCGACGGTCTCTGTGATAACTGGCATGGTGGCCTCTCAGGATGGGCTCGGTATTGGTAGTGCTTCGAGACACGCTGCCGTCTTGGATGACGGGACATCCACGAACCGGCTGTGCTTCGAAGTACCGCCGACATGAGCACTGCACAGAAGAACATCGCCGTCATCGGCTCAGGGGTCTCGGGTCTGGGCGCTGCGTGGTCGTTGAGCCAGAGACACAACGTCACGCTCCTTGAGCGTGACCGACGCATCGGCGGTCACGCCAGAACCATCGACGTATCGATGGGAGACCGAATGGTTCCAGTCGACACCGGCTTCATCGTCTTCAACCATCGCAACTACCCGAACCTGACCAACCTCCTCGAGACGCTGGACGTGGCGACCGAAGCGACCGACATGTCGTTCTCGGTGAAGAGCGGCCGATATGAGTTTGCTGCAACCCCTAGTGCTCTGATCTCGAATCCCCGCCACCTGACCTCTCGCCGTACCTGGGCGATCCTGCGCGGCATCAACCGGTTCCGCAAGGACGTCGCCAACCATGCGGCGGTGGCCACCTCAGACTCGACCCTCATCGACTACCTCAGAGACGCCAACTACCCAGAGCCGTTCATCACCGACTACCTCCTGCCCCTGGCTGCAGCGGTGTGGTCGGGAGCCGGATCCGATGCTGCCTCCATGCCGGTGGGAACGTTCCTGCATTTCCTCGCCAACCACGGTCTCTTCGAATTGGAGCGGCCCAGGTGGCGCACGATTTCCGGAGGCAGCCGCGAGTACGTCGATCGAATCTCCAAAGAGATCACATCGGTGCGCACCGGAGTCGATGTCACCTCGGTCAAGCGAGTGACCGGCGGCGTCGAGGTCGAGACACCAGACGGCCTCCTGCGCTTCGACGATGTCGTCATTGCAGCGCATGCGCCGCAGACCGTCGAGCTCCTGGCCAACGACCTCGCTGCCGACGAGCGCGACATCCTCGGCACGTTCAACTACGCACCCAACCGTGCGGTTGTCCATCGCGACCCGTCGTTCATGCCCCGGCGCAAGGCGGCATGGTCGGCGTGGAACGCCGCCGGCACCGCCCCGGGATCCGATCAACCCGTCTCGGTCACGTACTGGATGAACCGACTCCAGAATCTCGACGAACGCCACGACGTCTTCATCACACTCAATCCGGAAACGGAACCTCTCGAGATCATCGACGACATCTGGTACGCACACCCCCAGTTCAGCCCGGACACCGATCGGGCCCAGCAACGCCTCCCCGAGATCCAGGGACGCGGCGGCGTCTGGTACGCCGGAGCGTGGACCGGGTACGGCTTCCACGAAGACGGACTTCAGTCCGGCCTGACGGTGGCCGCCGCGCTCGGATCACCCGCTCCCTGGCACGACGACATCGTGCCGGCCACGCCGGCGGCGATCCATAGCGCTCCCGCCAATGGCCGGGGCTGCGGTATGACCTCCATCGCGAACTCGGCCATCTACGAGGGCACCACGACGCACGTCCGGCGGAAGCCGTTCGAGCATCGCCTGCAGTACGGTCTGTTCTCGCTGCTCGTCGATCTGGACGAACTCGATGATCTCGCCGAACTCCGATTCTTCTCGCACAATCGGAAGAACCTGATCAGCTTCTACGACGAGGACCATGGCGGTCGCGACGGCAGTCGAATCTCCGCGTGTGGATTACGGACGAACTGGCGAGGGCCGGTTTTGACGGAATCGCCCGGCAGGATTCGCCTGCTCTGCCTTCCCCGCATTGCCGGATACGAGTTCAATCCGTTGACCGTCTGGTTCATCGACGACGCCGAAGGAAACCCTCGCTGGATCATGTACGAGATCCACAACACATTCGGCGAGGCCCACTCGCATCTCGTCGAGGTCGACGGCGCCAACCACCACCGGCACGGGTTCCGCAAGGAGTTCTTCGTCTCGCCGTTCTTCGACGTGGAGGGCGGATACCGGGTCCGGATCACCCAGCCGGGAGACCGGATGTCCGTCGCCATCACCTACGTGGTCGACGATGAGACCGTCTTCACGGCGACCCTCACGGGCAGGAGGCTTCCACTCACTTCGAGGACCTTGCTTGGAGCCACCATTCGCTACCCGCTCATAACGTTCAAGATCATGGGCGCCATCCATTGGGAGGCGGCCAAGTTGTGGCTCAAGGGTGCCCGCTACCGCAAGCGTCCCACGGCACCAGTTGACGCCGTCTCCGTTTCGACGAAGATGGCCGCATGACGAAGCCGACGACGCCCCGAACAGCACGCGCCATCCCAACGGTTCTCCGCCGCCTCGTGCGCGCAGGCACACTCCACGCCGACATTGAAGGCTCCATCGTCGACATCTCGGGCTCGGAAGCAGGCATCGAGGCGTGGATCACGATCAGCGACGCCGACGCGGTCGCCTCCCGCGTCCTGCGGACGGGTGGTGTGGGATTCGCCGAGGCCTATATCGATGGCCTGTGGGACACGACGGATCTGGCGACGCTACTCGAGTTCGCTGCCGAGAATCACGACCTCCGACGCCACACCGCTGTGTGGGAGACCGCCATGCGAACGTCACGGTCGGCGTGGGACCGCCTGCGCGGGGCCACCGGCACGTCCGCCGTCCAAACCATGGTCGAGCACTACGACCTCGGCAACGAGTTCTACGCCGCATGGCTCGATCCCTCGATGAGCTACTCGTCCGGCATCTTCACGAACGGCGCCGACCTCAATGCCGCCATGCGTACGAAGTACGAACGGATCGCGGCGCGTGCCGGCATCCAAGCCGGCGACCGCGTGCTCGAGATCGGGTGCGGGTGGGGAGCCATGGCCGAGTACGCGGCCGGGGAACTGGGATGCACGGTCACCGCGGTGACGATCTCGAAGGAACAGCACGACTACGTCGTCCGCCGCATGAAGAACGCCGGGCTGGACGACCGAGTGAGGTGCTCCTCTCTGACTTCCGCGACATCGAAGGCGAGTACGAGCGGGTCATCTCGATCGAGATGATCGAGTCGATCGACGAGGGATCTTGGGTCGACCTCTACGACGTGATCAGCCGATCACTCGTTCCCGGCGGCTCCGCCGCCCTGCAGGCGATCACCATCGATCACGACCTCCACACGCAGATGATCGGTCGCGATGAGTTCATCCGTGCCTACATCTTCCCTGGTGGCGCACTCCCATCGACGAAGATCCTCCGCCAACTCGGCGAAGGCGCCGGTCTCGAGTGGATCGGCCTCTCGACCCACGGAACCAGCTATGCGAGGACCCTCCAGGCGTGGGATGAACGATTCGTCGCGGCGTGGCCCGTGATCGCCGAACAGTCAGATCGCTTCGACGAGCGGTTCTACCGGATGTGGCGCTACTACCTGGCCTACTGCATCGCAGGGTTCAGGAGTGGTCGCATCGACGGCGTCCAGGCGGTGTACCGCAAGCCGGGCACCGTTCTTGGCGATCCGTCGGTCACCTCCTGACGGCGCGCCCAGGGGAGGCTTTCAACTCTTGGCGGCGTCGAGCAGCGTCTCAACGAGTTCGACCGCTCCGTCCCCGGTGGCTGCCCATCCGTCGGCACCGAGGCGAAGCGCAGTCTCTTCGTCTACGCCTCCCCCGCCCACGACGATCGGCACCGAAGTCACCGCACGGATTGCGGACAGCGTCTCGCCGAGCGCCTCTTCTTGACCCGGCGTCGTGACGCCGACACCGACAGCAACCAGGTCATCGGTCTTCTCGACGAACGACGCGAACGAATCCGGGGGAAGGTAGGCGCCGAGATCGATCACTTCGAACTGCGATGCCCGGAAGAGGTCGGTTGCCATGGCGAGCGGCAGGGAGTGCAACTCGGTTGCGGTCGAGCCGAGGACGACGGTCCCGCGCCGCACGCCGCGCCTGGCAAGGCGCGGGCCGAGACGAGCGACGATCCGGGCCGCCACCTCGGAGGCAGAATGCTCGGTGGCGACGTCGATCTCCCCCATCGACCAGGCCTCACCGACGCGCTTCATCGATGGGGAGAGCACGGACGGGTACGCCTCGGGGATCGTCATACCGGAGCTGAAAGCCGCTTCGAGCACGCCCCATGCCCCGGCCTCGTCCGCGGCCAGAAGGCGGTTGAAGAAGCGATCGGCCCAGTCGGCCTCACCCCGCTGCGTGCGCGGCTCGTCCTTCGCCAGGTACACGTTCAGATCGGAGCGATGGATGCGCCAGGTCCGGCCTTCCCGGCGTGCCGGGAGGATTCCGAGGCGTACGTATCGATAGGCGGTCATGTAGTGCACGCCGAGGATCTCGGCGACCTCGTGCAAGCTCAGCTCGTCGGGTTCGGTGTTCTCCATTTAGTAGGAAGATACCATGACCGCTTCGTTTCTGGAAGCTTCGAGGCATACGTTCACCCGTATCTCGCAGCCACTCGCAGAAGAGACTTGCTTCCCCTCATCCACCCATCACACCTGCTTCGTATAGAGAGTGTCCGCATGGTGCGGATTTAGTAATAAGTCTGAAAGGACATCCTCACATGAAGAAGCGATTCTCGATCCTTGCTCTCCTGTTGGCGTTCGCCATGATCGTGGCGGCCTGCAGCAGTGACAGCGAAGACACCACGACGACGGAACCCGTCATGGAAGAACAGTCGGTGCTCGACCTCGCGATCGAGGCGGGTCAGTTCTCAACGCTGATCGCGGCCATCGATGCTGCCGGTCTCTCCGAGACCCTCGAAGGCGAAGGGCCGTTCACGGTTCTCGCACCCACCGACGCAGCATTCGACGCCGCGTTCGAAGCCCTCGGCATCACTGCAGCGGATCTGCTCGCCGATACGGAGACCTTGACCGCCATCCTGACCTATCACGTACTGCCGCAGGCAGCAGACTCGCAATTGGTCGCGACCCTCGACGGCAGCTCAGTACCGACCGTCAACGGTCAGTCGGTCGACATCAGCGTCGTCGCTGGTCAGATCATGATCAACGAAGCGACCGTGGTCTCAGCCGACCTCATCGCCGACAATGGCATCGTGCATGTCATCGACGCCGTGCTCCTTCCGCCGGACATTGCCGAAGCCCTCGGCGTCGCGATGGCCGATGACATGGAAGAAGAGACCACCACAACGACCGAAGCCACGACCACCACAACCACGGAAGCCATGGCTCCAACGATCGCTGAGATCGTTGCCGAGGCGGCCGCAGGCGACCCGGCCGAGTTCACGGTGCTCCTCGCAGCGCTCGAGACGGCCGACCTGGTCGACGCCCTCAGCGGCGAAGGCCCGTTCACCGTATTCGCCCCGACCGATGCAGCCTTCGCTGCGCTTCTCGACGACCTCGGCATCACCGCTGAGGAACTCCTGGCAAACCCTGACCTGGCGAACATCCTGCTGTACCACGTGGTCAGCGGTGAGTTCCTGGCCGCGGACGTCATCGACCTCGCACCGGTCGACGTTCCGACGCTCTACGAAGAGAACACGATCTCGATCGCGGTTGTCGACGGAAGCGTCGTGATCAACGATGTGGCGACCGTCGTCAGCCCTGACGTGATGGCCGGCAACGGCGTCATCCACGTCATCGACGCGGTGCTCGTCCCGGCGAGCTGACGGTCTCCGATGCGGGGCGCCCTTTCTCCCGCATCGGCTACAGAAGAGAAGGGGCCGGCACCAGTCAGCCGGCCCCTTCTCCGCGTCTTGAACCACTCCGCGCCCGAGTTCAGGTCCCTACGGAGCGAGCGTGCCGGCGAACACCTGCCACGCCAGGGCGCTCTTGGCCAGCAGGCTCAGCAGGATGTACGTACGCTCGCCGGTGAGATAGTTGCTCCACCGCCCGACCTGCTTGTACTGCAGCAACTGGATGATTGCGAACGCGTTGAAGAACAGGAAGAGCGACACGAAGATCCCGTAGACGAATCCCGGGGGCTGAGCTTCGCTGCCGGGCGACACGAGATAGATGCCGATGGCGATCCATGGCACGATGCCCAGAACGACGCCGAGCCAGAACGGCCACAGCGAACCGCCGGGGGTTTCGTAGCGCTCTTGGACCGATCCGAAGAAGATCATCCCGGCGTTGACGCCGAAGAGCGCGATCAACGCGACGATGTCGGAGATCCCGGGCAGCATCGCGATGAGAACGATCATCACCGACGATGAGATGGAGTACTCGATCCACCGGAATTGGTTCTGTCCGCGAGACAGCTGATCCCGGTACCGGCCGGATCCGACACTCGCGACGATGAAGTGGAAAAGCGCCGAGAGGAACAGGAATGTCGCTACTCCCCAGCCGATCGACACTTCGAACAGTGTCGTTGTCGGCGATGGCGTTCCGGGGGGCCCCTCGAGGAACGCCGCTGTCACCGGCAGGGCGAAATCGGTCGCCAGAAACAGGATCAGGATGGCTTGGAGCAGGTGCAAGCCGCCCATCCCCCAGTTGTACATCTTGAGGCGACTGAATTCAGCGTCAGTCACCTGAACGTTCGAGACCATGGAGGCCCTCCTCGGATACGCGTCATGGTTGCGAAGATGCGCCCCAGTCAATGCGCCGACTCCGCGTGGCCGCACTGTATACGAGTCGAGGCCCGACGCAACCACAGCACTCAGACCCGCGGCGCGTACCGGGCGTTCGCGAACGGCCAGATATCGCGGAGCCAGTCGGTGAGTGCCCGATGGACGACGGCGTCCATCTCGGATCGGCTCTCCCGAACCCAGGAGCTCACGTCGGCATCATGGCCCGGCGCCGCCGACGGGTAGATGTAGACACAGCCGATGACCGCATCTCCGTCGAGGATCGAATACGTGAAACCCTCGCGGTTCTCGAAATCCTCGTAGTGGCCGGCGAGATCCGCACGATTCGCCTCCAGGCTCATCGGGGTCGGCCAACCCCGCTCCTCACCGAAGCCGGGAGTCGAGCGGATGTGCTCGATGCTCGACATCCAGGCGTCATAGTCGCGTTCGTTGTGCTGTTCCCCAAGCGGCTCCAGGCGGAAGCCGGGTCCGTCGAACGCAACCGGCACCTCGAACGAGGGCGGGACGAAGGAACCGTCCGTCATCGCGGCGTCCCCGGCGAACAAGCCATCATCAGGTTGGCAGCGGTTCACCGGATTCGGGTAGCGCAGCCCGCCGGCGACCCAAGACCAGATACGCCGCCGCACCGGGTGGCGTTCCCGCGACCACTCGCCAGAGGAAGACCGGACCGCGAACCGCTTCTGGTTGCCTTCGCCGCAGATCTCGCTGCGCCAGGAAGATCAACAACGCAGCGACCACCCATCCGATGACCATCCCAACAGGCGACGGACGCCGGTGCAGGTCTTCTGTCTCGTTCATAACTTCTCCTCGGTCGACTCGACCACCATGACCGACGATCGGCCGGTCGGCAAGTGCCGCCCCGACCCCCGTCGGAGGTGAGGGACACAACGGTTCAGGTCGAAACAAAGAGGCAGCTAGGAGGAGGCGTCGTCGTCGGCGCCGGCCTCGATGATCACGGTCTCTTCGATCGCTTCGCCGTCCACGGTGACCACGACGTCATCGCCGATGATCTCTTCGATCACATTGCCGCCTTCGTCGACCACCACCTCGTCGATGATCGTCTCTTCGGTCACGACCTCGTCACCCGACGACCGACCACCGAGGATCTTCTTGACCGCCATAACAACGGCTGCGATGAGCGCCACCAGCAACAGCAATCGGAAGAGACGACGGAGGCAGCGTCCGGCCCTTTTCCCCTCGACAGCAACGTGCTCCATCTGCTCGAGGAACGTTTCGACGTTTCCGAGTTGATCCTGCAATTCGCCCACGTGGGCCTCAGCGAGCTTGATGTTGTCCAGAACAGCCATTCCCATCACCTTCGTTCGACAAGTCTGCACTCCCAACCGTAGCGCCTACCACGTCGCCCCGATCCACGATCTAGCATCGTCTCGCCAGGCGCCGAGGGAAGGAACCCCGCAGTGAGCGACCCGTTGATTGATCAGCTCGATTCGCTTGGCATCGCGTACGAGATCATCCCCTGTGATCCTGAACTCGCCGACACCGCTCAATTCTGCGAGGCGTACGGGTACTCCCTGGACGACTCAGCCAACACCATCGTCGTCGCCGGCAAGTCCGACCCGACGATCCATGTCGCGTGTGTCGTCCTTGCGTCGACACGGCTCGACGTGAATCAGGTCGTCAAGAAGCGGATGGGCGTGCGCAAGGCTTCATTCGCCGGCGGTGCCGCCACTGAGGAACTCACCGGCATGGCCATCGGCGGCGTGACGCCGTTCGGTCTCCCGGACGATCTTCCGCTCTGGGTGGATGGCGCCGTGATGCTCCGGGACCGGATCATCCTCGGCGGCGGCAGCCGCGACCGCAAGGTTCTCGCGCCCCCAACGATCCTCACTACGCTCGGCGCAGAGGTCGTGGAAGGACTGGCCAGACCGGCCTCATGAGGTCGGACTCTGTTCGTTGCCGAAGAGCCGCTCGGTATCGAGACCGACGACTTCTTGGGACGCCACCCGAGCGTTGAGCCTTCGCCGCACGGAGGAGCCGAGGGACCCGACCGCCAGGACCCGCCGTGCGGCGTCCACATCGTTCCGATCGGCTCCGGCGACGCGCCCGGCTTCGGCCACCGTCACCCCCCCGGGTTCCCGGTCGACCAGTCGGATCGTGTCGCCCGCCTCGACATCGCCTTCGCCGAGCACGCGGAGGAGATAGCCGTTGAATCCGGTGGCCTGCGCCTCGACCGCCATCTCCTTGCGCCCGTACCGAGCAGCAATCTTGTAGCAGGGCAGGCGAGGCTGAGTCACCTGAACGACGCTGGTTCCGAGTTCGAAGATGTCTCCGATGTGGACATCGGTCTCGACCACGCCTGTGACGGTGAGGTTCTCGGCGAGCGCACCGGCTTCGGGGAGATCGATTCCGAGTCCCCTCCAGTAGGCGTAGTGCTCGTGGGGATAGACCAGCACCGCCATGTCGGGACCGCCGTGGTCCTCATAGACGTGCGCATCCCCTGAGAAACCGAGGACGCTGAGTCGAACGGGGCCTTCGACCGGATTCTTGACGAAGGCGCTCTCCTCGGTGCGGCTTCCCACAGCAAGCGTTCCGACATCGCCGACACACACCGCGCGAACTTGACCGACGAGTTCGATAGCCATGCCGCCGACAGTAGCAGCGGACGCCGTGTGGAACCGAACCCGGGCGGCCCGCGGCCCCTCAGCCGATCAGGGACTGCAGGGCACCTTCGAGCGAGGGCGAGTCGAACGCGAAACCGTCTTCGGTCAACCCGGCGGGGATCACGCGTTGCGACTGGAAGAGCAGTGCCTCCGCGAGCTCAGATCCGAGTATCGCCTTGAGAGCGAACGAAGGTGTTGGGAGGAGGGCTGGGCGCCGCAGAACAGCCCCAAGAGCATCGACGAACTCGCGGTTGGTGACCGGGTTCGGGGCGGTCAGATTGACCGGACCGGCCATCTCGGATGAAAAGGCGAGGTGAGAGAGGCCACGCACTTCGTCGTCGAGGGTGATCCAACTCCACCACTGGGTCCCGGGTCCCGTCCTTCCTCCGGCACCCAGCTTGAACGGCAGCAGCAGGCGCTGGAGCGCTCCCCCATCCTTCGAGAGCACGATCCCGGTTCGGGGATGCACGACTCGAATGCCGGCCGATGCAGCCGGGGCAGCTGCCTCCTCCCAAGCGGCCGTGACGTCGGCAAGGAAGCCGCTTCCCTGAGCGGCGGTCTCGTCGAGAATCTCGTCCCCGCGATCGCCGTACCACCCGATGGCTGACGCCGATACCAGGACTGCCGGTTTGCGCTCCAGCCCGGCGAGTGTGGAAGCCAGGAGGCTGGTTCCGAGCACGCGACTATCGAGGATCTCTTGCTTGTAGGACTCGGTCCAGCGGTGGTCACCGATCCCGGCCCCTGCGAGGTGGACCACGGTATCTGCACCTTCGAGGCCTGCGGAATCAATCGTGCCGCCTGCCGGGTCCCACTGGATCTCGTTCGGCTCTCGTGGCTCGCGTCGCACGAGTCGCACGATGTCGTGACCGCCGGCTCCGAGCCTCTCGACGAGCGAGCGGCCGATGAGGCCGCTGGCCCCGCTGATGATGACCCTCATGGCCCGGTTCTCCGTTCTTCCGGCGCCTGTGCGCCTGGTGATGTTTGCTGGCCCCGTTCTTCGGAGCGTAGCGAAACGGTGTATGCGTTTGCCGGGCCGATCCTTCACCGCAGCGCCTACGCGCGGATCGGGACCGCGTACGCGACGACGTTGTCTTCGTAGCTGCGCAGAGAACGGTTGAAGTCGCCACCACAGGTGATCAGAGTCAGCACGGGGTCGCCGGTCTTGGCGAAAACCCGCTCGGTTGGCAATTCCTGCTTGTCGTACTGGACGAGCTCGACGATCTCGAAAACGCTCGTCGTACCGTCGTCGAACTGGATCACAACGCGATCGCCGGCGCTTGCCTCGTCGAGATACCGGAACACTCCGGGCTGTCCGTCGAACGAGATGTGCGCGGCAAGCACGGCAGAGCCCGGCTCGCCTGGAGTGGCGTTGAATCGATACCACCCGACTTCGTCGGCTCCCGGAATCTCCATGTCACCGTTCTCTTCGACACCGACATCGAGCACAGCAGCGTCGGCAACGCCGATGCCGTCGATCGTGATCGATACTGGAACGGGGCGATCGTCGATGTGGTCCGCGGGGTCGTACTGAGCCGATCCGACGGGAGTCACCAGTTCTGCCAGCGGGGATCGGGCCGGCGTCGAGGTTGTCGCGGGTGCGACTGTTGTAGTCGTCGTCACGGGCGCGGTGGTAGCTGGCGTCGATACCGCAGCGTCTTCCGGCGCCGGCGAAGCCGACGAGCACGCAGCGAGAAGAAGTCCGGTGGCGAGTCCGAGGATGGCGATGCGGTGTCTCATGGTGTGAAATCGGAATCGGGGGCGAGGCTTGCGGCCCCACCCCCGATCTCCTTCATAGGTTGATACTGCTTCAGTTGCCGCGTCGTGCGAGGGTGAGACCTCCGCCGACCGCAATCGTGGCGATGACCAGCATGCCGGCGACCACCCCGAGCGGCATGCCGCTCTCGACTGGGCTGTTGCCCGTAGGCACGGCCTCGGGGGCAGCGCCAAGGCCGGTGATCGACTCGGTGAGGACGGTTAGTGAACCAGCCTCGAGCGATCCCACGGCGTAGACGATCAGCGACTCGCCATCCTTGACCGCGATATCCGCCGGGCCAATGACGACAGGCTCATCGGCACCGGTCGGGACGACCTCGACGCTGTAGGTAGCGGCGGGCAGGTCGGCCTTCGCTTCGTTCGGGTTGCTCAGGTTGCTGAACGCCACGGCGCCATCAGCCTTCACATCGACGGCCGGAGCGGCGGCAGTGTGACGGACCTGAAGACGACCGTTGCCGGCATCGATTGCCGCGGTGTCGTTGGCGAACACGGTAATCGTCGGCGTACCGGCGGCATCGAGATTCGCGATGATCGAGTAGTTGCCCGAGCCCGGGAGGTCGACATCACCGGCGTCGATCGCGACGGTGTCGGTACCGGCAAGGACGACCTGGAGGCCGACCAGCGTGGCGCCGGCGAGCGACGACAGATCCTGCGTGTCACCGAAGTTGAAGTCGGCGAAGACGATTTCGCCGTCAACGACAACGTCAACGGGGGTATCCGGGATTCCGTGAATCAGGTGGATACGTGCTTCGCTCTGAGCCATTGCGGGTGCTGCAATTGCCAGAGTCATCAGGGTTGCGGCGAATACCGCAATGAGCTTCTTCATCGTGCCCCTCCTTTAAGGGTTGCTTGCCCCTTCTACGGGGCCGCCACGACGGATGGATGAGATTTGGTGGCAACTTTCCTGCGTGGTGAGCCCCCCTCTCCTCCGGCGGGAACGACCGGCACTTGCTACCCCGGGGATCGCACCTCGCTCCCACCAACGCCATCCGGCGTTCTTGACAGACACGAAGTAGGGTCGGAAGAGAGGTCGCAATGAAGATCGCCGTCACCGGCGCAACCGGATACATCGGGGGACGGCTCGTCCCTCTACTCATCGCCGAGGGCCACGAGGTGGTCTGCCTGGCCAGGAACCCTGCGAAGCTCGCAGGCCGATCCTGGACGAAACAGGTCGAGGCGGTCACCGCCGACGTGCTCCAGCCCGACTCGCTCGAGGGCGCCCTGCGCGGCTGCGACGTCGCTTTCTACCTGGTCCATTCCATGGGGAGCTCCGACAGCTTCCGGGACGTGGACAAGGCGGCGGCCACCAATTTCGCGCAAGCGGCCGAGGACGCAGGTGTGACCCGCATCATCTACCTCGGCGGGCTGGGCGACGAAGACGACCACCTCTCGAACCATCTCGGCAGCCGGCACGAGGTCGGACGAGCGCTCGCCGCAGGACCGGTTCCGGTCACTGAGGTGCGTGCCGCGGTGATCATCGGATCGGGGTCTGTGTCGTTCGAGATGCTCCGCTACCTCACCGAAGTCCTGCCGGCGATGGTCACACCTTCGTGGGTGCAGACCCGCTGCCAGCCGATCGCTATTCGCGATGTTCTTCTCTATCTCGTCGCGTGTCTCGACGAAGACCAGGGCGGTCACACCGTCTACGAGATCGGCGGACCCGAGGCACTCTCCTACCTGGAGATGATGCATGCGTATGCCAAGGTGGCAGGACTCCCCCGCCGCTTCGTGGTACCGGTTCCGGTGTTGAGCCCGCGACTCTCCTCCCTGTGGATCGGACTCGTGACACCACTCCCGGTGGGAGTCGCCCGACCCCTCGTCGACTCGCTCAAGAACGAGGTGATCGTTCATGACGACACCGCGCGTCGTCGCTTCGACATAGCACCGACACCCCTCACCCGGGCGATCGAGAGGGCTCTGGAGCACAGCCAGGACCTCAGCGTCGACACCCGATGGTCGGATGCGACGACAGGACCGGCCCAACCGTTCGAAGGTGATCCTGCGTGGAGCGGCGGAACGCTCTTCGTCGACCACCAGACGGTGACCACCGTCGCGGACCCGGCCGATGTGTATTGGTCGTTTGCCCGGATCGGAGGTGACGTCGGCTACCACGGGTACAACTGGGCTTGGAGGCTCCGGGGAATTCTCGACATCGTGTTCGGCGGCGTCGGGCTGCGGCGCGGACGCCGCCACCCGGAGGACCTCCGACTGGAAGACACCGTGGACTTCTGGCGGGTCACCGGCGTTGAACCCGGGCACCGACTCCAATTGTCCGCCGAGATGCGCTTGCCGGGCGATGCCTGGCTCGAATGGAGCACGGAACGCGAGAACGGTCGGACGCTGCTCCACCAGAGTGCATACTTCCGGCCGCGCGGGCTAAGTGGTCGCCTCTACTGGTACGCGCTCCTCCCCTTCCACGGATTCATCTTCGGAAACATGGCTCGACAGATCGCCGCGACCGCCGAGCGTCGAGACCGCATCGCCCCGACAGCGCCCCCACCGTCGGACGGCCTCGAGTGAGCTCGCTGGTCTGGTTCCGACGGGATCTTCGCCTCTCAGAGAATCCGGCGTGGGCGGCAGCGACCACAGAACACGATGCTGTGGAAGCCCTATTCGTCCTCGACCAGCGACTGCTTTCGCTCGCGGGCAGCCTTCGACGCAATCTCCTGTTTGCCCATCTCGGTGCACTCGATGCCGAGCTGCGCAGACGTGGTGGCTGCCTCAGAGTGGAGACCGGGAGCCCGGGGGCCATCGTTCCCGCCATCGCGGCCGAGCACGACGCCGTCTACTGGAATCGCTCGTATACGCCGTTCTCGAGCCGGCGGGACGCCGAAGTAGCAGCGGCAATTGCACGGCCGATCGAAGCCTTCGACGGAGATGTGGTGCACCCCCCTGAGGCAGTGTTGACCGGGGGTGGTACGCCCTACCGAGTCTTCACGCCGTACTACCGCAGGTGGAGCCAGACGCCGATCGAGCGGTCGCCGCGTGCGGGTGCAGCCGCCGTTCTCGGGCGGACCACCACCGGGACCCCGGTCGCCGAAGCACCCATCATGCTTGCCGGCGAGGCGGGCGCCCGCGAACGGTTGGAGCGGTTCATCGAGATCGTGGATCGCTACGAAGAGGACCGCGACCGACCCGACTTCGATCGGACATCCCATCTCTCAGCCGATCTGAAGTTCGGCACGATCTCGGCCCGCGCCGTGGCCGAGCGAGTCGGCGGGTCGACGGGCGGACGTCGCGCATTCGTCCGCCAACTTGCGTGGAGGGATTTCTACGCGCAGGTTCTCTTTCATTCCCCCTGGACGATCGACCATGCATACCGCGAGGATCTCGATTCGATCGCGTGGGCCAACGACGACACGGCTGTTCAGGCGTGGCAGGAAGCCAAGACCGGCTACCCGATCGTCGATGCCGGCATGCGTCAACTCCGGCTCGAGGGCTGGATGCACGGGCGAGTGCGCATGATTGCTGCTTCGTTCCTCGTCAAGGATCTTGGCATCGACTGGCGGGTCGGCGAGCGCCACTTCCGCCGGCTCCTCATCGATGCCGATCCGGCACAGAATGTCGGCAACTGGCAGTGGGTTGCAGGGACCGGCGCCGACGCGGCTCCGTACTTTCGCATCATGAACCCGGTTGCGCAGAGTCGGCGCTTCGACCCTGACGGTGCCTACATCCGCCGGTACGTTCCGGAACTGGCAGCGCTGGACGGTTCCAGTATCCACGCACCGTGGGAACGCCCGCTCGAGACGTCGGCAGCCGGCATCGTCCTCGGTACGGACTACCCCTATCCGATGGTCGACCACGGCGAAGCGCGTGAGATCACCTTGCGGCGCTTCGGAGCCGCCCGGGCCTGACCACGAGAAGCATCGGACCCGTCGGGCATGGGCCAGAATGCACCGCAACCGAACCGCACATCATGGAGGACCGCACAATGCGACGAGTACTGATGATCGCCGGAGCTGTCCTCAGCGTGATCGTTGCACTCCTCATCGCCGCCGCCCTGATCCTCCCCAGGATTCTGATGCAGGGCCCGATGCCCGAGGCGCTCGTCGCCATGGAATCGACCGCCACCGTGGTCGTGGTCGACGGCAAGCCGATCACGTTCACTCCGACGGAGCCAACCTCGATCGGCGTGATCGTCTACCCGGGTGCCTTCGTGGAGCCACGATCATACGCCCCGGCAGCGCACGCCCTCGCAGAAGATGGGGCGTTCGTCGCGATCGTCCCCATGCCGTTTGGCGTCGCGATCCTCGGTGGCGATCGGGCCGATGACATCATCAAGGATCACCCGGAGGTGACCGACTGGGTCATCGCCGGCCACAGCCTCGGCGGAGTGATGGCAGCCCGCTACGCCGCCGAACACCCCGACGCCGTTGGCGGCCTTGTGTTGTGGGCCTCCTACCCGGAGGACTCGGTGGACCTCTCGGCGTGGACCGGCGCAACGGCATCGGTCTTCGGCACGCTCGACGGACTCACCACGGTCCAGGACATCGAGGATTCCCGGGCACTCCTGCCTGGAGATACGACGTTCGCCGGAATCGACGGCGGCAACCACGCCTACTTCGGCTGGTACGGCGACCAGAGCGGCGACAACCCGGCAACGATCACCCGCGAGGAGCAGCAGCGCGCAGTCATCGACGGGACGGCGGCGGTCGTGCGGCGCGTCACCGAGGTCGAATAGGACCCTGCATGAAAGAGGAGTCTTGACAGACGCGCGACGACACCACTACCTTCCCTCGGCAATGACCGCTGCACGCACCACCATGATGATGCCCATGGCACATATGAAGCCGTGTGGAGTCGTCGCGTAGCACCGACCAGCAACCGAACCAACGAAGGATCCGCACCGGCAACGGGGCGGATCGTTTTCGTTGAACGACCCTCCCGGACCGGCCACCACCACCAACCCCAGGGAGGGAACCATGAGCGACTACCGATACGAGACCCTGCAAGTCCACGCAGGGCAGGAACCAGCACCCGGCACCAACGCCAGGGCGGTCCCGATCTACCAGACGACGTCGTACACGTTCGACAACTCCGAGCATGGCGCGAAGCTCTTCGCCCTCGAGGAGTTCGGCAACATCTACACGCGGATCCAAAATCCGACCACCGACGTCTTCGAGAAGCGCATCGCAGCACTCGAGGGCGGCGTCGCAGCCGTCGCGACGTCGAGCGGACAGGCCGCCCAGTTCACCGCCCTGACGACGCTCGCCGAGGCGGGCGACAACATCGTGTCGACGTCGTACCTCTATGGCGGGACATACAACCAGTTCAAAGTGACGTTTGATCGCATCGGCATCGAGGTCCGGTTCGTCGAAGGTGACGACCCCGAGGATTTCGCGGCACTCATCGATGACAGGACCAAGGCGCTCTACGTCGAGTCGATCGGGAACCCCCGATTCAACATCGCCGACCTGCCGGAACTCGCACGGGTCGCCCACGATGCCGGTGTGCCTCTCGTGGTCGACAACACGTTCGGCGCTGCCGGCTACCTCTGCCGGCCGATCGACCACGGCGCCGACATCGTGGTGGCGTCGGCGACAAAGTGGATCGGCGGACACGGAACATCGATCGGCGGCATCATCGTGGATTCCGGGAACTTCAACTGGTCGAACGGACGGTTCCCCACATTCACCGAACCGTCACCCGGCTATCACGGACTGAAGTTCGCAGAGACATTCGGCCCCGACGGACCGTTTGGCAACATCGCCTTCGCAATCCGAGTCAGGGTTGAAGGACTCCGCGACATCGGTGCGTGCTTGAGCCCCTTCAACGCCTTCCTGCTCCTCCAGGGCGTTGAGACGCTGTCACTGCGGGTCCAGCGGCATGTCGACAACGCCCTCGAACTCGCCACCTGGCTCAAGAACCAGCCGCTCGTCGAGTGGGTGAACTACCCGGGGCTCGAAGACCATCCGGACCACGCCGCGGCGAAGCGTCTCCTCACCAACGGCTTCGGATCAGTGCTCTCGTTCGGCATCAAGGGAGGGCCGAAGGCCGCTCAGCGGTTCATCAACTCGGTTGAGTTGGCGTCCCATCTCGCCAACGTGGGCGACGCGAAGACGCTGGTGATTCACCCCGCGTCGACAACACATCAGCAGCTCGACGCCGCCGAACAACAGTCCGCAGGCGTCACCGATGACCTCATCCGGGTCTCGGTCGGCATCGAGCACATCGATGACATCATCGCGGACTTCGACACCGCCTTCGCTCGGGCCGGGCTCGATGAGGCAGCCGCATGACGACCGGGTTCATCGACCTCCCCGGAATCTTCCCCCTCGAAGGCGGCGGCCACCTCGACGGCGTGAGGGTTGCCTACCGGACGTGGGGCGAGCCCCAGACCGAGGCAACGCTGATCTGCCACGCGCTCACCGGCTCCGCGGACGCGGACGACTGGTGGGAGGGGCTCTTCGGCCGGGGAAGGGTGTTTGACCCTTCGCGTGACTACATCGTGGCCGCGAACGTGCTGGGCGGCTGCTCTGGGACGACCGGCCCTACGAGCCTCCAACCAGGGCGCCTCGCACCCTACGGGCCGGAGTTCCCGGACATCTCGGTCCGGGACATGGTCCGACTCCAGGCGCTGCTCCTCGACCACATCGGCGTTGAGCGGCTCCGGCTGGTCATCGGCGGGTCGATGGGAGGGATGCAGACGCTCGAGTGGTCGCTCATGTATCCCGAGCGTGTCGACGCGATCGTTCCGATCGGTATCGGCGCCGCACAGTCTCCCTGGGCCATCGGCCTGTCGGAGGCGCAGCGGCATGCGATTGTCAACGATCCATGGTTCCGGGGTGGCCACTACCGGAAGGGCCGAGGCCCGGACAACGGACTCGCCACCGCGCGGATGATCGCCATGTGCAGCTACCGCAGCCCCGAGAACTTCGCCAGTCGATTCGGACGGGTCGAGGACGAAGGCGACGGCTTCGCCGTCCAGTCGTATCTCCGTCACCAGGGCACGAAGCTCGTCGACCGCTTCGACGCGAACACCTACTTGACGCTGCTGGCGGCGATGGACGGCTACGACCTCGGCCGCGGCCGCGGACCGACCGAGGCCGTGCTGCGGCACGTGAAGACGCCCGCACTGGTCGTCGGAATCTCGTCCGACGTCCTGTATCCGGCCTCAGAAGGTGAGGCGCTCGCTCAGTCGCTCGGGAACGCGGAGTTCGCGCTGCTCGACAAACCACAGGGGCACGACGCATTCCTGATCGAGACCGACCACCTCAACGAGCTCATCGTCAACTGGCTGGAGAAGAAGGAGACCGTGCGGGCACACGAATACACCGGCGGATAGGGCCGTCCCGGAATCCGCGAGGCGGTCTACGCGCCGGCGCTGGACCGTGCCACGGATAGGTCGTTGCATGCCTCGCAGACCGACTGCGGCACCAGACCCACCGCCATGAGCACGGCGAAGACCCGACAGCCGACACAGAACGCGAAGACCGATTCGAGCGTCGCCGCTACGCCGATCGCCGCGACGAGGACGAACGCCAGCGTGTCGAAGCCCCCCAGGTAGGCGGCGAGACCACTCACCGACAAGACCGCCCCCATCCCCTGAGCGAACCGCTTTGGCGGCCCGGGTACCGGCTTGACCGGCACATGGAACTGCGGAACAACCACCCGATTCACGAGCTGCGCCAACGGGGACAGCGTCGGCCCCGTCAGGACGCGGGCCACGAATCCGTAGGCGAGCGCAGCGAGCACGGGTCCGCTCCCGGTCACGAGGTAGACGGCGACCATCATGGCCACGCCACCCGCGATCAACCGGGCCGCGTTCTCGTTGACAGGATCCGGATAGCGAAAGAGCCCTGGCTTCATTGCGGCCCCAACATAGAGCGCGCCGGTTCTATTCCTCCTCTCATTCCTTCCCCTCGGGAGGTGGCGGCGGCAATGCAGATTCGTTGCCGGTGACGGCAGGGGTCACTCGCGTGCGAGAGCCCCGAGACACCCCCTCCGTCGTCGCTGAGTCGCGTCACCCGTCCCTCGGCCGAGGGGGAGGATCGGACTGGCGACCGGCGACTCAGCCGATATCCGTCGCTCAAGAATCCACATCTCGGTACGCTCACGAGCCTCCACACAAACGAGTCATAGGTATGAGCGAACCACCCACCTTCATTGACGGATACACCGGACCGCGCCCAGACACCGATCCCACCGAAACGGCGGAGTGGCTCGACGCCTTCGACTCGGTTATTGCAACTGACGGGCCGAATCGCGCGCAGTATCTGGTCGCACGCCTCCTCCAGGAAGCGACGCGGAACCACATCGCGGTGCCGGGAGCGGTTTCGACGCCCTATGTCAACACGATTCCGCCCGAAGAAGAGGCACCGTTCCCCGGTGACGCGCAGCTCGAGAAGCGGATCCGTCGGTTCATCCGCTGGAACGCCGCGGTCATGGTCATTCGCGCCAACCGCGCCGCCCCCGGCATCGGCGGGCACCTCTCGACCTTTGCCTCGTCTGCAACCCTCTACGAGGTTGGCTACAACCACTTCTTCCGCGGCACCGCTGACGGACATCCGGGGGACCACATCTACTTCCAGGGCCATGCCGCCCCCGGTGTGTACGCCCGTGCCTTCCTCGAAGGCCGTCTCGACGAGGATGATCTCGATCGGTTCCGTCGCGAGATCGGCGAACCCGGTCTGTCGAGCTACCCCCACCCCCGTCTCATGCCCGACTTCTGGGAGTACCCAACGGTCTCGATGGGGCTCGGACCGATCAACTCGATCTATCACGCCCAGTTCCTCAAGTACCTCGAGAACCGTGGCCTCGACGACACGGCGGGTTCGCGCGTGTGGTCCTTCCTCGGCGACGGCGAGACCGACGAGCCCGAGACGCTCGGTTCGATCTCCCTCGCCGGTCGCGAGAAGCTCGACAACCTGACCTGGGTCATCAACTGCAACCTGCAACGCCTCGACGGCCCGGTACGCGGGAACGGGAAGATCATCCAAGAGCTCGAAGCGATGTTCCGCGGTGCCGGATGGAACGTCATCAAGGTCATCTGGGGCTCCGGTTGGGACCCGTTGCTCGCTCGCGATACCGAGGGCATCCTCATCGACAAGATGAATACCACGGTCGACGGTGAGTTCCAGCGCTACAAGGCCGAATCCGGCGCGTATGTCCGCGAGCACTTCTTCGGACCCGATCCGCGGCTCCGCGAGCTCGTTCGTGACATGACCGACGACGATCTGTGGGCCCTGCGCCGCGGGGGTCTCGACTACCGCAAGATCTACTCGGCCTACAAGCGGGCGACCGAGTCGAAGGGCGCGCCGACCGTGATCCTCGCCAAGACGATCAAGGGCTGGACGCTCGGCCCCCAGGTGCAAGGCAGGAACGCGACCCACTCCGTCAAGAACCTCACGGGCGACCAACTCGTCGGCCTGCGCGACTTGCTGTCGCTGAACGAGGAGATCCCGGACGAGGCACTCGAACTCGACCATCCTCCGTACTACCGGCCCCCGGTCGACTCGCCGGAGTATCGCTACCTGACCGAACGGCGCGCGGCGCTCAACGGACCGGTTCCGAGCCGAACGCTCGAGATCCGTACGCCAATCGAGATGCCGAGCCACGATGTCTTCGCCGACTTCGATGGCGGATCGGGCGACGCCGAAGCATCAACAACCAGCGTGTTCACCCGCCTCCTGCGGAGCCTGGCCCGCGATGAGAAGTTCGGTCGCCGCGTCGTCCCGATCATCCCCGACGAGGGACGCACCTTCGGGATGGACGCCTTGTTCAAGGAACTGAAGATCTACGCCTCACAGGGTCAGCTGTACGAACCGGTCGACCACAGCCTGATCCTTTCGTACAAGGAGTCGCAGTCCGGGCAGATCCTCGAGCAAGGCATCACCGAAGCAGGGTCGACGGCGAGTTGGATCGCCGCGGGAACGTCGTATGCCACGCGCGGCGTGCCGATGGTCCCGTTCTACACCTACTACTCCATGTTCGGGTTCCAGCGGGTCGGTGACCTGTTGTGGGCCGCATCGGACTCTCGCGCACGCGGATTCCTGCTCGGCGCGACATCGGGCCGCACGACGCTCCTTGGCGAGGGCCTCCAGCATCAGGACGGCCACAGCCACGTGCTCGCCTCGGTCATCCCCGCATGCGAGGCGTACGACCCGGCGTTCGCCTACGAGATCGCAACGATCATCGAACACGGCCTGAAGCGCATGTACGTCGACAACGAAGACGTCTACTACTACCTCACGTTGTACAACGAAAACTACGCGCAACCTCCGAAACCGGAGGGTTCGGATCAGGGGATCATCGACGGACTCTACAAGTGGTCATCGGCGCCGACCGGCACGAAGTACCGGGCGACGATCCTGTTCTCCGGGCCGGCGCACTCAGCGGCTCGCGAGGCGCAGACGATCCTCGCCGAGGAATACGGCGTCGGCGCAGAACTGTGGAGCGTCACCTCGTACAAGCGGCTGCGCGAAGAGGCGATGTCCGTTGATCGGTGGAACTACCTGCACCCCGGTGAGGGACCCCGGGTCCCGTTGGTCACGCGCCAGCTCGAAGGCACACTCGGTCCGGTGATCGCCGTCACCGACTACATGCGGACCGTCCCGGATCAGATTTCCCGCTGGGTGCCCCGGTCGTACGCATCGCTGGGGACCGATGGCTACGGGCGCAGCGACACGCGTGAGTCCCTCCGCGAGTTCTTCGAGACCGACGCCAACCATGTTGTGGTTGCGACGCTGTCTGCGCTCGCCCGCGACCAGCGGATCGATCCGAGCGTCGTGCGCGAGGCAATCGAGCGTACGGGCATCGACCCCCACGTCGGCGACCCCTGGACCCGCTGACCCGCCGCCGCCTGAGGGGCCAGTCGGCGGCCCGACGGTCCGGTTGGTGTGAGTGAGTACTCACTCATGTATACTGCGCTCGTGACCGAGAAGCACGAACGCGCAGAACCGCTGCCGGCCGACGACCGTCGCCGGGCGATCGTCGAGGCTGTCATCCCTCTCCTGTTGGAGATGGGGCCGACGATCACGACACGCGAAATGGCGGAAGCGGCCGGTATCGCAGAGGGAACGATCTTCCGCGTGTTCCCCGACAAGACATCGGTGATTCACGAAGCCGTCAAAGCCAGCATGGATCCGCAGCAGATCAAACTGGCTATCGGAGCGATTCCTGCGACCGATCCCCTCCCCGACCAACTCGAAGCAGCAGCAGCCGTCCTCGTGGAACGCTCCGAGCGGGTTGCCGCACTCGTCGGGATGCTGCGCGCCGCCGGTTCTCCGGGCGGCGACCCCCCTTCGGGTGCACGGCAGTACGTGATGGACGCGAACACCGCGATCCTCCGCGTCCTCACCGAACTGTTCGAGCGCAACCGTGACGCTATCCGCATCGACCCGCGCCAGGCTGCAATCGCATTCCGGGGCTTCGTGTTCGCAAGCGCCCACCCGTTGGTTGCCGCAGCCGAAAGGCCGGTCGCTCGAGAGATCGTCGACGTGCTGATGCACGGCATCGCGGCCTCACCCGAGAGTGCCGTGACCTGATGCTGTACCGTCTTCTCCGCCGGTACGTCAGGCCGTACACCCGCGAGATCGTGATCGTGGTCGTGCTTCAGACCGTCGGTACGATCGCGGCCCTCTACCTGCCAACGCTCAACGCCGACATCATCGACAACGGCGTCGTTCGCGGCGACACCGACTACATCATTCGGATCGGCTCGTGGATGCTGGTCGTGTCGCTCATCCAGGCGGCGACCACGATCACCGCCGTCTACTTCGGCGCGCGGACCGCAATGGCGTTCGGCCGTGACGTACGATCGGGCATCTTCCACCGCGTGATCGAGTTCTCCAATCGTGAGATGGCTCGCTTCGGTGCACCGTCGCTGTTGACCCGCAACACAAACGACGTGCAACAGATTCAGATGCTGGTCCTGACGACCTTCACGATGCTGATCGCAGCCCCGATCATGATGGTCGGCGGCGTCTTCATGGCGCTGCGAGAGGATGTCGGCCTGGCGTGGCTGGTCGCCGTCACGGTGCTGGTGCTCGTCGTGATCATCGGATTCCTGGTGACACGCATGGTGCCCGGTTTCCGGCTCATGCAGCGACGCCTCGACACCGTCAACAAGGTCCTTCGCGAGCAGATCGGCGGCATCCGCGTGGTGCGTGCGTTCGTTCGAGAACCCGTCGAGACCGAGCGGTTCGCCGCAGCCAACCTGGATCTGACCACGGTCTCGATCAGGGTCGGCCGCTGGATGGCAGCGATCTTCCCGGCGGTGATGCTGGTGATGAACCTTTCGAGCGTGGCCGTGCTCTGGTTCGGTGGCCTCAGGGTCGATGCCGGAGCGATGCAGATCGGCTCGCTGACGGCCTTCTTGTCGTATCTCATTCAGATTCTGATGGCCGTGATGATGTCGACGTTCATGTTCATGCTCCTCCCCCGCGCCTCGGTCTCCGCCGACCGCATCGGTGAGGTGCTCGACACCGAACCGTCCGTGATTCCGCCGACCGACGGAGTGACAGACCTGGTCCGCCACAGCACGCTCGATTTCGAGGGCGTGGGGTTCCAGTATCCGGGCGCCGACCATCCGATTCTGAGCAACCTCACCTTCACCGCTCGGCCCGGCCAGACCACCGCCGTCATCGGATCGACCGGCGCCGGGAAATCCACATTGGTCAACCTCATCCCCCGTCTCTTCGACGCCACCGCGGGCCGGGTCCTTGTCGACGGGGTCGACGTCAAGCTCATCGACCCCGACACGCTCTGGGGCAAGATCGGCCTCGTGCCCCAGAAGGTCTACTTGTTCTCAGGAACGGTTGCCTCGAACCTCCGATACGGCAAGCCCGACGCCACGGAAGAGGAGATGTGGGAGGCCCTCGAGATCGCCCAGGCGAGGGAGTTCGTCGAAGCAATGCCCGATGGTCTCGACTCGCCCATTTCCCAGGGCGGCACCAACGTCTCGGGCGGCCAGCGGCAGCGCCTTGCCATCGCTCGGGCGCTCATCCGGCAGCCCGAGGTATACCTGTTCGACGACTCGTTCTCCGCTCTCGATGTCGCAACCGACGCCAGGCTCAGACATGCCCTCGTGGACGTGACCGCGGACGCCACGGTGGTCATCGTGGCACAGCGGGTCGCCACGATCATCGACGCGGACCAAATCGTCGTGCTCGAGCAGGGCGGGATCGTCGGCCTCGGCACGCATGAAGAGCTTCTCGAGACCTGTGCCGCCTATGCCGAAATCGTCGATTCCCAGATGGCGGTGGAGACATCATGACTGCGCCGCAGCCTGCCATGAAAGAGACCGAACGGGTCCGCGGTCAGGGTGGCCCAGGTCATGGCGGTCCGTTCGGCGGTGGCATGGTCGGCCAGAAGCCGCTCGAATTCGGCCCTTCGATCAAGCGCCTCTTCAGACGCCTGCATCCGGAACGCGCGAAGGTCATCGCCGTGGTCGTTGCCGCCGTCGTCAGCGTGGCGCTCACCTCCCTTGGACCGAGAATCCTCGGCCGGGCCACCGACATCATCTTCTCCGGCGTCGTCGGCAGCTCGCTTCCCGAAGGGATGACGAAGGCACAGGCGATCGACGCGGTCCGGGCGCAGGGACAGAATCAGCTCGCCGACATGCTCAGCGGCGTCGATCTGATACCCGGGGTCGGCATCGACTTCACGGCACTGCGCAACGTGCTGATCCTCGCTCTGCTCCTCTACGGGGCCTCGGCCCTGCTCAGCTTCCTCCAGGGCTTCTTCCTCAACGACGTGGTCCAGAACACGGTCTTGCGGATGCGCTCGGAAGTCGAATACAAGATCAATCATCTCCCCCTCTCCTACTTCGATCGTGTACCGCGCGGCGAACTCCTGAGCCGAGTGACCAACGACATAGACAACGTCTCGCAGAGCCTCCAGCAGACGATGAGCCAGCTACTGACGTCGCTGCTCACCGTCGTATTCGTCTTCGCGATGATGATCTCGATCTCATGGATGCTTGCGTTGATCGCCCTCGTGACGATCCCCCTCACGGTGATCGTCGCCGGGACGGTGATGAGGCGGTCGCAGACCAAGTTCATCACCCAGTGGCGCCGGACCGGGCAGCTCAATGCCCAGATCGAGGAAGCATTCACCGGCCACGCGCTGGTCAAGGTGTTCGGACGTCAGAGCGAAGTGCAGGAGACCTTCGAGGTTGAAAACGAGGAGCTGTATCAAGCGAGCTTCGGAGCCCAGTTCCTCTCGGGGCTCATCATGCCGATCGCGATGTTGATCGGAAACCTCAACTACGTCATCATCGCCGTGCTCGGTGGCTTGCGGGTCGCCAGCGGCGCGATGAGCCTCGGCGACGTGCAGGCGTTCATCCAGTACTCCCGACTGTTCACCCGCCCGGTCACCCAGATCGCCTCCATGGCCAATCTCCTCCAATCGGGAGTGGCATCGGCGGAGCGCGTGTTCGAACTGCTCGATGCCGCCGAAGAATCACCGGACGAAGGCCTCGCCGAGATCCCCACCGATGCGCACGGCCAGGTGGCATTCGACGACGTCTCGTTCCGATACGTCGAGGATCAACCGCTGATCGAGCACGTGAGCTTCTGCGTAGATCCGGGCCAGACCGTCGCCATCGTCGGACCGACCGGTGCCGGCAAGACCACGCTCGTCAACCTCGTCATGCGGTTCTACGACATCGACTCAGGCCAGATCACGCTCGACGACGTCGACATCTCAACGCTGCGCCGCGACGCGCTTCGCTCCCAGACCGGCATGGTGCTACAGGACACATGGCTGTTCGAAGGAACGATCAGGGACAACATCGCCTACGGTCGACCCGGTGCGGACGATGAAGCGATCCTCGAAGCGGCGCGAGCAACCTACGTCGACCGCTTCGTGGCGCACCTCCCCAACGGCTACGACACGATCATCGACGACGAGGGCGGCACCGTGAGCGCCGGCGAGAAGCAGCTGATCACGATCGCCAGGGCGTTCCTCGCCGATCCGGCTCTGCTCATACTCGACGAAGCAACGAGTTCGGTCGATACCCGCACCGAGGTGCTCGTTCAGCGGGCAATGTCGGCATTGCGAGCCGACCGCACGAGCTTCGTCATCGCTCACCGCCTGTCGACCATTCGCGATGCCGATCTGATCCTGTTCATGGAGGACGGCCAGATCGTCGAGCAGGGGAATCACCAGGAACTCCTCGACCTCGGTGCCGCGTACGCGGCCCTCTATGAGTCCCAGTTCAGCGGCCCCGACACCGAAGAAGACCCGCCGTTGATGCCGAACATCGATCGATAGCGATCCCGCTATCGGTCCGATCCCAGCGCCCACGCGACGAGATCGTCGAGCGGCTCATTCTCTGCCCGCGTCACGATTTCCTGATACCGGTCTTCTCCAAGGGCATTTCGGACCACTGGTTCGAAGTTCCACCAGCGGTGGTGCTGCCCCCACGGCGGAAGATTTGGTCGGCAGCCACCGAAGTAGCGGGCCGCCTCCTCCCACCTCCCTCGGTCGGCGGCGATCCTCCCGAGGATCGAGTAGGGCCGGTCGCACCCATGCCTCCATCGAACGCTCATGGACTTGCTCGAGCCCGCGCCGCGTGACCAGTTCTGCTCGATCGATCTCGCCCTTGGGGTGCAGAACGTAGCCGCCCAGGATGATCAGGCCGGTCGCCGACCATCCGGGGCCGCCGATCGTGCTGGCCTCGGTGGCATGCCGTTCCGCCGACTCGAAGTCGAGCATGAGCGCCTCGGTGGCGGCCAACACCCCGAGGCCAAACATGGCGAGACCCGCTTCGTCGCCGAGTTCGCGGAACAGCGGAACGGCCTCGGAGAACGAGCGACGAGCGACCTCGAAGTCACCGTCGCCGAAGAATTCTGCCTCGCCGAGGAGGGCGAGCCCATAGGCACGCGGAAGGCGCGCCCGTGGTCCCGGCAGAGACTCCAGGATTCGACGGCCCATGGCGACGATGAGAGCCGGCATTCCGAGGAAGACGCCGCCCTGACCCTGGCCGTTGTAGGCCCACAGCAGCAGCTTCCATTCGTCGGTCGATTCGAGAAGGCGCACCGCCTCGGCGACGGCCGCTCCGCTGCCGTCGAAGTCGCCGATCAACTGGGATCCGAAACCGACACACAGAGGCGCTGCGGCCCTCATGTGACTCGGCACATCCTCGGACCCTTCGAGCATGCGCTTCCCGTAGCGGTAGGCACCGGCCGGATCGCCCCGCCAGAACCAGTAGGCGACCAGTCCGGCCGCTGCCGAGAGGGTGACCGATCGATCCTCGTGCTCGAGCGACCAATCGAGGCCGGCAAGCAGTTCGTCGTTCATAGCAGCGACTCCTGCCATGAACTCAGGATGTTCCGGGTGTGAACCAGGCCTGGCCGACGATGCTTGCACGGCCGGAGGAAGTAGCGGCTGTGACGCTGCGCAGCGATCTCGGCTTCGCCACGCCCCGCAAGTTCGGAGCGTCCGTATGAGCCGAGCGAGTCGAGCAACCGGTACCGAATCTCGCCCTCCCGGCGACCGCTCGGTCCCGACCATCGATGCGTCAACCAAATCACCAAGGTCTGCCGCAACATCGCCCGACGGCAATGGGTCCCACCCTGCGACGGCATTCGCCGCCGCCAGGTCGAATGACCCGACGAACACCGAGAGTCGATCGAAGAGGGCCTGCTGCCGTGTCGACAACAGGCTGTAGCTCCATCCAATCGTGGCCGAAAGGCTCCGGTGTCGTTCTGGTGCGGCCTCATCGCTACTCGCGAGTTCGAGGTGCTGGGACGAGCGAATCGCGATCTGGTCGAGACTCAGCGTGGTCACACGCGCCAGCGGCCATCTCGATGGCGAGCGGCAGCCCCTCGAGAACGCGGCAGATTTCCGCGATGTCACTCTGGACACGGTCGGTCACGGTGAAGGTCCGATCGATCTGTGTCGATCGCTCTACGAAGAGCTGCTCGGCGTCGGACGCTCCGAACACGCCGACCGGCAGACTCATCGGAGGCACCACGTACCGCACCTCACCCGATGCATGGAGCGCTCCGCGACTGGTTGCGAGCACGGTCAAGCCCTCCGCTCGCTCGAGGAGGCCAGTCGCCAGGACTGCGACGTCGTCGACGAGATGCTCGCAATTGTCGAAGACCAGGAGGCCGTGCCGCGGGGCGAGGAACCGACCAAGGAGCGCCACAGTTTCGACACCCGGCTGTTCCGCAAGACCAAGCACCTCAGCCGTCTTCGTCGCGACACTTCCGCCCGGAGCGAGTGCTGCAAGGTCGACCCACCAAACACCGTCGGGGAAGCGATCCAGAATCCCATGTGCCACCTGCCTCGCGAGCCGGGTCTTCCCGACGCCACCCACTCCCACAAGCGTCACGAGCCGATCGACATCGACAAGCTTGCTCACTTCGGCCATCTCACGGCGCCGGCCCACGAACGAGGACACGAACGCCGGAAGGTTCGTCGGCGGGCGGAGATCGAGCCTCGAGTCCTGCACGAGGATTCGGTCCTCGAGCGTTCTCGTCTCGGCTGAAGGGTCGATTCCAAGTTCCTCGATGAGCGTCTTGCGAAGGTTCCAGCCGGCTCGGAGGGCCTCTGCCTGCCGGTCACTCCGGTACAACCCCAGCATCAGCGCCCGATGGAGTCGCTCACGCAAGGGGTACTGACGGACCAACCCTTCCAGCTCGGGCAACACATTGTCATGGTGTCCGAGAGCAAGCTCCGCCTCCATAAGGAGTTCGGTCGACTGCATCTTCGTTTCGTCGAGTTCGAGTGAGCGCCGCTCGAGCAGCGGAGCATCGTCGCAGAGATTGCCGAACGGCCGCCCGCGCCAGAGTTGGGAGCTCTGATGAAGCAGTGTCGAGACCCGCACCGGGTCTGTGGGGAACAACGCGCGGGCGTCGCTGAGCGCTTGGCCGAACTCGACCGCATCGATCGAGTCACCGTTCAGATTGATCCGATAGTGCTGCCCGTCGGAGACGACTCGATCGCCGAGGGCCTTCTTGAGATTGGATAGGTACGTCCGAACGACGTGCGGAGCAGTACCCGGTGGGGTTTCGCCCCACACCTCGTCGATGAGCCGATCGACGCTGACGGCCTCCGGCGCGGCAGCGAGGAGGATGGCGAGGACGCGTTGCTGCCGGGGTCCGCCGAGATCGACCTCGGCACCACCATCCACGGCCCTCAGCGGGCCAAGAATCTCGAACCGCATGTGACGATCGCCTTCCGATCCATCGTACCGGATTGATACCGGTCGTCGGTGGGGCCGTTTGGACCGTTTCTGGATCGTCCTCGCGGATGATGAGCGGAACAGAAAGGAGGCCATCATGCTCAAACGATGGTCGATCGGCTCGGTGGTGATCGCTCTCGTGATCCTGATGGCGGTGCCGGCCGCCTCGGCGGGCAGACACGGCACCGACCGCCCGTTCAAGGCATCGTTTGCCGGCGAAGTTCACTGGGAGACGCCCGGCGCATTCGAGTCCGATTGCACCTTGGTCACCACGGTCACCGATGCCTTCGGCAAGGCGACGCACATGGGTCGAACCGCGTTGATGAGCTCCCACTGTCCCTGGAAGGACAGCGAGCACGAGCCCTACGACGGGCGACTTACCCTCACCGCCGCGAACGGGGACAGACTCTACGGCGTCTACGACTACCCGGCTATCGATGAAGGTGACCCGGTCATCTTCAACGGCGGCACCGGCCGATTCAAGAACGCCACCGGCCAAGCCACGTGGGTCTACGACGTTGAACTCACGTTCCGAGACGATTGTGACCCCGATACTGATCCGATCATGTGTCTGACGAACAGTCCGTGGACCGCAACACTGACCGGAACCATCAGCTACTGAGACAGCGTCGTTGCGTTTAGCGTCGCCGTGGGCGGCCGGCCCACACCGAGTTGGGAGCGGTCACACGCATGCTGCTAGGAACTCGGACGAACAGAAGGGAAGCCATCATGCTGAGAAGATGGATGGTTGGCGCGACTGCAGTCGGACTCCTCACGCTGACGATGCTTGGCGCTTCGTCGTGCAGTAGTGGAGCGACCGATCACCCGATGGATGCATCGTTCACCGGCGAAGTCCAATGGGGAGCGACCGATCAGTGTCAGGTGGTCACGACGATGACCGAAGCCACCGGCGAGGACCCGAACCTCGGGTCAATCACCACGACCTGGGCGCACTGCCCCGAAGACGACGTCGTTGACGACGGACGGGTGACCATCACCGATAGCGACGGCGACGAGCTCTACGGAACCTATGACTACCCGGAGATCGACAACGGATCACCGATCACGTTTGACGGAGGAACCGGTCGCTTCGCAGAGGCCACCGGAGCCGCAACAGTGGTCTACGACGTTGAACTCACGTTCCGCGACGATTGTGACCCCGACACTGACCCGCTCATGTGTCTGACCAACAGTCCGTGGACCGCAACGCTGACCGGCACCGTCAACTACTAATCACAAACCGTCCCGCGGCCGACGATCGCCTCGGGAATCGGAGGACCGCTCTCGCCGGTCACCGGCGGGGGCGGTTTCTCGTCAGCCCAGGTCGTCTGCCACGCCCTTGCTTCTCGGGTCCGCATTGATCAGGGCGACCGCCGCGAAGTAGAGCAAGGGGATCGAGAAATACAGGATCAGGCTGAGCGTGGTCGACCAGTTCGCAGCCACCATCGCCAGCACGTACACCGCGATCGGCGCCGACGTGGTGATGCCGATCAGCTGGCGAGATTCCTTCGAAGATTTCTGCCACAGCAGGCCCGGATGGGTCTGGAAGTAGGCGTTGAGACCGATGCGCAGGAGTGAGGCAGCGATGAGAACCACGCCGTACAAGTGAAGCGCCACCGGTTCTGTCGAGTACTCGCCGAGGGTCGAGGATGCGAACGGCACGAGCGAGAGAGACAGCAGGAAGAGGAGGTTGAGCCAGATCGCGTTGTGATCGATGTACCGGACCTGGCTGAACGTCTGCCGATGGAGAGTCCAGAACATCCCGACCAGGAGGAAGCTGATCACGAACGATACGAACGTCGGACGCACCTCGGTCAGCGAGTCCGCAAGCGATTGCCCGGATCCCAACTCGGGGACCTTGATGTCGAGCACAAGGATCGTGATGATGATCGCGATCACACCGTCGGTCAGAACGACCAATCGATCGGGATCGGCGTTGCGCTGCTCCGCCGGAGTCAGGTCTGTGGTGGTGTTCTTGCTCATCAGCGCAGAATAGTGAGGCTCGAACCAGTGGCCCGAATTGGGGAGATTCAGCTACGAGCTGCGGGCGTGTACTCATTTCCCCCGACTCCGTGCGGGAGGTGAAGACGGTCGACCTACTCCGACATCTCGTAGGCGTCGCGTTGGGCGTAGACGTGGTCTTGCCAGATCCTCGCGGCTCGCTCGTCGTCGCGGACGGGGCGGCGGACCATGGCCAGGCAGAATTCGCTCTGCTCTTCGGTGGTCCCCGCGCGTCCGTTCAGCTCGACGGCGAAGCGCGAGAAGTCCCGCACCGCCACATCAAAGATCTGGCCAACGAGGTCGTTCGCAATGTCGTAGATCTCGGCGTTCTCCAGGACCAACTGGCAGTAGACCACAAGCGTGAAGAGCTCACCGACCGCAAGGAGCCAGTCCGTGTCCCGCGTCTGCTCCTCGGTCGGCGTCGCCTCGATCAGCATGGCTTTGAGGACCTCGGCCTGCTCGGCGAACACCTTCACGTTTGGCAGATCGCAGCGCTCAAAGACGGTGGCGTAATCGTGGAATCGAATCTTGCCGAGCCCTCGGGTCGGTCCCTGGTCGAACAGGAAGTCGTCGTTGACCGGCTCGTCGCGTCGGCCGACTTCGGGTAGGTCGATCGGCCGGAAGAAGTAGTTCTCCATGAACTTGACGATGAGCGCGATGTTGACGTGCACCGTCCCCTCGAGTTTCGGAAGCGCCCGAATGTCACGGCGTGGCCATGTCGAAGTAGGTGTCCTCTTCGAAACCCTTAGCCGCGATCACGTCCCAGAGGTGGTTGATCACGTCCTCACCTTGGGTCGTCACCTTCATCTTGACCACCGGGTTGTACAGCAGATACCTACGGTCCTCCGGTGAGGCCACTCGCATGTAGTCGGCCGCCCGCAGCGCCACCAGCTTCATCGCCACCAGTCGGGCGTATGCATCGGTGAAGAGTCGCCGGACGTGCGGGAAGTCGGTCACCGCCATCCCATAGAGGTGCCGATGCGCGGCGTGGGGCACGGCTTCGTAGAAGGCGTGCGTGCAGATTCCGATCGAACCCCACCCCAGATTGAACTTCCCGATGTTCACGGTGTTGAGCGCGGCATCCCACGCCTCGTCGCCGCGCGAGAGGATGTCCGTGTCCGTGATCGGGTAGTCGTCCAGTTCGTACTCGGACACGAAGTTCTGGCTGTGCACCACGTTCTTCACGGCGCGGTACGCCGGGTGCTGCGAGTCGACGACGAAAAAACAGTACTCGCCCGTGTCGCTCATCTTGCCGAACGTAGAGACGAGCGCCGCCTGGTTTCCGTTGCCGATGTAGTACTTCCTGCCGTTGGCCCGGTAGGTGCCATCGCCAACTGGTGTCAATTCCATCTCGGTGGAGTACAGGTCGGCGCCGTGCTCCTTTTCGGAGAGGCCAAAGGCGAAGATCGCGCCATCCTGAAGCAGTGCCGCCGTCTTCTGCTTCACCGCCTCGTTGTCGCTCATCCAGATCGGACCGAGTCCGAGGACCGTCACCTGCCAGGAGTACCAGTACGGCAGACCGTAGAACCCGAGGATCTCTGCGAATTCGCAGATGCGCCACACGTCCCAGCGTGAGTCGGCTGCGCCGTATCCCGCCGGGGTGCACATCGTGGCGAAGATCCCCTCGCTCGCTACGAAGTCGAGAAAGTCCTGATACCAGACCGCGCCATGGTCATCGTCCTTGAGACGCCGCTTCCCCTTCGCCTCGAAGAACTCGATGGTCTTTCGCATCACCTCGTCAGATCGGTCATCGGCGTAGGTCCGATCACGGCGCTGCGGGTGAAGGAGGATCATGTCCTAGCTCCTGTCGTGTCCGGCTCACGGTACCCGATGCCCTACGGATCGAGCGACCCTGCGGCCGAGGATAGACGGCGGCGCCGTGACCCTCGCCGGCCGTTCTCATGTCCGTTGCGGGTTCCTAGGGTTTGACGATGAAACGCACACGGCCAGGACCGGAACAGGAATCAGTGTGGGACTACCCCCGACCTCCGCGGATCGAACCGGAGACCCGAACGGTTCGGATCATCTTGGGTGGCGAGACGATCGCGGCTACGAATCATGCGCTCCGGGTGCTCGAGACCAGCCATCCGCCCGGTATCTACGTTCCCTCCGAAGCGTTCGCACCCGGGTCGATCGAGCCCAATCCGCAGCAGACGGTCTGTGAATGGAAAGGATCCGCGGTGTACTGGGATCTCAGCGGGGGAGGCGCAACGAGCAGGGCCGCAGCCTGGAGCTATCCCGAACCGCGGCCCGGATTCGAGTCGATCGCCGGATACGTCTCGGTCTATCCCGGGCGAGTCGACGCCTGCTACCTCGGCGACGAGGTGGTCCGAGCTCAGGAAGGAACCTTCTACGGCGGCTGGATCACCGACGACATCGTCGGTCCGTTCAAGGGAGGCGCCGGAACCACGGGCTGGTAGCCGAACCGCCCCGCCGGGCAGGAGATCCCGCCGTTCTCGTGGCGGCGTCCGGCCGTGCGGGCGAGGTGCTGGATTCGTCGCCGGAGACGACCGCCTCAGCGACATCATCGACTCCGTCTGGCGACGGGAACCGTCTGGACCGCCGTCTCAGACGGGCTGACGACGGCGCGGCCGGCAACGGCCGGCAGCCGTTCTGTGGGCTGTCGGCGTCACATACGATGCGGAGAACCCTGGGTTCGCAGCGTCAGCCGTTCTGTGGGCTGTCGGCGTCACATACGATGCGGAGAACCCTGGGTTCGCAGCGTCAGCCGGCGACGGCGGTCAGGGCCTGATCCAGCACCGCGACCAGACGATCGGCGTCTTTCGTGCCGAACACCATCGGCGGTTTGATCTTGATGACGTTCGCAAACGGACCGTCGGTACTCAGCAGAACGCCCTGGGTCTTCGCGTGTTCGACGACGGCTCGCGCACGGGCGGGCGCAGGCTGCTTCGATGCACGATCAACGACCAACTCGACACCCAGATACAGGCCGGCGCCGCGTACGTCGCCGATACCGTCGTGCCGCCCCGCGAGAGCCTTCAGAGACTCGAGGAGGTAGTCGCCGAGCACAGCGCCGTGGTGGACCACGTTGAGGCGGTCCATCTCGGCAAACACGGCGTTCCCCACCGCAACCGAAACCGGATTGCCACCGAACGTGTTGAAGTACTCCATCCCGTTGTCGAATTGCCCGGCGATCGAGCGTGTGGTGACCACGGCTGCGAGCGGGTGTCCGTTCCCCGCCGGCTTGCCCATCGTGACGACGTCCGGCTCGAGGCCGTAGCGCTGGAAGGACCAGCAGATTCCGGTTCGACCGAAGCCGGTCTGCACCTCGTCGGCGATCACCAGTCCTCCTCTGGCCCGCACCGCTTCGTACGCCGCGTCGAGGACGTCGGGAGCCGGGATCACCTGGCCACCGCAGCCGGGGAGCGTCTCGGCGATCAGACCGGCGGGCTCGGTGCCTTCGAGAATCGCGTCGGCCAGCCCCCGGTAGCGCTCGGCGGCACCGGCGCCACCGAATTCCGGAACGCGATAGGGGTCCGGCGACGGGAGCACGTGCACCCAGTCGGCCTGGCCTCGTCCACCCGGTGCGTTGAACTTGTACGGGCTCACGTCGATCAGCGTCGAGGTGTTGCCGTGGTAGCCGTGATCCAGACACACGATGTCGCGCCGCCCGGTTGCGGTGCGGACGAGGCGAATCGCCAGCTCGTTGGCTTCGCTCCCGGAGTTGACGAGGAATACGCGGTCGAGGTGGCCGGGAAGCGTCGCGAGCAGCCGCTCCGCATAGCGGAAGATGTCGGCGTGCAAGTAGCGGGTGTTCGTGTTGAGAACACGCATCTGATCGGCGGCCGCAGCCGCGACGACCCGATTGCCGTGCCCCACATGGGACACGTTGTTCACGCAGTCCAGGTAGCGCCGCCCGCGCTCGTCGTAGAGAAACGCCCCGGATCCACGGACGATGTTGAGCGGTTCGGCGTAGCTGAGGCCGAGTGACGGACCCAGGATCGAACGCTGGTCGAGCAGATCGGCGGTGACGCGGCCCGGCTCTCGGGGGTAGCCCGCTGCCGTGGTGAGTTCTGCGGCGATGCCGTCAACGTCGCCGAGCATGAGGCGCTCCAGGAGGTCCCACGCCATGTCCTCCGTGAGCATGTGGTGCGGGTTGGATCCTCCGCGAGCGGCAGAAACGGTGACAGACGTTGCGAGGCGAGCGAGGATGAAGTCGAGGATCACGTCGGCCTCGACCTCTTCGATGGGTGCAACCGACCGGTACCCGACGATCACGTCCGCGGCCACCGAGACAGGATCGTCCTGGTCGAGCATGGCGTACGTGCTCGCGATGGCGAGGTCCGCCACACGCACCGTGTGGACCGCGTCACCGAAGTCGATGACACCGGCGACGACACCGTCCCGAACGATGAGGTGCTCGTCGTTCAGATCATTGTGAAGGACCTGCCTCGGCAACGCGCCGTAGTTGATGCCGGCGATGCGGAGCAGCACACCATCGATCAGTCTGCGGCGGAGCGGGTCCGTAACCATGCTCGCTCGCTCGCCGACGATTCGGACCGCGTCGGTGATATCCCAGAGGAATCGGTCGGGACGGGGCCCCGATGCCAGGTCTGCAAGCGCGTTCACGACCGTACCGGCGACGACACCGATCTGGCCGGCAAGCTCGGCGGGCCGACTCAACTCGCTGAACGGCGTTCCTTCGACCCACGTGTAGAGGTGCACGAATCGCCCATCATCGAGTGTGGCCCATGAATCGCCGTCGAGCGTCTGAACGACTTGCGGGGTGTCGATCGGGCAATCACCCAATGCGGTGATCGCTGACTGCCGAAAGGAGAGCATCGCCGGATCCTGATTCGACGGTGAGATGCGGAGCAGATAGGAGCGGCCGTCGGTGCCAACGAGCCTCCGGTTGTCGTCGATCTCCCCCGGCAGCGGGGTGCTCTCACCGCGTATTCCGAAGACCGTCTCGGTCAGCTGTTCATAGCCGTTCATGGTGGGGCCGGACGCTACTACGGGGTACCAGACGAGAATCCGGGGCGCTCGATGGCGGGAACGTCGGCCTCGATCCCGACCTCCGTGGCCTTGACCGCGACCCATATCTGCGTCCCAACGGCCAGGCCGAGAAGTCGCGTTGCCTCGGCCGTGATCTCCACGACCAGGGGCAATGGGGACCCCGTGCGGAGCCGTGTCCGCTCCCCAAGCGGTTCGATGAGATCGATGGTCGTCGGCCAGGTGTTGCGGGGGCTCCCGTCCGGTTCGTGAAGGTGGACCGAGACCGCCGTCGGACGGATCGTGATCAGCACGTCACCCTCGATCTCCGTGTCGGCGACGTGGAGGTGGTGGGCGTCGGTCTCAACGCGCCCGTGTGCCACCGTCCCGGTGAACAGGTTCGACCCGACGAGGTCCGCCACATAGGAGGTGCGAGGACGCAGGCGGATCTCGTCGGCCGTGCCGCTCTGTGTGATCGTGCCGTCTTCGATCACATGGATCTCGTCGGCAAGCAAGAACGCCTCGGTGGGGTCGTGGGTGATGAGAAGACGGGGCCCGGGGAAGCTCCGGAGGTGAGCGGCGAGCGTCCGACGCAGTTGGGCGCGCGTCGTGACGTCGAGCGCGGCAAGGGGTTCGTCGAGCAGCAGGAGGTCGGGTTCGGTCACGAGGGCACGGGCCATGGCCACGCGTTGCGCCTGCCCGCCCGACAGCTCCAGCGGCCTGCGATGTGCGAGCCCGTCGAGACCCATGCGATTGACCCATTCTCCGGATCGGACGTTCGCTTCGTCGTGCCGAACACCTCGACTCCGCAGCCCGAATGCCACGTTCTCGAGCACGCTGAGATTCGGGAACAGCAGATAGTCCTGAAACACCACTCCCACGTTGCGTTCCTCGGGCGGAACGAATATCTCGGCGTCCGGATCATCGAGGACTCTGCCTGCGAGTTCGATCCGGCCGCGGTCGATGGGCCGGAGACCGGCGAGCGCTTTGACGGCGGTCGACTTTCCCGCACCGTTCGGACCGAGCAAGGCCGCCGTCCTGCCTGGCTGGATCGACAGGGCAAGATCCAGTCGGAACGAGTCGGTTACATCCACCTGGAGACGGGCATCGAGCCCTTGCCCGGTCATAGCGCCTTCCACCATCGTTCCCGGAGCGCGATCAGCACGACGAGCGAGACCACGACCATCACGAGGCTGATGGCCACTGCCGTGTTCCGGTCGCTCTCGAGTGCCACGAAGACCGCCAGCGGCATCGTTTGGGTCCTGCCCTGGAGGTTCCCGGCGAAGGTGATCGTTGCACCGAACTCGCCGAACGCTCGCGCCCACGTCAGTACCAGGCCGGCCAAGAGCGACGGGCCGATCATCGGCAGCGTGACTCGTCGCAGCACCGTCCATTTGCCGGCGCCCAGCGTCGCTGCGGCCCCCTCGTAGCGCTGGTCCAAATTGCGAAGGGCACCTTCGACGGTGATCACCAGAAATGGCATTGCCACGAACGTGCTGGCAATCACGACACCCCATGTCGAGAACGGAAGCACCAACCCGGTCGCTTCGTAGAGCGGCTCCCCCACTAGGCCCCGTCGACCGAGGGCGAACAGAAGGGCCGCGCCGCCGACGACAGGAGGCAGGACGAGCGGCAGCGTGACGATGCCTCGAACCAGGGCCCGTCCCGGGAACTCGACCCGGGCCATGAGCCACGCGAGCGGCACACCGAACAGCGCGGCGATTCCGGTTGCGGCGATCGACGACACCAGCGACAGCCAGAGTGCGTCCGTGACCACGTCACTCGCGAGCAGTCCTGGCAGGTCGGACCATGGGACGCGAGCCAGTAGGCCGGCGAACGGGACCACGAAGACCGCGAGACCGAGCGCGCCGAGAACGATCAGAACGATCGGCGGGCGATCCCTGACCTTGCGGCGGTTCGGTCGCACGGTCATGGTGTGCCGAATCCGTTTGCGGCGAGTACGGCCCGGCCGTCCTCCGAGAGGATGAAGGCGACGAGCTTGACGGCACCGGCGCCGTTGGGGGCCGTGGAGAGGACCGCGATCGGATACTCCGCCACGACGTTGACACTGGGTGGGATATCGATACCCACGACGGTGCCGCCGGTCGATGCCACATCGGTGACGTAGGTGATCCCGGCGTCGAGTTCTCCCGCCTCGATCTTCGTGAGCAACGCTCGCACATCCGGTTCGTTGGTGTCGATCGACGCCACGACGCCGGCGTTGGCGAGCGACTCGCGCGCGAACACGCCACACGGCACGGCTTCCGCACACAGACCGATCAGCAGGTCCTCCCTGCTGAAGTCGTCGAGGCCGCTGATCCCCGCTGGGTTGCCCGCCGGAACGGCAATCTGAAGGAGATTGCGAGCAAAGACCTGTGGCTCTCCGACGACCACCCCCTCATCAACCACCGCATCCATGTTCGCAGCGTTCGCGGACGCGAAGACATCCACCGGGGCCCCCTCGATGATTTGCTCGCGCAGCGCCGAGCTGCCTCCCAGGTTGAGGATCACGTCGATGTCGGGGTGCTCCCGCTCGAAGGCGGCTTCGATGGCGGTGAAGGCGTCGGTGAGCGATGCCGCCGCCGACACGAGGACGTCTCCGGAAGAATCACTCAACGTCCCGTCCTCTCCGTCCGTGGTGCCGCAGGCCGCGATCAGCAGCGCCAAAGCTGTAACGATCGCGATGCGGTGTGCGGCCATGACCATCTCTACTAGTCTCAAGGTGACTATTGCATGGTAGTGGCGGGACCGACCCCACAACCGGCGAACGAATCGGAAAGCATCCCTTGATGTCAACTTCGTCCGGACCGCCCAGCGCCTCGGTCCGGCTGTCGCGAACCGAGTATGCGGTGCTCGGCCTGCTCGCTGAGCACCCGGCTCATGGCTTCGCGGTCTTCAAGGAACTGAGACCCGGGACGGCGGTCGGTCGCGTGTTCACCGTTCGACGGCCACTCGTCTATCGGGCCCTCGACCGCCTCGTAGCGGCCGGGTTTGCCGAGCCGGTCCACACCGAGCCGGGAGACGCGGGACCACAACGCGTAATCCACCACATCACCGGGTCGGGGCGTGCCCGTCTCGGCGAATGGCTCAGCGACCCCGTCGAGCACGTGCGCGACATCCGCATCGAGTTCCTGCTGAAGCTGGCCCTTCTGGAACGATCCGGTGCATCTCCGCTCACCCTGATCCGGAGGCAACGAATCGCCCTTGAGGACACCTTGAGCGCCCTTGATGTTCCAGCCAGCATTCCCGACGCTGTCGAGCTATGGCGCCACCACAACGCCGTGGCGACCTCTGCCTATCTCAAGGACCTCGAGACCCGCTACCGGAAGGCATAGCCCCGGTCCGACCAGCGACCGGATCTCCACGCTCCACTCGTGTCCCGGCCTATGACTGAGTTTGACGAGGCACCGACTCTTGCGACAGAGCTGGCACTCGAGAACGTCGGAGATCGGGCGCCGGCATCGTCATGGGAGTCGTCGCCTCTGGGATCCTCGCCGCAGGCGCGATATGGATGTACGCCTAGTTCCCGCTGGATGACTCCGTCGGGAGAAGGCCGGAGCCTTTATGCTCTGACCTACCGAGCCAATTCCTGGAGGCACGTATGGCCAACATCATCCTCGGCTACATGGACAACCCTGAGGGCAATCGCGCCCTCGATCTCGCAATCGAGCAGACCCACCAACGTGACGCGAGGCTGATCGTCGTCCATTCGCTGCGCGGCGGGACACACACGTCGCCCGAAGAGATCAACGCAGCGCGCGCGGCGCTCGGCTTGGTCGGTGCACGGCTCACCGAAGAGGGCATCGATTTCGAGATCGAGGATTACGTGCGCGGCAACGCGCCGGCCGATGACATCCTTGCGGCCGCCTCCGACTATCACGCTGAGCTCATCGTGATCGGCTATCAGCGGCGCACCGCCGCCGGCAAGCTTCTGCTCGGCAGCAAGGCGCTCCAGGTGATGATCGACGCCGAATGCCCCGTCCTGGCAGTCGCCACGCCGTAAGGCGCGTGGCGTTCGATCAGTCGATCGCCGCGCAGTACTCCTCGAGGGCGATCACCGGGTCGACGTAGTCGTAGCCGAGCGCCGTCGCGACATGCTCCTCGGTCACGACCCCGCCACACACGTTCAAGCCACCGAGCAGGTGGTGGTCGTCGAGCATGGCCTTCCTCGGCCCCTTGTCCGCCAGAGCGAGTGTGAACGGAAGCGTCGCGTTGTTGAGCGCGTGGGTCGACGTCTGCGGAACCGCACCCGGCATGTTCGCGACGCAGTAGTGCACCACGCCGTCGACGACATAGGTCGGGTTCTCATGGGTCGTAGGGTGCGACGTCTCGAAACACCCGCCCTGATCGATCGCCACGTCGACGAGGACCGATCCGGTCTTCATCCGTCTCACCATGTCGGCGCTGACGAGCGTCGGAGCCCGGTCACCCTTGACCAGCACCGCGCCAATCACCAGATCAGCCTGAAGCACGAACTCCTCGATCGCGGACCTCGTTGAGTACACCGTCTCGAGCGAGCTGCCGAAGTGGCGGGCGAGTCGATTGAGCACCGAGACGCTCTTGTCGAGTACCACGACATCTCCTCCAAGGCCGGTGGCCATCTGGATCGCATGCTCCCCCACGACGCCCCCGCCGATCACGACCACACGCGCCGGCATCACGCCCGGGACACCACCCAGGAGAAGTCCGGCACCGCCATGGGGCGCTTCGAGGCAGTGCGCACCGGCCTGGATCGACATGCGACCGGCGACCTGCGACATCGGGGCGAGGAGAGGCAAGCCGCCCGTGTCGTCGGTGACGGTCTCATAGGCGATGCATGTTGCTCCGCTCTCGACGAGATCCTTGGTCTGTTCCGGGTCTGGAGCGAGGTGCAGATAGGTGAAGAGCACGTGTCCGGGACGGAGACGCGCACGCTCAACGGCCTGCGGTTCCTTGACCTTGACGATCATCGTCGCCCGCGACCACACCTCATCGGAGTTCGCCGCGATGGCGGCCCCGGCATCGACGTAGTCATCGTCTGACGCCGCGATTCCGATGCCGGCCTGCGTCTCAACGGTCACCTCGTGACCGTGGGCGACGAGCTCCCGCACGGACGCGGGAGTCAAGCCAACGCGGCGCTCGGCGCTCTTGATCTCCTTCGGAACCCCGACGATCATCACTCACCTCCACTTCGGCCTTCGTATCCAATCGGAACGAAGGCGTTCGCTGTCGTTCAACTCGTTTCGAGAACCTTCCTCAAGCCTGACACCATCTGATCAATTTGACCGTCCGTGATGACAAGCGGCGGACACATCAACAGATACGGCGGTAGCGGCCGCATGATGACCCCTTCTCCCAGGAGCCGGTCCCGGGCTGCCACAGCGTCGACACCGTCGGGGAGCGTGACGCCCCACACTGCTCCCTCGCCGCGCACGTTGATCAGGAGGCCGTCGTCGAGCAACCCGGAGAGGCCCGCCTGCAGCCGTGCTCCGATCTCGGGCGCTCGAGCGAGCAACCCTTCGCGCTCCTGAATCTCGATCGCCTTGAGCACCGCGACGGCCCCGAGAGGGTGCCCGGAGTAGGTGTACCCGGTCCGCAGTAGGAATCCCTCGTTGGCTTCCAGCGCGTCCTTCACGGCGGGACCGACGATGACCCCGGAGAAGGGCACGTATCCCGAAGTCGCCGCCTTGGCGAACGTGATCATGTCCGGCGTCACCCCATAGAACTGGCTGCCGAACCACTCGCCGAGGCGGCCGAACCCGGTGATGACCTCATCGTGGATCAAATAGGCACCGGATATGTCGCAGAGGTCGCGGAGATGCTGGAGGTATCCCGGTTGTGCCGGCCACACACCGCCCGCACCCTGCACGGGTTCGGTTATGACCGCGGCTATCTCGTCACCATGATCGGCGAAGATCTGCTTCATGGCCTCCTCGTCGTCGGCCGGGACGTTCACGACGCCGGGGACGAGCGGGCCCCACCCGTCGCGATTTGGGGCGATCCCTTGGAGCGACGTGCCGCCGTAGTTGGTTCCGTGGTAGCCGCGCTCCCGACTCACGACGATCGTCTTCTCGGGGTGCCCCGCCTCGCGCTGGGCAATGCGGGCAAACTTCATGGCGGTGTCGACGGCTTCGGAGCCGGAGGTGCCGAAGAAGACACGGCACTCGTCGTATGGCGACAGTTCAGCGATCTTGTCGGCCGCCTCGTCCGCCGGACCGTTGGTGAACGGATCAAACGCGTGATAGGCCGCCAGGACCCTGGCCTGTGCCGCGATCGCCGCAGCCATCTCCTCGCGCCCGTGACCGATGTTGACGTACCAGAGCGAGGCCATTCCATCGATGTAGGAGTTGCCGGCATCGTCGAAGACCACGGCGCCCTCGCCGCGCGCAATCGTGATGAACTCACGCTTGCGCGGTGGTGTGAACGGGTGAAGGAACGATCCGGGCATGTCAACCACCTTCCATATCGGTACGCCTGTCACCTGACAGACGTCCCTTCATCTCTCTCTGATTCCAAAATCCTCAACTCATCGGGGAATCGAATCCGGCAAACCCGGCCGCAGCTCTGATCTGGTCGAGATCACCGGGGTTTCGCAGCATCGCTCGAACGGCGAACGAAGCGAGCCGGTCGGCCGTTGCTCGCGCCTCCTCCGGCGTCAGTCCATCTGCCTCTGCAACCGTCCCACCGATCATCCAGACGATCGCGTGTTGGGCGAACGATGGATCGACATCGACGAATTCGCCGACCTCGATCGCCGCTCGGATCAGTGACTCCCTGGCTGAGACAAGGCGTTCGTATCGTTCGATCGCAACCGAGAACACGGGATCCCCAAGCATCAGGTGCACCGGCGGCAGGTTGTACGGGGACCGGCAGAGGTACTCAACATCCCAGGCCAGATACCGGAAGAGGCGAATTGCAGGAGATCCGTCGGCGGCGGCTTCCCGTTCGGCAACGGCGAGCGGTTCGTCGAGATCGAAGTCGATCAGGTCGCGCATGATCGCTTCCTTCGACTCGAAGTGATGGAAGAGCGACGGCTGCTGGATCCCAACGGCCCCGGCGATCTCGCGTGTTGACGTGCCGTGGTAGCCCTTCTGGGCGAAGAGCGCCGATGCTTCGGCGAGGATGCGCTGCCGGGTGCTCTGCTCCTCGAATCCGGCGGGTTCGGCGACCATCAGATCCTCTCTAGCGATTGATAGGTTAGTACCTCGCCAACGACCACGAGATGACGGCGCGCCTATGGATCGTGCATCCCTTGCCGATATCTACCCTATCGGTTGATAGGTGCTAGTGTACGGCCTGGTCGACAACCGCTGGGCAATCACCTACGAATGGAGCGTGCTCGTGACGCAGCGCCGAGTGATCATCATTGGAGCCGCAGGCCGCGACTTCCACAACTTCAACACCCGCTACCGGAACGACGAGACGGTCAAGGTCGTAGCGTTCACCGCCGAGCAGATCCCCGGCATCGACGACCGCACCTACCCGGCGGAACTCACGGGCCCCCTCTATCCGGAGGGCATCCCGATCTTCCCCGAGGAGCGCCTCGCAGAACTGATCGAAGAACTCGATGCCGACGAGTGCGCGTTCTCCTACAGCGACGTCTCGTATTCACACGTCATGCGCGTTGACGCGATCGTCGCCGCCGCCGGTGCGTCGTTCACGCTGCTCGGTCCCTCCGACACGATGGTCAAGAGCACCAAGCCTCTGATCTCGGTGTGTGCGGTCCGCACCGGCGCCGGCAAGAGTCAGACCACGCGACGCGTGATCGAGCTGCTCATGGAGAAGGGCCTCAAGGCCGTCGCCATCCGCCACCCGATGCCGTACGGCGACCTCGTCGCCCAGAAGGTGCAGCGCTTCGCCGAGATCGCCGATCTCGAGAAGCATGCGTGCACGATCGAGGAGATGGAGGAGTACGAACCGCACATCGTGCGCGGCAACGTGATCTACGCCGGCGTCGACTACGAGGCGATCGTGCGCGCCGCCGAGGACGACCCGGACGGTTGTGACGTAATCGTGTGGGATGGCGGCAACAACGACTTCTCGTTCTACGAGAGCGACCTGTACATCACCGTCGCAGATCCGCATCGCCCGGGCCACGAACTGTCGTACTACCCGGGTGAAGTCAATGTCCGTCTCGCCGATGTGGTGGTGATCAACAAGATCGACTCGGCCGACCTGGCCGGGATCGAGACGGTCCGGGCGAACGTCGCTGCGGTCAACCCGGATGCTTCGGTCGTTGAAGCCGCGTCGACCCTGAGAATGGACGATCCTTCGGTGGTGAAAGGCAAGCGAGTGCTGGTCGTCGAAGATGGGCCAACGCTCACGCACGGTGGTATGAAGATCGGTGCCGGCGTCGTCGCCGCTACCAAGCACGGGGCGGTCGAGTTCGTCGACCCGAGGCCATACCTCGTCGGCAAGCTGAAGGAGACGTTCGAGGTCTATCCCGAGATCGGCATCGTCCTCCCGGCCATGGGCTACGGCGAGGAGCAATTGCGCGACCTCGAGGCGACGATCAAGGCAACCGACTGCGACGCCGTCGTGATTGGAACTCCGATCGACCTCTCCCGTATCATCGACATCGACAAGCCGAACACGCGGGTCTACTACGACCTCCAGGAGATCGGCGATCCAAACCTCGAGGGAATCCTCTCCGGTTTCATCGCCGAGCGCGGCCTAGCCTGACACTCACTCGGTACGCTGCCGGCGCCGTCCACCTGATGGGCGGCGCCGGTCATGCAGACCGTTCAGCAGAGGAGACCAACCATGGCCTACAACCTGAAGAATCGGAGCTTCGTCAAGGAGATCGATTTCGAGCCGGACGAGATGAGGTTCCTGCTCGACCTCTCCGCTGCATTGAAGACCGCGAAGTACGCGGGGACCGAGCAGCCGAAGCTGGTCGGGAAGAACATCGCCTTGCTGTTCGAGAAGACGTCGACCCGGACAAGAGCGGCCTTCGAGGTTGCAGCGTTCGACCAGGGCGCGCATGTCACCTATCTCGACCCGTCGGGATCGCAGATGGGCCACAAGGAATCCACGGCCGACACGGCGCGGGTGCTCGGGCGCATGTACGACGCCATCGAGTATCGCGGCTCGGCGCAGGAAGACGTGGAGGAACTCGCAACCTACGCGGGCGTTCCGGTCTACAACGGCCTCACCGCCGAATGGCACCCGACCCAGATGTTGGCCGATTTTCTCACCATGCACGAGGCCAGCGGCAAGCCGTACGACCAGATCTCCTACGCCTTCGTCGGAGATCTCCGGTTCAACCTCGCTCGCTCCCACATCGTCATGGCAGCCCTGATGGGGAGCGATCTGCGGCTCGCCGGACCGGCTGAGCTCGCTCCCCCGACCGACGTTCTCGAGATAGCGATCGAGATCGCCGCGCGCACCGGCGCCACGATCACCGTCACCGAGGACGCACAGGAAGCCGTGAAGGGCGTCGACTTCATCCACACCGACGTGTGGGTGTCGATGGGCGAGCCGAAGGAAGTCTGGATCGACCGGGTCAATCTCCTGAAGCCCTACCAGGTCAACGCCGAACTCATGGCCGCGTCCGGCAACCCGGCGGTCAGGTTCATGCACTGCCTGCCGGCATTCCACAACGCCAAGACGGTCGTCGGCAGGGAGATCATGGAGGTAACTGACATGGCTGACGGCCTCGAGGTGACCGAGGAGGTCTTCGAGTCCCCCGCGAGCGTCGCTTGGGACCAAGCCGAGAACCGCCTCCACACGATCAAAGCCGTACTGGTTGCAACCCTGGGGTAGAAGAGCTACCAGTCTTCAACCCTCATGTCCCCCCAAGCATGTGGGGGGACGACACATGAGCACACGGAGCGGACCACCGGGTACCCTCATCCCATGGCGAGCATCCTGCTCGATTCGGTCTCGGTGGCGCGGTCGGGGAATCAGGTCGTCCACCACCTGACCCTGGCGGTCGAGGACCAAGAACTCCTCGTCCTCATCGGGCCGTCCGGGTGCGGAAAGACGACGATCTTGCGCGCCGTAGCGGGACTCGAGCCACTCTCCGGCGGCGACATTCTCTTTGATGGCCGGAACATGGACGGCGTGGCCTCAGCCCGTCGCGACGTGGCGATGGTCTTCCAGGACAACGCCCTCTTCCCGAGAAAGTCGGTCCGATCGAACGTCTCGTTCCCGCTCGAAGTCCGCAACATCAAACAGGAAGAGATCGATCAACGAGTCCTCGCAGAGGCCAGGACACTGTCGATCGAGCGATTTCTCGACCGGATGCCCGATCACCTCTCGGCCGGCCATCAGCAACTCGTCCAAGCAGCGCGAGCCCTCGTTCGCCGACCATCCGTGTTCCTGCTCGACGAACCGCTATCCCGCATGGATTCCGGGAACCGCAAGATGATGCGCGCCGAGATCCGCTTGCTCCAGACGGGCTACGGCGTCACAACCCTGTACGCAACCAACGACCAGGAAGAGGCCATGGCGATCGCCGACCGCGTCGCGGTGATCGACGACGGCCGACTCCGCCAACTCGGGACGCCAGGCGAGATCTACCACCATCCCGTTGACACATTCGTGGCGGGATTCGTCGGCTCCCCGGCGATGTCGTTTCTGCAGGGAATGGTGTCGGAGCGCGAGGTCGGCGTTGCCGCGGGGGCGCTTCCGGTGCCGGCGCAGACGCCGTCCGGGCCGGTCACCGTGGGCGTCCGGCCGCACGACTGGCATGTCGTTCCCACAGCCGGTCTACGCGGAGTTGTTGCGTCCGTCGAGCATCACGGCGACTTCGCATTCGCCGGAGTCGACCTTGGTCCGGATCGGATCACGATGCGTTTCGACGATGTGCCGGCCGTCGGCGACACCATCGAGATCTGGACACGTCGATTCCACCTCTTCGGCGCTTCGGGCCGAGCGGTCGCCCACATCGAGTAATGCCTCACGCTTCTTCGTGCACGGGCCACACCGAGAGCGGGGCGATCTGCGTTCGAGGCAGAAGCCTCGAATCCTCTCCGACCGGAAGCTGTACCCGATTAGGGTGACACGGCTACGAATCCCTATCGCAAGCGCCGACTCAAGACGACAGAGGAGACACCGATGACGCAGCAACCGGCCGGTTGGTATACCGATCCGACGAGCCAGTACTCATACCGATACTGGAACGGGCAGCAATGGACGAACCAGGTCAGCAGCGCTGGCGCAACCGCGACCGACCCCAATCCGATGGGCGCCGATGTTGCCACCGCACCTCCTGCACCCGGCACGGCCGCCCCGATGCCACCGCAGCCCCAGCCGACCACGACCGTTCAGGTCACTCAGAAGAGAGGTTCGGCGTTCGGGACAATCATCGGCGTGGTGCTCGCGATCATTGCGATCGTCGTGCTGATCGCAATCCTGATGAACCTGTCCTCCAGCGACGACACGACCGACACCACGGCTCCGGCCACGACGACGGAGGCTCCGGCGACCACGACGGAGGCTCCGGCGACCACGACAACCGCAGGCGGCTGAACCGGGTACCGATCGGGCGAAGCAGAGCGGGAAGAGGCGGTCTCCGGCAGGGAGGCCGCCTCTTCCCGTCTGTTGTCACCGAACCTTCTACCAGGGGCGGCTGAGCACGCCACCGAGCAGGACCGAAACCAGAACGCCGCCCGGCAAGGTCCCCATGTAGGACAGTTCCCAGCCGATGTTGCCGAAGAACAGCATCAACAACCACGTGGCCGGGAATGTGAAGATTGCGAACGCAATGAAGGCTGCCAACAAGGCCTTGACGAAATCACCCATCGCTTGTCTCCTCGGTTGCTGCGCTTGATCGGACGCTACCACGATAATCGGACCGCGGCGGCACCCCTCTGTCACCACCCGTTGGACCGACCCCGTGACCACGTCGTTGGTGCCGTGGATTGAGTGGCGCCGCCTCTACGATGGCTCAATGACCACGTGGATCGAGACGAATCTCGGATTCCCACCGGACCTCACGCGACGCATCAGCGCGACGCTCATGCTCGTGGTCCTCATCGTCCTGATTCGATGGCTGATCGCCCGCTGGCTGAGCCGATCCATCTCGGACGGAGACATCCTGTTCCGGTCCCGGAAAGCACTGAGCTATCTCTCGACGGTGGTGCTGGTTCTCCTCCTCACGTGGATCTGGCTGCCGTTCTTCAACGACCTCGGCACGTTTCTCGGCCTCCTCAGCGCCGGTCTCGCTATTGCGCTCGCCGACGTGTTCATGGACCTTGCCGGCTGGGTGTTCATCATCTTCCGGCGGCCGTTCAAGGTCGGGGATCGGATCGAGATCGACGGAACAGCCGGCGACGTGATCGATATCCGAGCCTTCCGCTTCACCCTGCTGGAGATCAAGAACTGGGTCGACGCCGACCAGTCAACCGGCCGCCTCGTACACGTCCCGAACGGGAAGCTCTTCAAGAACGCCGCGGCGAACTACACCGAGGGCTTCTTCCACATCTGGCACGAGATCCCGGTACTCGTGACCTTCGAATCAGATTGGCACCGAGCCGAGGAGATCCTCCGAGAAAGCATCGCTCCCCTTGCGATCGCTGAGGAAGAGTTGCGCCGCCACCAGAAGATCGCGAGCGCTGCACGCGACTACTTCATCAGCTTCCGGGAGTTGCGGCCAACCGTGTACGTTTCGGCCCGAGACAGCGGCGTGCTCCTTACCGTGCGGGTTCTCGTGGAGGCGCGGGGACGCCGCGGCGTGGACGATCAGTTCTGGCGCGCGACGCTGGAGGCATTCGCGGACGAGCCCGATGTCGAACTCGCCTATCCCACGACCCGCGCGTATCTCCATGACCCGCTCATCGTGCACACCGGAGGCACGTAGCCGTTCAGACGGGAAGTACGAGAATCCACTTCGGTTCGTCGACCTTCGCCGACATCCCGGCGTGCGATCGACGATCGGCCGCTCTCGCCGTGTGCGGAGGGTTCGACGTCGTCGGCCTTACCCGCGCTGGCTCTTCAGCGCATCCAGCTCAGCCTTGGCCGACTCGACGCGGACACGGGCCTTGAGGGTGCGGCGCTGCACGGTCTCCTTCCACCCGAGGAGTCCTTCGATCTCAGCCTCCGTGACCGGTTCGTCTGCCTCCGTCCGGCGACTTGCAGCATCGAGTTCCGCAGTTGCATCGGCGAGCCGTCGCTCGAGCGTCTTGAGCCGAGCTTCCGCCTCGGCCAGGTTCTCCTCCGCTTCCGTGAGCGTCCGGTGATGGCCGGACTCTGGTCCGGCAAGGAGATCGACCGATTCTCCGGCGAGCACAACGGCGGTCATCGGCAACTGCCAGAGCAGTCGATCGAGGTCGCCGCCGAAGGCATCGAGGGTGTTATCTCCACGAATCCGCATCGTGGCGAACACGATGGCCGCGTCGGCACACATGCGCACGATCGCCGCCTGATCGGGATCGACAAGACAGACCACCTCGGCGGGGATACGTGCGTCGGACAGCATAGATTCGAGTTCGGCCTGCACTTCGTGCGTGTCGGTCGGGCCGGTGGCGGTCAGCAGCCGAATCTTCGAGCGTCCCCAAGCCCCGGTTCTCGTGAAGAGGTAGGCAGAGAGGAGCGCGAGCCGACTCGAGTCATCGCCGGCCCACCACACGTCGATCCGTCGATTGCGCTTGTCCCTCGAGTTGAGCGCGCCCCAGCGCTGTTCGTCGCTCGACATGGCGACCACGTTCACTCCGAGGCGCGCGATATCACGCAGTGATCGGACGTAGAGGACTCGCCGGTCCTCAGCCGGCTGCTCCGGCCACCCGAACAGAGCAGTGTTCGCCCGCAATGCCCCCACACCCGTCGCCTGGACGACGACCGGCAGCGCCTCCAGCCCGTCAACTGCGAGAACGGCTCTCGAGTAGATATCGAGGCCGAGCTCGTCGATCTGATTGCGAAGTTCGGCGTCGACGGCATCACGCTCCCGACGCGCCAGAGCGCCTTCGCCCTGCATCACACGCATCGCGATCGTGAAACCGCTCCCGCCCTCCAACCACGACGCGAAACGAATCAGACGCTCACGGCGCCTCGGGTCGGCGGAGAACGCGATGATCTGCGGACGCCAATTCCTGGCGTGCTGCTCCTCGTTCGACAAGGCCCGAACGCTCGATATCGCCCTCTTGAAATGGTGAGACGGAGCGGAGTCGGCCCACCGCTCCGGTCCCGACCGGCGCGACAGATACTGGTACACGACGAAGAGCACGAGGAGTGCCGCGGCCCCGGCGAGGACGTTGATGGCGAGCATCGCTCCGAGACAGGCAATCGCTCCGAGAAGGCTCAGCCGCTGATCGAAGAAGCGGAAACGCGGACGGAACGACGGGCTCTTCGCGCGAGCCTCCCAATACGTGGCGTAGTTGAGGAGGCCGTACGAAATGAGGAAGAACATGGACACGACCGCCGCGATCGCGTCCAGGCTCCCGAGGCCGAGCGTCGCGACGGCGATGACGAGCGAGAAGGCGGCCGCCCGGCGCGGATTCGATTGTGGTCCGTGTCCCTTCGCGAAGAAGTTCAGAACCGGAAACACACGGTCGGATGCCAGCGACTGCAGGATTCGGGGTGCCCCGAGAAACGATGCCATCGCCGATGACAGCGTCGCAGCGATCACGCCGACCACGATCAGCGGACCGATCACCGCGATCGAACGCATCGCTTCTCCGGCATCGTCGATCAGACGCACCTGCGGGATCGAGGCGGCGATGATGAAGGCGACCGTGACGTAGACGACGGTCGACAGGCCGACTGCGGCGAACGTGCCGAGCGGAAGACTCTTGGCCGGGTCCTTGAGATCCCCCGACATGCTGACGCCCTGGGTGAACCCGGTCACCGCAGGGAAGAAGATGGCGAACACGGCCCAGAACCCGATCGCCTCAGGTGGAGCACTCCAGGATTGGCCGAGGATCGCCGAGTCGGCCGTGCCGATCCCCCCGAGGTAGAACGAAGCCAGCGCGAGTGCGAGAAACGCCATCACAACGAACTGGAAACGGCTGGCGACATCGGCACCGGCCCACACGAAACCGGACAGGACCAAGACGGCGAAGAGCGCGATCAGCTGGACGGCGATCTTGGAATCGAGTCCGAAGAGATCAGCGGTGACCTCGCCGAAGCCGATAGCGTAGAAGCCCACCGAGACCGACTGGGCGAGGAAGAGGACGACGCCGATGGCACCGCCGAATTCGACACCGAGCGTCCTCGAGATGAGGTAGTAGTCGCCACCGCCACCGACTTGGATATTGGTAGCGATCGCAGCGAGGGAGATGCTGGTCAGGACCGCCACGCCGGTCGCGAGGCCGATGATTGCCAGCGTCTGCGCCAGGCCGGCGTTGCCGACCACGAACCCCATCCGCAGGAACAGGATGATCCCGAGGATGGTGAGGATCGACGGCGTGAAGACGCCCGTGAAGGTGCCAAGCGTGCCCTGGTGCGTTGCGCGTGTTGCTGCCACGGCGCCATTCTGCCGTAGTGCGCGTCACCAGCGTGGTCATCCCGCTACGCCGAGAACCCGGGGTTCTGAGCCGTCTTCTTGGCGCCGCGTCACATACGAGATGGAGAAACCAGGGTTCGTATCGCAGGCGTTCCGGCTCGGCAGGCACCCCCGCAGCCGTTGATCGCCGGCTGCGTCGAAGACGGTTGCCGATCTTCTACCGCCGTTCGGCAGAGCACGACAGGAGCGCGTTCAGGCCGGGATGAGATTCCGTCAAGATTGGCGCTGAATCGCGGGTAGCATCGAGATCCGATCATGAAGTACTCCACCCACTACCGCTGTCCCAGCTGCGCTTGTGCACGCTCAACCGCGGAACGATGTCGCTGTCCCTGATTCCCCAAATACCCTGACACACACGGCCCGCGGCACACCGCCCGGGCCTTTTCTCATGGAGGATTCCCTAGTGGGACAGATACTTCCCGACATCACCAAGACGATCGGCGGCACACCGCTCGTCGAACTCAAACACCTTTCACCGGAAGGCGGCGCTCGCGTCGTCGCCAAGGTCGAGTCGTTCAACCCACTCTCGAGTGTCAAAGACCGGATCGGCCTCAACATGATCGAGGCCGCCGAGCGGGCAGGTTCCGCCCGTCCGGGCGAGACCACGCTCGTCGAGCCCACAAGCGGCAACACCGGGATCGGTCTGGCATCCGTGGCCGCCGCCAAGGGCTACCGCCTCGTACTGACCATGCCCGAGACGATGAGCATCGAACGGCGCCAATTGCTCGGCCTGCTCGGTGCCGAGGTCGTGCTCACCGACGGAGCTACCGGCATGAACGGTGCCATCGCTCGGGCCGGGCAGCTCGCCGACGAGATCCCCAACGCCGTCATGCTCAGCCAGTTCTCGAACCCTGCCAATCCGGAGATTCATCGCCTCACCACCGCAGAAGAGATCTGGGCTGATACCGACGGCGAGATCGACATCTTCGTAGCCGGCGTCGGAACCGGCGGCACCATCACCGGTGTCGGTCAGGTTCTCAAGGATCGGAAGCCGGCGGTGTATGTGGTGGCCGTCGAACCGGCCGACTCCCCCGTTCTCTCGGGCGGTCAGCCGGGACCGCACAAGATCCAGGGAATCGGCGCCGGGTTCGTACCCGATGTGCTCCGGCCAGATCTCATCGACGAGATCGTCACGATCGCCAACGACGACGCCTTCGACACTGCGCGTGTCCTCGCCCGTGAGGAAGGGATCCTTGCCGGGATCTCGAGTGGAGCCGCTCTCTCCGCCGCCCTCGCCGTGGCGAAGCGGCCCGAGAACGCCGGGAAGCTCCTGGTCGTCATCCTGCCGGACACCGGTGAGCGATACCTCTCGGCGGGGCTGGCCCAGAGCGCTGAAACGAGCGTGCCACGGTGACTCGCCCGGATCCCGCCGCCAGGAGCGGCACCGGGGGGCCGAGACGACCGTGGCTCCGCCTCTGGGGGAGGGTCGGTGAGGACATCCAAGCCGTCTTCGACAACGATCCTGCAGCCCGAAGCGTCACCGAGGTGCTGTTTCTCTATCCCGGACTCCACGCGGTGACGATGCACCGCATGGCTCATGGCCTGTGGACGGGGGGTCATCCATTCGTCGCCCGATTCGTAAGCCAGGTCAGCCGCGCCGTGACCGGTATCGAAATCCACCCCGGCGCAACGATCGGACGACGATTCGTCATCGATCACGGCATGGGCGTCGTGATCGGCGAAACCACCGAGATCGGTGATGATGTGATGCTGTACCAGGGCGTGACTCTGGGCGGCACCAGCCTCAAGCGACGGAAGCGCCACCCAACCCTCGGCGACGGAGTCGTGGTCGGAGCGGGGGCGAAGATCCTGGGCGCCGTCAACATCGGATCTCATGCTCGCGTGGGGGCCGGTGCCGTGGTCGTGAAGGATGTGCCGCCCGGGTCGACCGTCGTGGGTTTGGCCGGTCGCGTGATCGACGAGCACGTTCCGGGTTCGCCAGCGCTGAGCATGGCTCTGGAGGAGAGCGGCGACGACCACGCCGTTCGGGTGATTGAGGTCCTCTTCGAGCGGGTGCAGCAGCTCGAAGAACGTGTCAACGGGGATGGCTCCTCCGACCAGATCGTGCTTGCACCCGCGCTCATCCACGGAGAAGGCATCTGACCGAACATGGCCGGGGTACCGGACCTCGATTGCCGAGGTCTCAATCGTCGGCGCGGCGACTCCTCACCTTCACGGCGCCTCGCTTGAAGAACGCATTGAGGGTCGCGCCGATCAGCGAGATGCCGCCGAAGATGTAGAACACCGTGAAGATCTTCGAGAGATCGCTCGTCGGAGTGAGGTCGCCGAATCCGACGGTTGTCAGAGTGACCGAACTGAAGTAGAAGGAATCCACCCAGGTCCAGTCCTCCATGAAGTGGTACACAACGGTTCCGATTGACAGGGCGCAGATCGCCAGCCCTGCGAGGTACCGGAAGGCGTATTTGTTCCAGACTTCGCTCGCGGTCTGGCCCGTCGTCGGAATCTGAGGGATGTCCGTCATCGCCGATCGTCTCCTGCTCGATCATCGCCGCTTGCTCGGAGTCGGCCCGCCCGGACCTTGACCCTCCTGCGGGCATCGTACCCGACCACATCAGAACCGATGCTGGCCCGACCGGACCCCTCCGGCTCCCGCCCCGGGACTCGATGATGAGAGGCTAGGCCTCCGCGTCCGTCCGCGACCGCCGCACGGCCTCAGCCATCGTTCTCGAGGGCGCCCACATCGATGTCGGTGACAGCGGATACCGCATGCCCGTAGTCCTCGATCAGCGGCTTCAATGCGGCGGCACATCCTCCTGTCGTCACAACAGCGAGGGCGGCTCCGCCGGAATCCAGTTCGGTCCCAGATCCTCTCGCTGCGACCGCCTCATACCATCCGAGACCGCCCCAGCGACACCATGGAGAACGGTGAGGGCAGTCGAATCCCCGATATGCGTTCTCAGCGTCGGTGCGTCTACCGCGACGATCTTCGTGGCGCTGTTCCTTCTCTCCTACTCCTCGCCGACTGGAGCCGGCCATCGATGTGGGTCGGATCTCACCTCCGTGCACCGGCGGATCTCGGTGCCGGGATCGTGAACGATGCCACCTGGTCGGTCCGGCGCAACTTCTGCGCCTTGATGGCTGCCAGCGCCGTGACTGCCGTGATCATTGGTGGCGCGGCACCCGCGAAACGCGCGGAATCATGTGACCGATCGGCGGTCTGTCGCGTCGTACCGGGTAGAAGGATCGTTGACTCATGGAGGTCTCGCAATGAAGGCAAACGAAGCAAGCTGGGATCGGATCGCCCGGGTGGTGCTCGGCATCGTGTTGATCGGCGTCGGCCTGCTCGCCGTCGGTGGCGGGTGGGGCTGGGTCATGGCCGCGGTCGGGTTGATCCCGCTCGTGACTGGACTCGTCGGCTGGTGCCCCCTCTACTCCGTGATCGGGCGGGGCACCAAGGCCTAGAGACAGCGAAGAACAATGACAACCATCGGGACCGATCCGGGTGATGCCAACTGGGGATCACCCGGACGCCCAATCCCGAGGGAGCAATCCATCCGTGGCTGACGCAGCCAACCAGGTCCTCTACTTCACCGGAGCGCATTGCACTACCTGCAAGGCCATGACGCCGGTCGTGCTGGCGGCAGCCGGCGAATACGGCTCCGACGTCCAACTCGTCCAGGTCGACGTCGCCAAGAACCGGGATCTCGCCGAGCGCCACTCGGTGCGGTCGGTCCCAACCTTCGTCGCCATCCATGATGGCGTCGTCGTCGGCCACGCGGTCGGAGCCCAGAGCAGGGCCGGGATCGCAGAGGTTTTCGCCGGAGCTATCGATGGCCAGGTCCGATCCATCCCGCTGTCGACCGCGGAGCGGCTGATGCGCCTGAGCGCGGCGGCGGCCGTGGGAGCGATTGCATACATCGCCGGCCAAGCGCTCCTGTACCTCGTGGTGTTCGCCCTGATCGCGTTTGCGTTATGGGATCAGATTCCTCTCCGGAGGAAGTGACCGTCGCCATCCCCCCGGCGGATGCGCCGCCCACCTCGCCAGGAGGGGTACCGTCTGTCTCAATGGACGACTCCATGGTCACGACGACACCCACAGTTTCGGTCGCCGCCCTGTTCGACCAGTTTGCCGACGGCGTGTACACGCTGGGCTATCGCATACTCGGTGACCGGCACCTGGCCGAGGACATCGTCCAGGAGACGTTCATCAAGGTCATACGATCGCTGAACACCTACCGGGGTGACGGGCCGATCGCCGCCTGGCTCTACCGGATCGGCTACCGCGAGGCGATCACCGCCACCCGCAAACGACGAGAAACCCCGCTCGACCCCGACGAGATGCTCCGAACAGGTGACGGGCCGGCCACGAGCGTCGAAGATGCGGTGCTCACCGCCGAACTGACGCGACGACTCGAGGCCGCAATCGCCCGCCTTGCCGAACCGCTGCGGTCGGCATTCGTGCTGAGGGACATCGAGCTGCTATCCACCGCCGAAGTCGCCCAGGCCCTCGATGTCTCCGAATCTGCCGTCAAGATGCGCCTTGCCCGTGCCCGGCAGGCCTTGCGCGTGGAACTCAAGGAGTACCTGTTATGACGATGACCTGCGACCAACTCGACGCTCTGCTTCCCGAGTTCTTCGACGGCTCGCTCACGGCCGAACTGGAGACCGCAGCCGCCGATCACTTGGCAACGTGCTCCGACTGCCGGACGGTCATCTCCGAGCTGGAGGGTGTCGGTTCTCTCTACCGCACCCACGGCCGCCTCGACCTCCCGGAGGACGCAAGAGAACGGATCAGGCACACGCTCGGCATCGAGGACGGCTGAACGACGACCTCGCTCACGATGAGCGCCCCCGTTTCCAATGGCGCCTGCCTCGCTGGCGAGGGACATGCCGCCCGCCGGTGCGATCGCGATTTCGCCTCCCCGAGGCCGCTTCTCACGCCTCGCACGCCGGAACCGACACCGGGATTTCGAGGGTCAATCGTGAGTTCGGCTTGTGCCGGAGCCGGCGCTACGCCACATTCGCGTGTCCTCGGAGCGCGAACCGCGATGGAACGCTTGCCGGCCAGCACCCTATAGAGCGTGAGCGAGAGGACGACCACAATGCTCAGGACCGATCCGACGACGTACGCGGGACTCGCTGCATCGGATCCGGCGGTCGCACCGTGGATGGAAATCATCCAGAACAGCACGTAGCTGAGCAGATGGATGCCGTGCCACACCTTTCGGGTCAGGTGCTTCGCCATCAGCGACGTGATCTCGACGGCGGCCAGGAGATAGACAGCGACTATGCCCCAGGCGACCGGTCCCGGCTTCCATTCTGAGGCCATGGGCACAAGGAGACCGACGAGGTCGAAATGAACATACGAATCAGCGATGAGTCCGGCGAGGTGGAAGCCGGTAAACACGACTGCGAGTCCACCCAAGTGCCGGTGGAGGTCGAGAAGCCACTTGGGACTCGGATGGCGTTGCAGGAGTCGCGTCGACAGCAACAGACCCCACACGACCGAAACCGCAACCAGGCCCGCTGCCACGATCCCACTCGAGCGAGCCACGTACCACCACACTTGGGAGTTCACGCCGCAGCCTCCCAGAAACCCTGCGAGGCGTGTTGACCGCCATCGACATCAACGACCAGAGCGGATGCGCCGACGAGGACATCCGCGGCGCGCTCGACTCCGGCAGCGAACACCGCCTTCGTCATCACTTCAGCCCACCAGCCTTCTCCCGCGACAACCGTCACGGCCGCAACATCGTTCTGGAACGGCCGGCCCGTTCGCGAATCGATGAGGTGATGGGCATCGGTGTTTCCGATACGCCACCGGCGCGCGAGCCTGCTGCTCGTCACGACCGCGCCGTTGGTCAGGCGAATCCTGCGGAGTCCTTCGCTGGATCGAACGGGTCCTCCACGAGGATCGTCCAGCCGTCACCTTCCGGAGGGCGCCCTGCGGCGCGGACGTCCCCGCCCAGATTGACCATCGCGCCTTCTGCACCGGCGGTCAGCAATTCCCGAACGACGATATCGCACGCGAGGCCCTTGCCGATGCCCCCGGGATCGATCATGACACCCCTCGGGAGCTTCACGGCGAGGTGCTCTCGGTTCAGATCGATGCGCCGACATCCGGGCGACGCAGCGCTCGGCGATGGGCCGTGCCGGCCCCCGTCACCGATCAACTCGAAACTCCGATCGTAACCGTTGGATACGACGGCTTCGAGCACGGTCGGATCGAAGCGACCTCTCGTCGCTCGCCACCCGAACACCGCTTTCGAGATCAACTCGAAGGTCTCCGAGGAAACGACAACGGGCAGGTCCGGCATCCGTGAAGCGACCCTAGAAGCAACTCGGGGCGCACCCCGCACGGGGCCGACGCGCGAGCGGAACGCCCCGGGCGACGGGGGTCGCTCAGTGACCGAAGGTCTTGTCGAGCGACTGGTTCGATGTGGCTTCGTGGGAATCGCGCTTCGCTTGCTTTGCGAGGCGCTTCTCCTTGAGGCTCTTGCCCGCGACCTTTTTGGTGCTTCGGCTGCCTTTGTCTTTGTTCGCCATGAATGCCTCCCGGCCGGCCACCGAAATCGTGGCCTCTGTCATTGTGTCACATGATGCCGCCGACCGGGGGCGGTCTCCGGCCCGGCGGTCTATGGATCAGCTGAAGATGCGGCGGTAGATGCTCACGCTGAGCGGTGAGGCAACCACGAAGATGGCGATGATCCAGGCAATCGAAAGTGCGATCATGCCCTCGACGGTCTTGCCGGACGGCATCGCCTCGATGCCGATCGTGAGGCCGCGAACGGTCGTCGCGATCACCGAAACCGGCTGGTTCTCGGCGAAGACCTGGAGCCATCCCGGCATCGATTGCACGGGAACGAAGACCGAACTCGCGAACACGAACGGGAAGACGAGGAGGAAACTCGCCGACTGCGCCGCCTCCGGAGTACGGGCAAAGAGACCAATCGCAGCGAACACCCACGACATCGAGTACCCAAACAAGAGCGCCAGGGCCAGGCCGAGCAGAAGCTCGGGGATGCCGGAAGGCCGGAACCCGATCAGATACGCCACGAAGATCATGAGGGTGTTCACGAACGCGCTCCGCACCAGATCGGCAAGCGTCCGCCCTGCAAGCACTGCGCCCCGCGCCATCGGCAGCGACCGGAAACGGTCGATGACACCGGCAGCCAGGTCCTCGGTGAGGCCTGTCGCCGTGTTGGTGGCACCGAACATCACGGTCTGAACCAGGATGCCGGGGAGGAGGAAGTCGATGTACGGCACGCCGGGAATCGAGATCGCTCCGCCGAACACGTAGGTGAAGAGCAGCAAGAACATCACCGGCTGGACGGTGGCGACCAGCAGCAACTGCGGCATCCGGATGAAGCGCCGAAGATTGCGCTTCGTGAGGATCCACATGTCCTTGACCGCGTGCGCCGGGGTGACGCGCGCCTTGCTTGGCTTCACGGCTGTGGTCGTCATCCCGCCACCTCGCTCTTCACGGATTCCTCAGGCGCCGGATCCAGCTCCGCTGCATGGCCGGTGAGAGAGAGGAACACGTCATCGAGAGTGGGCTTGTGAAGTTCGACATCGAGGATTGGGATCGAGGCATCGTTCATCGCGCGAACGACCTCGACGAGGGAACGGGATCCCTCCTCGGCCGGGATGACCAGGAGTCCCCGCTGCTCATCATGAAGCGGGTCTGCTCCGGTGAGGCGGTTGATCGCGGCGATCGCATCGGCGCAGTGCTCGCCGTCCACCTCCAGACGGACCACAACACCGCCGATCGTCTCCTTGAGGCTGTCGGAGGTGCCCTCTGCGATGAGACGGCCGTGATCGATCACCCCGACGCTGTCGGCAAGGAAGTCCGCCTCCTCGAGGTACTGCGTCGTGAGCAAGAGGGTGGTGCCACCGCTGACGAGCTCTCTGATGAGCTCCCAGATGTCGACGCGTGAGCGTGGATCGATACCGGTGGTTGGTTCGTCGAGGAACAGGACGTCCGGGCGTCCGACCAGCGAAGCGGCGAGGTCGAGACGCCGCCGCATGCCCCCGGAGTACGTGCGGACGGGACGGTCGGCGGCGTCCGTGAGGTTGATGCGCTCAAGTACCTCGTCGGCGCGGGACTGAGCCTCTGCCATCGACAGGTTGTACAAGCGGCCGACCATCACCACGTTCTCGCGTCCGCTCAGGAACTCATCGACGGCTGCGTACTGACCGCCGAGACCGATGCGAGTCCGGACGCCGATCGGGTCGGCAACGACATCAATCCCTTCCACGGTGGCAGTACCGGAATCGGGTTTGAGCAGCGTGGCGAGCACCCGGATGAGGGTCGTCTTGCCTGCTCCATTCGGCCCAAGCAGGGCGTAGATCTTCCCGCTCTCGATGGAGATCGATACTCCGTCGAGGGCGGGCACGTTGGACTTCTTGTACGTCTTGTAGATGTTGTCGGCAACGACAGCGAGTGTCATCGTCCCTCCCCGATTCGGTGAATTGCGGTCTTGCCCTGAGACACGTCGGGACCCGTCGACCATGCGGTCGTCCGAGCCTAGGTGCGCCGTGCGACAATGAAGGGCGAATCCAACTCAGGTCGGCGAACGTTCAGACCGGCGAAGCGTTGCTGCGTCGGCATCGAAGGAAGCGTGCGGCCGCGATGCCGACAAGCGGCCCAAGCAACAGAATGGCGACGGAGATGACACCGACGATCGGGTTCTGGTCGAATAGTTCGCCGAGCGTGGCTTCGTATCCGTCATCGATCCCCGAGTAGATCACGACGTTGACGGCGACAATGGCGCCGATGATCCCCGCGGTAATGCCTCCGACGAAGATGTCGATGATCCAGCCACGCGTGCTCGGCTCCATCGCGTCAGCATCGCTCAGATCGGCTCCGAATGCAACCACCGCTGCGAGTCAGTCGGCTTCAGGCAGCGTCAACTCGAAGACGCTCTCGCCGCCTTCATATCGGTACGTGAGATCGCCGCCCATCAGACGGGCCAGCGTCCGGGAGATCGCGAGTCCCAGACCCACCGAACCCGGGCGTCCGGGGTCTCCGTGCGCACTCTCGTACGCCTCGAAGATCCGCTCCCGACCCTCGACTGGGATTCCGGTCCCGTTGTCGCACAGGCGCAGAATCGCCGCGCCATCGTCGCGATCCAGCTCAACTCGAATCGTGTCCCCGCCGTAACGCAACGCGTTACTGACGAGATTTCGGACAATCTGCCGGACCCTTCCCGGATCTCCAACCGCGGTCACTGATCCGGCCAGCATCGTGATGCCGGTGTGCGTGTCCTGCTGGATCGCCTCGAGGACCTGCGCCGCCTGGGCCCGCAGGCTGACACGGACCCGGCTGACGGTCAGCGTCCCGGAGTCCGCCTTGGCAGCCGCGAGCAGATCGTTGACGATGTTGACGAGGTCGGTGCCTTCCGCGACCACCGAGTCGAGAAGCGCCGAACGTTCCTCGGGCGAAAGATCCAGCGACGGATCGCGCAGGATCTCGCTTGTTCCCACGACGGTTGCCAGCGGCGTTCGCAGCTCGTGGCTCACGCTCGCGAGGACCATGTCCTTGGACCGAACGAGTTCGAGCAGAGCGTCGAGGGCACTGTCGCGCTCCCAGTAGGCGCCGATCATCGTCGCGGCGGCAGCGAGCAGCGACCGGTCTTCATTCGTCCATTCCCGCTCGGCGTCCCGGTCCGACAGTCCGATCAGGCCAACCCATTCGCCGCCAACGAAGATCGGAACGTCGATCTCCGACGCGATCATGATCGGGTCCCCGGCGTACACCTCATGCTCCGGACCCACGAGTGTCGACGGTGTGAGCGCAATCGGCTCGCCCTTCTCGAGCGCGTCGCGGGTCGTGGGCATCCGCTCCCACGGGATGATCTCCCAATAGGCGTCGGTCTCGGGATGTCCCGGATCCCCCGGTCGACGCGCGGTGGCGACCGTGCGCGAGCAGAGCCCCAATTCCGGGTCCGTCACGTTGCGTTCGACGAACACGGAGCTCGCCGACGCTGCCACCGGGAGCGCTTCGACCGCTTGACGCAGCGAGTCATCCCCTGTGTTGGCGAGCAGGGATTGGGCGCATCGGGCGAGGGCCGAGTGGTACTGGATGAGGCGCTGGTGGGTGGTCTCCTCGTCCTCGATCCAGAGGCGGGTCTGGCTGGTCTCCACTGCCCCGCCGAGAATGCCGGCCACCGACCGAAGGAAGTCGGCGTCGTCCGAGGTGAAGGCGCGGCTCTCGCTTCCGCGTACCGCGAGACTGCCAGTGGGCCCCGACGGACCGGGAATCTCCACGCTCAACCCGCGGGTGACTCGGTGATCGTCGTCGAGCACCGATCCGTCGATCCGCTCATCGGGTTGCTGCCCCTGCCGGATTTCGACGTCGTCAACGTCGAGGACCCGATTGGCCAATTCGGTCGCCAGATCGAAGAGCGGAGCGAGATCGCTGCACTCCGCCGCGAACTCGGCGATGCGCGCGATCGCGGCCAGCGGCGACAGGCCGCCGGGATCGCTCAACCCGGATGCCGGAGGCGGCGACGCCGCGTCTCTTTGGATTGTCGAACTCATCTGGACGCTCGCAGTCAGATTCTCCCGTCCCCCAGCAATCGGCCGACGAGTGCCTCGTCTTGAGCATCGCCGCAACGCCAGGCTCAGACCGGCGGAGACTCCGTTGGCGCCTCCCTCGGCAACTGGATCGCAATCCGCGTGCCGCCCGGCCCGGCGCGCGATGCCGAAACCGTTCCGCCGTGAGCCTCCACGATCGCCTGCACGATGGCGAGACCCAGTCCGGCACCACCCAACGAGCGCGACCGGGAAGGGTCTGCTCGATAGAAGCGGTCGAAGATCTGATCGAGGGCTGCGTCGGGAATCCCGGGTCCATTGTCGACCACGTCGATCGACACCACGCCGGCCGCGGGTTTCACAACGACGTCGGTCTCGGTCCCTTCCGGGGTATGCACCCGAACGTTCGACAACAGGCTTGTGATCACCTGGGTCAGACGCTCCTCATCGGCTTCCAACATCACCGAATCCGGAGAATCAACCCGAATCGGACGCCTCGGATCGATCGCCGCATGGTCGCCCGCAGCATCTCGGATGATCTGGGCCGCGTCGACCGCACCAATTCGCAACGCCTGGCTCTGATCGAGCCTCGCAAGGGCCAGCATGTCTTCAATGAGGACGGCCATTCGGCGGCTCTCGCTCTCGATGCGCGACCATGCCTTGTCCTCATCCTGCGGCGCCGGGAGTCCACCCTTGCCGCGCAGTTCGGCGTAGCCGGAGATCGTGGCCAGCGGCGTGCGGAGCTCGTGAGACGCATCAGCGACGAAACGCCGGAGCCGATTCTTGGCATCGCGTTCGGTCTCGACAGCCTCTTCGAGGTGGGTCAGCATCTCGTTCAGCGAGACCCCGAGGCGTCCCAATTCTGTGTTCGGGTCCGTCTCGGGAACCCGACGGGAGAGATCCCCGCCGGCAATGGCTTCCGCGGTATCGACCATCTCGTCGACCGGCCGCATGCTCTGTCGAACCGTCCACCACGTGGCGGCGGCGCCAAGCAGCAGCACCCCGGCGCCGGCGAGCAGCAGCGTGCGAATGAGTTCCGATGTCGCCGCGCCAACCTCTTTGAGCGGCCACGCGAGTACGACCTGCGCCCCTTCCGGCAGACCCCGGACGAGGGCCCGATATCTCAGCGTTGCGTCCACGGCGTCGAGGTACACGAAGCCCGGGGCGTCCGTCAACCCAGCAACGTCAGGTAGCGGGTCCGGGTCATCGGCAAACCCGGAGGGTCGGGCGAGGACCACGAACCCTTCGTTGCTCAGCACGATCTCGGCCGTTGGGCGAAGGAAGGACTCACTATCGGTCTGTACATCGGGAGGGGGCGGTTCATTGTCCGTTGGAACCTCGCCGGGCCGCTGCACGGGGATCGGCCCGCGTTCGGCGATCCCGAGCAGTGTGCGGTCGATCTGTGAGACGAGGATGTCCGAGGTTGAGCGAGAAGCCACGAACCCGACGGCGAGTATCGCCACCAGAAGGAGGATCGTGAACGAGATCACGAGCCGGGTGCGCAGGCTCATACGTGAGGCATCCGGATCACGTAGCCGACCCCGCGCACCGTCTGGACGAGTGAACCGCCGGTATCACCGAGTTTCTTGCGCAGATACGAGACATAGGTCTCGACGATCCCGTAGTTGCCGTCGAAGTCGTACTCCCACACGTAGTCGACGATCTGCCCTTTCGACATCACCCGGCCCCTGTTGAGCGTCAAGAATCGCAGCAGCCGGAACTCGGTCGGTGACAACTGAACCTCGTCGGTTCCGACAAAGACCTGATGGGCGTCCTCATCGATCACGAGGTCGCCGACGACGAGGCGGGAGGATTCGGGATGTTCCCCGGCCCGGCGTAGCAATGCCTCGATGCGAAGGCCCAGTTCTTCGAGGCTGAACGGCTTGGTGAGGTAGTCGTCGCCACCCTGGCGGAATCCTGTGCGCAGATCATCGATGTCGTCGCGGGCGGTGAGGAAGATGACCGGAACCTGCACGCCGTCACGCCGGACTCGGCGGCACACTTCGAAGCCATCCATCTCCGGCATGTTCACGTCGAGCACGATCAGGTCGGGTGTCGCCGACTTCACACTGCGGAGGGCGTCGAATCCGTTCCCCGCGGTCTGCACGGTGTAGCCCGCGAACCGGAGCGCACTGGACACCAGATCAGACAGCGCTTCCTCATCATCGACCACGAGAATGGTGGCGTCCCGGTTGATTCTCTCATCCATAATCCGCGAACGTAGCGGTCCTTCCTGGGAGTTTCCTGAGAACACCATGTGAGATGTCGCAGACTCCCGGTGGAGCTGCCACATCTCACTGACCCGTGGTGCGCTACGGGCCGGGGCCCACCATGGCCACAACGATGAGGAGGCACCCGGCGAGCGCCACCACCGCGGTGCCGGGCACAGCGAACACTCGGGAACGTGGTCGACCGGCGGGACTCGGCGCCGGGATGACCGATTCCTGCGTCGTCGCTCTCACGTCCCCATACCGATGGCATCTACCTGAGAGCGATCAGCCGACGCTGCCCGGCTCGACGTCGGCAGTTCGAACCGCACCTCCACGGACGTCGTGTTGCTGACCAAATCGACCCTGCGGACGGCAATTCGGTGGATCTTGGCGTCGAGCAGGATTCCCAGGTACTCGATGAGTGCCGCTTCGTTCGTGTAGGCCACGTCGAGGGTGAGCACCTCGGTTCGATACCCGGCAAAGAGCAGCGGATGATCGCCGATATAGAGCGCCAGAAGGATCGCTCCCATCAACGCTGCAATGGTCCAACCGGGAGTAGTCGCAATCCCGGTGAGAAGTCCAAGGGCGAGCGCTGCGAAGTAGTAGGCCACCTCCTGCTGATCGAGGGTGTCCGACCGGAGCCGAATGATCGAGAGAATGCCGAACAGACCCAGACCCAGGCCTGCCGCGATCGCCGAAGAGGAAAGCACATAGGCAACGGCCACGACGCCCACGTTGGCGCCGAGGTAGGCCACCACCATTGCTTTGCGGCGGTGGCGCGGAAAGTACAGAACGAAGGTCAGGATCGCAATGGCGACGAGATCGATTGCGAAAAGCATGGCGTGAGACATGGAGTGCTCCCTGGTTGGTGGTTTGTTGACCACAGGTTCACCGCCCGCCCTGGGGAGAACCTGAGAGTCAGCTGCCGAGATCCTGTGAATCGTCGGCACCGTGATTCACAGGGAACTCACAGCGGATCCCGAGGGAGATCGCACGTTCGCGCGGTTTCCTCGTGACACGATTCAAAGGAGATCCACATGTCAGCCATGCCCAGTTCCACATCGGTCCGTCTTCGACGTCTCGTCGTAGGGATCACGATGATTATCAGCGTCGGACTCGTCGCTTCGTCGTGCGCCTTCGCCGCGGACGAGGCGGATGCCGGCGTTTCGGCCTCAGCGGCCACGAGGACCACCGAAGGAGGCGTATTGGATGCCTCTGTTGTGCACGAGGTCGAGGTCACGTTCGACGAAGCCGACTACGACGCGATGATCGAGACCTACTCCTCGACCGGCGACAAGGAGTGGATCGAGGCCACCGCGACGATCGATGGTGTCACGTTCGAACACGTCGGCCTTCGGTTGAAAGGCAATTCATCGCTCCGCGGGCTCAGCGACGGTCTCGGAGCCCAGAGTGCCACCGTCTCAGCCGACAACCCCGCCGACTTGCCCTGGCTGATCCGCTTCGACAAGTACGTCGACGGACAGAACTATGAGGGACTCTCCGACCTGGTCGTCCGTTCGAACAACACCGAGACATCCCTCAACGAGGCGGTTGCCCTCGATCTGCTCGAGCTCGCCGGCCTGGCCTCCCAGGATGCCATCGCCGTCGGTTTCAGCGTCAACGGAAGCGACCCGACGCTCCGGTTGGTGATCGAACACCCCGACGATGTGTGGCTCGAAGACAACTTCGAAGACAACGGCGCGCTCTACAAGGCTGAGAGCACCGGCGACTACAGCTACCGAGGCGACGATCCGGAGTCCTACGACGACGTGTTCGACCAGGAAGCAGGGAAGGACAACGAAGACCTCACGCCCCTGATCGAGTTCCTGGACTTCATCAACAACTCGGACGATGCGACGTTCAACGCCGAACTGGCCGATCATCTCGACGTCGAATCGTTCGCTACCTACCTCGCGACGCAGGACCTGATCGACAACTTCGATGACATCAACGGACCCGGCAACAACTCCTACCTGTACTACGACTCCGAGACGGACGTCTTCACCGTGGTCGCCTGGGACCACAACCTTGCGTTCGGTGTGCAGAACAACGACGGGGTTGGTCCGGGCGGCGCTCCGCGGGGTCAAGCCGTCGGTGCGGACGCTGCCGGGTCAGCGCCCGGCGAAGCCGCACCCTTCGATGGCCCCGGCGGCGCAGCACCCGACGGCGGAGGCCCCGGTGTTGGCCCCGGACGTGGAGGTGCTCAGGCAAATGTGCTGGTTGAGCGCTTCCTGGCCAATCCGGAGTTCGCATCGCTCTACGACCAGGCGCTCGGCGATCTCGAGGCCGCTCTGTACGAAAGCGGCACTGCCTCCGATGTGCTCGCCACCTGGGTCTCGGTCCTTGTATCGAGCGATCTCGTCGACGCGCACACCATTGAGGTTGAGGCCGCAGCGATCGCCGGCTACTTCGCGTAGTCCAGCGGCCAGGGCCGGCTCCGCCTCGTGTCAGGGCGCAGGGCGGACGGTACGCTCTCTCCCCTCGCCAAACCGAGGAGTTCGCCAGTGGGATCAATCGATCTCGGCCCCTTTCCCATGGTCGACGGCTTCGAAGAGGCGTCGGCCCTGGATGAGGCCGACCCGTTGCGTCCGTTCGCAGACCGTTTCGTGCCGACTGAACCGGACTTGATCTATCTCGACGGCAACTCGCTCGGGCGCCTCCCGGTCTCGACGGTCTCCCGCGTGCACGACGTCGTGGACCGCGAATGGCGCGACCGGCTGATCCGGTCGTGGCCCGAGCGCTGGTGGAATCTCGCCGACGAGATCGGCAGCCAGATTGCTCCCCTGATCGGTGCACAGCCGGGCGAGGTCATCGTCGCCGACTCGACCTCGGTCGTCCTCTTCAAGCTCACCCTCGCGGCGCTGCAGGCCCGTCCGGGGCGGTCGCGGATTGTCACGGATGACCTCAACTTCCCGACCGACGCCTATGTCACCGTGGCCGCCGCCAATCTCGCCGGGGGTCGGGAGGTCGTCACCGGTCGGTCGGCCGACGGAATCGACGGGGCGGAGGATGCGATCATCACGGCCCTCGACGAGGACACGGCGCTGCTGACGTTGTCCCACGTGGCCTTCAAGAGTGGATACCAGTACGACATGGCGCGGCTCACGAGCGCAGCCCACGATGTCGGGGCCCTTGTGCTGTGGGATCTCAGCCACTCGGTCGGCGTCGTCCCGGTCGATCTTGGCGGCGCCGAAGCGGACCTGGCCGTCGGATGCACCTACAAGTACCTGAATGGCGGGCCGGGATCACCGGCGTTTCTCTATGTCAGCACGAGGATCGACGCCGAGGTCGACAACCCCCTGTCGGGATGGTGGGGTCACGTGCAGCCGTTCGCGTTCGACCTCGAGTACACCCCGGCGGCGTCGATCCGTCGATTCCAGACCGGAACGATGCCGATCCTCTCGCTCTCCGCGGTCGAGACCGGAGTCGCTCTCACCACCGAGGCGGGAATCGACAACCTGAGGACGAAGTCGATCGGCCTCTCCGAGTTCTTCATCGAACAGAGCGAGGTTCACCTCGAACCGCTCGGATTCTCGGTCGCCTCACCGCGCGACGCCGCGCGACGCGGCTCGCACGTGTCGCTCCGCCATGTGGATGGCTGGCGCATCGTCCGGGCGATGATCGAACGCGGCAAGGTCATCCCCGACTTCCGCGAACCCGACAACCTCCGCTTCGGCTTCGCCCCCCTCTACACCAGCTACACGGACCTGCACACGGCGATCATCCGCATCAAGGTGCTGATGGCTGCCGGTCTCCCGAACAGCTATCCCCAGACCCGTACCTCGGTGACGTAGCAGGGAGCTGCGGGCAAGTGCCGAACAACGGGGCGAACGGGATTCAACTGCCGAACCGGCGGCGTTGCAGGCCTGACGGCGCGGGACGCCGACACGTCGCCGAAAGGGTTGACAGGACATCGTCATCCACCGGAGGCCCCGACATTCAAGGAGACCACGGCCGTAGCCACCACGAGGACCCGTTCGTTTCGCTCATAGAGGGGACCCGCCGAGACCCGCCGAGAGAGAGCGGACGCCGGGGAGAACCCGGCGTCCGCTCTTCGATCAGGCTGTGCTTGGGTGGGCTACGAGAGCGTCGGCCCTGCGGCCACGATCTCACCGGTCACCTCTGCTGCGAACTCCTCGAAGTTCTCGGCGAACAAGGCGGCGAGTTCCTGCGCTTTGACGTCATAGGCCTCCGGATCCGCCCACGTTGAACGCGGGTCGAGGATCTCGGACGGGACTCCCGGGCACTCGGTCGGCACGGCGAAACCGAAGTTCGGATCGATGCAGTACTCGACGTCGTCGAGATCTCCATCGATCGCAGCCTTGATCACGGCACGTGAGTATGCGATCTTGAACCGCTCTCCAACGCCGTAGGGACCGCCGGTCCAGCCGGTGTTGACGAGCCACACGGCCACGTCGTGCTCGGCAATCTTCTCACCGAGCAGTTCGGCGTATACCGCCGGGTGCAGGGGAATGAACGGCGCACCGAAGCACGCCGAGAACGTCGCCACCGGCTCTTTGATCCCACGCTCGGTACCCGCCACCTTGGCCGTGTAGCCGGAGATGAAGTGGTACTTCGCCTGCTCGGGCGTGAGCCTGGCGATGGGAGGCAGAACGCCGAATGCGTCGGCCGTCAGCATGAAGATGTTCTTCGGATGGCCGGCCATGCTCCCCTCGACGATGTTGTCGAGGTGGGTGATCGGGTAGGCACCGCGTGTGTTCTCCGTGTCGGCCTCATCGAGGTCGAGGCGCCGGGTGTTCGGGTCGATCGTGACGTTCTCCAGGATGGTGCCGAATCGACGCGTCGTCTGGTAGATCTCCGGCTCGGCCTCATCCGACAGGCGGATCATCTTGGCGTAGCAGCCGCCTTCGAAGTTGAAGATGCCCCGGTCGCTCCAGCCGAGTTCGTCGTCGCCGATCATGGCACGATCCCTCTCGGTCGACAGCGTGGTCTTGCCGGTTCCGGACAGGCCGAAGAACACGGCGGAGTCACCGTCGGGACCGACGTTGGCCGACGAGTGGAGGCTCAGCACTCCCTGCAACGGCAGGAGGTAGTTCATGACCGTGAAGATCGACTTCTTGATCTCGCCTGCGTAGCTCGTGCCGCCGATGACGACCATCTTGCGACCGACGTTCAGGAGAATGAAGGCCTCGCTGCGGGTGCCCTCGAGCTCGGGGTCGGCCTCGAAGCCGGGGCAGTGCAGAACGGTCCAGTCCGGTTCGAAGTTCTCGATGACCCCACGGTCGAACTCGCGGATGAACATGGTGCGGGCGAACAGGTTGTGCCAGGCGTGCTCGGTGATGACGCGGACCTTGATCCGGTAGTCCGGATCGGAGCCGGCGTAGCAGTCCTGGACGAAGACTTCCTTGTTCTGGAGATACGAACGGAGTCCGTAGAGGACCTTGTCGAAGTGTTCGGAGCTGAACGGCCGGTTGATCCTGCCCCACCAGATGTTGTCCCGGCTCGAAGGCTCTTCGACAACGAACTTGTCGTTGGCAGACCGTCCCGTGTACTTGCCGGTGGAAACCACGAACGGCCCGAGGTGACCGACATGGCCTTCGTTCCTCTTGATGGCCTCTTCGTAGAGTTCCGACGTCGTGAGGTTGTGATACGTCTTGCTTACGTTCGTCAGGCCGACGGCTGATAGATCTACCACACTGGACTCCGATCTCGGATGTGCCTGTGCTTCGCAACCAAGGCAACTCTACGCCGCCCGGTGCGCTGTCGGAAGGCGGTGCCCCGGCCGTCCACGGTCGGCCGAAATACGGGAAGGCTCGCAGGCCTCGCTGCGCCCGATACCCATTACCCACAACGATTCGCGGCGTGCCCAACGGAATGTCTACGTCGAGCCCATCACCCCCACGCGAGGCTGCTGCGGGTCCCCCAGTAGTCGTTCGGGTTCTCGGCAAGGCTCGGAACCGCTTCAAGGATGTCGGCGGGAACCGACAGGGCACGCACGTTGCTCTCGAGTTGTTCGACGGTGGCGGCACCGCTGAGCACGACGCTCGACCACGGTTGGTTGAGGCATGTCGCGATCGCAACTGAATCGAGCGACCACTCCCTTGCGATGCGGGCGACGCGTGCTGCGAGGTCGGCGTTGCGAGAAGTGAGCCGTCCGTTGGCAACCGCTTCTTTGACAATCACGCCGAGGCCTGCATCGGCGACCTCGGCGAGGGCCGGTCCGGCGGATGGTTCGAGGAGGTTCCACGTCGACTGAACCGCACCGAATACGGGACGACCACCGGAAGTGACCTCGAGCGCCCGGCGGATGGTGTCGGATTGCGCCGGACCACTTGTGGAGAGCCCGACGATCAGACCCCCGTCCCGAAGCTCTGCGAGGCGTTCGACAACCTCGGGATCGTCGAGGACACCGCTGTCGAGCGTCGCGGAATGGATCTGATACAGGCGGAGGTATCCACCGAGGAGCGCCATGCTCTCGATGTGCTGCCGCTCGAGGTTCTCCCTCGTGTGGATCTTGACCTCGTGCACATCGGCATCGACCTGCCAGTCGGCGGTGTAGACGTATCCCCACTTCGACCCGACCACGACGTCAGACGGTTGGACACCGCGGCTGTCGAGCCACCGAGATACGAACTCCTCGGCCCTTCCGTAGGACCGCGCCGCATCGAAGTAGGTGATGCCTGCGGCGAGGGCAGCGTCCATCACCGTACCCGCGTGGTCTTCGAGCCCGGAGGGCGAGGTGCTGCCGGTGAGGTCGTCACCGTGGCCGAGATTGATGTATCCCGGTCGGCCGATCGCCGCCATCCCGAGACCGATCGCCGACACGCGTACACCGGAGGCGCCAAGGTTTCGATACTGCATCGGCCCATCCTACGGAAACCGCCCGGGCCCGGATCCCGGCGGCCAGCAAGCATCTAGCCTGCCGGGCAATGAACATCTGCCTCTTCGACCTCGACGGAACTCTCGTCGACTCCACCAAACCGGTTCTCGCCGCTCTGAACATGGCCCTCGATGACCTCGGTCTTGAGCCTGTCACCGTCGATGACCTCTCCACCATCATCGGACCGCCGCTGCGGGCGACGTTCGTGACACTGGTCGCCGAACGCGGCGGCGACGCAGCGATGGCTGATCGGCTGCTCGACACCTATCGGGCGGAATACCGTACGACGTCTACCGAACTCGCCGCCTCCTACCAGGGGGTGCCGGAGCTCCTCGAGGACCTCCGGGACCACGCACGGCTGGGCGTCGTGACGTCGAAGCCGACCACCTACGCCATCCCGATCCTCGACGCGCTCGGATTCTCCCCGATGATGGAAGTGATGGAGGGACCGGGTCTCAGCGAGACGGAAGCCAAGCCGGCGACGCTGGCGAGAGCGCTGGATCGCCTCAGCGTCGTCTCGGATTTCGACTCGGTCTTCATGATCGGCGACCGGTACCACGACATCGAAGCAGGCCAAAGCGCCGGTGTTCAGACGATCGGCGTGACTTGGGGATTCGGCAACCGGGCCGAACTCAGCGAAGCCGGCGCCGACCACGTGGTCGACACACCCGCCGAGATCAGCGGCATCGCCCTGGCATAGGCGGCGCTTGGTCGGCCTCGGACCGCCGATGAAGGAATCGGCGTGGCCCCGGCCGCCTGTGCGTTGCCCTTGATCGTCGGGTTCGTCATCCCGGCACGGCACCCGATGCCGCTCTGTGCGTCCTGTGGGTTCCTCACCACCGTGACGATCGACATGGCTGCGGTCGAGGCTGCGAGCCGATGGGCGCGCGCGTGACTCCCTCCGGCCTCGGAACCGATCGGCGGAACCCACGCAGCGGCGTGCCGGCAGTGGGCTGGAGCGCCCGCGTCGGCGCGAGGACAAGCCATCTGGCGCTGTCGTGAAGCCGACCGATCGTTCGCCCGGCCTTCCCTCCGCAACCCAACAGATTCGACACCGATCAACAAGAATGGGACACCACACCCGACAAGGAGCCCTTCATGGCCAGTGACCTCCACGTGGTCTTCGGGACCGGTGCCATCGGTCTCGCCGTAATCGAGGCACTCGCGGCGCGAGGAACACCCGTGCGAGCCGTGAGCCGCAGCGGACGGGGCGACGTGCCCGAAGGTGTCGAAGCGATAACCGGAGATGCGGCCGACGCAGCGTTTGCGACCGAGGCCGCCGCAGGCGCGGCGGTCGTGTATCAGTGCCTCAATCCTCCCTACACCCGGTGGCCCGAGATGTTCCCGTCGCTACAGGCAGCCGTTCTCGAAGGCACTGCCGCAGCCGGAGCGAAGTACGTTGCGATGGACAACCTCTACGCATACGGGCCTACCGGCGGCGCGCCCCTCACTGAGGACCTGCCGTACGCTGCGACCGGATCCAAGGGCAGCACGAGAGCCAAGATGACGAGCGACGTGCTCGAAGCACACCGGTCAGGCAAGGTTCGGGTGGCCATCGGGCAGGCCTCCGACTACTTCGGCCCTCGCGGCGTGCTCACCGCGATGGGAGAGCGGGTGTTCTACCCGGCAATCGCAGGGAAGAAGGCACAGGTGATGGGGAACCCCGACCAGCCCCACAGCTATAGCTACATCCCGGACATCGCGAGGGGCCTGGTGACGCTCGCCGATCATGACGAAGCCGACGGCGCCGCGTGGCATCTGCCCAATGCTCCGGCTGTCACAACCCGTCAGTTTGTCGACAAGATCTACGCCGCGACCGGCAACCAGCCCCAGGTTCAGGCGATGCCCCGATTCATGGTCAACGTCGTCGGACTCGTCAACGGCCAGGTTCGCGAACTCAAGGAGATGCTCTACGAGTTCGAGGAACCCTTCGTCGTGGATTCCAGCCGGTTCCAATCGACGTTCGGCGTTCATGCCACACCGCTCGACGAGTCGATCCCGGCAACGGTCGACTGGTTCCGAGACCACCCAAGGGGATAGGCGGCGGCTGACGGGACTGTGACGGGTACGCGCTAGCGTTCCTCTGTCGGCGCCCGCGGCGCGTCGCTGCCGCCCTTCCGATAGGAGGCAACCCTATGAACTGGCGAAGATGGTTGATGTGGGGCCTCGTCGGCCTGCTCGGAGTCCTGGTCATCATCCAATTCGTGCCCTACGGGCGGGCTCACGACAATCCGCCGGTGATCGCAGAACCCGCCTGGGACACGACGACTACCCGTGATCTGGTGGAGCGCGCTTGCTATGACTGCCATAGCTACGAGACCGATTGGCCTTGGTATTCATATGTCGCCCCGATCTCCTGGTTGACCCAGCGCGACGTGGAAGAGGGTCGCGGGAGACTCAATTTCTCCAATTGGGGACCGGGCACCGGCGTCAGCGGGGAGATCACCGGAGTGGTGCGAGAGGGCGAGATGCCGCCGGTCTACTACACGTGGATGCACCCGTCGGCGCGGCTCAGCGATACCGAGCGAGACCAGCTCATCCAAGGACTTGAGACGACATTGGCAGGTTAATGACGCCGGCCGGCGCAAACCTGCCAACCGGGTACCAGCATCGTGGACGGCACCGTGACGAACCCGTCCGGAGTTTCAGGATCCCCTGCGCTGCGTCGACGATCGCCCGAATTGGCCATACTTGGATGGCTCGATGGTCCGCCTGCAAGCCATTGCGGAATCGAAAGCCCGTCTGAGGAGTGCCCGGATGCGCCGGAATCGATCTGACACCCGCAACCCACCGTTCCCCACCGAATGGCGGGACCTGCTTGCGCGTCAGCTCACATGGTGGCCGCTTCCGGTTGCCGAGCAGCACGCCGTGCTCGAGCAACTCGTCATGGGCTTCCTCGCATCCAAGCGCTTTGAAGCAGCGAGAGGGTTCACCCTGTCGGACGACATCAGAGTCACGATTGCAGCAGACGCGTGCCTGCTGGTCGTCGGCCTCGACCTCGGCTGGTATCGCGACGTGACCACGGTCATCGTGTACCCCTCGGTTGCCGTCCGTTCTGGGAAGCGGCGCCTCGATGGCGGGATCGAGAGCGAGGGCCCGACCTCCCTGGCGGGAGAAGCGATGCTCCACGGCCCGATCATGATCGCATGGGACCAGGCCGTCGGAGCCGCACGGCACCCTGAGCGCGGGCACAACGTGGTGTTCCATGAGTTCGCCCACAAGCTCGACATGGCCGACGGCGCCGCAAGCGGTGTCCCACGCATGCCGAACCCGGATGCATACCGGCGATGGGAAAGCGTAATGGGTGCCGCGCTCGCGGATCTACGCGAGGGGCTGCCTCGTTTCATCGATAGCTACGGCGCCACCGGCCCAGGGGAGCTCTTCGCCGTCGTGACCGAGGCGTTCTTCGAGATCCCGAAAGAACAGCGAGAGCGGGAGCCGGAGATCTACTCCCTGTTGAGTGCCTTCTACCGTCAGGATCCGGCGAGCTGGTGAGGCCGGCCAGGGAGACCCACTCGGATTGCCCGCGGCGTAGTGATCGGCGGTCGGCGGGCACACCATCGAGAGGAAGAAGGACGGGACGCGGCACCCAGGAGGTCGAAGAAGCCGGAGGTCTGGTCGGCTGGCGGGCACACGTCCGCGCGAGCGTCAATAGACTCGACCTGCGTGGTACGACAGCGGCCGAGGACGGTCGTGTTCGTGAAAGTGGTTGACTCCAATCACCGAGCAGAGAGGGCCAGATCGCGTGACAAGAGACTCCGCTGGTTGGCCTGGGATCGAACCACGTTGGACGTCGGGCTCCAGTCAGGGGGTCGGTTCGGGCGCGTCGGATGCCAGTCGAGTCGGGTTCACGTTGGGTCGCGAGATGCGCAACGGCATCTTCTCGCCACGCACGGACCAGCCCTGGGGCGCGCGAGCCTCGGTGGTTCGTGGCCGGTCCGGTGATCTGATCCGCATCGACCGGCCACCCGCCGCGTAGCCGTGACACACACTGCCGACAGCCACGACCTCATCCGGGTAACCGGGGCGCGCGTGAACAACCTCAAGGACATCAGCATCGAACTCCCCAAGCGCCGGTTGACGGTGTTCACCGGGGTCTCGGGATCGGGGAAGAGCTCACTCGTCTTTGACACCATTGCCGCCGAGTCGCAACGGATGATCAACGAGACGTACAGCTCCTTCGTGCAGGGCTTCATGCCGACGCTGGCACGGCCCGACGTCGACGTGCTCGAAGGATTGACGACCGCGATCATCGTCGATCAGGAGCGCATGGGGGGCGATGTCCGTTCCACGGTCGGCACCGCCACCGACGCCAACCCGATGCTGCGCGTTCTCTTCAGCAGGCTCGGGCAACCGCACATCGGCTCACCCCAAGCATTCTCCTTCAACGTCCCCTCGGTACAGGGGCGCGGTGCGATCACCGTCAAGGGTGAGACGATCAGGAAGACGTTTTCCCTCACCGGCGGCATGTGCCCACGATGTGAAGGCCGGGGCACGGCCACCGACATCGACCTGACCCGGCTCTACGATGAGTCCAAGTCGCTCGCCGAGGGCGCCATCACCATCCCCGGCTACACAGCAGACGGCTGGATGGTGCGGTCGTTCACCGAGTCCGGCTTCTTCGATCCGGACAAGCCGATCCGCACGTACACCAAGAAGGAACTCCACGACTTCCTCTACAAGGAGCCGACGAAGGTCAAGATGAAGGGGATCAACACCACCTACGAGGGGCTGATCCCCAAGGTCCAGAAGTCATTCTTCTCCAAGGACCGGGAGTCGCTCCAGCCGCACATCCGGGCGTTCGTGGAGGGGGCGGCCACCTTCACCGACTGTCCCGAGTGCGGCGGCACCCGGCTCAGCGCGGGCGCACGGTCGTCGAAGATCAATGGGATCAGCATCGCCGATGCCTGCGCCATGCAGATCAGCGACCTGGCGGAATGGGTCGGTGATCTCGACGAACCGTCGTTGGCACCGCTCCTGGCCAACCTGCAGCACACCCTCGACGCGTTCGTCGAGATCGGGCTCGGCTACCTGTCGCTGAATAGGGCGGCGGGGACGCTTTCGGGTGGTGAGGCACAACGCACCAAGATGATCCGCCACCTTGGGTCATCGCTCACTGACGTCACCTACGTCTTCGACGAGCCAACGATCGGACTGCACGCCCACGACATCCGGCGCATGAACGAATTGCTCCTGCAGCTGCGGGACAAGGGCAACACCGTGCTGGTCGTCGAGCACAAGCCGGAAGTGATCGGCATTGCCGACCACGTCGTCGATCTGGGCCCCGGCGCCGGCGCGGCAGGCGGCGAGGTGGTGTTTGAGGGCACCGTCGAAAGCCTGCAGGCCAGCGATACCGTCACCGGCCGCCATCTCGACGATCGGGCCGCCCTCAAGGACACGGTGCGGACACCGTCGGGAGTGCTGGAGGTGCGCGGTGCCAGCACCAACAACCTGCAGGACGTCGACGCCGACATACCGCTCGGCATGCTGGTCGTCGTAACCGGAGTGGCGGGCTCAGGCAAGAGCTCACTGATCCACGGTTCGGTATCCGGGCGCGACGGCGTGGTGTCGTTCAATCAGACCCCGATCCGTGGCTCGCGGCGCAGCAACCCTGCGACGTACACCGGAATGCTCGAGCCGATCCGCAGAGCGTTTGCAAAGGCCAACGGCGTCAAGCCGGCGCTGTTCAGCGCCAACTCCGAGGGCGCATGCCCCAACTGCAACGGCGCCGGCGTCATCTTCACCGAGCTGGGCTTCATGGACACCGTTACCACCACCTGCGAGGAGTGTGAGGGGAAGCGGTTCGAGCCATCGGTGCTGGACTACAAACTCGGCGGGCGCGACATCAGTGAGGTGCTCGCCATGCCGGTCACCGAGGCGTTGGAATTCTTCGGCAAAGGCGAGACGAAGATTCCGGCAGCCAACAAGATCCTTCAGCGAATGGCCGACGTCGGGCTCGGCTACCTCAGCCTCGGGCAACCGCTAACGACGCTATCCGGGGGCGAGCGTCAGCGGCTCAAGCTTGCCATCCAGATGGCCGCCGACGTCGGGATCTATGTGCTCGACGAGCCGACCAGCGGGCTACACCTCGCCGATGTCGACCACCTCCTCGGCCTTCTCGATCGACTCGTGGATTCGGGGAAGTCGGTGATCGTCATCGAGCACCACCAGGCCGTGATGGCCCACGCCGACTGGATCATCGACCTCGGTCCCGGAGCTGGACATGACGGCGGCCGCGTTGTGTTCGACGGCACTCCGGCCAACCTCGTTGCCGCACGTTCGACCCTCACCGGCCAGCATCTCGCCGAATATGTGGGGTTGGCATAGACCGCCTCACCCGGACCGGTCTCGTCAACCGGAGACATGTGTTCGCCGCCTCACGAACGTCGTCGAGTCCCCACGACATTTGGGTTATGAGCCCGCGCCTGTGACGCAAGCTGTGACTGCGATCTCTTCGAATCCCTCGGTCTTCTGCGTCTCAGCTTCACTCAGCGACCGTCAGCAGTTCCCAAGGTTTGACAACATCGGGCGGACCAGAGGCAAACCGGGTCTCGCGAGAAGCGACTAGCGGGAAGTGGGGATCAGCGATCGGGCCGGATGACTCAACGGTCGCGCCGAGGAGGTTGGGGATCTGCCCGAGCAGGATCGAGATGTTCCGTCGTCCCGCTGCGTCGACGATCGCCGATCTCTCCGCATCACCATCGTCGAGATGGATACACCCGGTTCGAAGTCGCCCACGGGAACGACGGACCGACCGGACGATCGATCGGTCCTCGGAGGATCAGAAACTCGGAGGTTCGCCGAATCGGTCGAATCCGTACGGGAGTTCGAGGCTGTTGTCGGCGAGCAGGTCCGGGTCTTCGAGGAGGTCACCGGTGGGCACGTCGGCCACCACCCGGCCCCCGTTCATGATCACGGACCGAGAACAGAGCTCGAGCGCAAGCGGCAGGTCGTGGGTGATGACGAGCTGCGTCATCGACAGGTCGGCGAGGGTCAGAATCAGCTCGCGCCGCCCGGCGGAGTCGAGGCCGGAGGTCGGCTCGTCGAACACGAGCACCTCGGGCTCCATCGACAGCACGGTCGCCAGAGCGGCCCGGCGCTTCTCGCCGCCGCTGAGGTGGTGGGGAGCACGATCGGCGAACTCACCCCCGGAGACCACCTCGAGCGCCGCGTCGACCCGCAGGTCCAGCGCCTCACCCTCCAAGCCGAGGTTCGCCGGACCGAAGGCCACGTCCTCGCGCACGGTGGGCATGAACAGCTGGTCGTTGGGGTCCTGGAATACCAAACCAACCATCCGGCGCACCTCGCGGTAGTGGTCCTCCACGACGGGAACGCCGGATACCGTGATGGTCCCGGCTCGTGGCTGGAGGATCCCGTTGAGGTGAAGTGCGAGGGTCGTCTTCCCCGCACCGTTCGGGCCGAGGATCGCGACACGCTCACCGGCTCCGATCTCTAGATCCACCCCGTGAAGCACCTTCCGGCCGTCCGGGTAGCTGAACTCGACGCCGCGGATGTCGATGATGCCGTTCATGTGATGACCAGAGCGATGGTTGCGGTGCCGGCAAAGGCACCAAGGAGTACGAGGACGCGGAGCCATTGGGACCGGTCGACGGGCTCCAGGGGCGGCGTTGGCATCTCCCCGGTGAAGCCGCGGGCGAGCATGGCGGCGTGGACCCGCTCCCCCCGCTCGTAGGACCGCACGAAGAGGGCGCCAGCCGACGAGGCGATAGGACGGGCCTGGGAGATCCACCTCGGGTCGTAGCCGCGCGCTGTCATGGCGACGCGCATCCGACCCAACTCGTCCGAGATCAGCTCGAGATACCGGATCATGAAGGTGGTGATGGAGATGAACAGCGCCGGTACCCGGAGGATGGCCAGGCCCCGGATGATGTCGGCGATCTCTGTGGTGGCGGTCAGCAGGATGCTCACGCTCGCCCCGAGCACAGCCTTGACGAGGATGTTCCAGACTCCCCACAGGCCATCGATGGACACCGTGATCCCAAGGACCTCGGTTGTCTCACCGGTTGCGATGAACGGGATGAACAGGGAGAAGAGGACGAAGGGGGCAACCGCTAGGAGACGCACGGCGACGAACCCCGGCCGAATGCGGGACACCGCACTGAGGCCGACGATGACGACGGCGTAGACCCCGAAGGCCCACACGGCCTCTCTCGGAGTGATGGCGATCGACACCACCATGCCCAGAGCCGCAACCAGTTTCGCTTGGGGCGCCATCCGATGGACGACGCTGTGCTCGTGGACATAGAGGGCGTGGCTGTGACCGGCGCCCATCCGCTCAGACCGATGCGGGATCGCGGCTGCGGGTCTCCCGCACGGCGCTGAACAGCCCGTAGGCCACCAGCAGGACGACCACCGTCCCGACGATCCCGGCAACGGCGAGGCTGAGCGCCTCGTTGGAGATCCCGGACGTGGCGTAATCGGCGAAGAGCGAGTCGGCCAGGGAATGCTCCTCACCGGACTCGATGAATCCCGTGTCCTCGGCCACCTTCTCCAATCCGTCCGGGTTGTTGACGGCGAACTGACTCACCACTGCGGCGAACACCAGGGCCACGAGCATGCCGCCGATCACGAACGTCCTCGTTCCCACCTTGGACTCCGTCAGTTGGGCCTGATCCAGGTCCTGGGCCCCGTAGACGAGATCGGGACGCGACGCCAGAACCGCGCCCACGGCGAGAGCGCTGATGATGCCCTCACCGATGCCGATGAGCGCATGGACCCCGACCATCGACCCGAAGACCGTGTCGAACGCAACCGGCGCCGATGCGCCGAACAGCCATTCGATGGAGAACGCCACGGCTGCCATCACGACCGAGGCCCACGCCGCGATGCCGGTCGCCCCGACCACGCCTCCGGCAGTCGACGGGAACACCCGACGGAGGAGCCGGAAGACAGCGTACCCACCGTAGGCGGGGACGATGGCCATGTTCAGGACGTTGTAGCCGAGCGCCGTCAAGCCACCATCAGCGAATGCGAGGGCTTGGACGACGACGACGATCGTCACGATGATCGCACCGACCGACGGACCCAGGAGGATGGCGGCGAGGGCACCGCCCAGGAGGTGTCCGGTGGTGCCGGCGACCACCGGGAAGTTGAACATCTGCGCGGCGAAGATGAATGCCGCCGTGATTCCCGCGAGCGGGATCGCCTTGTCCTTGAGCTGCTCCCGGGACTGGCGCAGGGCGAACCCGATCACGACGAGGCTGATGATGCCGGTGACGACCGCCGTGCCGGGCTCGAGGAATCCGTCGGGTGCGTGCATCGCAACGATCATCCGCCGATCGTACCGATGTTGCGAAGGATTCGCAATTGGGTATCGCTCGCACTTGCGACGACTTAGCCGTACGCTGGACGCATGTCCGTCGCCGCCGATGTCCGTCACGTCCTCTGGGAACACGGCTATCGCCTTACCAGCCCGCGTTGGCTGGTCTGGTCCGCACTGCGCTCTGCTGAAGGACACCTCACGGCCGAGGAGGTCACCGAACGGGTGAACGATGCCGACCCCACGGTCAATCGTTCCTCTGTCTACCGTTCCCTCACCCTCTTCGAGGAACTCGACCTGGTGCGTCGCTCCCATCTCGGCATCGACGAGTCGGCGCGATGGGAGATCGCTCATCCCGACGACGAGTTCCACCTCGTCTGCCGTTCCTGCGGGTCCGTCGGGCACCACGCCGGGGAGTTGGTGGGTCGGATCCGGTCACATCTGGGCGAACGCCACGACTTCGTCGCCGAGGGTATCGACCTCGTCATCACCGGGGAGTGCGCCGACTGCGCGAGAGTGCATGGCTCCGATGCGACGCAATCCGCCCGCACGGCGGACCGGGAAGTCATCACGAGCGACTGACCTCTCAGGTGGCATCGCTGTTCGACTCTCCGTGCGGCACGCCATCGGCGCCCTCGCTGTACACTGCCGAGCAAGTCATACTGGCAATCGACACGAGTGGAGCGCCGACGCGTGGAGGATCGGATGAGTGAACGGGTAGCCGTGCTGCTGACCGGATATGGCGAGGTCGAGGACTACGACGAGTTCACCGAGTACAACGAACGGTCGTTCCGGTTGCTGGTCTCGAAGTCGATCAAGTTCCCCGACTTCGCCGTCCCCTTTCTGTCGCGTCGCCTCGAGCGTCAGCAACGCAAGGAGTGGCACGCCGCAAACCACTACCACTCGCCCCACAACGACATCTTCGAGCGTCAACGCGCCGGCATCGAATCCAACCTCAGGGGCCGATACGGCGACAGCGTCTCGGTCTACAAGACGTTCAATTTCGTGGAGCCATACCTCCCCGAGCAGGTCCTGACCCAGATCGGGCAGGACGGCTTCGACAAGGTGGTCGTGTATCCGTGGCTCGTGGTCGACTCCGTGTTCACGGGCGGTCTCGTGCTCGAGCAGATCAACAAGGCCCTCTCTGCGAACGGGGAATGGCTCCGCGACATGCGCTACCTCCCGTCATTCTGGGAGCGTGACAATTTCCAGCAACGGATGACCGACCAGATCATCGACGGTATTGCGCCCCTCCTCGACCAGTACGCGCCGAGCCAGATCGGCATCGCCCTGTGCCTGCATGGCTGCCCGCTCGAGTCGAAGGGTCAGGAGACGGGGGTCAGGGAGAGCACGGCGCTCTATTACGCGATGCAGGAACGGCTCATCAAGCGGTTCCCGCTGATGACACCGGCGTGGATGAACCATCCCGTTCCCGGCAAGTGGACCACACCCGACGTCGATCAGGCAGCAAAGAACCTCATCACGCTCGGAGCGCAGGCGATCGTATTCGCTCCCATCGGCTTCGTCACCGAGAACCACGAGACCCAGCTCGATATCGGGTACACGATCGACAAGGTCAAGGATCAGGTGGATTGTCTGCATCTGCCCGTGCTCAACGACGATCCCGAACTGCTGCGGATAGGGGCCGAGTGGATCAGCCCCCTCATCGACGACCTCGGCGCTGTTCCCATCTCGTGAGTCGGTTCGGCCGAGCAGTGGTCTGCTGCTCGGAATCCGAGCCGTTGGGGAAGAAGGTCGCGGAGTTGGAATCCTGTCCCCCGTATTCCAGACGCGAGGAAACCCTCTGGAATGCCCAAGACGGTTCCGCTGGAAAGCGACGCGAGCACCTTCGCAGGCTGTACGCGCACGAGGCCATCCCCCGGCGACATCCTGGGCCGCCTGACTCCTCTTCGCGGCTCGGCAGATTGGCCGCGTGGGCGGGGGTGTATAGGAGGGCTTCGCCCGCTCATGGCCGTCAGTCGACGCCTGAAGGGATTCGTGATTGGCGGGACTCGATCGTCGTTTCGGCGCTTGCACCGGCGAAGCGGCCGCCGAAGTACTTGCGGAATCCCCAGGCAGACAGCTCGTCCCCGAACAGGCGGTACTGGAGCGTTGAGGGATAGAGCTGCAGCAGGTACACCGGTTCCCGCCCGGTCTTCTTCGTGTAACGGTTCTTCGTGTCGTTCCAGATTCCACCGTATCCGACCGCTTCGAGCCCGTGTTTTGCAGCGTACGCAACCGACTCGGCGACGATCGCCTCGTAAGCGTGATGGGTGGCTCGAGATCGATCGAACCCACCCTCCGAGAGCTCAAGACGATCCCGGTGTCGCACGAATGACTGCAGACCGGTGAATCGCCCATCACCGGCGATCGTGTAGATGTGGACCGCATCCTCACAGTTCATGAAGAAGGATGTGCAGGTTCGTCGGGCGTACTCACTGAATTGCCAGCGTCCGACGCCACCGTGGTGGCGATACGTGGCGCGGACGAGCTCAGCGAACCGTCGGGCGAGCGTGCGGTCGACCGGTCCATCTCGAACGTGGACGGTGCCTCCCGATCGGGCGTGATCGCGCAGGTTCCTTCGGAGTCGCTTGTGAAGGGCGAGGAAGTCGTCGCCGCTGGCGAAGGAGCGGCAGTCGATCTCACCGATCTGGTAGTCCGTTCGGAGGAGTCTGTGTAAGACCGTGGGCAGGGCGGCGCGGACGTCTTCGTCGATACGCCCGAAGTACATCGCGTAATACATCGACCGGCGGGCGATCGCACGTAACAGGGCACCCGCGACCACCGGCCGATCTACGCCTGCTGCGTAGTAGATCGAGGTGTCCCAGCCGACGTGATTGCCTTCACCGAGCATCTGTTTGATCGACACGAAGGGGGGCAGGCTCATCAGGCTCGTGACACCGACGAGACCGCCATCGATGTTGTGGGCACGGAGGAGTTGGAAGAACCGTCCCGCAGGGGGCAGCACGTCGAGCATGCTCGGGCTGATACCGCGCCGTTCGAGGTCCGGCAGGAGCAGTGCCCGCTCACGATCGTGGAGCGGGCGTCGTGAGACGTGCACGTCGATCTCTCGTGTCACGATGAACAGCTGACGAAACGGGTACTCGGCATCAGGGTCGAACCTAGCCGACGGAGAAGGAGTGGGCGCAGCGGCTCGTCCGGCGGGTTCCCAATTCCCGGCGAGGGAGGACCCGTACCGTGATCAGCCTCAGAAACCCGGGCCGACGCCGATGAAGACGGCCTGGCACTCCTCGACCACAGCTGCGACCTCGGGATCCTCGATGTCGAGAGACTCGAAGGGGTTCTGCAGCTCCCCGCCCGAGAACACGTCGGAGAGATCCGGGTCGTCGAAGTCGACGCCGTTGTCACGCATACACTGTGCGAACGCCACCATCGCATCCTGCATTTCGGTGATGTCGAAGTCTGAACCACCGGGAGCGAATGCCGCACCTTCGAGCTCCCCGATGCAGGCGTTCACTGCGGTCTCGGCTGTGTCGTTGTCGACATCACCAAACGGGGTGGAGCCGCCGCCGGTTCCGAAACTCACGGAGCCGTCGGCACTGAGTCTTGGATCCGGGAAGGTCTCCACACCGTTCTCCCGCATGCATGCGGCGAATGCGAGAAGCGCCTCTTCGTCGTCGACCGAATCGGAGGCATCGGAGACGGTCTGCTCGAGCGGCGAGGCCGCGTTTTCGAGCGTCGCAACCTCATCCTCGTCGGATCCACCGCACGCTGCGGCGACCAGTGCGAGGCCGATCACGAGTCATCAGGAGTCGTCTCATTGCTGAAGCACCTTCTCGACAGATTGTACCTGTGGATGCTCGGAGCGGCCGCCTCGGATCCCGACCTCGCCGGCTGTGCGCGGAAAACCTGGTCGCTGCGCAGGGAGGTCGGTCCTAGTCTGTGCATCGTGGTGGTATTCACGCGGGAGCAGCAGACGGGTGGCAGCGGTCTCATCTCACTCATGGATGAGAGGCTGGTCGAGGTCACGTCGGCGCCACTCGATGGGCGTCTCGGGGGTAAGTCGTTCGGGCTGCGATGGCTCGCAGACCATGGATATCGCATCCCAGCGACATGGATCCTTGTCGATCCGCCGCGTGACGGAGCCGAAACGGCAGGGCTGCTACGTTCGATCATCCTTCCGGAACGCTCATACGCCATCCGGTCCTCGGCGAACGTCGAGGACGGCGGTCGAGCGTCGTACGCCGGTCAGTTCACCTCGGTCCTCGGGGTGCGGAGCCTCGATTCGGTGTGTGCTGCCGTAGCCGACGTTGTGGCATCTGCGGACAGCGAGGGCGTGACGTCCTACCGCGAACACCAGCACGACGCCCGGACGGTGACGATGTCGGTGATCATCCAGGAGATGGTCGAACCCGTCGTCTCAGGCGTGGCGTTCTCGAAGAATCCGATAACCGGTTTGAACGAGACCGTGATCGAGGCGGTCGAGGGGAACGGTGAGCGCTTCCAGACCGAGGGGGTGACACCCGCACGGTGGGTCTACCGCTGGGGCGACATCGTCGAGCGCCCCGACGCGGCAATCCTCGACGACGGCCGAATCATGAGCATCGTCGGACAGGTCGCCGACATCGCTGAGGCGATGTCCGTTCCCGTAGATACCGAGTGGGTCTACGACGGCACCGACGTGTGGTGGGTCCAGGTGCGGGGCATCGGCGGTCTCGACGAGGTGACCGTCTACTCGCGCCGGATCGCCAAAGAGGTACTTCCCGGCCTCATCAAGCCACTCGTATGGTCGATCAACGTTCCGATGGTCAACAAGGCGTGGCTGGATCTTCTGGAAGCAGCAGTCGGGGAACTCGGCCTCGAGCCCGAAGAGCTGGCGCACCCGTTCGGATATCGGGCGTACTTCAACATGACCGCGATCGGAGGTGTCTTCGAAGCCCTCGGCATGCCCCGCGAATCGCTCGAGCTGCTGCTCGGCCTTCCGTCGGGATCGAAACAGCCGTCGTTCAAGCCAGGGCCGGGAACGATTCGGAAGCTGCCACGCATGGCCGTTCTGGGAGGACGGATCGCGAGGTACGGTCGCACCGTAGACCGCGAACTGCCGATCCTCGATTCGCTCTACCGGTATTTCGCCGACAAGGACCTCGAGACGCTTCCCACCGACCAGCTGATCGAGGACATCGAGCTGCTACGACACGTCGGGGTGGATGCCGCCCGAATGAATGTCATCACCCCTCTCCTCGCCAATGCCTACGCGTCGATGTTCCGATCGCAGCTGGGTGCTCATGGCATCGACGGTTCCGAGGTCGCCGTCGGCGTAGATGGTGGTGCGGCATTCGACCCGAATCCGTATCTCGACGAGCTTGGCATGCGCCTCGCCGAGGTCGACAGCCCCATCGGCGAGACCGGAGAGGTTCGCTATGTCGACCTCAGTCCGGCGCAACGGGACGAGGTCGATCGATTCCTCAACCGGTTCGGTCACTTCAGCGATTCCGGCAACGACTTCTCCGTCCCAACGTGGAAGGACACCCCCGACACGGTGGTGCGCATGGCCCTGCGCCGCGACGGTCAGACGGCTCGAGCAGATCGCGTGACGTTGGAGGACGTCGAGTCCCGGATACCGCAGTGGAAGCGCCCGCTGGTCCATCGGCTCGGACGCAGCGCCGCCTCATTCGGGGACCGGCGCGACGCCGTGTCCTCGACATACACCTTCGGATATGGGCTGTTCCGCGACTACTTCCTCGAGCTCGGCAAACGCCTCGCAGAAGCCGGCGCGCTCAGCGACGGCGACGACATCATGTACCTGACCGTCGATGAGGTGTACGCAACTCTGGATGACGGTCAAGACCGATCCGACGTGGTGCGGAAGCGGCGTTCCGAGATGGAGGACGCTGTCGAGTACGACATGCCGGATCTCATCTACGGCGACGACTTCGTACCGAGCCGCGGCGTTGCTCCTGACCGGGGCGTGTGGACGGGTACGCCCACGGCACGAGGGCACCACCGCGGTGCTGCCAGGATCGTGCGTGGCATCGACCACCTCGACAAGGTCTCGTCGGGCGACGTGCTCGTTATCCCGTTCAGCGACGTCGGGTGGACACCGCTGTTCGCTCAGGCAGGTGCCGTCGTCGCCGAATCGGGAGGCATGCTGTCCCACAGCTCGATCGTTGCCCGCGAGTACGGCCTCCCTTGCGTCGTGTCGGTGGAAGGCGCCATGCGAATCCCTGACGGCGCAACGATCACCGTCGACGGCTATCGCGGGACGATCACCCTGGAGGACGAGGCGTGAAGGCATTGAAGCTGTTTGGTTTCGGCGTGATCGGCTATCTCTGCGGTTCCGTCTCGTTCGGGCGTGTCGTTGGCAAATTGGTTGCGCCGGAGCTCGACATGGCAGACACGACCCTCGCCATGCCGGGAGGGGCGGAGCTCGACTATCGGGGTGTGAGCGCCACGAGCGTCGCCGTCAAGACGAGCCCTGTGTGGGGAGTCGTGACCGGGGTGCTCGATACCGGGAAGGCGTACGTGCCCACGCTGCTGACGATGCGGCGGTGGCCGGACGAACCGTTCCACGCGGCAGTGGCGGTCGGCGCAGTCGTGGGCCACAACTACCCGCTTTACCACGGGTTCAATGGCGGGAGGGGACAGACCCCCTTCTACGGCGGCATGCTCGCCATGGATCCGATCGGCGTACCGGTCACCAACACCGCTGGCGTGGCACTCGGGATCGGCGTATTCCGCGAGATGCTCGCTTCCTATACCCTCGGTATGTGGCTCGCCATCCCGTGGTTCATCTGGCGGCGCCGCGTGCCGGAGACGGTCTTCGCCGTGGCGGGCAACCTGCTGTTCAGCATCCGCGTGGTCCCCGAGATCAAGGACTACATCGAGTTGCGTCGGTCCGGGCAGATGGTGTCCGTTGGGACCTGGCGTGACTTCTTCTCGTCATACCCGGCGCTCGATCCGTATCGCGATCAAGTCCCCGAGTCGCCGGACACAGCTGAGTAGGGCGCCGAGTTGCAGCACGGAGCCAGCGATTCGGCCGCCCACATATCTGCCAACTCGTTGGTACGTTGAACAGCCCCCCACCCAACCAGCAACAAGCTCGGCCGGATTGGCCCCGCCCATGTATGAGCGTGTCCGAATACCGGGCCGCAACCTGAACGAAGCGACGTGGCGAGGTCAGAGCAGTGTTGTTGATCCGGCGTGCACCTTGATCCCCGGTCGGAGGTCCGGGAAGTCCTCGGGACTGAGCCCAGGTACGAAGAGATCGACCTGGCTCCCTCGACGGATCATTCCAATCTTGTCTCCCGCGGCGACTGAGTCGCCAACCCCGACCGAGCAGTCGATCTTGTTGACCTGCTGATCAGCGATCTGCACAACGAATGCCGTCAGCTCGTCGCCGTCGATCCGGATCACGTTGCGTTCGTTCGCGTAGATGTGCGGAGACTTCTCATGGAGCGGCTCGGCGCCAACGAGGTTCCGAAGGAACATGCTGCCCATCACGTGATTGAATGCCGCCGGGTGATACGTCACTTCACCTACGACACCGGCGATGGGGCTGCGCTGGTAATGCACGTCGAACGGTGACATGAAGATCCCGATGAGCGTGCCGGCGGGAGGTCTGTCTTCACCTTTGACGATCTCATCGAGCGGGATTTCGCGTCTGTTCTTGACTGCGATGGGTACGGTTCCGCCCTCCACGCGGGCCACATAGACGATGCGACCGTCGGCGGGTGAGACGACTCGCGCCTGTGGGTCCACGTCGCGATCCGGGTCGCGTGGGAAGTACCACCGCTCATAGGCGCGCATCGCTATCGCGAGGAGCCCGATGACAATGGTGAGGCCGACGAGAGCCCGTCTCATGGCATCTGAGCCTAGAGAAGACCGCGGCTATCCAAGATCGAATAAGGGTCATCACGGCCAAGACTGCCAGCTGAGGAACAGGAAGTGCTCCCGAGCCCATACGCACATCTAGACGGCCTGACCTCGCAGAACGACTATCGCATCCGTGGGTCCGGAGTGCGTCGCTCTCGGACTTCGCGGATGGCCGAGTTCGACCCGGACCCGTGAGACAAACCAGCCGTGCTGTTGTGCCGCTTGACCTGGAATCACCCGCTCGTCGATGGGAACAAGCGAGCCGCATGGGCCGCGCTCGTATTGTCGGTCGACCTCAACGAGGGAAGGCGGTGCCCCTCGGGGCACTTCCTGTTCGGCTGGTCGGTGACAAGGTGGCGGTAGACGACATCGGGGAGGCGTCGCTCCAACGACCGGATCGCTTCCTCGCTCGTCGTGCCCTCACCAGCTTGCGTTCGTAGAAGATGCGCCCTCGGGATGCTGGGATAGCGCAGTTGGGTGATGGCGATGCGGTGGATAGCGTGGTTGAACATCCTGCAGCCAAACCCGTTGCCCAATCACCACCTGCGATGGAGAGGCATGTCTGGACGAGCTCACGGCCCGGTCTCGTCAATGGTTCGCGACATCGCATGCAGGCTCGCGACGAGCTCCTCCAGCCGCTGGCGGCCAAAGTGTTCAACGATGCGGTCGGCGAAGGCTGCCTGTTGGGGGGCGATCCGCTGGACCGCCGTGCGTCCCGCCTTCGTCGGCGTCAGGAGCGGCGCCCGTTTGTGGGCGGGGTTCGGGAGCGTCTCGAGAAGCCCGTCGTCTCGGAGGCGGTTTGCGACCCGCTGCACCGCCTGGCGGGTGATGCCCATCTCTCGTGCCACACCGGACGCTGTCAGGGGTTCATGGAGCACTGCGCCCAGCACTTGCCACCAGGCGACAGTGAGCCCTACCGGTCGGGCAAGCCGCTCGCCCGACGCCAGCATCTGCCCGTTCAGCTTGAAGATGCCAAGCGTGAAGTCGCCGGCGAGGCGCGCATCGGCTTTCACGACCGATCCGCCATCAGCCCGAAGTATCCGGCCGGGTCGTGTTTGCCGTACAGCGCATACCAATGGTCAATCGTCGGTCGATCGTAGAAGGCCAGCCGCTCGAAAATCGCCTTGGCGAACTCGACCGGGGCGATTCCGCTAGCCGTGATCAGATCGCCATCGGTCGCGACCAGTTCGTCTTGGTACCGAGCGCGCCCCGTGTAGGCGTCCGACTCAAGAATCTGCACGGCGTTCGACGTGTGATTCCGGTCGTTCAGCACTCCGCCGCGCGCCAGCCCAACGGTTGCACCGCAGATGGCGGCCACCGGTACACCCGCATCCAGGAATCGAGCGGCCATAGAAACGAACGCGATGTTCTGACCGGCCAACCAAGTGTCGGCACCGGGCAGGATCAACATGTCGGAGTCGGCCGGTTCGAGCTCGCGGATCGTGATGTCGGGTGTGAGACGCAGGCCGCCTTTTGTCGTCACCTGTTGGTCGGTCTCGGCGACGGTGACCACCCGGTACCGCTTCCCCTCGGCGTGCCAGTCACCGGATCCGAGGTGGGCGACCGCGTAGCCGGCTTCCCAGTCGGCCCACGTGTCGTAGATGCCAACGTGGATCGTCTCAACACTCATCTTGCTCCCATCCTGCTTGACAACATACTTACATTACGACAGCATATTGTCAAGTCTACCGACATCGGGCACAGAGACCCTGCACTCACAACTGCCTCGACCCGAAAGGCGTGTCGCGCAACAATGAGCTCGCACCGGGCAAAGCACCGTGACCCTGGTCCACGCGTTCACAGTCGATCGTCCTGGAGATCGGGCGGAGGAGGTGTGCAGCTGGTGGGCGACGTGACACCGCCGCGGCGATGAGCCCTGCGGTAGGCGGGACCGCAATGACGACGCCGACGATCGTGAGCCATGGGATCACGAACGGGTGGCCCTGGCCACCAAGAGCCGAAGCATGGTTCCTCAGGCAACCTTCTTCAAACAGCTACGACCGTCCGTGCTGGCACAGTGCCAGTTGCCGGAGGTCATGTCCGATCGATACGGGACGTTCCGGAAGCCTACGTCTTGGTGAACTGAGAAGACGCAGAGGCCCGCCGGAGCGGGCCCCGCACCCAGCCACCGAAGCGACTGGGGTGACATGCAGACGTTATCGCCCATCAGCGTCCAATTCTCGAGTCAATCCTCACCCGTGCGACCGCCAGACCGAGCGGAGCGACAGTGAAGCCTCGAGTGCCTCGACGATCGGCTGCTGGGGCCTGCACCCGCCACTCACCGCAGGCATTGCAGGATCAAGCGTCGCTGGAACTCCATCTTCGCTGGCGATCGTTCCAGTGCGCGATGTCTCGCCCTTCCACACTCGAAAGTGGTCTGTCCCGGGTTTGGTGGAGTCAGCTCACTTGACTCAGGAGTGCGGCGAGTTGGTTGCGGTGGATGGTTTCGTATTCGATTGGGGTGTGCATACCGATGCTCGAGTGGCGTCGTTGACGGTTGTGGAAGATCTCAAGGTACTCGAAGATCGCTTTGGCCAGTTCGACATGGGTGGGCATTCCGGCGTTCCATCGCACCTCCACGTCGCTGGCCAACCCTTGCACACGGCGATGCCACATGGCGCGCTACCGACACATACGAACATCGAACCGGCGGGTCACAAGAGGCCAACCAGTGCGGCCCCGTCAGAGTTGTCAATGATGAACTTCCAGGAACCGTCGGTCTGGCGCCGGAGAACTTCGGCGCTTGCGCCCTCTACTGTTGAGCCCTCGCTGTGTTGGACTGACCAGGTCCAATGTACGAGGGCGATGTTGCCGGCCTCCAATACGATCGAGTCGGCTAGGTTCAACTCCAGACCGGCCGCAATGAAGCCCTGGTGGACAGCCCGAATTGCGTCCCATCCCTCGACGATGCCGTCGTAGTCAGCGAATACGGCTCCGGGTTCGTACAAATCTCGCAGCTCCTCGACGTCGCCACTGCGCAGACAACGTTCGAGCCGCCTACTGACCTGCTCTGGCCCCTCGTTGCCCATCTCGCCCTCCTCCGCCTATTCCCGTGGCGGAATGAACTACCGCAGGTCTTGAAGTCTCAGTCCAATGAGCAGGCTCTGAACCCCGCGTGCCGGGCAGTCTGCCTTCCGCTGCTCGGGGCAACGGCCCCTGAGCGACACCGTTCAGCGGAGGGCGAATGGCGAGCGCCGTTCGCACCTGTGACGTCAGGTGCAGTCTCACTTCGGCGGTGGGAGGATGCGGCCGAGCAGGCGAGCGATCACTGCTGACCACGGGCACAAGCAACCCGATGAACCCGGTTGTCACGAACACGTCCCGGTACTCGCGGGCGAGGAGGGCAGAGTCGAGCGGCCCGGTGTCGTCGCCAAGCCGACCCGCCGTCGTGAAGAAGGCGGTCGTTCGCAGCGCGGGGCGCGTCTGCCCAACGCACGACGGCAGAATCCGTGCTTGAAGCGTTCTTGGCCTTGTGCCG
>CAVOXF010000002.1:0-544771 GCA_963700375.1 uncultured Actinomycetota bacterium
ACCGGCCGACATCCTCGCGTTCGACCCTGGTTGGCCTGATCTGCAACCGGTACACCGGAACCATGACAGATCGACCCGCTGTGGCGCCGCGCTACGAACAGGTTCTCTCCAAACCGGTGATGGACCAACTCCGAAAGATGTTCCGGTCGATGAATCGCGGGATGGTGCTGATGTGGAGGCTCGGCCTCGGGCGCTGGGCCGACGCCTGGCCATCGGTCGGCGGACGAATCCTCGTCGTCGAACATCGGGGTCGTTCGAGCGGCAACCGCTATCTCACGCCACTCAACTTCACGGCGGAGGGTCGGAGCCGTTTCTGCCTCGCAGCATTCGGAACACGTTCCGACTGGTATCGCAACGCATTGGCAGCGGGGCGCGTGGTCGTCTGGCTCCCCGGTGGGATGTGGATGGCTCACCCTTCCGACGTCACGGAAGAAGAAGGGTCGCTGGATCTGATCCGCCGGGTGCTGATCGACTCCGGGTTCGCAGCCCGAGCCTTCGGTCTGAACCCGAAGGCCATGACCGACGGCGAGGTGGCCACAGCGACGGCCGGCTACCGCCTGGTCCGCCTCGATCTGATCGACCGATGTGACAAGAGTCCGGCAGATCTGTGGTGGGTCTGGCTGCCTACGGCGGCAGGGATGGGGCTTGCGATCGGCGCGTACGTTGTCCGACGGCACCGACGGTCGTAGCCGCTGCTCCTACACCCGGCTGAGCGACCGGTTGGGCACCCATCCGGCGGACCCGTCGACGGCGACGCACCATGTCCACGAGCCGGCGGTCTGGTAGCCGGCGACCACATCGTCGACCTTGACGGCCAACTCCTCGGTGGAGTAGTCGACGGTTACGGTTCCGTTGCCATATTCGTCGATCACGAGGTAGTCGAGCGGAACCCACCCGCTCGTCCCGTCCTTGCCGGTGCACCAGCGGTACGCCGTCCACTCGGTGTCGTGATGACCGACCGTGACCCTGTCCCCCTCACGAAGGATGAGTGACTTCCGGTCGGCCGGAACCCATGCCTCGATGACTTGCAGTCGCATACCCGTCACGCGATCGGAACGTCCCTTCCCATGTCGGCGAACAAGGTGAACTCGGGCAGGAACGTCATCTGGATCTTGCCGACGGCGCCCTGGCGGTGTTTGGCGATCACGACTTCTGCCACGCCCTTCGACTCCACCTTGTCCGGGTTGTAGGCCTCGTCCCGGTAGATGAAGAGCACGACATCGGCATCCTGCTCGATCGCACCGGACTCGCGAAGATCGCCGAGGCGTGGACGCTTGTCCTCACGGCTCTCGAGGCCTCGGTTGAGCTGGGACACGGCAATCACAGGCACGTGGAGCTCTCGGGCGAGATTCTTGAGCGATCGGGAGATCAGAGCGATCTCCTGCTGGCGATTCTCGCCGCCGGATCCGTTCATCAACTGCAGGTAGTCAACAACGACGAGGCCGAGCCCGGGCCTGCGGCGAAGACGGCGGCACTTGGCCCGGATCTCGGTAACGGTGAGCCCCGGGGAGTCATCGACGTAGATGGGCTTCTTGTAGAGGGCGCTCGCTGCATTCGAGAGCTTCGTGAAATCGGCCTCGGTGAGGCGCCCCGTGCGAAGTCGCTGCGAGTCAATGCGACCGTTGGCGCACAGCATGCGGGAGACCACTTCTTCGCGGCTCATCTCCAGCGAGAAGATCGCCACCGGGTGATCGTTGCGCGCGACGTTCTCGGCGATGTTGAGGGCGAGCGTCGTCTTGCCCATTCCGGGACGGGCAGCAAGCACGATGAGGTTGGTCGGGTGCAATCCAGCGAGCTTGCGGTCGATATCCCGGAATCCGGTGGAGAGGCCGGTGACCTCGGATCCGAGACGCTGCAGCTCTTCGGCGCGTTCGATCGCGGGGCCGAGGAGCGGATCGATGGATGCGAGACCTTCGCCGACCCGGCGCTCCGCAACCTGGAAGACTTCTTGTTCGGCTCGATCGATGACGTCCGCGATGGGTTCGTTCATCTCGGCCGCAATCCCGCCGATCGTGCCGCCAACTCGCATGAGGCGTCGCCGAAGGGCGTGCTCTTCAACGATTCCCGCGTAGTAGTCGACGTTTGAGGTCGTTGGGACGGTGTCGAGGAGGCGGGTGAGGAAGGCGACCCCGCCGAGGCGCTCGAGGGTGCCATCGCGCCGGAGCATCTCGGATACGGTGACGGCGTCGATCGGTTCGTTGGCGTCAAAGAGCGTGTGGACTGCCTCGAACACCTGCTGGTGGGCCGGGCGGTAGAAGTCCTCGGCCTTGAGCGTCTCGAGTGCGATGTTGGCCGCATCGGAGGACAGGAGGACCGCACCAAGGACCGATTCTTCGGCCTCGATACTGTGCGGGGGCACCTGAAGCCCACGAGCCCCGGTAGGGCGCTCGGCCACACTCGTCACAGATCCTCCTATCACTCTCACCCGGCACGCTGCCACCACCGTGGCACCTGGGTGTGACAGAATACGCCGAACACCCCAACGCCGTCAGAAGTGCGGCGATTGTACGGCCCGGGCCTGCCGATCGAACCGTTCCAGGCCAACAGTTTTCCGCGTCCCGTGTTTTGTTTTCGCGCAGTACCCCCGAAACGTTGCGAACCCAGGGTTCTCCGCTTTCTATTTGGCGCCGTGAGCCCACAGAATCGGGCGCCTCGCCGCCACCAGTCCATTCCGCGGGCTGTCGGCGTCATATACGACGTGGAGAACCCTGGGTTCGCAGTGGGGGATGGACGCGAGTCGGGCCCGTCGCTGGACGGGCCCGACTTCGTTCGTGTTGGCGCCAGCTACGCCGGAATGACATCCAGCGTAACCGCGAACTCGACCTCCGGATGCGGCCGGAGCATCACCTCGTGCAGACCGATCTCCCGGATGGGTGCTTCGATCTCGACGATCTTCCGATCAACCGTGATCCCGGTGAACTTCGTGATCGCCGCAGCAATATCGCCGTCGCCGATCGAACCGAAGAGCTTCCCTTCATCGCCGGCGCGGGCCGCGACCACAACCCTGGTCCCGGTGAGGGACTGGGCATAGCCCTCCGCCTCTTGACGAGCCGCGACAAGTGCCTCCTCGCGAGCGATGCGCGTCGCCTCGGCCTGACGGAGCGCCCCGTCGGTAGCCTTGACGCCGAGCGAACGCGGGACGAGGTAGTTGCGGGCAAACCCGTCGGCAACCTCGACGACGTCACCCTTGGCGCCGAGGTCCGCCACGTCCTTGGTGAGAATGAGCCTCATGTCTTCTGCCTCGTCGCGAGGTACGGCAACAGTGCCATTTCGCGGGCGTTCTTGATGGCCGTGGCCACCTCCCGCTGACGCTTCTCGGACAGGCCTGTGACGCGGCGCGAACGGATCTTGCCTCGGTCGGACATGAACTTGCGCAGCAGCGCTACGTCCTTGTAGTCGACGAACTCGCCGTCCTTGAAACGATAGACGATGCGCTTCCGCCGACGGCTGTCGAAGGCCGGGCGGCGTCGCCTCGTCGTACTCCTGGTCTTTGCCATCGGTGTTCTCCTTTAGAAGGGCGCCTCGTCTGGCCCATAATCCGTGCGAGCGACGGGAGCAGCCGGCTGGCTCTGGCTCTGGCCCCCATCCGACCAGCCTCCTTCGGCGCGAGGCGTCCTGGTGACCGTCGCCGTGGCCCACCGCAGGGACGGGCCGATCTCTTTGATGTCAACCTCGACCACCGACCGCTTGTCGCCTTCCTGGGTCTCCCAGGTGCGTTGCTGCAACTCGCCGGTGACGATCACGCGCGATCCCTTGGTCAGGGATTCTGCGACGTTCTCTCCGAGGTCGCGCCAGCAGGTGCCGCTGAAGAAGCTGGTCTCTTCCTGCCACTCACCCTGGGTCTGGTAGCGCTTGTTGACGGCGAAGCGAACCTTGGTCATCGCGACACCGCTCGGGGTGAATCGCAGTTCCGGGTCTTCCACGAGGTTGCCGATCAAAGTCACATTGTTCACGCTGCTCATCGTTCTCTCTCTTCTCTCTTCCCGAACTTCCCATCATCATGAGGGAAGCGTGTGACAGGAATCAACCCTCGCGATCGGTTCTCCGCACGAGTTTGTGACGAACGACGGCGTCGGACAGCGACAAGGCGCGATCAAGCGCATCGACGAGAACCGTCTCACCTTCGAAGTCGAGAACCGAGTAGTAGCCCTCATTCATGTGGTCGATCTCGTAGGCGAAGCGTCGCTTGCCCCAGAAATCCGTCCCGGTCACGTTTCCGCTCGTGTCGATCGTCGCGGAGACTTCCTCGATCTGCTTGCGGACATCCGTCTCGACCATGTCAGGTCGGTGGATGATCATCAGCTCATATGAGCGCATCGGTATCAACTCCTCTGGACATTCGCTGGGCGAATGGTCCCCATGGGGACAGGATCTGGCAGCCACAAGGGCCGCTTTCTTCACCGAACCGGAGTGCGGTCGGCGGTGTACGGATCGGAGTGTACCGCGGTTGGTCCCGTAGCCATCGGGTGAGACGGCCCCGACGCACCTGTGCAATCAGCCTGCGATCTCGAGGCGGGCACCCGGCGCCACGAACTCGAGGTCGCCCGCCGGAGCCTCTACGGCATAGCGATACGCCCCGCCGGGTCGATACGTCGGGCACGGATCGGCGGTGCACGGATCCATCATCAGCACATTGACCAGGCCGCCATCGGCATCGAAGAACGCGATGTCGAGCGGCATCAGCGTGTCCTTCATCCAGAACCCACCGTCGGAATCGGACTGGAACACGAACAGCATGCCGTCGAGGCCACCGAGGTCGGTGACGCCCATCAACCCCTGAGATCGCTCGTCGGGAGTGTCCGCAACCGCAACCACGAGTTCGCGACCGTCGATCGCGATCGTCGACGTGCCGAATCCGTCGAGGCCGACCGGTTCATCCGAACCGCACGCGGAAAGGACCACAACGGCCATCAGCACGAGCAGTGCACGAATCGGCATGATCCGAACGGTACCGCGATCGCCGATCAGAATTCGGCGATCGTCTCGCCCTCGGCGAATCTGCTCAGGATCTCGAACGACTCGTCCGGCATGTGATAGGTCTCGTCCTCCGAGGGAAAGCTGCCCGCCTCGACGTCCATGAAGAACCGCTCGAGCGCCTCGACGGCGTCATCGGCGAGATTCGCATATTGGCGGACGAACTTGGGGAGGTACTCGCCGCCCCCGAGACCGAGCACGTCGTGAATGACAAGTACCTGTCCGTCACATCCCGGCCCGGCACCGATGCCGATCGTCGGCACGGGAATCTCCGCGGTGATGATTTGCGCGACACGATCCGGCACGCCTTCGAGCACGATGGAAAAGACACCGGCGTCGACGAGCGCGGTGGCGTCGCTGATCATCTCGTATGCCGCGTGGGCTTCCGTGCCCTGCACGCGGTAGCCGCCCATGGCTTTGACCGACTGCGGGGTGAGACCGAGATGGCCCATCACGGGGATCTCGGCGTCAACGACCGCTTCGATCATCTCGACCCGTTTGCGTCCACCTTCGAGCTTGACCGCCGCTGCTCCGCCGTCTCGAACGAGTCGGGCGGCGTTCAGCACGGTGTCCTCGGGCGAGACGTGGTAGCTCATCCAGGGCATATCGCCAACAATGAGCGCCCTCGGCTTGGCCCGGGCGACGGCTGCAGTGTGGTGAACCATGATGTCGACGTTGACGGCGAGCGTGTCGGTGTGACCGAGGACGACGTTCGCGACCGAATCTCCAACGAGGATGATGTCTGCTCCTGCCCGGTCGGCGATCCTCGCCGTCGGGAAGTCGTAGGCGGTGGTCATCCGGATCTTCGCTCCACCCTTCCGGGCGCGAATCATGGGGGCGGTGACGGTAGTCATCGGTTGCTCCTCTCTCCCCACCCAGCGGGTTGGGGGACGCATCGCAGCATCAGAACGGCGGTTCTATCGGCCTCGGCCGCCTCGAAAGGTCGCCCGTGCGCAACCGCACAACAGGAACGCTAGCGGCTGGAACCGTGTTCCGGGTATTCGGGGTGTCGCACGACACCCGGGACGGGCCGGTGCGGTAGCGTTGGACCATGGCTCGCAAAGACATCTCCATGACGGCTGAGGAGATCGCGGTCTTCCTCAATGAGACCGCAGTCCTCCAGGTGGCGACGATCGCCAAGGACGGGACGCCCCATCTGGCACCGATGTGGTTCGTGATGGAGGGCGACGCGATCGTCTTCCGCTCCTTCACCCGTTCGCAGAAGATCGTCAACCTGCAGCGCGACCCTCGATTGACCGTCCTTGCCGAGGACGGCGATTCCTATGCGGAACTCCGGGGTGTGATGATCAAAGGTGAGGCACGCCTCATCGACGACCCGGCCTACGTTCTCGCCCTCTACGGGCGTCTCGCGGCGCAGTACACCATCGTCGGGGGCGGTCCCGTCGAACTCACCGGCGAGGAACTCGAAGCCGCGTTCGGACGAGCCGCAACGAAGAACACGGCTGTGGTGGTGGAGCCGATCAAGGTCGCCTCGTGGGACCACCGCAAGATCGGCGGCGGGTACTGAGCGACTCGCTTCCCCCGAAGGGCTGGTCGGCTACTCGGCGCAGATCTCGAGGATGGCGTCTCCGTAGGCCTCGAGTTTCGCCGGACCGATGCCCGGCACCGACGCGAGTTCGGTCTCCGTCTGCGGGCGGATGCCGGCGATCGTCTCGATCGAGGCATCGTGGAGGATGACGTAGGCGGGCACCTTCTTCTCCCGTGCGGTCTCCAGTCGCCACGCCTTGAGCCGCTCGACGAGGTCGGCATCCGGTTCAACGATGTCCGCGGATGGCGCGAGCGGTCCCGAGCGGTCGCCGGACGTCACCTCGTCGCCCCAACGGGCCTGGAACCGGCCCCCTCCGTCAACCCCGACCCATATGCCGTCGGAGTCGGCCGCGGTGACGATCCCCCGAACGCCGCCCTGCAGGGCGACCGGGTCGCCGAGGACAACCGACACCCCAGGGGTCGCACGTTCCCGTCTCCGAACGGCTATCGGCCGGACCGGTTCCGCGACGCGGGACGCCTTTCCGGTGAGTTCGTCGATGAAGCGAGACGGGCGATCGGCATCGGCCAGAACGACGACCTGCTCGATCCCCCGAGTGATCGCGACATGGAAGATCCTCCGCTCCTCCTCGATGTCGGTGGCGAGGTCGTGCGGGAGGAGGCCCCGGTCCGCGCCAAAGACCATGACCCGATCCCACTCGAGGCCTTTTGCTCGATGGACGGTCGACAGAGTCACGCCGTCGGGCCCGCGGCGCCCGATCATGTCACCGAGCCAGGCCGCGAAGTCGGAGGCCTTCGGATGGATCACCGCGGCACGCCGCAGCGCCACGAGGTCATCCGATTGAGCCGACCGATCGGCCCGCGATCGGCCCCCGTCAAGGGCATGCGCCGAAGACTCGAGGCCGACTCGCCTGATGACCACATCGAGGAGCGCTGCTGCATCGTCCCGTTCGGCGGCGCGTGCCACCAACTCCAGATCGTCGACGAAGCCATCCCAGCGCTGGGCCTGCTTCCCGTCCAGCTCTCGCCCGGCTTCGGTGACGCTCGCAAGGTCGAGGTATCGCCGCCCTCCGAGCAGATCGCCGGCGAGGCGATTGAGGCCCCGCGACGGCCGCCGCACGGCGAACATCAGGTCGCGGCGTTCCATCCGCTCCGGATCGAGGCCGAGGCGCATCCACGAGAGGGTCGCCGAGACGACCGTTCGCTCGAGGATGCCGGGTCCAATCGGCGACGAGAACGCAACTCCGCGGTCGGCGAGCGCGAGGTGCACCGGCAGCAGCGCCGAATTGACCCGGGCCAGGACCGCCACGTTCGACGCGTCGGTCTCCCCAATCCACTCCTCGACGAGGTCCGCCGCCGCCAGACCGATCGCGGCGTCGTCGATCCGTTCGACCCGGAACGAATCGGATGAGTCGTCAGCGTCCGGCCCCCGTTCGATGATCTTGTCGATGCGCCGGTTGTTGTACGACAGGAGGTGAACGGCAGCATCGATCACCGGGCCCGGGCAGCGGTAGTTGATCTCGAGCGGATGCGAGGCGGCTCCGGGGAAGAGTTCTCCGTAGTCGATGAGGTACCCGGGATCCGCGCCCGCGTAGCCGTAGATCGTCTGGTCGTCGTCTCCAACGCCGAAGACATCGAGCTGCGGTGAGGCGAGGAGGCGGATCAGGAGCAGGTACGCGCCGGTGAGATCCTGGAACTCGTCGACGAGCACGTGCCGGCAGCGATCCTGCCACCGGTGTCGAAGATCGGGATCCGTCAGCAGGGCTTCGATCGCGCCGTAGACCTGCTCGTCGAAATCGGCCTCGTTCCCCCGCCGCAGCCGCTCCCGATACTGCTCGTAGACGCCGCCGAAATCGGGCACGTCGTCACGGTCGACCTCGACCGCTTCGGGCGACCGGAGGGCGATCCTCGTCTCCGAGAGGGCCTCGACATACGGCCCGATCGCGTCGTTGTTCGGCCGTCGAGGGGCCTGGACCATGCGATCCAGGACCGATCGCACCTCACGCTCGTCGAGCAGGCGGATACCCGGTCGGGCCTCACGAACGATCTCCCAACCGAGCGAGTGGACGGTGCGGACCAACGCGCCGGAGGTCACCCCGGCGCGCTCCCGAAGTTCGGCCGCGGCCTTGGTGTTGTAGGCGAGGGCGCAGAGCGTCGACGACTCGATGCCGCGGTCGTCGAGCAGGTGCCGGAGGCGGGCCGTGAGCGTACGAGTCTTGCCCGACCCGGCGGGAGCGATGATGCGAGCGGGCCCCGATCCATGATTGGCGGCCTCTGCCTGATCCGGGGCGAGGCTGCCCTCCACCGGCTCAAAGGTCGGCACCACATCCAGGCGCCCCAGCGTCACCGACTCTGAAGGGACCACCGCGTCACCAACATCGACGGGTCCGCGAGGGCCTCCGTCGATCCAGGCAGGCATCCCGTCGGGCAGGAAGACGTCGGCCGGTCCGCCCTCGGTCGCCCCGAGCGCTGCCGCCTTGACCCCCCACCACCACTTCGGCTCGCCGGCACGAGCGTCGTAGGCATTGGCCCACAGGAGGAAGTGCAGCCGCTCGAGCGGGAAGGTGAACGTCGGCCCGACCGCGAACGCCGGTCGGGCGTCGGTCTCGGAAGATCGGAGAACGGCCGGATCAACCCCCAACTCGATCACGACCGACTCGCGTGCTACCCAGGCGCGGTGCAACCGGTCGACCGTCGCTCCCGGATCCTCCAGAGCGGCAGCATCGAGGATCACCACCGGCGCCCCTCTCCACGGTTCCGGGATGGGGGCATCGGGTTCGATCACGACGGATCGTCCGAGGGCTGCGGGAGCGGTCACGACCGCGAGGTTAGGAGGAGCCTGTGACGAGGGGGGATGGATTCTTGATACTTGATGTATCGATTCGATATAGTTATATCGATTCGATACATTGGAGACGGCAGATGCTCGATTTCGCCATCCTTGGACTCCTTCGTGAAGCGCCGCGTCACGGCTACGAACTGAAACGCGCCCTGGGTGATCTCGGCTTCTGGCAGGTCTCGTTCGGTTCGCTCTACCCGGCGCTCAGGAGACTCGAGAAACAGGGATTCATCGAGGCCACGAAAGGTCAGGGGCGTCGCAAGGCGTACCGGATCACCGAACCGGGCCGGTCCCACTTCGCCGAGATGCTCTCCGAGGCCGGTGACGGCTCGGACCGGGGATTCCAGTTGCGGCTGGCCTTCCTCGGGTATCTCGAGCAACCCCGTCGTCTCGGTGTCCTCGAGAGCCGCAGGACGATGCTCCAGGACCGCCTCCACCGCGCACGCCTCTCCTTTCGGGGAGCCCGAACCGGCTCCAAGAGCCCGGACCGCTACCGAATGGCCCTCATGGAGCGGAGGGTCCGATCGACCGAGGCGGATATCGCCTGGCTCGACGAACTCATCGCACGTGAACGCGGCGCTGCAGCCGGCGCATGAACCACCGAACCCTCAACAAGGAGACTGACGTGTCCAACACCGTTCGGGTCGCGATCGCCGGTCTCGGCAACTGCGCCACCGCTCTCATCCAGGGCGTCGAGTACTACCGAGATGCCGACCCGTCCCTCAAGGTCCCTGGGTTGATGCACGTCGACCTCGGTGGCTACCACGTCGGCGACGTCGAATTCGTGGCGGCGTTCGACGTTGATGCGTCCAAGGTCGGCCAGGACATCTCCAAGGCCATGTGGTCCGGGATGAACAACACCATCGAGTTCGCCACCGTGCCGGAACTCGGTATCGACGTTCAGCGCGGACCCACACTCGACGGCCTCGGCATCTTCTACGTCGACGAGGTCGAGGAGTCCGCGGCCGATCCGGTGGATGTTGTGCAGGCGATCAAGGACGCCCGGGCCGACGTGCTCGTCTCATACCTGCCGGTCGGCTCCGAGGAGGCCACCAGGTTCTACGCCCAGTGCGCGCTCGACGCCGGCGTCGCGTTCGTGAACGCCATCCCCGTCTTCATCGCATCCGACCCGGTGTGGGCGGCCAAGTTCGTCGACGCCAACCTCCCGCTCATCGGCGACGACATCAAGTCTCAGGTCGGCGCCACCATCGTTCATCGCCAGCTCGCCCGCCTCTTCGAGGACCGCGGCGTGAAGATCGACCAGACGTACCAGCTGAACTTCGGCGGAAACATGGACTTCAAGAACATGCTCGAGCGTGAACGTCTGCAGTCCAAGAAGATCTCGAAGACCCAGTCGGTTACGAGCCAGATCGAACGGCGGATGAACTCCGATACGGTGCACATCGGCCCGTCGGACCATGTGCCGTGGCTCTCGGACCGCAAGTGGGCCTACATCCGGCTCGAAGGCACCTCGTTCGGCGACGTCCCGCTCAATATCGAGTTGAAGCTCGAGGTGTGGGACTCCCCCAATTCGGCCGGCGTGATCATCGACGCGGTGCGCGCCGCGAAGATCGCCCTCGACCGCGGCGTGGGTGGGCCGCTGCTGGCGCCGTCGTCGTACTTCATGAAGTCGCCCCCGGTCCAGTATCACGACTCGGTGGCCCACGACAACGTGGAGGCGTTCATCGACGGATCCGGCGACCTCTCTCGCGACCTCGAGGCCTTCCTCTCGGCGTAGCGGGCAATGCATCCGATTGGCAGGGCGGCCTTTCGGGGCCGCCCTCTCGCGTCGGTAGCGCCGGTCGTCAGCGTTTCGACTGCTGATTCGGCGACCGGCGAACTTCTCGGTTGACTCCGGGAGCGCCCATGCCGATAGGTAGACCAGCGACCAGGATGGGAAGGGATGTCGTTCTGTAGTCAGTGTGGTGAGCAACTTCTCGACGACGCAGTGTTCTGCACCGCATGCGGCGAGGAGGTCCAGAGGCCGGAAGCGCAAAACGCAGGCGAATCGGAGGTCGCCGAACCCGAACCTCCTGCCGAAGTTCCGGCCGACGCAGCTGAGCCAGCACCTCCGCCTGCCGCCGCGCCTCCTCCAGTCGAACCACCGGTCGCCACCCCGACACCACCACCGGGAGACGGATCCGGTCGAAACAAGCGCACGCTCCTCATCGGAGGGATTGCCGCCGTCGCCATCGCAGTGATCGCGGGGGCAGCGCTGTTTGCCACGCAGCAGGGAAATGACACTGCGGATGGTGTAGTCATCCCGGTGGCCCAGGACACGGTCAAGAAGCCGATCAGCACCACGGGTGCCGTCAATGCAGCGCCTTCATCAACGACCACGACCGCGGCAACGACGACCACCACGACGCTGCCGCCGACAACCACCACAACGCTCCCCGCAGATCTCATCGCCGGGATTGAAGGCACCGGCGTCTTCATCGTGTCAGGAAGTACCGCCGACCGGGCATCCCTCGAAACGAGTGTCGCAAACGCCCGCAACCATGACTGGGCCCTATCCGTGATCGCGGTGCCCACGGAACCAGAAGACGGCGGGTCGGCGTACGCGGCATCGATAGCGACCGCGATGAACCTCGGGACGGTGGTTGTGGTCTCTCCGAATAGCCTGGGTTGGGCATCGCAGGAGACCCAGTTCTACGACGGTGAGTTCGAGCGCGCATGGAGCCTCATCCCGCCGGGCTCATCCGAAGGGACAGCTGTGCACTCGTTCGTATGGTCGGTCCTCGGTGGGCCCGATTCGGTTGGCGTCATGGTTTCCAGTGCGGCCTGGCTCCTCCTGGGTGCCGACGGCATGCCGAGCGACTTCTCGTACGGAGACTCCGGCGACATCCCGCTGATGGGCGATTGGGATTGCGACGGAATCGAGACGGTTGGCATTTGGCGCCCCTCCGACGGAAGCGTCCTCCTTCGAAACACCAGCGGCGCCGGCGTCGCGGACTTCGCTTCTGCGTACGACGTTGAGGACGCCATACCGATTTCCGGCGACTTCAACGGCAACGGATGCGACAACGTGTCGTTCTACCACTCGCTCGACGGCCTCGTTCGCGTCTTCAACACTCCAGAGGGTGTCATCGACTCGACCGAAGGCTCCACCAGTTCTGACTTCACCTACGTATTCGGAGCACCCGGCGACGTTCCCTTCGTCGGAGACTTCGACGGTGATGGCGTCGATACGATCGGCCTCTTCCGGCCGTCAACAGGCATGTTCTATCTGAAGAACTCGCACACGGAGGGTCCGGGAGACATCGAATTCGCCTTCGGGGAGACGGGGGACATTCCCATCGCCGGCGACTGGACCGATCAGGACGGCATCGACTCCGTCGCCGTCTACCGGCCCTCAACCGGGACGTTCTTCTTCCGCTACACCAACACGGCCGGCCCGGCCGACGAGATGCTGGAGTTCGTGGTGATTGACGCGCTCCCGGTCGCAGGCGCCTTCGGACTGGACCGGTCTGGCTGACGGACGGGCGGCACGCGAAGTCCCTGCCTCCCACCTCGCCCGAAGTGCTACCTCGGCCACGAAAGGGCGGCCACGCTCGGCGAACGATGAGGGCGCACTGCGCGGGTTTCGCTTCGCTCGCCTGCGGGAACCGGCGTAGGTACCTCGATCTCCTTCAGCGGCTCCTGCACCGGCCCCGGAGCCTCGGCCGGCGCTTCAAGCGGGGCAACCTTGATCACACGTTTGGGTTCGCCGATATCCATGATTCTCTCCTCTGTGCTTGGGTGTTCAGGTACTCGCGAATGGCGGCGCGCAGCGACGACACTTCCGTCGGCAGGCGTGCGTCGTCCGATTCGAGCGGCCGCCTTGCGAGTGGGTTCCGGAACAGGAACTCCAACTCGTCGGTGTCGTCGACCATGCGCACGGTTCCGCGATCGACAAGAGCCAGGGCAAGGACGGTGGCGCGTTCCGCCCGATATCCCCGCTCATGTTCCACGACCTTGCCCTCGAGGCCCACGAGTCCGACGCCGAACCTGCCGCGATGGGTCCCGCCGACCGACCGCATCAGCGCGCCGGGATCCTTTGCCGCGTAGATCCCGCAGCCGAACGCCACCTGAGCGCACCGGCCATCCGTATGCGGGAGTTCGCCCGGCACGCGACAGACGGCTGCGAGCGACGGCGTCTCCCACCGATAGCGGGCTCCGTACAACCCATCCTTGATCAGCATCCAGACGCGGTATCCCAGAACGGCCGTCGGGGACCACATGGCCTCAGCCTGCAACTGCGCAAAAGCCGCTTGCCGAGCGGCGGCGGCCTGCCGCCGCGCCTCTTCAGCCCGTCGGGCCCTCTCCCCTGCCTCGGCGACGAACGGCTTCAGGCGTGCGAGCAGCTCTCTCTGGCGGCTGACGATGTACAACTCGATCTCACGGATCCGAGCCTCGAGTTCGGCGATCTCGACGGTCAACTCGACGGATCGCGACGTTTGGGCGTCGAGGCGGTGCTGGAGGCGGCCGGCTCCACTGCCCGGCGGCTCGTTGCCCACCGCTGCCGCCTGCCCGACGAGGACGAGGGCGCGCTGAACGCCGTGGACCTCGGCGTCGGCCCAAGAACGCTCCTTGATGATCTCGTCTCGTTGCCGCTCGAGCGAGTGAAGGAGTCCGACCTTGCCGTGGACTTGACGCTGGAGGTTTTGCACCTGCATGGCCGCACTCGAAGACCCGAGCGAGGTGGCGACCCTTCGGAGTTCAGCCAGCAGCGACTGAATCCCTGGCCCGTAGCCCTCGTTCCCACTGCTCACCGAACCCCCTTTCGGGATGAACCGCCAAACTAGGCGACCGAACATATGTTCGCAACCGCTGATCGCCGTGCGCCGATCTGAGGCTGCCCTCCCATCTGGGGCTTGACACATGAGCGTGGTTGACATACGGTTGCGCTATGGCGATCCCGATAACCGACCTCAGTCCTGCCGAGGCCGCAGCAGCCCTCACAGAAGGCGGCGGCTCCGAGTGGACCCGACGACTCATCGACGAACTCGACCGGTCGGTCCGCACCGATCCCCTCGACCGTTTCGTGACGTTGTGGGACCTGTCGAACGCTGCGAGCCGCCCGGGTATTCGGCGTGTCGCGCCAGGCATTCTCGAAGTGGCGGAAGACTGGCCCGCCTGCGATCCGCTCTGCTGCCATCGCCGACCTCGTCCTCCGCAACCGATCTCCTCGATCGCTACGTGAAGCGTGAACGAATCCCTGCGGTCGTCCGGCGTCCGGCCGATCAGCTCGGCGGTCGGTCGCTCCTGGACATCGCGGAGCAGGGTGATACCCGCGACCGTTCTCGAACACGTCGCCGCCATGTTCGACCTGCGGCGCACCCAACCGTGATCGATCCGCTTCCGGTCGACCTGCCGGACGGAGCCTCCTGGTACCGCGTCGCCGACGCCTCCTGGGATGATCCCCTCGACCCTTCATTCGCTCAGCAGCACGGGGGCCGGTGGAATCCCCCAGGTTCGTTCCCGACCCTGTACCTGAATGGCGACGTGTCCACCGCCCGGATTCAGGTCGAGCGAATGCTCGACGGGTATCCGGCTGATCCCGAAGACCTGGACGCACCATATGTGCTCGTCACCGTGGCGCTCCCCCGCAGCCAGATCGTCGCCGACGCTGTCAGTGATCAAGGGCTCACGCGCCTCGGGCTCCCGACGGCCTATCCGATCGAAAACGGTGCCGTGGTTCCTCGGACGACCTGCCAGCCGATCGGCGCCGCCGTCCGCTTGGCCGGCCTTCGTGGCGTCCACGCCCGATCCGCTGCAACCTCTGACGGCTCGGGTCGCGAACTCGCCTGGTTCCCCGCCCGAGCGTCGTCGCGACCGCGCCGCTTGGCCGACGACCGCCCTTTCACCGACTGGTGGTACGACCGGCGGTAGGGCGACCGGCGGCTTTCTACAGCCGCTCCCTCAACCATGCGATATCCGCCGCATGGTCCTCCGCCTCACCCGGTGTCTCTGCGACAACGGGGGCGCCGGCGGCACGGATGACGCCCACGAGGAGGTCTTCCGGGATCTCGCCCCGGCCGAGGTTCGCGTGACGGTCGCGGTGGCTGTCGAACGGGTCCCGGGAGTCGTTGCCGTGCACCAGTGCAATCAAGCCCGTGTGGCGGGTGATGCGGTCAACGGCCGTCTCGAGGTCGGCCCCGGCAGCCCACGTGTGGCAGGTGTCGAGGCACACCCCGACGTTGAAGTCGCCGATCGCGGCCCACAGAGGTCCGTAGTTGTCGATGTTCTGCATCACGGTGTTGCCGCTGCCCGCGGTGTTCTCGACGAGTACCGGTACGGTGACTTCGAACGAGTCGAGGGCCTTGAACCAGCGCTCGAATCCGACCTCGAGGTCTTCGTCGGCCCCAACGCTTCCGCCGTGGACGATCACACCCTTGGCCCCGATCAACCCGGCCGCCTCGACGGTCTGGGCCAGCACCTTGCGCGACGGGATACGAACCCGGTTGTTGGGCGACGCCAGATTGATGAGGTAGGGGGCGTGCACGTAGAAGTCGATCGGGGACGCCCTCAGATCCTCGGCATCGGGACGCTGGACGGGCTTCTTCCAGGACTGCGGGTTCGAGATGAAGATCTGGACCACGTCGGCTCCACGGGCCTCCGCCTCTTCGAGCGGGTTCGCCGCCGGAACATGGGCTCCGATCTTCAGGTCAGTCATCTGCGGTCTCCTCGGGCTCGTGTGGGGGGTCGGGAGCTTCCTCCGGTGCTTTCTCCGGATCGGCGGTCACCGATTCGACCGTGGCCGGGTCAAGCATCGTCTCGTCGGTTTCGACTACCCCGGGAACCCCTGCCTCGAACACTGCCGGTGGGGGTGGTGCCGGCGCCGCCAGGACGGCGTGCGGAAAGTGATGAGCGTGCTCCATCGCGATCTCGGCGTGGATGACGACTTCCCCGATCTGGGTCTCCCATCCGTCGGCCTCGATCACCAGTCGGTTCCCGTCCCACACGGCACCCCACGGCTCCGCGGGGAGGCCGCCGGGGTCGGTCACGTCGACCACCAGCACGTCGCGGTCGTAGCCGCCGTCCGGGTCCGGAACTGCAGCCGACGAGACGGAGGAGATGGCGCTCCACGGAACGAAGACTGGCTCTTCTCCGGGAGGGCCGAGGGTGAGGACCACACCATCCTCGCGCAGAACGAGCACGGGCGACCTGCGAATGAGCGCGGTGACGGCGTAGCCGAACAGGCCGGCGCCGCTGACGATCATGAACGCACCCCATACGTAGTCCGCCCGCCGCTGACTTCTCCCCTTCGACGTGATCTCGTCGTTGTAGGTGTCTGGTGGCGTCGAGAGCCAGTGGCCCCACATCGCGTCAACGGCACCGATCATGAGAAACAGCCCGACCAAACCGAACAGGAAGAGACGGACCGGAGAGCGGTCGACGCGCAGCAGGGTCATTCGGTCACTCCAAGATCAGCGGGTGTCACGAGCGAAACATAGGGGATACCGATCGCTTCGACGTTCGCCGCGGCCGCGCCGGCGCTGCGATCAACGAGCGTGATGACCTGGGCAATGCGAATGCCGGCATCCGCCAACGCTTCGATGGCCTCGAACATGGCCGCTCCCGTTGTGGTGGTGTCTTCGAGCACCGCAACCACGTCATCGTCTCCCACCGGGCCGACGAGGCGTCCGCCGACCCCGTGATCCTTCGCTTCCTTTCGGACTGAGAACGCACGGAGCGGCCGTCCGTTCGCCGCCGATGCGATCGCCGTTGCGACCGCTATCGGGTCCGCTCCCATCGTCAGACCGCCGACCGCCGTGACCTCCGGATCGAGGACTTCGACGACCGCCTCTCCAACGAGAACGGCGCCATCACCATCGAAGGTCGTCTGGCGTGCGTCGATGTACCACTCGGAGGTTGCACCGGAGCGCAGGGTGAACGGTCCGTCGGTACGGACGGCGTATTCACGCAGATGAGCCACCAGACGCTGTTTGGGGTTGAATTCGGGGTTCAAGAGAAATCCAGAAAAGTACTCAAGGAATGCTCGGGTCCGACCGATACGTTACTCAGACAGGATGCCTTCCAACCTCCCGTCTAAGCCCGAACCGAGGCCGCCGCAAGGCGGCCTTCGGTTCGCCCGGAGCCGGTTTTGTAGTGACACCAAGGGTTCCGGGGGGGTTGCCGGGTCGAAAGAACTCAACCTGGCTCTCGTGTCCTTGGCTATCGTCACGCCATGATCTCTGTCGCGTTTCCGTATGAATCCCGCTTCGTCGACGTTCTCGGCTCCCGCATGCACTACGTGGAGCAGGGCACCGGTGACCCCATCCTCTTCCTTCACGGGAACCCCACATCGAGCTACCTGTGGCGCAACATCATCCCCTACGCAGCGCCGCACGGGCGCGCGATCGCGGTCGACCTCATCGGCATGGGTCTATCGGGGAAGCCCGACCTCGACTATCGATTCTTCGACCACGCCGACTATCTCAACGGGTTCGTCGACGCGCTCGGACTGCGCGACCTCACCCTCGTCGTCCACGATTGGGGATCTGGCCTTGGGTTCAACTACGCCGAGCAACACCCCGAACAAGTGAAACGGATCGCGTTCATGGAGGCCATCGTCGAAACCTCGAGGTGGAAGGACGCCCCGCTGCCTGTGGCCTGGCTGTTCAAGCGATTTCGCGACCCGGTGAAGGGCCACCGCATGAACGGGGAGAAGAACTTCTTCGTGAAGCGGTTGCTCCCGATGATGGTGGTACGCCGTCTGACGCCGGCGGAGAAGGCGGAGTACGCGGCGCCGTTTCCCGACGTCGCGAGCCGCAAGCCCGTGGAGCAGTGGCCGAGGGAGATCCCGTTCGACGATGAACCCGCCGACGTCGCCGTAGTCGTCAACGCATACAACGCATGGCTCCGACAATCCCGTATCCCAAAGCTTCTTCTGTGGGCGAAGCCGGGGATGATCATACGCGGGGAGAAGGCTGCCCGGCGGGTGGCTCTGATGTTCCCGAACACCGAGTCGGTGTTCGTCGGGAAGGGCCGTCACTACATTCAGGAAGATCAGCCGGACGCGATCGGCGAGGCGCTGTCCGAATGGCTCGGCCGGACAGGCTGACATCCCTCCTATCGTCGGCTGCATGGAACTCATCTTCATCCGGCACGGCGAACCGGACTGGACCGGCGACGAATCGACGCTCCACGACCCTCCGTTGACGGCGCGTGGCCGTCGACAGGCCGAACTCACCGCGGAACGAATCGCTACCGAACGCGACGTCCCGACGGACCTCGTCGTCTCCCCCGCCCTTCGATCACAGGAGACCGCCGGACCACTCGCGGATCGGACGGGACTCACGATTCACACCGTCGACGATCTCCTCGAGTTGGGGATGCCGAGTCGGGCAGGTCTCACCGAGGAGGAAGGTCAACAACTCCAGGACGACTCCTTCAACCGGCCACCGTCGCAGTGGTGGGATGGCCTCGATGGCGGCGAGTCCTTCGGGCATTTTCATGATCGCGTCATTGGAGCCCTGCTGGAGGTCCTCGACGACCGTGGCATCCGGTCGGACATGGACCACGAACGCCTGTGGTCGATTGACGACCCAGACCGGCGCATCGTGATCGTCGCGCATGGCGGCACCAACGGCGTCTCGATCGGGTCCCTGCTCGGTGCTGCACCGACACCGTGGGAGTGGCGCCGATTCACGTCGAATCACGCCTCCATCACCCGTCTCCGATCGATGGAGTTCTCGGGTGGGTTTGTCTGGGCGCTCAGGGTCTTCAACGACCAGGAGCACCTACCCGTCGATCTCAGGACTCGGAAACGCTACTTGCCGTAGCGGCGGGTTCTCCTGGTGAAATCGCGCAGGGCGCGCAGGAAGTCGATGTGGCGGAACGCCGGCCAGTAGACGTCGAAGAACGCGTACTCGGCATACGCCGCTTGCCATAGGAGGAACCCGGAGAGGCGCGCCTCGCCCGACGTGCGGATCACGAGATCCGGGTCGGGCAGATCGGCCGTATACAGATTCGCGGCGATGCCCTCCGCATCGATCCGGTCGGTGATGTCGTCCGTGCCGTCGGCCACCAGTTTTGCGACGAGGTCCTTCACGGCGTCAACGATCTCCTGCCGGCCACCGTACGCCAGGGCAATCGTCACTCGCCGGTCGCCGTACGGCATCCGTTCTTCGAGGCGCTTCGCCGACTTCTGGAGATCCGGCGGGAGCAGGTCGAGGCTTCCGATGAACCGCACCCTGACGTTCGCGCCGCTGAGCGCGTTCGGAATCTCTTCGAAGAGCTCCATGAGCACTTCGTAGTACGGGTTCAGTTCCTCGTCCGGCCGAGCGAGGTTCTCCTTCGAGAGCAGCCAGCACGTGACGGCCGGGACTTCCAGGTCGTCGGACCAGTGGAGAAACTCGACGAACTTCGTCATCCCGACGCGGTACGACGCCTGGTAGTCGGGGAGGCCTTCGCTGCGGGCATACCGGCGGTGACCATCGTGAATGACCCCGATGTGCCGCGGAAGCCGTTCCCGATCGAGGGTCGCGAGCAACCGGTTCTCGTAGAACCGGTAGAGCGGACGGGTCGCAGCCTCACGAACTCCCATGTGGCTCACATGGTAGGGCCGCCTCGTCGCTGCACACTCGGACACCGTCCGTGGCAAGATGTGACCCCGTGATGGAGAGGAGGCCGAACCGTGGCCATGTCCGAAGAGCACAAGGCGGCGCTTGCTCAGGGTCGTCGGGAATCGAAGGCGATCAAGGCCTACCTGGTGGCGATCTCGATCCCCAAGCGGCGCGGTCGACCCACAACCCCCGAGGCCCTCGAAGCGAAGATCGCGACCCTCGACCGACGCATCCGAGAGGAGACGGACGTCCTGGCGCGGGTCGACCTGTACCAGGCGCGCATCGAGGCGCAGGAGGCCCTCGACAACATCGGGGCCGTGGTCGACATCGAGGCGCTCGAGGCGGGGTTCGTCGAGTGCGCCAACTCCTACTCCCTGCGCAAGGGCATCACGTGGCCCGCATGGCGTGAGGCCGGTGTATCGGCAGAGGTCCTGAAGGCGGCCGGGGTGAAGCGCACCCGCAAGGACTAGCCGGACCCGACCGGACTTCTCGAACTCGGCTCTGATCGACGGCGGGAGTACTCGTCGTCGTACCGTCAAGGCTGTTGTATTGCCCGATTTGATCGTTACCCTGAAGACATGAGCCTCCCCGTCCCCCGGTGGACCCTTGGGAAGATGCAGAACCCCGTGCGCGGGTTCCTCCACGGCACCGCTGCAGCTGCCGGTCTCGTCGGAACCATATTCCTTCTCTTCCATGCTCCGAACTGGCCGGTGCGCTTCACGGTGCTGGTCTTCGGCCTCGCCATGATGGCGCTCTACACCACGAGTTCTCTCTACCACTCGATCCCCTGGCGTGATCGCTGGAAGAAGCGGATGCAGCGGATCGATCATTCGATGATCTACGTCCTGATCGCCGGCACCTACACCCCGGTTGCCGCGATCGTCCTCGACCCGCCGTGGAACTGGATCGTCCTCTCCATGGTGTGGGCGATCACGATCGGCGGCGTGGTGCAGAAGGGTCTGTTCCCGAAGGTGCCAGGATGGATCTCCGTGATGATGTCGACGATCCTCGGATGGCTCGGCGTCTTCTTCTTCTGGCCGATGATCCAGCGTCTCGGCTGGCTCCCCGTCGGGTTCGTGTTGACCGGCGGCGTGCTCTACACCGTGGGAATGGTCTTCCTCGTCACGAACCGGCCGAGGCTGTGGCCACGGGTGTTCTCGTACCACGAGGTGTTCCACATCATGGTGGTCTCCGCAACGTCGCTGCACTTCCTCGTGATCTGGCGGTACGTGGTGCCGCTCGCGGCGTCGTAGGGGCTACGAGCAAGGCTCGCTCCGCGGGCCTCATCTCCATTGGTTCAGGCCCCAGAGCCCCCCGTCCCTCGGCCGAGCGGACAGAAGAATGGCCCTGCTCGTGGCTCACACCGGGGGCAGGTTCTCGACCGCCGCTTCCACCTCGATCTCGACTTTCCACGTTGGATCGAGGAGGGCGGCCACGACGACCATCGTTGACACCGGTTGCGCTTGGCCGAAGATCTCTTGGTGGGCGCGGCCGATCTCGTCGGCTTCGGTTGGGTCGGTGATGAACATTCGGGTGCGGACGACGTCCGCGGTTGTCCCCCGAGTTCTTCGAGTGCCGCGACCGCAATCGTTGCGCATCGCAGCATCTGTTCGAAAGCGGTGACTGCGACCGTATCTCCCGGAGCAGGAATCGGAGCTGTACCGGCGATCTCGATCCGGTCTCCGACCCGCACGCCGCGCGCAAATCCGTAGCGCTCTTCGTAGGGCGATCCCGAACGTACGGGCGGGCGCCGCATCGTGCCTCCTCGCGGCCGCTGTTCGCTAGTCGCGCCCGGGGAGGGTCGGGCCGGGCACCCGGATGAGAAGGAGACGGCCGTTCTCGTAGCCGCCGTTGTGGAATCCGTACTCCTCACCGGACGCGATATGGACCGTGTCCCCGCGTCCGGCGCGGAACGTCTGCCCGGCGACCCGGAACTCGATGTCACCGGCCACGACGACATACATGCGGTGCGTCTTCTCGGATACCCGCGAGGTCCGCTCGGCGCCCATCGGCACCAGGATCTCGGCCACCGATCCGATCGAGAAGGCCTCGGGGGACAGTTCCCTGACCACGAAATCGCCGAACTCAAACGGGGTGGCTTCTGCATATCGCTTGTGTTCCATGGGACGATGGTAGGCCATCGGAATCGAGGTGTATTCGCGTTTCGGCGTCCGCCCCGGTTTTCTGTCACACTCGCCGGATACGGTGTTCGCATGATCGACATGAACCCAACACCAGCCATGACGAACGCAGAGATCGAGGCATGGTTCGGCGCAGCCGGACTCACTGTCAGCGTCGTTGAGCGTTGCCCGGTCCCCACGTGCGACTCCTGCTCCGGAACACTCACCGACCCGCTCGCCAAGGCAGCCTGACCGGAGCGGATCAGGGGGCCCCTGTCGTCAGGGCAGCAGCGAGCGCAGTTCGATGATCTGCTCTGCGACCGACTCGAACGAACCCCCTCGGGGTGATCTTCGTGCCTCCACCGATCCCCGGCGATCGAGAAGCGCGAGGTCGCCCGGGCGGAACTCCGAGTGAGCGGACTCCAACTCGTCGGCGGTGACCGACTCGAACGTCCGGCCCTCCGCCTTCAGCCCTGCAACGAGTCCCCCGACGGCTCCATGGGCCTCGCGGAATGGGACTCCCCTGGCTACCAGTGCCTCGGCGAGGTCGAGCGCCACCACCCATGTCGAGGGGGCCGGCGGATCGAACTCCGCCGTCGCAATCATCCCGGTGAGCGCCGCAAGCGCCGTTGTCAGCACGTCGTCGGCGTGGAACATTGCCCGTTTGTCCTCCTGCAGATCCCTGTTGTACGAGAGCGGAAGACCCTTCTGAAGCGCCAGGAGGCCGGCAAGGTCGCCGATGACCGATGCTGCTTTCCCGCGTGCGAGTTCGGCAATATCCGGGTTCTTCTTGTGCGGCAGGGCTGACGAACCCGTCGTGTACGCGTCGTCATACTCGACCCAACCGAACTCGTCGGTAGACCACAACACGAGCTCCTCGGAGAGACGCGACACGTGCACCATCGCCTGCGCTACGCAGAAGACGTACTCGGACGCGAAGTCCCGGGACGAGACGGCGTCGAGCGAGTTCCCGAACACCGAAGAGAACCCGAGTCGATCGGCGACGAGGTCTGGCCGGAGCGGCAGCGCACTCCCTGCAGCGGCGCCTGCCCCGAGCGGCGACACGTCGATGCGGCTCCGAGCCTCGACCAAGCGCTCGACGTCGCGCAACAGCATCCAGGCATACGCGAGGAAGTGATGGGCCAGCGGAATCGCCTGCGCCTGCTGGAGATGGGTGTACGAGGCGACAATCGTGTCCCCGGCTTGCTCGGCCTGATCCACGAGGACCGCAATCAGGTGCTGGATCTGCTCCACGCGGTGGTCGACGGCACGGCGGAGATAGAGCCGCACGTCGAGGGCGATCTGATCATTGCGGGACCGACCCGTATGGAGATGGCCGGCATCGGGCCCGATCAGCTCACCCAGACGACGTTCCACGGCCGTGTGAACGTCTTCGTCGGTGGTCTGGAACTCGAACCGTCCTAGGTTCGCCTCTTCGAGGATGTGCTCGAGGCCGTCCGCGATCCGGACGACGACGTCAGCGGGGACCAACCCGACCTCGCCGAGCATGGCTACATGGGCCAGCGACCCCGTGACGTCGTCGACGAGGAGCCGCCGATCCGACGGATCGGTCGTGAACCGCCAGAGCGTCTCACTCGGCCCCGCCGCGAAGCGACCACCCCAGAGGGTCACAGGAGGCCTCGCGTTCTTGTCGCCGGTCGCCGGACGCCAGTCGCCCGGTTGCACCCCCGCGTCGTCGCTACGCTCGTCCGCGTCCCACCACCGTTCGCCCGGGGGGAGCGGCCGGCTCGCAGCTCGGAACTCCTCTTCACTCGCCTTCTCCCATCCGCTTCTCCGCGAAGGTTCTCAGCCGCAGGCTCTGGAGGTGGATGAAGCCGTCGGCGTCGGCCTGGTTGTAGACATCGTCGGCCTCGAAAGTGACCGTTGCCTCGTCGTAGAGATTGTGGCTCGCCGAACGACGGCCCTCGACCACAACCTGGCCCTTGTAGAGCCGCAACCGGGCTTCGCCGTTCACCCGGGTCTGGATGTCGTCCATGAACGCCTGCAGAGCCTCGCGCTCCGGCGAGTACCAGAAGCCGTTGTAGACCATCTCCGCGTAACGATTCGACAGCTCGTCTCGAAGGTGAGCGACCTCGCGGTCAAGCGTCAGCGATTCGACGGCGCGGTGCGCGTGGTAGAGGATCGTCCCACCCGGGGTCTCGTAGACGCCGCGGCTCTTCATCCCGACGAACCGGTTTTCCACGATGTCAACGCGGCCGACTCCGTGGCGACCGCCGATCTCGTTGAGCAGCGTCAGCAGCGGAACCGGGCCCAACTCAACACCATCGACCGACACCGGCGTGCCGGCGCGGAACCCCACGGTGATGACCTGGGGCTCGTCCGGGGCATCCTCCGGGTCGGTCGTCATGCGGAACATCCCCGGCGGCGGCCCAACCCACGGATCCTCGAGCACGCCGCCCTCATAGGAGATGTGGAGGATGTTGGCGTCCATCGAATACGGCATCTCGGGCGTCGTCGGAATCGGGATGTTGAACCGCTCTGCGTAGGCAACGAGGTCGGCCCGGCCCTTCATGTCCCATTCTCGCCAAGGCGCAACGACCTTGATGTCAGGCTTCAGCGCGTACGCCGACAGCTCAAAGCGAACCTGGTCGTTCCCCTTCCCGGTCGCCCCGTGGGCAATGGCGTCGGCACCGACTTCCTCGGCAACCCGAACGAGTCCCTTCGAGATCACCGGACGGGCGAGCGACGTACCCATGAGGTAGTAGCCCTCGTAGAGCGCGCTCGATCGAACGGCAGCGAAGACGAAGTCCTCGACGAATTCGTGGGTCAGGTCCTCGGTGATGGCCTCAACGGCCCCCGTCTCGAGGGCTTTGTCATGGGCTTCCTGTGCCTCTTCACCTTGGCCGACGTCGGCCGTGTACGTCACAACCTCGGCGCCATACTCCTCGATGATCCAGCGCAGGATGATCGACGTGTCGAGCCCTCCGCTGTAGGCCAGTACCACCTTGTTGATCCCGCGCTTCACGTCATTCTCCTTCGATGATTGCCGCGACCACCGCAGCGTCCGTTGTTTGATCTATGGCGATGAAGAGCGTGTCGTCGCCTGCGACCGTCCCGAGAACGCCGGTCAGTGCGGCGGCGTCGATCCGACTCGCGAGCAGGTTTGCCGCACCCGGGGGGACGCGCACCACAACGAGTGGTCCCGTGACCGTGACCGACTCAACGAACTCGTCGGTCGCCGCCGCGAGCGCTGCTCTTGCCCGTCGCATCTCGGCAGGGTCCTTGATGCGATAGCGGGACACGTCACCGTCGCGAGCCTTCATCGCGCCGATAGCCTCCAGATCACGCGAGATCGTCGCCTGGGTGACCGTGTGGCCTCCATGGGAGAGCAGCCTCCTCAGCTGGGCCTGGCTCTCGATCGTCTCGGTCGTGACCAACCGCGTTACCAGCCGCCGCCGCGCTTCGGTCGAGCTCACGCGACCGGCTCCTTCGTGATCATCGTGCCGATCCCTTCGGGAGTGAAGACTTCGAGCAGCACGGAGTGCTGGATGCGGCCGTCGAGGATGTGCACGCGCTCGACACCGGCCTCGATGGCGGCGACGCAGGCCTCCAGTTTCGGCAGCATCCCTGCCGTCACCGTTCCGGTTCCGAGGATGCCCTTGATTCCGTCCTCCGTCACGCGCTGGATCAAAGAATCCTCCTCGCCAAGCACCCCGTAGAGCCCCTCGACGTCAGTGAGGTACACGAGCTTCTTCGCCCCGAGCGCGGACGCCAGGGCGCCGGCGGCCGTGTCGGCGTTCACGTTGTAGACCTCGCCGTCCTCTCCGCGGGCGATGGGAGCGACGACGGGTACGTAGCCCTGGTCCTGCAGGCTTGCCACGAGTCCCGGGTTGACCTCGGTGATCTCGCCGACGAAGCCGAGTCGCTCGTCCTTCGGTTGGGCAACGAAGAGGTTTCCGTCCAGGCCATTGATTCCGGTCGCCAGCGCCCCGTGAGCGTTGACGAGCCGCACGATGTCGGGGTTGATCTCACCGGCGAGGGTCGCCTGGACCACCCGCATCGTCTCTGCGTCGGTGACGCGCAGGCCTTCCAGCCACTGCGGTTCGACCCCGCGCTGGTGCATCGCCTCGCTGATTCTCGGACCTCCACCATGCACGATCACCACCTTGATGCCGACGTAGTGGAGCATCGCGATATCGTCGGCGAAGGTGTTCCGCAGGCCCTCGTCCACCATGGCCGACCCGCCGTACTTGATCACCACGGTCTTGCCCCGGTTGGCTTTGATGAAGGGCATCGACTCGGAGAAGATGCGGGCCTTGCCCATCGTGCTCGCGATCCGGGGCTTCCCGTGGCTGGGGGCGGTGTGACCGGTGGTCATGACCGCTCCGCGTTGAAACGCACGTAGTCGGGAGTCAGGTCGGTGGTGAAGACCCGGGCTGTCCCCGGACCGTTTCCTACACATATCGTCACGCCGAAGTCCCCTTCCATGTCCTTGCTCACGGCGTCTTCGTCGAAGGGAACTCCAGCACCCTTCCGAACGACCGTCGTACCTGCGAAGGCGATCGAGAGATCGCCGAAGTCGACTTCTTCGTCGACCTCCCCGAGGGCAGCAACGATCCTCCCCCAGTTGGGGTCGGCGCCGTAGAACGAGGAGCGCACCAGCGCCGAGTCCGCGACTCGCCTGCCGATGCTCCGTGCGGCGGCGTCGTCGGTTGCGCCGGTGACGGCCATTGTCACCACCCGGGTCGCTCCTTCGGCGTCGGCGGCGATATGGCGGGCCAGGTCCACGGCTGCGCTGGTCAGTGCCGCGGCGAGCGCGTCCGCCTCAGGCGTGAAGCCCGAAGCGCCCGATGCCATGGCGATCACGGTGTCGTTGGTCGAGGGGCAGCCGTCGACGTTCAGCGCGTGGAACGAGTGATCGACGGCGATTCTGAGCGCCCGGTCGAGTACGGGGGCGGACACCTGCGCGTCGGTGGTGAGCACCGCCAGCATCGTCGCCATGTCGGGCCGGATCATGCCGGCCCCCTTCGCCATGCCGCCGACGGTGAATCCGTCTGCCTCGACGACGATCTCCTTCGGCTCGGAGTCGGTGGTCATGATCGCCCTGGCGGCGGCATGGGCGTCAGGCTCGCCCGCGCCGAGCGCAGCAACCGCATCGACGACGCCGGCCGTGATCGCCTCTGGTGCAAGGTGGGTTCCGATCGTCCCGGTCGAACAGACCAGTACGTCCTCCGGAGAGCATGACAGCAGTTCTGCCGTTCGGTTCGCCGTGAGCTCTGCCACCGCCTTGCCCCGCTTTCCCGTTACGGCGTTTGCGCATCCAGAGTTCAGGACCACTGCCTTGGCGGTCGGTGCCGAAGCTAGATGGCTCCTGGAGAGGCGGACGGGTGCGGCCGCCGCCATGTTGGTGGTGAAGACAGCGGCCGTCGGCACCGGCGCCTCGGCCGTCACGACGGCAACGTCGAGGATTCCATCCGGTTTGATCCCCGCCGCCACACCGGCGGCCTTGAATCCCTTCGGAGCAAGCACGCTCACGGCATCCACCCTTCCATCGGGAGTCCGACCGTCTCGTCGACGCCGAGCATCAGATTGGCCACTTGCACCGCCTGACCGGCGGCACCTTTCACGAGGTTGTCGATGGCCGAGATCAGGACGACGGTGCCGCTTCGCTCTTCGAAGTGGGCCGAGATCAGGGCCCGGTTTGATCCGGTGACCCACCGGGTCTCGGGAGAGCCCTCAACGAGCGAGACAAACGGTTCGTCTCGGTAGGCCGCCTCGAGCGCTCCGACAATATCGTCGAGGGATGTTCCTGGAGCGGCCTGCGCATACACCGTGCTCAGGATGCCGCGCTGCATCGGCACCAGGTGTGGGGTGAAGATCAGTTGAACCGGATCGGCAGACACCTGATCGAGCGCCCGTTCCATCTCAGGCCGGTGTCGGTGCGTCAACACCTTGTAGGCCTTCACCGACTCGTCGACGGCTCCGAAGTGGAGATCCGGGTGGACGCCCCGCCCAGCGCCGGAAACACCCGACATCGAGTCAACAATGATTCCTGTCGGCTCGACGAGTTCGGCCGCGAGGACGGGGGCGAGCGGAAGGATCGCCGAGGTCGGGTAGCAGCCTGCCATGGCGACGCGATCGGTGGCGACAATGGCGGCCCGGTTCACCTCTGGGAGTCCGTAGGCCCACTGGCCGAGCTGCTCCGGGTAGGGATGCTCGACGCCGTACGCCGAGAGGTATCGATCCGGCGTGTCGAGTCGAAAGTCGCTGCCGATGTCGACGACGGTCACTCCCCGTTCGAGCAGGGTCATTGCCGGTTCGGCAGACGCACCGTGTGGCAGCGCGAGAAACGCCAGATCCACGTGCGGTGCGGTCGCAGCGTCGTTCGGTCCGAGCGCCCGATCGCCGCCCCGAAGATGCGGGTGGACCGCTCCGAGGTTCTTCCCCGCAGCGGAGTGCGCTCCGAGATACGCGATCGCAAAGTCGGGATGGCTGTCGATCAGGCGGATGAGTTCGCCACCGGCGTAGCCGGACGAACCGAAGATGGCAATGGAGCGAGACATGGAAGGGGCCCTCGAGCGAGCAGCGAATATACGCATATTCACGCGGCAATGCAATATGGCGTCGTGGGATTGTCACACCGGTCGCCAATGCGCGAACCTGTCCACAGACCGAGCCACCGACGGAGCTGCATGCCTTCGATCAATCCGATCCTTGCCCATCAATATGGATGGGATGAAGCGCTGCTGTTCGTCGTGCCGATCGCCATCGCCGTGATCGTCGTACGAAGACTGGACAAGAAATCGAGGAAAGAGCGGAAGACGACCCGCCGCACAGGACTGAGCAGCGCAGGAGGGTTGCGATCCGCGAGGGACTCCGGCGACGTGCCTGCTTGTGTATCAGCCCAACCTCGGCAAGACTCACCACAGTCCAGCAAACAAGGAGGACGAAGTGGCACTTGCGCCGATCGAACTGTTGGTCATCGGTTTCCCCGGTAGCCAATTCACAGGCGGAATCCTGCCTGAACTCGAAATGCTCGTCGAGAAGGGCGTCATCACCGTGGTCGACGCCCTTCTGATCACGAAGAACGAAGACGGCAGCGTCGAGCTACCTCGAACTCGACCAGATCGATGCCGGCGAGACGATCGCCGGACTCCGTCGGTTGCTCACCGAATCGAACGGGTTGCTCTCCGACGAGGATGTCGAGGAGTTCGCCGCCGCCCTGGAACCCGGCTCTTCCGCAGCAGCGCTGGTCTTCGAGCACACGTGGTTCACACCGCTGCGCAACGAGATCGTGGACTCGGGCGGAATCCTTCTCGCCAACGTCCGCGTCCCCGGCGTCGTCGTGGACGAGGTGCTCGCCGCTGTTGCAGAACTCGAAGACGAATAGGAGAAACGAATATGCCAAGAAGAAGAGGGCGTCCCGGGATCGCGGGAACGATGGCCAGGACTGCCGTCATTGCCGGGACGGCGACCGCCGTGAGCGGCGGCATGCAGCGGCACGCACAGTCGAAGCAGCAGGCTGCCTACGAACAGGACTCCGCCAACCAGGCTGCCTACGAATCACAAGCGCAGATGGCCGAGATGCAAGCGCAGATGAACGCGCTGCAGGCTCAGCAGGCGGCACCCGTGGTACCCGCGGCACCAGCGGCTGCGGCACCGGCAGCTCCTGCCGTTGACACCATCGCCGAACTCAAGCAACTCGCCGACATGAAGTCCTCTGGCCTGTTGACGGACGACGAGTTCGCAGCAGCGAAGGCCAAACTGCTCGCCTGAATCCCCGCCATCGTCTACACCAGGGCCGGAATGCCCGGGGGCGTTGCCTCCGCGGTCTTCCGGCCCTGGCGGTATATCGAAAGCGACGGCAGGCTATGCCGACATGAGATCCAGGGTCATCCTTCTTTTCGTGCTCGTGGCAACACTCCTCGCGATCGCCCTCCCGGCTTCCGCTCAGTCTGAAGCGCAAGACGGATCCGGTCGTTCGGGTCGTCTTCTTCTTCTCACCGACTTGCGGTCACTGCGAGTATGTGATCAACGAGGTGCTCCCGGGGGTCTTCGCGGAGTACGGCGGAGAGCCTTCGGTCTTCTTCGACGAGACGCTCCCGGAAGGCGAGGTTGCGTTCTACGAGATGACGAACGGCACCCTCGACATCCTCTTTGGTGACGTCACCGTCGACGCCGCGGCCGCACTCTACGAAACCGACACCGAGCGACTCGATATCCCGGACGAACGGATGGGGGTCCCGCGCCTCAATGTCCTCGACGACTACTACGTCGGGTCCGCCGAGATCCCGGAAGAGCTTCCCGGCATCATCGAAGCCGGCATCGCGGCGGGCGGAATACCCTGGCCGGCCATACCGGGAATCGAGGACGCTATCGCTTCCGTCCCCGGAATGGCCGAAGGCAACCAGCCGGTCGGCGGTGAACCGACGGATGGGGCCACGTCGTCCATCCCGGACTCCGAGAACCAGACCGTTGCCGAGCGTTTCGGGAACGATCCCGTCGGCAACAGCCTCGCTGTGCTGGTCCTGATCGCGATGATCGCGAGCCTGATCGCAGTACCGATCTTGATCGGCACTGGCAGACTGTCGGCCGCCCCGGACTGGCTGATCCCGGTACTTGCGGTCGTCGGCATCGGCGTCTCGATCTACCTCGGCAGCGTCGAGGCAAGCGGAACGGAAGCCGTGTGCGGTCCGGTCGGAGACTGCAACGCCGTCCAGCAGAGCGAGTACGCGACCATCTTCGGCATACCGATCGGGATCCTCGGTGTCATCGGCTACGCGGTGCTGCTGGTCGGATGGATCGTCGCGAAGACGATGAAGGGTCGCCTCGCCGACCTCGGGATGATCGCCGCCGCCCTTGTCGCCGTCGGCGGAACGGTCTTCTCCGTCTACCTGACGTTCCTGGAACCGTTCGTCATCGGTGCAACGTGCATGTGGTGCCTCACCTCAGCCCTCGCGATCACCGGGCTGCTGTGGCTGACGACGGGACCCGCGTGGTCGGCGTTCGGCCGACTCCGGTCGTCGTAGCGCAACCTCGCTCTCCTCACGCCGAGAACGTCCCCATCAGGGTTCCTTCGTCGAGCACCCGCCCTTGTGCAGCGTCGAGGACTTCGTCCTTCGTTGCCCCTTCCGCGAGGCCGAGCAGACCTTCGAGGGCCATGATCCTGAAGAAGTAGCGGTGGGTGCCGCCGGGTGGGCACGGCCCCCCATACCCGATCCGCTTCCACGAGTTGAGCCCGCCGGTGCCGAGCGCGCCGACGTTCTCCGGTATCACACCGGTTGGTTCGATGTCGTAGGCGACCCAGTGGTCCCATGTCCCAACCGGGGCATCCGGATCGTCCATGATGAGCACCAGCGATCCGGTGCCCTCCGGCAATCCGACCATCCTGAGTTCGGGCGAGACGTCCGCCCCGTCGCACGTGAACCGTGCCGGGATCGGCCCATCGGCTTCGAACGCGGGCGAAGAGACTTCCATGCTCACTCCTTCAGTGACGGGATCGATCGACGGCGTCGAGGACGGATCCGGATCGCTACACCCGGCGATCATCATGGTCACCAGGAGAACGGCCAGCGGTGAACGGATCATGAGCCGAGTATGGCCGCGCCGATCCAACCCGGCTACCCCCGTTCGGAGGTCCACTCGTCGAGGAGCGCGAACGCCTCTTCTTCGGTGTACGGGCCGTCCTCGATGCGCTTCTCGTAGAGCATCTTCATGATCTCGCCGACCTGCCGACCGGGATCCAGGCCGAGGTGCTCCATCACCTGGTTCCCGTCGATCGGCGGTCGTAGCGCGTCGAGTTCCTCTTCTTCCCGAAGCACCGCGATTCGCTCTTCGAGTTCGTCGATCCTCCTGCTGATCGTCCGCTCGCGGCGCAGGTTCCTCGTCGTGACATCGCAACGCACGAGTTCGTTCAGGTCGACCAGCAGCGGTCCGGCGTCCCGCACGTAGCGCCGGACGGCCGAGTCGTTCCACCCCATCTGGTAGGTATGGGGACGCATATGAAGAAGGACGAGTCGCGCCACGTCCTCCGTGGTCTGGTTCGAGTATCGCAGCGCCTTCATGCGCCGCCGCGTCATCCGGGCCCCGACAACTTCGTGATGGTGGAACGAGACGCCGCCGGGACCGAACTCACGGGTCGCGGGCTTCCCTATGTCGTGGAACAGGGCGGCGAGGCGGAGCTCGAGACGGGCGGACGTCTTCTCCACGACGGCGACCGTGTGGGCAAGCACGTCCTTGTGCTGGTGAACCGGATCGATCTCCAGGGCAAGAGCGGGAAGCTCGGGGATGAACTCCGCGGCGAGACCGGTGTCGACCAGGCCCCAGAGCGCCGGCCCGACATGGTCACCGATCATGAGACGGTCGAGTTCACCCTTGATCCGCTCGGCGGACACAATCTCGAGCCTGGCATGCATCCGACGAACGGCGCTCACGGCCTCCTCGTCCGGGACGAACCCGATCCGCGACACGAATCGGAACAACCGCAACATCCTGAGGGGGTCGTCCCCGAACGAAATCTCGGGATCGAGCGGGGTTCGCAGTACCTGGCGGAACAGGTCGGATAGTCCTTCGAACGGGTCGATCATCTCGGGCATCTCGCCGCCCGATGTCGGGACCCTGATCGCCATTGCATTCACGGTGAAGTCGCGCCGCGAGAGGTCCTCCTCGATTTCGTCGGAGTAGGTGACCTCGGGCTTGCGGCTTTCGTCGCGGTAGATCTCTGACCGGAAGGTAGTGATCTCGTGGACGCGACCGCCCTTGATCGCCCCGATCGTTCCGTAGGTCTTGCCTGCGAGATAGAGATCCGCGGCCCACGTCCGAACGATATCCTCGATCTCGTCCGGACGCGCCCCGGTGGTGAAGTCCAGGTCGGCATTCGGCCGATCGAGCAGGGCGTCGCGGACGCTCCCCCCGACGAGATAGAGGTTGTGTCCTGCCTTGCCGAAGAGTTCGGCGAGTTCCCGCGACGGTGTCCCTTCTGCGAGCAGGCCCTCGAGCCGCGGAGGAATCACGATTCTCTCCACCGGTTGGCGAGCCGGTCGGCGTACTCGTTCCAGGTGAAGCCCACATGCGCTTTGATCCACTTGAGATCGAGTTCGGGACGCTTCCGATACGCCGTGTACGCCGTCCGCACCAGGTCGACGTTCTCGACGGGCCCGGTCTTGCGCTTCCACCCTCGCGACTCCCAACCGACGGCCCACTCGTTGATGGTCCGGACAGCGAGGTTCGAGTCCGAGTAGACCGGCATCGCCGTGCCTTCAGGAACCAGGCGGGCTCCCTCGATCAGCGCCGTGAGTTCCATCCGGTTGTTGGTGGTGTCAGGGTCGTGACCGTGTGCCTCCCCGACGATCACCCCGTCAACCACGAACACCGCACCCCAGCCGCCCGGCCCCGGGTTGGGCACACAGCCACCGTCGGTGAAGACTCCCGTCTGGGGGTCGTCGCCTGACCGAGCAGGCTCGCCGGGCGCGGGCTTGGCGTCCCGACAGGATCGACATTCCTTCGGGTTCCAGCCGGGGTAGCGGTCCAGGACGTGCTGCGGTAGCGAGAACTCTTCGGAGCAGGATTGGCAGGTGAAGCTGGGCATGCGCCCCGGAGCGTACCGACCGACCACACCGAACAGCGACTACGCGATCAACGCTCCCCGGGATTGCGCGGCGAGCTTGAAGTCAGTCGTCGACGTTGCGTGGGAAAGCGCATCCTCGAACGAGACGTCGCCTCGGGCATACAGGGAGAGAATCGCCTGGTCGTAGTTGCGCATGCCGAAGAACTCCCCTTCCGCGATATCGGTCGCGATCGTCGGGGTCAGTTCCTCCTTCTTCAGCTTCTCGGAGACACGCTCGGTGTTGACGAGCACCTCGATCGCGGCCACTCGCCCGGCTTCGTCGGCGCGCGGGATCAGTTGCTGACTGAGGATTCCCTTCAGGGTCGCCGACAGGAGCTGTCGTACCTGCTGCCGCTGATAGGGCTCGAATGATTCAACGATGCGGTTGATCGTCTCGAGACTGTCGAAGGTCGGCAGGACCCCGATGACGAGGTGACCGGTCTCTGCGGCACGCAGCGCAGCAGCGAGCGTCTCCCGGTCCGGAAGTTCCCCGACGAAGATCACGTCGGCGTCGGTGCGCATGGCTGCCCGCAGGCCGGAGGCGAACGAGGCGGTGTCGAGGCCCACCTCTCGCTGAGCGATCAACGATTGGTTGTCCGGATACAGGTTCTCGATCGGATCCTCGATCGTGACCACCGAGCACTTGCGGGTGGCATTCACATGTTCGATGACCGCAGCACCCGTCGTGGTACGCCCCGATCCTGAAGGACCGGTGATCAGGAGCAGCCCGGGCCGCTCGTCTGCGAGACGCTCGACAACGGCTGGGATGCCGAGAGCGTCGAACCCTCCGTCCAGCTTGCCGACGGTTCGAAGAACGAGCGTGACCGATCCTCGCTGGCTGAACGCGCTGACGCGGAAACGGCCGAGACCGGATCTGCCGATCGCAAAGCCAACCTCACCGTCACGCTCGAAATCAGCCCGATCCCGATCGCTCGTGATCTCGTCGAAGTATCGCTGGGTATCCGCCTGCGTGACCACCGGCAGGTCTGAGCGGTGGACGACTCCGTCGATCCGAAACGCCGGAGGCGAACCGACCTTGAGGTGCAGGTCGGACGCTCCGACGGTCGAGATTCTCTGAAGAAGCTCGTCGAGAGACGGCAACGTTTCGTACACATCGGCTCCTGGGGCCCGGGAAAGGTTCTCGCGTGTATCGGCGCTACAGCGACGGTCCTTGATCGAGATCCCAGAACAACGAGTCGACCGCTACGGCGCTGTCGACCCAAGGATCGGGCGCCTTGGGGCGCTCCATCGTCGCCGTTCCGAACGCGAAACCATTGAGCGTTGACGCCACTGACTCCGTGATCGCTTCGAGGTTGTATCCACCTTCGAGGAGGAAGACCGTGTTCGTTCGGCCCGTCACCTTGCCCAGCGATGCTGCCATCAACTCGTAGTCGTGCGGCAGCAGCCCCAACCCTCCGAGCGGATCTTCGGCGTGGCCGTCGTAACCCGCGCTCACCAGCAGCCAGTCGGGATCGAACTGAGCGAGGATCGGCAGCACGATGCGTGCGAAGGCATCTTGATAGGTATTGCCGCCGGAACCGCGAGGCACCGGGATGTTGACCGTCTTGCCGGTCCCGAGTCCGCCCCCGACCTCCTCGACTCTCCCCGTTCCGGGGTAGTAGGGCGCATGGTGCATCGACAGGTACAACACGTCGGGGGAACCAACGAAGATCTCCTGGGTGCCGTTCCCGTGATGGGCATCCCAATCGACGATCGCAACCCGCTTGCCCCGGGCGACCAGCGCCGCAGCCGTGACGGCAACGTTGTTGATCAGACAGAAGCCCATGCCCTTGCTCTGCAGGGCGTGGTGCCCGGGGGGACGGACGGCGGCGAAACCGAAATCGGCTTCGCCGGCCTCGATTGCCTCGACCGCGGTCATCCCTGAGCCCGCGGCGAACCGGGCCGCCTCCCATGACGCTGCCGAGATGTAGGTGTCGGAATCGAGTGCTCCTCCACCGTCGAGCGCCACCGTCTGGATGCGTTCGAGGTACTCCTCTTTGTGAACGGCGAGGAGTTCCTTGCGGGTGGCGGCGCGAGCTTGGACCTGAATGGTCTCGACACCGCTGGCCCGCGTCCCTGCAACTGCAGCCGCAATGCGATCCGGCCGCTCCGGGTGTTCCCACGGCGCCACATGCGCGAGACTGGATGGATGTGTGACGACGGCGACCCGCATTCCCCCATGGTTCCACATCGGCGTCGCTTCGCGCCAAACCGCAGGGCGGGCCACCGATCGTGTGCCCTCGCGCGGACGGTACGCTGAATGCGCACCGGACGACCCGGAGGTGTCATGTCGGTGGCAGAGAGTCCCACACCGGTACTCCAGCGCGGCTCCTGGCCGGGGCCGATCCGGTTCCGGAGAGGCTGGGCCCGAGCGGATGCCAGGCGTTGGAATGACCGCATCCCCGATGGGGCCCTCCGGTTGGTTCGCGGCGGATCGGCGTTTCTCACCGGCTGCTCGGAGCGGCTGAACGACCTCGGTGCTCCCCACGTGTTCTCCCCGCCGCTCCCTGCGTCGAGTCGGCGGCCATGGGTGGAGGCGGGATTCGAAGAATTCGTGCCGCTTGCCTTGATGCGCCTCGAGCTCGGAGAGAGCATGCCCTCCCCGGACCACCTCGTCATCACGCCTCCCGACACGAGCATCTCGTCGCTCCTCGACGTCGACCACGCCGCCTTCGACGAGTTCTGGCGCTTCGACCGGAACGGGATGAAGGAGGCGATCGCCGCGACCGGAACCGCCCGCACTCTTCAGATTCGCGGGCCCGACGGCAAGCCGGTCGCGTTCGCGATCCTCGGTTTCGGCCACGCCATGTCGTACCTTCAGCGACTCGCGGTTCACCCCGACTGGCAAGGACAGCAGATGGGTCGCTCGCTCACCCGCGGCGCGGCCAAGATCGCCCGCAAGGCCGGGAGCAGGGCCATGTTGTTGAACACCCAGGCCGACAATCAGCCCGCACTCGACCTCTACCGGTCCGAGGGTTTCGTCGAACTCCCTGAACCGCTCGCTCTCCTCCGTCGAGGCTGACCGATGCCCCCCCGCATACCCGGTCGCTACCGCATGAACGTGCGCCTCGGTGCGGACGGAGACATCGAGGAATGGCTGGCGACCGACGAGCAACTCGAACGACCGGTCCTCATCCGGTTCCCTGGCCCCGATGCAGACCCCGAGCGTGTTGCCCAGTTTCTAGCCCCGATTCGAGCGGCTGCGGCGACGTCACATCCGCATGTCCAGCGGGTGTACGCGGCCGGCGAGGTCGACCACTCTGCGTTCGCCGTGGCCGAGTGGGACGGTGCGGTCACCATTGCCGATCGTCTCAAGGCCGGAGAGACGCTCCCGATTCCCGAGTACCTACCGAACGCATCGGGCGTCGCCTCGGGTTTGGCTGCGTTTCATGCAAGCGGTGGAATACACGGCGCCATCGATGCGAGCGCCATTCACTTCTCGGCGGCACACCCCGCCCGACTGGCCAGCTTCGGCCGCATCCCGGTGACCACGACCGCAGACGGAGACACCGCGGCGCTCGCCGCGGTCCTGCGCGTCTCGATCACCGGCACCGACAACCCCGCCATTCGTCCATCCCACGTCGCCGAAGGGATTCCGACAGCAGTCGACGACGCGTTGGAGGCGGCCGAGGCGGGCAACCTCGATGCAACCGGACTGGCCGAGGCGTTGGGCAATGCCTTTCTCCGCCACCAACCAGACATTGAACACTCGTGGTCGCTGAAGCCGCTGATCCTGTTCGCCGTGGTTGTGATCGTGCTGCTCTCCCTCTCGGTGGTCGGGCTGGCAATCGACGTAGACCCCGATTCCCCGTTCCTCTATCCGGCAGCACCGGCCGAACAGGACCCGGGGGCACCAACGAGTACGGCTCCCCCCACCGACGTTCCGACCGAGAGTGCGATCCCGGCATTGGCGACCGTGTACGACCCGTACGGGGACGGCATCGAGAACGACGAAACGATCTCGTTGGTGGTCGACGGCAACCGCAACACGGCTTGGGAGACCGAGCCATATCCGGATCCCCTCGACGAAACGAAGGAGGGCGTCGGGATCATCCTCGACGCTCGAGTCTCGATCGGGGCGATCGAGGTCACCGGCACGCCGGAGACTCGTTTCACGGTTGCGTGGAATGAGACCCTTCCCGACGTCCCTGGCGAGTGGGACCGCATCGGCGCCGCACAGATCCTCACCGGTACCACCCGGTTGGAGGTTGCCCGGCGGGAACAGGGCTTCTGGCTGGTCTGGATCACCACGCTGCCAGAGCGGCAGGACGGGAACTTCGGGACGTCGATCTATGAGATCCGGCTCCTCCCGTGAACGAATCCTTGGCCTCCGCGTCGGTGGCGGACCAGAATCGATCGAAATGACCTCCCGCTCAGCGGAAGACCGCTCCCTGATTCGCCGGTATCTCGAAGGTGACGTCGACGCCTTCGAGGAACTCATGCGCGCGCATGAGGACCGGGTATTCGGGATTTGCCTCCGCATGATGAAGGACCGCGATGCTGCTCTCGACGCGACCCAGGACGTGTTCCTAACCGTGTTCCGCAAGGCGGACCGCTACCGGGAGCAGGCGGCGTTCAGCACCTGGCTGTATCGGGTCTCCATCAACACCTGCTACGACCATCTCCGCCGCCGACAACGCAAACGCACCGAATCGATGCCCAACCACGTCGACCCCGCCGACCCCAAGAGCGACGACGCCCTGAATGCCGTCGAACTTCGCCCAGACATCGAAACTGCATTGCTCGGATTGTCCCCGGAGTTCCGAGCGGCCGTCGTTCTCGTCGACCTCGAAGGCATGTCACTAGATGGGGCCGCGGATACCCTCGACGTACCGGTCGGCACCGTCAAGAGCCGCCTGTTCCGGGCCCGAAAGATGCTCGCCCAAGAACTCGGGAACTTCGCGCCGGGGTCTGAGCATCAAAGAGAAGAACCATGAGTGACCAAGACCTCGACCTCATCACAGACTTGATCGGCGGCCGGCTCTCTCCCGGCGAGCGCGATGCAGCGCTCGCCCGCATCGCGTCCGACCCGACACTTCAGTCCGAGTACGAAGTCCAACTCGCTACCGCTTCCCTTCTCCACGACCTCCCGGCGCCGGCAATGACCGCCGCCGAACGAACCGCTCTCCGCGCCTCCCTCCGAGAGCAACTCCAGCTCGGCGAGGTGGCCGCTCCCGTCGTCGCCCCGGCGCCCTCGCGTTGGCAACGCTGGTGGGCACCCGCCACGGCTCTGGCCGCCGCCGCCGCCGTCGTCGTGGGAGCCCTCGTCATCCTGCCGGGCGGCGGAAGCGACGACTCGTCGGAGTTGGTGGCCGCGGTCCTGTCGGAGACCGATCAGACCTCGCGCAACGCCGACACCGCTGCCGGTGGCGAAACACACGCCGACGGAGCGTTGTCGGACGAGACAGCCACCACGACTGCCGCCGCCGAAGACCGTGCTCCGGACGCCGCCGCCGAGACCACCACGAGCTCGGCCTCCGCCGAGACCACGACCACCGCAGCGGCATCCTCCATCGAGTTGGGCGAAGCCCCCACGATGGGCGCGCTCCCCCACCTGCCGGATCAGGACCTCGAAGAGATCGCTCTCGCCTACGGCGACGGCTCCTCGAGCAGCTTCTCGCCGTTCGACTCTTCAACAGCCGCCGACGCGGCGGTCGACCTCGAAAGAGCGGAGGTCTGCGTCGATGCGGCCTCAGCCGCGGTCTCCCCGTCGGTTGTGACCCCGGTGGCGACGACCACCGTTGCTGGTGCGGATGCCGTGGTGCTCTCGGTGGCGCCGCCAGAAGAGGACCTCTACTTCGTGGTCGTCGAGATCGCAACTTGCCGCGAACTCGCAAGCACACGATCGTAAGGCCCCCGGGGTTCGACTAACCTCGCGACCTATGACCGACCGACCGCGCACCGACTACCCGGCGAAAATCGCCAACGCCCTCGAACAGATCGCGACACGCATCCGTTCACTCACCGTCGATCGGGTTGCCGTCGGGGTTACGTGGGCGGCGATCGGCATCGTCATTGCGACGCTCGCGGTCATGGCGCTCATCTGGTTGTTGGTCGCAGCCTTCCGCGCTCTCGGTGCCCTGATTGGTCAGGAACTCGCATACGCCGTCGTCGGAGGCATATTGATGCTCGCCGGGGTGTTTGTCTGGATGCAACGTCATCCGGAAGACGAGCCGACGCCACCACAGGAGTAGCCATGACCGAGAAGGTCTTGATCATCGGGTCCGGTCCCGCTGGACTCACTGCTGCGATCTACGCCGCCCGCGCCGACCTCGAACCTGTCATGATCGAGGGGATGCAGCGCGGCGGGCAGTTGATGCTCACCACCGAAGTCGAGAACTATCCCGGATTCCCCGACGGAATCATGGGACCCGAACTGATGGACGGCATGCGCAAGCAGGCCGAACGTTTCGGTACGCGTATCGTCTCTTCGGATGTCACGAGCGTCGATCTCTCCGAGCGTCCGTTCAAGGCGTGGGTTGGGGACGACCTGTACGAGTCGCTGAGCCTCATCGTTGCGACGGGCGCCTCGGCGCGTTGGCTCGGTATCCCGGGCGAGGAGCGGCTTCGGGGCTATGGCGTCTCGGCGTGCGCCACATGCGACGGGTTCTTCTTCCGCGACCGACCGCTCGCCATCGTCGGTGGCGGCGACTCCGCCATGGAGGAGGCGATCTTCCTCACGAAGTTCGCCTCCAAGGTGACCATCGTCCACCGGAGAGACGAGTTCAGGGCTTCGAAGATCATGGCCCAACGAGCCATCGACCATCCGAAGATCGAAGTGATGTGGAACACCACCGTCGACGAAGTCCTCGGCGACGACCTGGTCACCGGTCTCAGGGTGACCGACACAACGACCGGTGAGCAATCCATCCTGCCGGTCGAGGGGTTCTTCGTCGCCATCGGCCACGATCCGAATACCAATATCTTCCATGGCCAGCTGGAGCTCGACACCGCCGGCTACATCGTTACGGAGTCCGGGTCCACGGTCACGTCGGTGACCGGGGTCTTTGCCGCGGGTGACGTGGTCGACCACTACTACCAGCAGGCGGTAACGGCAGCCGGGATGGGCTGCCAGGCAGCGATCGACGTTGAACACTGGCTCGACCGGGTCGGGTCGTAGCGCTAGCCACTTGGGCGCCTCGAAGGGACAGGCGCATCGACAATCACGAGGGAGTCAAGATGGGACAGAACACCGTCACAGGAACCGATGCCACGTTTGCCGAACTCGTCGGTTCTCCCCTGCCGACACTGGTCGACTTCTGGGCAGAGTGGTGCGGGCCGTGCAAGATGATGGACAGGCCGCTGGACGAGATTGCCGGAGACCTTGCGGGGAAACTGCAGGTCGTCAAGCTCAATGTCGACGAGAATCCCGCGACCGCCATGCAGTTCGGGGTGATGAGCATCCCGACCATGATCGTATTCCTGGCGGGTCAGGAGCAGAAGCGCCTCGTCGGAGCCCGAAGCAAGGCGCAGTTGGAGTCCGAGGTCGCTTCGTTCGTCTCCTGATCCCGGTCGGTCAGGAGATCACGGCGTGAGGCTCTATCACTCCGGGGACCGCGGGGAGCCGGTTCGGGATATTCAGCGGCGCCTCACCGGCCTGGGGTTCCCGGTCGAGACCGACGGTGTGTTCGGAGCAAGGACCGTCGAGTCAGTCGCTCTCTTCCAGGAATCGAGGGGGCTCCCGGCCGACGGCATCGTTGGCCCGGAGACCTGGCGTACCCTCGTCGAAGCGGGCTTCCGGCTGGGTGATCGGATGCTATACCGCCGGTCGCCGATGATGCGTGGCGACGACGTGTCCCGCCTCCAACAAAGCCTCGGATCGCTCGGTTTCGACGCAGGCAAGGTGGACGGACTCTTCGGCCCCGACACGCTTCGGGCCGTACTCGACTTCCAGCGCAATCGGGGCATGGCGGAGGACGGCATTGCCGGCCGGGAGGTCGTCGACGAACTGCTGCTGATGGCCAAGGCAACCGACAAGCCTGGCCGCGAAGCGGTCCGTGAGCACGCCTGGATCGACTCGCTCCCCCGCCCGATCACCGGGGCGCGTATCTTCGTCGATCCGGCCGGATTTGATACGGTCGATTCCGAGGCGACCTGGGCCGTGGCCACCCATCTGACGTCGGAGGTTCAGCTCGCCGGTGCGCGGGCGCTGCTATCCAGAAGCGTCGACACGGCGCCATCGGAGCGCCTCCGGGCGGGGAGGGCGAACCGACACGACGTGCAGATCGTCATCTCCATCACCGTGCCGAGCGACGGTACCCAAGGTGTGTTCTACTTCGGAACGGAGCTCAGCACGAGCGAGGCCGGTCGCGCCGTCGCCGTTCACCTGGCACGCCGCCTCGGTCTGGAACCACTCCCCCGAGCCATGCCACTGCTGAAGCTGACCCGCTCCCCCGCCGTGGTGATCGCAGTCGCCGACCCGCGACCCGAACTCGGCACGTCGATCGCACGGGCGATCCTAGACCTGTACGCCAACGGGCCTGACGAGGGCTGAGAACCAACTACGGGCTACGAGCAGGAACGCTGTGGGCTTCGAGAGGCCTCGCGTCGCCTAGGCGAAGAGTTGGCGGTAGATCTGTTCGAGGTGCTCGAGCGAGCCGTACTTGATGATCATCTGGCCGCCATCGCCACGAGCCTTGATCGTGACACTGGTTGAGAGACGTTCCGACAGGCGCTCCTCGAGTTCGAGGAGCGCGGCCGGGCGCATTTCGGGAATCCGCCGGCGCTTCGGTTCGCCTCCAAGCGTACGCTCCTTCACCGCATCTTCCACAGCCCGCACCGACCACCCTTCGGCGACGGCGCGCTGCGCGATGTGGACAGCGTATGCCTCGTCGTCAAGCGACAGAAGGGCTCGGGCGTGGCCGGCCGACAGTTCCTCCCGCTCAAGCATGCCCTGAATCGGGGCAGGGAGCTGCAGGAGGCGCAGCGTGTTGGTGACCGCACTGCGACTCTTCCCGACGCGGCCCGCCACCTGTTCGTGGGTCATACCAAAATCTTCCAGCAGGTTCCGGTAGGCAGCGGCCTCCTCGAGAGGCGAGAGGTCCTTCCGCTGCACGTTTTCGATCAGCGCTTCGCTGAGATACCGCTCGTCGCTCTCTGGCGACCGAATCACTGCCGGGATCGTGGTGAGACCTGCGAGTGCAGCGGCCCGGAGACGGCGCTCTCCGGCGATCAAGACGTAGGTCCCCTCCGGGTCACCGGGACGTACCACGATCGGCTGAAGCACCCCCACCTCGTTGATGGACGCAGCCAACCCCCCAAGGGTCTCGTCGTCGAAATGCACGCGCGGCTGCTGCGGATTCGGCGAAACATCCGAGAGTTCCACCTCGGCGAACCCAACCGACGGGTGGTCGACCGGGATGAGAGCTTCGAGGCCCCTCCCGAGTCCGCTCTTACGTGCGGCCATGTCTCCTCCGAAACTCTCGTGCCAGTTCTCGATAGGCGATCGCACCTCGGGACATCGGATCGTACGCTTCGATCGGTTCGCCGTACGACGGCGCCTCCGAGAGTCGGACCGTTCGTGGTATCACCGTTCGGTACGTCGTTTCACCAAAATGATCCCGAACTTGGGCCACTACATCGGCGGCGAGGGTCGTCCTGCCGTCGTACATCGTCAACACCACGCCCTCTACCTCAAGCTGAGGGTTGAGGTTGCGCTGGACGAGCTGGACGTTACGAAGCAACTGACTCACACCCTCGAGCGCGTAGTACTCGCATTGGATGGGGATCAGTACCTCGTCAGCGGCGGCGAGACCGTTGACGGTCAACAACCCCAGGGATGGGGGGCAGTCGATGAGTACGAAGTCGTAGTCATCCACGATTCCCTTGATCGCGTTGCCGAGACGCGCCTCCCGGGAGAACATCGAGACCAGCTCGATCTCGGCGCCCGCGAGTTCGATGGTCGCTGGTACGACGAAGAGGTCTCGCACCGATGAGGGCTCCACGATGTCTTCGATGGCGATGTCTTCGATGAGCAGATCGTAGGTGGAGTACTCGATCGCCGACCGGTCGATCCCAAGCCCACTCGTGGTGTTCCCTTGGGGATCCAGGTCGACGAGGAGGATCCGTTCTCCTTGAAAGGCAAGGCCTGCGCCAAGATTGATGGCGGTGGTTGACTTGCCGACGCCACCCTTCTGGTTGGCGATGGCAACAGTGATTGCAGGCATCAGGCGGGGTTCCCGTCCTTGGTTCGCTCGTCGGTCCGTGTCATCCTAAGGAGCCACGACGCGGAGTCAAGGACCCCGGGCGCTGTATGCAGCAGGTCGAGGACGGTGCCGAACGGCGCGTCCGGGAGACCTTCGGGTTCGGTACTGCGACTCAAGCCGACCACGGCGCACCCCGTTGGTTCGAGGCGGGGCGCTGCCACCGCGAGCGCTCGTTCCGGCGTGAGCGAGGCCCTGAATACCATGACGGGCCACAGGGACGTGACGTCGCCGACGTCGCGTTGCTCAACCGAGACATTCTGAAGCGCGAGGACCCGGACCGCCCGCCGCGCCAGGCGACAGCGTCGCTCCGATCGGTCGAGCAGGGTGAAGGCCGTCTCGGGGAGTGCTATGGCAAGCGGGATACCCGGGAGACCCACGCCGGTACCAACATCCAGAACCCTTGGAGGGGCGGCATCCCAGCCCCCGGCGAAGACGAGCGAGTCCGCGACGTGGCGGTCGACGATCCGGGGGGCCTCGTCCGGCCCCACACCGCCGGCCTCGACCCCCTCTCGAGCCAACCAGGCGCCGAATTCGGCAAGGAGGTTGCGCTTGGTTGCGTCAAGCTCGAGGCCGGCCCACACCGCCGCCCGGTCGAGCCGGGCGTCGACATGTTTCCCGTGAAACATCGGATCAGTCGTCGTCGCCGACCTCGACGTCGTCTTCAACGTCACCCTCGACCGCAGCAATCACAACCGCCCGACGGGGTTCGTCACCCTCGGAGTACGTCCGCACGCCGGGGAAGGCGGCGGCCGCGTCGTGAACGACCTTGCGGTCGGCGGCGTTCATCGGTTCGAGCATCACCTCACCACCGTTCTCGAGGAGTTGATCAACGAGTTTGGAGGTGTAGATCGTCAGCGCTTCACGGCGTCGAGCACCATAGCCGGCGATGTCGATCCTCATGCGGGGAGCACCAAACGTGCGCCGCTGGACCGTCGTCCGGGTCAGTTCGAGAACCGAGTACATCGTGGCGCCCTTTGGGCCGACGAGGGCCTCGGTCTGGTCTCCGACCACGTCGAGATAGAGAACGTCGTCCTCGATCCGGGTCTGGACCTCGCCGTCGAGACCGAACGACGCGAGCAAACCCGACAGGAATTCCTCGGCGACCTTGCCCTGGTCCTCGATCGACGATTCCGGCTTGTCCTTCTTCGGTTCTGTCGTCCCGTTCTGATCCATGGCGCGGCGCTCCTTCGGGGGTCCGTTCTTCTTCTTGGTAGCCGGCGGCTTTTGCTGCTGCTTCGCCTGCCCGGAAGGCGTGTCCTTCTTGGCGTTGCGGTCGTTCGACCGCCCGTTGGAGCTCTGCTGCTTCCGCCCGCTCCCATTGCCGTCACCCTTGGCTCCGCGTCTTCCCCTGCGGTTGCGCGTACGGGGCTTCCTAGACACTTTCACGATGGCCGAACGGCCACCAACGCCGAGGAATCCGGCCTTTGGTTGCTGGATCACCTCGACCTGTGCGTCGTCGGCGGACTCGAGGCCCAATTCCGCCATCGCGGCCTGGACGGCGATCTCTACCGTGGTTCCGGTAGCTTCAACCCATTCCATCGTCTATTTCCTCCTGCGGCGGTTCTTCTTCTTGCTGGCGTTCTGTGATGGCCCACTGGTACCGGTCTCGCCATCGTCCGGTTTGTCGGCCGGAAGTGCCAGCCTCTTCTTGTCGTCGTCTCCCCCGGCGTCCATCCGTAGGATCAGGGCCTGTTGCCCGATCCTGAAGAGATTGGACGTTGCGAAGTAGATTCCCAAGCCTGCGGTGAGCGTCCACGAGATGAACCCGAAGAAGATCGGCATGATCTTCATCGCATTCTGCATGGATTGCGCGGTCTGCGACGCCTCGCCGTCGGGTTTCTTGCTTGTTCGGGTGGTCTGCACCTGCTGGTAGAACCCGGCGGCCACGATGATGATGATCAACAGCACGTAGGGAACCGCATTGAGCGGCATCAGCTCGCCGACGCTTCGAATCGCGTTGGGGACCACCGAACTGGGGGAGAGCGTCAGGTCCATCCCCAAGAACATGTGGTTGATGGCCTCGGTGCCGTCACCGATGTACTTCGAGTACGCCTCGGTGCCGTTGCCCTGTACCTGGATGCTCCGCAGCACCGAAAAGAGGGCGAACCAGATCGGCATCTGTACGATCATCGGGAGACACCCCGCAGCAGGGTTCACGCCGCGCTCCTGGTACAACGCCATGAGTTGCTTGTTCAGCTCTTCCTTGTCTCCCTTGAGTTCCTTCTGGAGCCGCTTGACTTCCGGTTGGATCTCTTGCATCGCCTTCATCGAGCGCGTCTGCTTCAGCGTCAGAGGGAAGAGAACGAGGGAAATGGCCAGCGTGAGGAGGATGATGGCGATTCCCAGATTTGGAATAATCTGGTAGAAGAAGTTGAGGACCCCACCAAGGAGGTCGAGGAGCAGGTTCCAGGGATTCACGCGTCGCTCCCAGCGTTCGTGTTCGTGTTCTTGTGTTGGCCAGGCTCGGGAACGGGGTCGTACCCACCCTCATGGAATGGTTGGCACCGTCCGATGCGTTTGACGGCCATCCACGCACCGCGACCCGCCCCGTGGAGGCGAATCGCGTCGTACCCGTACTCCGAGCACGAGGGATAGTACCGGCAATTGCCTCCCATAGCGGGAGAAAGCACCTTCTGATAGACCCGAACGGCGGCCATGAGCACCCGTGAGGCGGGCGAAGGATTCGGTTCGTTGGCGTCACTCATCGTTGAAGACCTTCCCCGTCGAACGCTACCGCCTCTCGAAGGCGGCGGGTCAGATCGTCAAAGCTCATCGTCACCACATTCGGCGAGGCGATGACCACGTAGGCGGTATCCGGTTGGAGTTCGACGTTCATCAATGCTTCCCTGAGGCGTCGCTTGGCCCGGTTTCGCCGCACGGCGTTGCCGACCCGGCGGGCCGCGACGATTCCGACTTGTGGGGGACCGATGGATGCCGGAACACGAAGCACGGTGATTCCTCCCGAGCGGCTCGCTACCCCGGTGCGGAAGACGGTGCTGAACCGCGCAGCGGGTCTCAACGAGACGAACGGTCGTCCGTTCTCAGGCAGTGAGCTGCCGCCGGCCCTTGAGGCGGCGGCGCTTGATCACGGCGCGCCCCGAACGGGTCCGCATTCGGATACGAAATCCGTGCTTCCGCTTGCGTCGTCGCGAGTTGGGTTGGTAGGTACGCTTCATGGTGAGGTATCCCCGATTGGGAGGTCGCGCTGCGACCGGGAAGATTACGGACGACGTAAGTCTACGCCGATCCCCGTCCTATCCGCCTTCCAGCGAGGAGAGCGCGAAGTCCCACTGAGGACCGCGAAACTCAGCGGTCATCCGCGAAACATCGGATCGTCCCGCTTCAGGCCGATATCGGCCCCATCGAGGCGAGTGGTAATTATTCCCAGGTTCGCTAGCCCTTGCACGGCAGGGGTTTCCCCCATCGGCGGGTCGCGTCGGTCGCGCCCTACCGTCGGATTTCCCCGTCTTGCCGCCTGCTTCGCCGGATCCATATACTCGCCGCCGGTCCTGGGTTCTCCCCCGTACTTCCCCGGAGAAGATGGCTCCGGTCGCGGCGGCAAGGGGAGGGGGGCCTGGACCGAAGAGACAGATTTCTCCACATCCTGTGGACAGGTGTGTGGACATGATACTGAGAAGGAAGTAGGCATTTCACGTGGCGGAACCAGACTCGTCCACCGTGGAGTGGGAGACCTTCCACCAGCAGGTTCGCCGACGGGTGACGCCGGCTGCGTGGCAGACGTGGATCGAACCACTCGACTCGAGTGTTGAATCCGGGAGCCTTCGAATGGTGGCTCCCACCGACTTCCACTACCGCTGGGTCGGCGACCGATACCTTCCCGCGCTGCAGGAGGCGGCCATGGACACGCTCGGTCTCGAAGTCGAACTGTCCGTGGTGCCGACCATCGTCGAACCCCTCTCGGAGCAACCGTCATCGCTGGGCTCGCGCCAGGTCTCGCTCCCGATCGATCCGGCCACCCCGACGCGCAGTCACATCAACGATCCCCGCCTTGTGCCGAAGTACACCTTCGATAACTTCGTCGTGGGTCAGTCCAACCGGTTCTCCCACGCTGCCGCTCTCGCCGTCGCCGAGCAACCCGGGAGCCACTACAACCCGCTCTTCATCTACGCGAATGCGGGACTGGGAAAGACCCACCTGCTCCACGCCGTCGGTCATCACCGCATCGAACTCGATCCGATGGCCGTGGTCCGCTACGTGTCGTCCGAGCAGTTCTTCAACGAGTTCATCAACGGCATCCGTCGCAAGCGCATGGCCGAGTTCAAGGACCGGTACCGCACGATCGATGTATTGCTCCTCGACGACGTCCAGTTCTTCGAGGGCAAGGAACAGATCCTCGAGGAGTTCTTCCACACCTTCAACAGCCTCTACGAGGCCGGCAAGCAGGTGGTGATCAGCTCCGATCGACATCCCAAGCACCTTTCGACGCTCGAGGACCGACTACGCAGCCGCTTCGAGTGGGGTCTTCTCACCGACATTCAGAGCCCGGACGTCGAGACTCGTCTCGCAATCCTGCGGAGGAACGCCGACTTCGCCCCGACACCGGTCCCACCGGATGTCATGAACTTCATCGCAGAGAACGTCCATCAGAACATCCGCGAGTTGGAGGGGGCGTTGACCCGGGTCACCGCGTTCGCCTCGCTGACGGACGAGACGATCACCCTCACCATGGCGAGAGAGGTTCTCTCCGACATCATCGACACGAATCGAACGTCTCCTCTGACGGCTGAGCGCATCCTTCAGGCAACGGCCGCCTTCTTCGAGACAAGTATCGATGATCTGGTGGGGCCGAGCCGTCGACAACCCCTCGCTCGGCACCGTCAGATCGGGATGTATCTCTGCCGCGAGAACACCGACCTCTCCCTCCCAAAGATCGGCGCGCATTTCGGCGGCCGCGACCACACCACCGTGATCCACGCCGTCGAGAAGATCAAGTCCCTCATGCGGACCGACAAAGAGGTCTTCGATCAGGTCGCGTCGCTCGGACAACGCCTGAGGACAACCTGATGCTTGTCCCCACGTTCCCTCGTGCTCATCGCAACCCTGTTGAGTACCCTGTTCTTGCCCACAGACCATGTGGACGGAGAAAACGTTGCCCATCAATGATTCTCGACCGTTCTCCACAATCCACACCACCTACTACTACCGCTACCGTTTGAATTAGACCAATCAAGAAGCAGAGGAAGAAGAACTGTGCGTATCCGAGCCGAACGTGACGACCTCGCCGATGTCCTGACCAGGGCTGGACGTGCTGTCGGAAGTCGATCGCCGCTGCCGATCCTTCAGGGGCTTCTCTGCGAAGTCGAGCGAGGAAGATTGCAGGTCACGGGGACCGACAACGAAGTCACCGTTCGAACGTACCTCGACGTTGAAGCGCTCGAGGACGGCGCAACCGTCATTCCTGCGAAACTGGCTGCCGACGCCGTTCGCAAGCTTCCGGCCGGTGCCGTGTCGATGACGGCAGCCGACGGAGAGGTTGAGATCACCGGCAACGGTCCGAGGTTCCGTCTCCGCGAGCTCAGCGTCGGCGACTTCCCGACGATCGACGACAGCCTGCCTGCCGAAACCATCGACGTGGTGGGGGAGACGCTCGTCAAGGCGCTCAGCCAAGTGGGGATCGGCGCCTCGGCCGACGAAGCGAGACCGACGCTTACCGGGGTGCTGTTCGAGGAGAATGAGGGTGGGCTCCGGCTGGTGGCGACCGATTCGTACCGACTCGCGGTTCGCGATGTGCTCGGTATTGGAACAACCGGATCGAAGCTGGTCCCCTATCGCGCCCTGCGTGAGTTGGGCCGAACGGTCGGCGACGGACCGATGAAGGTTGCGCTCGGAGACCGGGAAGCGGTGTTCATCACCGAACAGGGCCGCCTCACGGCGCGCATCATCGACGCGACGTTCCCGAAGTACCGGCAGTTGCTGCCCGACTCGTACCCGAACCGACTCGAGGTCTCCAAGGGGAGCCTGTTGGATGCGGTGGGCCGTGCGGCCCTCGTCGCGGAGGATCACATTCCCGTGCGGCTCAACCTCCATGACGGAGGTATCGAACTCAGCGTGATTCGACAGGAAGTCGGAGAAGAGACCGAGCATATCGAGGGCGTCTACGACGGCGAGGAGATGACGATCGCGTTCAACACGAGGTACCTCACCGAAGGGGTCAACGCCATCGACTCCGACACGATCATCCTCGAAACGATCGATGCGTTGAAGCCGGGATTGCTCCATGGCCGGGGGGACGAAGACTTCCGGTACCTCCTGATGCCGGTGCGCCTCTAGAAGAGCCCCGAGACCACCACCGAACCGGCGAACGCGTCCGCCGGGAGGCGAACGATGTACCTGTCCTGGCTCGAACTCACCGATATGCGCTGCTACGAGACGCTGCGATTCGAACCGGCGGAGGGCGTCAACATCCTCGTTGGAAACAACGGTGCCGGGAAGACGAGCGTGCTCGAAGCTGCGGCCTACCTCGGGCTGTTGAAGTCATTCCGCGGCACGCCGGACGATGCGATCGTTCGGAACGGAGCCGAGCAAGCCGTGATTCGTGGAGAGTTCGCCACACCGTCGGGCACCACCCGGGTCGAGGTCGTGATCCCGCGATCCGGCAGGCGTCGAGTTTTGGTGAACGGCAAGCGTCCGCAGCGCAACCGCGACGTGCTTGCCCAGATTCCTGTGGTTGCGTTCCAGCCCGACGACCTCGATCTCGTCAAACGAGGACCCGGGCTTCGGCGTGCGTACCTCGACGATCTAGCGGCACAGCTCTGGCCGCAAGCGGGGGCCGACCAGCAGGACTACGAACGGGCCGTGCGGCAACGGAACTCGCTGCTGAAGCAGGAGGGGAGACGAGCCGACCCGATCACGCTCGACGTGTGGGATGACCGAGTCGCCGTTGCCGGTTCCGCGGTCTTCGACCATCGCCGGCGTGTGTTGGAGACCCTGGATGCGGGCCTCGGCGAGGCCTATCGGTTGGTCGGAGAGCGCGGCGGCCTGACGTGGGCGTACGCGGCAAACTGGGGGGCGACCCTCGACGGCGGGGGAGGGGCAGATCGACTTCGCGAGGTGTTGCTCGATCGGAGGCATCGCGATCAGGACCAGCGGACAACGAGTGCCGGCCCGCATCGCGATGACCCTGCCCTCGTCATCGACGGAAGGCCGGCTCGGACGATGGCCAGCCAGGGGGAGCAGCGCACGGTTGCGCTCGCCCTCCGCGTCGCGGCATACCGCGTGCTCACCCTCCACCGCCCGTCGATGCCCCTGCTCCTGCTCGACGACGTGTTCTCCGAACTCGATCCGGCGCATGCCAGCGGAGTGATGACGCTCCTCGACGCCGGACAGGTTCTTGTCACAAGCGCGAGAGAAGATGAGGTTCCAGCAACGGGCCGGCGGTGGAACGTCGATCAAAGGACCGTGACATGAACCGAGCGAACTACTACCAGCCGGGCCCGCCGCGGAGAGATCCGGAGGAGATTGACGACCTCCTCGGAGCCATCGTGGAACAGGCGGGCGCCAGCCGCGACCTCGGCATTTCGGCGTTGGTCGCCTCGTGGGACGACATCGTCTCGGAGCGATGGCAGGGTCGATCCCGACCAATCGGCGTGAGAGAGCAGATCCTCCTTGTCGAGGTGCCGGATGGGACGGCGGCGAGCCTGCTCCGGTACGACTCCGCGGACCTCCTTCGGCGGATTTCGGACCATTGCGGGCCGGATCTCGTGCGGTCCGTACGGTTCAGGGTCGAGGGTGACGATCGTGGCGGAAAGCCTTGAAAGGAAAGAGGTTCCCGCCGGATTCGGCTATGATTACACCGGTGTCAGTAGCCCCCACTGAGCGCCTCCGGGGGCCAGCCTAAGGAGTCCTGTGAGCACGACGAAACGCGGCCAGAACGCGTCATATGAAGCAAAGGACATCAAGGTCCTCGAGGGCCTCGAGGCCGTCCGCCGGCGGCCCGCGATGTACATCGGTTCGACCGGGCCGAGAGGCCTCCACCACCTGATTTGGGAGGTTGTCGACAACTCCGTCGATGAGGCGATGGCCGGGTTCTGTACCCGCGTCGAGGTCGCCCTGCTCGCCAATGGTGGGGTGCGTGTCCGGGACAACGGCCGCGGTATTCCGGTCCTCCAACACCCGAAGACCAAGGAGTCAGCGCTCACGACCGTCATGACGACGCTCCACGCGGGAGGGAAGTTCGAGTCGGGCGCCTACACCGTCTCGGGCGGTCTTCACGGCGTCGGCATCTCCGTGGTCAATGCCTTGTCCACCCGCGTCGACGTGGAAGTCGTGCGCGACGGGCACCACTGGTCACAGTCCTATGAATACGGAGTTCCGACCGGGCCCGTCAAGAAGGGCGCCGAGGCGAAGCGAACCGGCAACCAGACCGTGTTCTGGGCCGATCCGGAGATCTTCACCGAAGGCGTCGAGTACTCGGCCAAGACCGTGATGAGCCGCCTGCGCGAAATGGCTTTCCTCAACAAAGGCCTCGAGATCCGCTTCCGCGACGAACGCTCCGAACCCCCGGTCGAGGAAGTCTTCAAATACGCTGGAGGCCTCGTCGATTTCGTCAAGCACCTCAACACGAACCGCGAACCGATCCATCGGCAGATCGCGTACTTCGAGGACGCAACGGACGATGCCGAGGTTGCGGTCGCGATGCAGTGGACCGGTTCGTACCGCGAGACGATCCTCAGCTTCGCCAACAACATCAACACGCACGAAGGAGGCACCCACGAAGAGGGGTTCCGCACTGCCTTGACGAGGTCGATCAACGAGTTCGCCCGCGGGCGCAATCTGCTGAAGGAGAAGGACCCGAATCTCTCCGGGGAAGACGTGCGTGAGGGCCTCACGGTCGTGATCTCGGTGAAGGTCCGGCAACCGCAATTCGAGGGTCAAACGAAGACGAAACTCGGCAACACCGAGATCCGGTCCTTCGTCCAGAAAGCGCTCAACCAGGCGATTCCGGAATGGCTCGAGCGAAACCCGGGCGACGCCCGCCGCATCGCCGACAAGTCGTCGCAGGCCGCGAGGGCCCGGATGGCCGCTCGTCAGGCTCGCGACCTCACGAGGCGCAAGAGCCTGCTCGAGTCCGCCGGACTGCCGGGGAAGCTCTCCGACTGTTCCTCGAAAGAGCCTGAGCGCAGCGAGTTGTTCATCGTCGAGGGAGATTCGGCAGGCGGATCGGCGAAGCAGGCCAGGAACAGCGAGTTTCAGGCCATTCTCCCGATCCGGGGCAAGATCATCAACGTCGAGAAGAACCGTCTCGCTCGTGTGCTTCAGAACAACGAGATTCAGTCACTCATCACCGGGATCGGCACCGGGATCGGCGACGAGTTCGACCTCGCCAGGGCCCGGTATCACAAGGTCGTGATCCTCACGGACGCCGACGTCGACGGCGCCCACATTCGCACGCTGCTCCTCACGTTCTTCTTCCGACACATGCCGCAACTCATCGAATCGGGTTTCGTCTACATCGCCCAACCGCCGCTCTACAGCGTCAAGGTCGGGTCGAAGACCACGTGGATCCAGGACGACCCCGGTCTCGACGAGATCAAGGTGCAGCTCGCAGGGAAGAAGCTGAATATTCAGCGGTTCAAGGGCCTCGGAGAGATGAACGCCGAGGAACTCTGGGACACCACCATGGACCCGGACGGGCGCGTGCTGCTCCAGGTCGGCCTGGAGGATCAGTTCTCCGCTGAAGAGACGTTCTCGACCCTGATGGGCACGGACGTCGAAGCCCGCCGGGTCTTCATCCAGCAGAACGCCAAAGACGTTCGATTCCTCGACATCTAGGACACCGAATGCCGAACGAAGAACACACCAGCAGGGTTCAGCCCATCGACATCGAGCGCGAGATGCAGGAGTCGTTCCTGGAGTATGCGATGTCGGTCATCGTGTCTCGCGCGCTTCCGGACGTACGCGACGGGCTGAAGCCGGTCCATCGACGCATCCTGTTCGCCATGCACGACGCAGGGATTCGCCCCGGCACGCCATTCCGCAAGTCGGCCCGTGTGGTTGGCGACGTGGTCGGCTGGTTCCACCCACACTCGCCTGAGGCCGTCTACGACTCCATGGTTCGCCTTGGTCAGGACTTCTCGCTGAGGAGTCCGTTGATCCAGCCACAAGGCAACTTCGGCACCGTCGACGATCCCCCGGCAGCGATGCGCTACACCGAGGCGCGGATGGCGCCGATTGCGGCGTTCTTGCTCGAAGGCATCGACGAGGACACGGTCGAGTGGACCGACAACTACTCAGGTGAGCGTGAGGAACCGGTGGTCCTGCCCGCGAGGTTCCCCAATCTGCTGGTGAACGGGTCGACCGGCATCGCCGTCGGCATGGCCACGAATATCCCGCCACACAACCTCACCGAGGTGATCGACGCCGTGTTGTACGGACTCGACCATCCGGAGGCGACGGTCGACGACCTCTCGGAGTTCGTTCAAGGTCCGGACTTCCCAACGGGGGCCTACATCGTCGGCATGGCCGGCGTGAAGCAGGCGCTGGCCACGGGTCGTGGATCCGTCAAGATGCGCGCGGTCACCGACATCGTCGAGACGAAGCGCGGACGGATGGCGGTCGTGGCAACCGAGATCCCGTATCAGGTCTCGCGCGACCGCATCATGGCGAAGACCGCCGACCTCGTGCGGTCGAAGGTCATCTCCGGGATTTCCGACCTTCGTGACGAGTCCGATCGCGACGGGACGCGCCTCGTATTCGAGATGAGGAAGGACGCCAATCCGCAGGTGGTGCTCAATCTGCTGTTCAAGCACACCCAGCTCGAAGAGAACTTCTCCGTCAACCAGATTGCGCTCGTCGACGGCATTCCTCGCACGCTCAACCTCGCCGAGATGGTGCACTACTACATCGCCCACCAGCTCGAGGTCATTGAGCGGCGGAGCCGTTTCCGACTGGCGAAGGCGGAGGCCCGGGCGCACATCGTCGAGGGTCTGCTCATCGCTCTCGACAACATCGACGAGGTCGTAGAGATCATCAGATCGTCCGAAGACGTCGGCGCCGCGCGAACCGCGTTGATGGAGCGATTCGCTCTGAGCGAGATCCAGGCCAACCACATCCTCGACATGCCGCTGCGGCGCCTCACGGCGCTCGAGACCGGGAAGCTGCGCGAGGAATACGAGCAGCTTCAGGAACTGATCGCTGAGCTCGAAGCGCTCCTTGCCAGCGACGAGAAGCGGCGAATCCTCGTCGGTGAGGAACTCACCGTCATCCGAGACAAGTTCGGGAACGATCGGCGCAGTCGGATCATTCCGGACCTTGGGGAGATGTCCCTCGAGGATCTCATCGCCGACGAAGGGCTGGTGGTGACGGTTTCGGCTGCCGGCTACATCAAGTCGGTGCTCGCCAAGACCTATCGGACTCAGGGCCGTGGCGGGCGCGGGGTTCGTGGAGCGGCCCTACGCGAGGACGACATCGTCGAGCACGTACTGCACACGTCAGCGCACGCCTACCTCCTCATCTTCACCAATCGGGGCAAGGTCTATCGCATTCGGGCCCACGAGATCCCTCGCAAGGACCGCAACGCCAAGGGTGTGCTCATCCAGTCGGTGCTGCCCCTGGATCCGGACGAGATCATCGAAGCGGTCATCGACACCCGTGACTACAAGGCCTTCAAGTACCTGGTGATGTTCACGAAGCAGGGACAGATCAAGAAGTCGGAGTTCAGCGCATACGACTCGCGCAACCAGGTTCTGGTCGCCATCAAGCTCCAGGATGGAGACGAAGTCGTCGACGTGCGAGCCACGAACGGCGAGAGCGACCTGTTGATGTTCACGAAGAACGGCCAGGGGATCCGGTTCTCAGAATCCAACGTGCGTCCACTTGGGCGGGCATCGCAAGGAGTCCGTGGGCTCCGGCTCCGGGATGGCGATGAGGTCGTCGCCGGGACCATGGCCGAGGAGGGAGCCGATGTGCTGCTCCTCACCGACGGCGGCTACGGCAAACGGACCAAGATGGAGCACTTCAGGCGCCAGGGCCGCGGCGGCATGGGCGTCAAGGCGATGAAGCTGACCAAGGTACGAGGGTCGCTGGTTGCGGCACTCGCGGTGAACCTCGAGGACGAGGTCTTCATGATCTCTTCCGACGGCATCGTCATCCGACAGGGAGTTCGTGATATCAGCCGGCAGGGGCGGGTCTCGACGGGTGTCAAGGTGGTGAACCTCGACGGCGACGCGCAGCTTTCCGCCGTAGCCCTCGTCCCGAAGAACGGCGAACTGGAAGAAGACGAGTTGAGCTAGGAGCAAGACAAGCCCTTCGACTCGTGTTGGTGGCGTGACGACCGTCCGGTCGGGACGAGTCGGGCTCGCGGCTTTGAAACCACTGCCTATTCGGGGCCGGTTCCTACACTCGGACCATGGCGGTTCGGCGTGTGCGACGGGTCATTCGGAAGATCGATCCGTGGACGGTGCTCAAGGTCTCCCTCTTGCTCAACGCGATTGGTGCCCTGATCTTCGTCCTCGGTGTGTGGGTCTCGTGGTCCCTTGCCGTCCAACGCGGCATCCCGGAGAAGGCCACCGAGTTCTTCGACAACTTCTCCCTCGTGTTCACTCCGAACGGGGAGCTCTATTTTCGGGCGGTTCTGTTCGCAGCGGTTGTGCTCTACGCGACCATGACGGGGATCATGACCCTTGGTGCCGTCCTCTACAACCTGATCTCGGATGTCGTGGGCGGCGTAGAACTCATCGTGCTCGAGGAGACCTATGTCGTCCCCGCACCGAGGACCACGCCGGTGCGTCCTGCCGTTCACACGTCGACCAACGGCGTGAACGCCTCAACGAAGACCGAACCCGTTGTCACGACCGCGCAACCCGCTCCGACGACCGACCAGGCAGCGACCTAGCCACCCCTGATAGGGGCGGTGAGCGTCAACGGGAGGCGAACGAGCGCCGACGGTCCGGCCGCCACGGCTTCGATCGGGATCTCGAACCGGGCCTGTTCGAACAGGCACAACCCCTCGGAGTCCTCGCGACACCACACCAGGGCGAGGTCGGCGGTGACCGTTCCCGTGCCCTCGTGGAGGACGAGCGGGACTCGAACGGGAAACGTCGTCCCGGTGAGGTCAACCGTGTCGCCGGACGGGAAGGAAGCGACACTTCCAGCATCGGACAGCGTCAGCGACGACGACGCGTCGGGGTTGACCTTGTAGCCGGCGGGGAGGCGCACGTCGAGGAGCAGTTCTGCCTCCCCCGCTCCCGCCGATATCGCTGATACCGGGACCGCGTCTCCCCAATACTCGCCCCGGCCCTGGCCACGAGCGAAGGCGTCCAATCCGGTGAAGACCACTGTCGCGGTGATTCCCGTGGCGAGGTCGACGGTTCGGATGGCATGATTGTTGGTGTCGGCGACCCAGAGGGTATCGCCGTCGACGGAGAGACCTCCCGGCTCGTAGAAGAGTGGGTCTGCACCGTCTCTCCATCCGTGTTCGGACCCGTACAGCGACCGTGTCTCTCCAGTCGCCGGGTCGACCGTCTTGATCTTCGAGTTGTAGGTGTCCGCGACGACGAGGAGGCCATCGTGCTCGTCAATGCCGAGCGGGTGCTGGAAGCGGGCATCGGAGCCGACGCCGTCGACGTCCCCGAACTCGAAGAGGTTCTCCCGACCTCCCGCGACCAAATGCCGTCTGCCCCGCTGGATCGCGCACGGCAGCGCTCCTGATCGAACTTGATTCGGAGTCCGCGAAGTAGAGGCGACCGTCGGTCCCGAACGCAAGACCGGAAGGTTGTGCGAGGGACGCTTCGAGGAGTACGTCGTTGAGGGTTCCCTCCACGGCGCTTCCGACGGACGGTCGGGCGGTTCGCTCAGCGAGGTCGATCGTCCAGATCTGATGGGTGCCGGCGTTGGCGACGAAGAGATCATCGCCGTCGAGTTCGAGGGCCCACGGGGAGCTCAGGTCGACGTCCTTTACCGGCCCGCCGATCGGGGGCCATCCCTGTGCACCGGTGCCGACCAGTGTCGTGACGTTGCCAGTCGTGAGGTCGATCGTCCTGACGGCGTGGTTGTTGGTGTCTGCGACGTAGAGCGTGGTGCCGTCTGAGATGACCCCCTGTGGGGAGGAGAACGACGCCCGGGTTGCGCTACCGTCCTCGAAACCTTCCCGACCGGAACCGAAGACGGCGGTAACCGTGCCGTCATCGGTGGCGGCGACGATTCGGTGGTGGCCGGTGTCCGCTATGAACACCCGATCCGACGACGGATCGGCGTAGACCTTCCCGGGGTAGGAAAGGACCGTATCGGGGGAGCGGTCCCGCTCGAGTACGAGGGCGATCGGGGTGCGATCGATCTGGCCCGCGGCTTCATACTCGGAGACCAGATCAGCGATGACGGGTTGCACGACGTCGTAGACGCCCTCGCCGGCGTGGATCCCGACGGCGTTCCCCTCGGGGTCGATGAGCGCGACTGTCGGCCACGCCTGTGCCCCCCACGAGTCCCAGACGGCGAACGCCGCGTCGTTGACGATCGGGTGACGCAGGTCGTACCGTTGCGTGACCTCGCGGATGTTCTCCGTGTTGGCCTCGTTGGCGAACTTCGCCGAGTGCACACCGATCACGACGAGTTCATCGGGAAACTCCGCCTCCAAGCGCTTCAGGTCCGGAATGATGTGGATGCAGTTGATGCAGCCGTACGTCCAGAAGTCGAGGAGCACGACTTTGCCCCGCACTGAGGCGAGATCGAGGGGTCGATCGATGTTGATCCAGTCCAGGCCTTCCGGGAAGTCGGGAGCGGGGGTGCGGTCGGATGCCGACTCGGGAGCAGCCACAACCGTCGGCGAGGTCGAGGACTCCGTCGTTGATCCGGTGGTGCATGACGCGGCGGAGAGCGTGAGGAGGCTGAGAACGACGAGGTACTTCCGCATGGCTGTCATTCAACCGCGTGAATGCGTCTACGCCGAAGGGGGGTTCAGCCGGCCGAGGTGAAGGATGCCATGTCGAGGCCAATGAGGAACGCCGCGGCGAGGTAGTCGTTGGCGAACGCTTCGGGCCGATGCGAACCGGAGGGGACGACGCCCATGGCGGCGATCACGGAGCCGGCCGCCAGCGCGATTGCTTCGAGGTGGGTTGCGAGGTCGGCGATGCCGAAGGTGAGGGCTTCTGTGTCCGTTGAGGCTCGAACGACGAGGCCCGCCCACTCGTCAGGGACCGGGGCCGCGACCTCGACGCGCCGGTTGGTCATGGCGCGTCTGGATCCCCAGCGGGCACCGACCGGTTCCGGGAAGCTGACGGGCTCTCCGCTTCGGAATGGCTTGCCGGGTTCGGTCCAGGCGAAGAGGAGTTGCGCGTCGGCATCCGCGTCGGCCGTTGCACGTGCGACGAGGCTCCTACCGATTCCGGTGACGATGTTGGCGCCGACGAGCACCGGTGTCTGTCCGATGTCGTCGGACGCGTCTGGGTCGTCAGACCACAGCACACACGGGACTCCGGCGGCGACGGCCTCCGCGAGGATGGAGGAATCAGGGTCGTCGGTCACGACGGCGTCGAACCCGGTGACCTTGTCTACCCGTCTGAGCCTGCGGTCGCGGTCCCTCACGTTCCGTCGAACGATGCCCAGTTGGTCGAGAGCGGGTTCGCCGAGGAGGAGACGACCCGCACGAACGCCGATCTCGGACGTGTGGTCGAGTGCGATCCTCATCGGCCGACCGGATCGACCGGTTGCCACGTTCCTTCTTCGGGCGAAGGACGGCTCGGCCGCCTGGACACCACGAGAGCGACGGCAACCGCGGCGGCGGCAGCGAGGACGACAGCGTTCACAACCGGTTTCATGGTCACGAAGCGTAGTGATCCGGGGGCGCTGACGGTCGAGCAGGGGCCGCCGACGTGGGAACGGCTATCCTCCGTCTACCCGGGTTCGCCCGGGCGCTGTGTGCGAAGCGAAGTCCGGTGAGAATCCGGCGCTGTCCCGCAACTGTGAAGCCCCTTGGGGGATGAGCCAGGACGCCTTCCTCCCGGTGTGCGGCTCCACCTTCGGAGGAGGGGTACTGTCGCAGACATGAGGCTCCTCCAGTGAGAGGAGCGTCATGTCCCCCAGATTCCCGACCGCCGTTGCGGCGCTCGCGTTGCTCGCAGCTGCATGCGGATCCTCGACGTCCACGACCGAGGCACCCGCGACGACCGCCGCCACGACGTCCACGACGACCGCCATCGCCGAGGTGAGCGCGTTTCCGGTCACCGTCGAGACGGGGAACGGGTCGGTGACGATCGAGGCGAGGCCGGAACGAATCGTGTCGCTTTCACCGACGTCAACCGAGGTGCTGTTTGCGATCGGTGCCGGCAACCAGGTAGTCGCTGTCGACAACCAATCGAACTACCCGGCCGAAGCTCCCGTGACCGACCTAACCGGATTCGATCCGAACCTCGAGGCGATCGCCGGCTACGGCGCCGACCTCGTCGTTCTCATGTACGACCCCGGTGAGGTTCAGGCCGGCCTGGAGGCACTCGGAATCCCCGTCATCCTGCATCCGGCCGCTTGGACCCTCGAGGACGCATACGCCCAGATCGAGCAGGTGGGCCAAGCCACCGGGCACTCGGAGGATGCGCTTGATCTTGTCGAGTTCATGCGATCCGGCATCGAGGGCGTAGGAGGGGTGGCGGACGCAGGCGGCGCTACCTATTACCACGAACTCAGCCCCGACTTCTACACGGCCACGTCCGCGACATTCATCGGGAGCCTCTACACGATGTTGGGGTTGGTCAACATCGCGGACGCCGCCGATCCGGACGGGTACGGCTATCCGCAACTGTCGGCGGAGCACATCCTCGCCGAGGACCCGGCGTTCATCTTCCTTGCCGACACGAAGTGCTGCGGACAGGTCGCGGAGATGGTGGGGGAGAGGCCGGGGTGGAGCGCTCTCACCGCCGTGCAGAGCGGCTCTATCGTCGAACTTGACGACGACGTGGCCTCGCGGTGGGGGCCGCGCGTGGTCGGCCTGGTCGAGACCATTGCCGCCGCTCTTGATGCGCAGTTGAGCGAATGACCGGAGACGAGATCCGCCCGAGCCGCCTCCGCTGGTGGTGGTTCGCCGCGGCCCTGGTGGTTCTTGCCGCCGCGATTCTCGTTTCGGTCTTGCTCGGCGCCGTGCACCTGGATGCCTCGTCGGTTGTCGGGTCGTTGTTGGATCGACTGCCGTTCGTCGACCTCGACTCCGGGTTGTCGGACCAGGAAGAAGCCATCCTGTGGGACCTCCGAATGCCGCGGGTCGTGCTCGGCGGCATCGTCGGAGCGACGCTGGCGATAGCCGGAGGTTCCTACCAGGGGTCGTTCCGGAATCCGCTGGCCGATCCCTACCTGCTCGGCGTCGCCGCCGGAGCCGGCTTGGGGGCGACGATCGCCATCGCCTACGGACCGTCGATTCCGACGACACCGCTCGGACCCCTTCCGCTGATGGCGTTCATCGGCGGCATTGGAGGAGTCGCCGCGACCTACGCGATCGGCTATTCGGTCCGTGCCGGCAGGACAGCTGTCACGCTCATCCTTGCCGGCGTGGCGGTGGCGTCGTTCCTCACCGCGATCCAGACCTATCTCCAGCAGCGGAACGCGGAGACGCTTCGCGAGGTGTACGGGTGGATTCTCGGCCGCCTCTCGACGGTCGGATGGACCGAGGTGTGGATGGTCCTCCCGTACGTCGTCGTGGCGACGGTTGTGATGCTTCTCGGGGCGCGGCGACTCGACGTCCTCAGCGTCGGTGACGACGAGGCCGCCACGCTCGGGGTCGATCCGACGCGGGTGCGTCTTGTGATGGTGCTCGCTGCGACGCTCGGCACTGCAGCGGTCGTTGCGGTCTCCGGGCTCATCGGGTTTGTGGGGATCATTGTGCCTCACACGATCCGGATCATCTTCGGCGGCAGCTACCGCATCGTGCTGCCACTCTCGGTTGTGCTCGGCGCAGCGTTCCTGATCCTGGCCGATCTGCTCGCTCGGACAATCGCCGCTCCTGCGGAGATCCCGATTGGCGTCGTAACGGCGTTCTTCGGCGCTCCGTTCTTCGCGGTCGTGCTGCGTTCCTCGCGGGGGCTCGGATCATGACGGCAGCATTGTCGATCGTCGGCGTCGGAGTCCGTTTCAACGGGACAACCGTCCTGGATTCGGTCGACCTGAGCGTGGAGCGCGGGGAGTGGGTCGGTCTCGTCGGTCCGAACGGCGCCGGCAAGACGACCCTGCTCAGGACGGTCACCGGTGCGGTTGCGTTCGACGGATCCGTCGAGATCAACGGCGCCGACGGGTCCACCTTGAAGCGTCGCCAACTCGCCCGATCGGTCGCCCTCGTTCCTCAACAGCCGGTCTTGCCGTCCGGCACGCGGGTCGTCGACTACGTCCTTCTCGGCAGGACGCCGCACCTCGGAGAGGTCACCGGTCCGTCTCGTCATGACCTCGATGTGGTCGCGGGTGTGCTCGACGCCCTCAGCCTCTCACCGTTCGTGGATCGCGAGGTGACGACCTTGTCAGGGGGAGAGTTGCAGCGCGTGGTGATTGCCAGGGCGCTGGCGCAGGAATCGCCGATCCTGCTCCTCGACGAGCCGACGACGGCGCTCGATATCGGGAAGCAGCAGGCGGTTCTCGAACTGGTCGATCGGCTTCGCAGGCAGCGGACGCTCACTGTGGTGTCCGCCATGCATGACCTGACGATCGCCTGTCAGTTCCCTGATCGGCTGGTCATGCTCGCAGCCGGACAGGTGGTGGCCGAAGGTAGCGGCGTGGACGTGCTCCGCCCCGACCTGATCCGGGCTCACTACGGCGCAGACGTGAAGATCCTCGACGACGGTTCTGGGGGAATCGTGGTGGTGCCGGTGCGGTCTCAGGAAGACATCAACGCCTCGAAGCCCAACCCGACCAGGTAGCTGAGCACTCCACCGGCGAAGCCGATACCGAGGTTCTCGAGCGCAGAGGTGGTGGGGCTGGTCTTCGTCATGACGGTCTTGGTTGCTCCGACGGCGAGCAGGCCGATCCCGGTGAGGACCGCTGCGACGAGCAAGGCGGTCCCGGTGTTGTCGATGAACGCGAACGGGAGAACCGAGGGGAGGGCACCACCGAGGAAGAGGGCCGCTGAGGCGAGCGCCGCCAGGTACGGGTTGCGCTTCTCGGTGTCCACCACGCCGAATTCGAGGCCGGCCATCACTCCGAGCATTGCGTCGTCACTCTTGTCGAGGATGTGGACGACCGTCTCGAGGTCGTCGCCCGCGAGGCCCATATCGCCGAACATGTGGCGGAGCTGGTCGCGCTCGTGACCGCGATGCTCCTTGAGATGTTTGGCCTCGAGCTTCATCTCGGCTTCGAACACTTGCTCCTGGGACTTTGTCGCGACGTACTCCCCGACTCCCATGGAGATCATGCCGGCGAGCGCTCCTGCGATGCCGGTGAGGAGTACCTGGGTGGACGACAGTCCGCCACCGACCACGCCGGCGACGAGGAGGAACGTCGAGACAAGGCCGTCGTTGACACCGAGGATGATGTCGCGCATGTATTGGCGCGAAACACCGAGATGGTCTTGGTAGTCGTCGGGTGGCACGGGCGGGGGAGAGGCGTTCACGGCCGACATCGTAACGGCCCCACTGTCGATGGCGTCCGCCGGCCGGAGCGGCTCCGCCGCAGCGCCCCGGGAGTGCGCCGCCCCACGCTGCGAACCCAGGGTTCTCCGCATCGCATGTGGCGCCGACAGCCCGCGGAATGCGACGGGGGGACGACTCCCGCGATTCTGTGGGCCCACGGCGCCAAATAGAAAGCAGAGAACCCTGGGTTCGAGATTGGGTTGTTCGTCGGGAGTACGCTGTGGACGCCAAAACACGGAGGAATGATCGCCGACGAATCTGCCACTGCCGAGTCTCAGGAGCAGCCCGACGCCGCCCCGCCCGAGATGATCGGTCCTCGCCTGGGTCCGCCGTCTCCACCGTGGTCCCCACCGACGAAGATCGCCGTTGCCGTCGGCCTCGCTGTGTTTGCCGTGATCATGTTCTGGATGTCGCGCGACGCGTTGCCGATCCTCGCCGTTGCCGGGATACTGGCCTTCCTCGTTGCCCCGATGGTGCGATTCCTCCATCGGCGTCTACACCTGCCCCGCTGGTTGTCGCTCGCGTTCGGCTACATCGTGGTGCTCGTCTTGTCGCTCGCTCTGGTAGCAGTCCTCGCCATAGGGATCACCCAATCGCTCGCCGGCGTGAATATCGACGGGATGCAGGATTCGGCCCGCAGTTCCGCGGAGTGGTTCGTCGACTACGCCGACGGCCTCAGGATTCTCGGGGTCAGTGTCGACATGAGCGAGATCACCGCCCCGATTCAGGAATGGCTCGACGAGACCGCTGTAGACAGCACCTCGGGCGGCGGTGTCAAGGTCGACGCCGAGGCGCTGCAGGCGATCATGGGCGGGGCGTTCAACTCGATCCGGACGGTGACCGGCCTCGTTATCGCCATGGTGGCGTCGGCGATCATCACGCTGATGATCGCCATCTATCTCAACGCGGACAGCGCCCGTTTGTACTCGTGGATCCATCGATCGGTTCCTCCCGGCTACGAGGCAGACGGAGTGACGCTCGCCGATCGCACCGGAGCGATCTGGCGCGGCTACATCTACGGACAGCTCGTGAACAGCTTCATCACGGGCCTCATGGTCTTCGCTGTGCTTGCCTTCGTTGGTGTCCAGGGGGCGTTTCTGATGGGCGTGATCATGATGCTGTTCAATATGATTCCGACGTTCGGGCCCATCATCGCTGCCATCCCGGGGGTCTTGGCCGCGCTCGTGGGAGGGTCGAACCGCTGGCCCGATTTGAACAACTTCATCTTCGCTCTGATCGTTGTCGGCATCTACGTCGTGGTCGTCCAGGCACAGGCCACCGTCATCGCCCCGAAAGTGATGGGCCGAGCGGTGCGCCTTTCTCCCGTGATCATCATTGTCTCGCTCATCGTTGGCTTCAACGTGGCAGGACTGATCGGTTCCCTCCTTGCTGTCCCCATCGTTGCGACGATCAAGGAACTGGTGTCCTATCTCTACGCCAAGTTGATCGATCGAGAGCCTTTTGCGAACAACAACGGGAACGAGGGAGCGAGCGCGACGGCTGATGGGTGAGGCCGAGAAACTCCGCGTCGATGCTGCCGTCATCGGCGCCGGTCTCGGAGGGCTTGGTGCTGCGGGCTACCTCGCTCGCGCTGGCCATAAGGTGGTCGTTCTCGAACATCACACCGTGCCCGGCGGGTATGCCCACGAGTTCAAACGGCGAGGCTTTCGGTTCGAAGTTGCGCTACATGCCCTCGACGGCGCAGGTCCAGGAGGTTGGCTCGGCCCGATGCTCGAAGACCTCGGTGTGACCGATCGGGTCGAAATCAACGTGCTCGATCCCTTCTACACCGCCCGATTTCCGGATTTCGAGATAACCGTCCCCGCCGATCTGCCCGCCTACGTCGCTGAGCTGAAGGCGGCGTTCCCCGATCAGCTGGACGGGATCGACGGCCTGTTCGCAGCGATTAGTCGCGTTGCCCTCGACACCGCGCGGTACGGCATGGAACGAGAGGCCGGGCGCCGTCCAACACCGGTCGAGATGATGGAGCGGTATCCGGACATGGCGGTCGCCTTCTCTCAGCCGTGGCAGAAGTTCCTGGACGCCCACATCGACAGTTCGCAACTCCAGGCGGTGGTGTCGACGCTATGGGGGTACCTCGGCCTGCCACCGTCGCAACTCTCCGCCGGGTTGTTCTCGCTCCTGCTCCACAGCTACCACACCACGGGGGCGTGGTATCCGAGAGGAGGGAGCCAGGCGATGAGCCGCGCGATCGTTGATGCGATCGTCGAGCGAGGCGGAGCGGTTCGTTTCAGGAACCGCGTTACGGGGATCGAAGTCGAGGATGGACGAGTCGTGGCCGTCGAGACCGAGCGGGGTCTCCGGGTCGAAGCCGACGTGGTCATATCGAATGCCAGCCCGAGCGCAACAGTGGATCTAGCCGGGAGGGACCGCTTCGACGACACGTATCTGGCCGGTGTTGATCGGGACGTTCCCGCCCTGTCGAACCTCGTCGTCTATCTCGGGATCGATCGCGACCTCGCCGCCGAGGGTTGGCACCATCACGAGTACTTCCTCGCGGACGGGTACGACATCGAGGCCGACTACGAAGCGATGGTTGCCGGTGACTTCTCCCGATCCGGTCTGGTCATCACCAACTACACCGACGCGGACCCGGGATGCGCCCCCTGCGGCAGCAGCGTGCTGGCGATCATGTCGCTCGCCCCGTGGGACTATCGGAACGTCTGGGGGACCGGCGGTGATCTGACCGACTACTCGGGAAATCCTGACTACCTCCGCATCAAGGATGAGGCGGCCAACCTCTTGGTCGACCGTGCCGAAGCGATACTCCCCGGCCTGCGCGGATCGATCGTGGTCAAGGAAGTCGGAACGCCGCTCACCAACGTGCGGTACGGCCTGAACCAGGAGGGCAGCATCTACGGCCGGCAACAGACCGTCGAGAACCTCCTCAACCGGAGGAGTCCGAAGACGCCGATCCCGAACCTCCTCCTCACCGGGGCGTGGGTGGGCGGGGGCGGCATGAGTTCTGCGCTGAGTTCCGGCCGTACGGCCGCGGCGATCGCCGGAGGACTGCTCGGCCGAGACTGAGCCCGGTCCCGGCTTCGGGGTCAACCCTGACCGGTCCCCTGACCGCTCAGGGTCCAAGGGGGGTCATACCCAATAGGCGGATCCTTCGTCTTCCAGCACGATCACTCCCGATACGCATGAACGCGGCGTGACGCCTCGGGAGGAACAACATGAGGAATCTGCAGATCTACCGACTGTACGACTGGGTCAATCGACACGCTGCTGTGGTCGCGGCAGCGGTCATCGTCGGTGTGATCGCAATCGGTGTTGGGGGCGTGATTGTCGCCGACACCAGCGAACCCAGCTTCGAACCAGAGGGCGAGCTCTTCGCCGTCTACGAGCGCGCCGAAGCGACGCTCCGTTCCGAGTCCACGATCGAGCAAGCATCGTTCCTTGTCGAAGCCGCAGATGGCGGTGACGTTCTCACCGCCGACGCCTTCCGAGAATGGAGTGTCGCCTCGGCCAGCGTGCGTTCAGCTGAAGCGAACCAGGAGCATCTCGTTGAGCGATTCGATCCGGCGACCGGGACCACGATTCCGGGTGTCCTCTCGATCGTGGACATCGTCGACGCGGCGATCCCAGGAGGGCTGGGCGGGGCCACCGACGTCGAGGTCAAGCAAGCCCTCGCCGCAGCCCTTGCTGACGGGTCACCGTTCGTCGACATGCGGCACAGCTTGTCCGAGCAGGCCACGTACTTCGAAGGTCCGAGCGGGGGAGTATGGGCAGCGCCCGCCTTCACGGCCCAGGTCGTCTACGACAGCGCAACCTTCGCGGACAATCCGGCCGCGGAGAGCTGGCTTCGCGAGGTCCAGGGCACCTTCCAGGAATACTCCACACATACGCGTTCAATGGGGATCGCCATCGACGCCGAACTTGCCTTCTCGGAAGGGGCCGCCAGTTCGGCGCCGTTCATCTTCCTTGCCGTTGCGCTGATCATCGTCTTGATCGCCGTTGTCCACCGTTCGTATTGGTCGGCCGTCGTCGTGGCAGCCGGACTTGCCGCAACGACGATTGCGTACTACGGAACGTCGGCGCTTCTCGGACTCAAGATGGGTTCGATGCTCCTTGCGTTCGTGGTGCCGATTGCGACGATCAGCTTCGGCGTCGATTTCTTCATTCACGGAATCGGCCGGGTGCGTGAGATGCAGAGAGAAGGAATGTCTGCCGAGCGTGCTTACCCGGCCGGCATGGTTGCGGTCTTCACGGCACTCCTCCTGGCTGCGTCGTCTTCGATCGCTGCGTTCCTGTCGAACGTGTCTTCCGGAACGGAGGCAATCCTCGAGTTTGGAATTGGTGCCGCGATCGCCCTTGCGTGGTCATACCTGATCCTCGGCCAGGTGGCACCTCGCGTGCTGCTTGGCCTCGAACAGTTCGTCGGGCCGAACCCGGTCAAAGGGGCATCGCGCTTCTTCTACGGGATAGCGGTGGCGCTTGTCGGCGTAGTCGGCGGTCTGGCCGTTGCTCTCGCCGCTGTGATGACGGCGGCGGGGATCGGTGCCTTCGTTGTGGTACTCCTAGCACTCGTAGCCGTACCGGCGCTGCTCACCCGGTGGCGCAACAACCGCGCGGTCGGCAGCGGCAGGCCGATCCAGAGTGGGGGCGGAGGAGCGGCACACGGATTGCCGGCGGCAGGTGCGCTCGTCCACTTCCTCGCCCGTTGGCGCTGGGTCACCTTGCCGGTCGCCGTGGCGGTGGGTGGCGTCGCCCTCATGGGAGCGCTGCAAGTCAAGTCCGGGTTCGAGATCTCCGACTTCCTGTCTTCCGACTCGGACTTCTCCACCTCCATCGAACGGGCGGCCGAACACTTCCCGTCGAGCGGCGAGGGCTCGAGCTTCATCCTCGTAGAAGGAGACCTGACCTCGCCTGCCGCCCTCGCCGCGCTTGACGGCGCTGTGACGGTGCTCGACAGGTCCGGCGCAGGCCTGGGTCGAAACGGCGCCGACGAACTCATCGTCCGCTGGCACGCCGGCGATCTCATCCGCATGACGATGGCGGCGCCCGCCGCGGTCGACGCACTTGTGACCGGCGGGGCCGATCTTGCCGACGCCAACGACGACGGATACCCGGACTCGCCGCAGGCGATCAGAGCCATGTACGACTATGTGGCTGAGAACGGGGTGCTCCTACCCGATGGATCGACGGCCCTGACCCCTGAAGAGGTATCGGGGATCGTCTGGGACGACGGTGGGACGAGCCAGGCGACCACGGTCTCGATCATGGTCGGGAGCTTCACCGACGGTGAAGTCATCGTCCCGGTCGAGAGGGCCCTCGAGGCGGCGGCGTTGTCGATCAAGACCGCCGAACCGGGCCTCGAGGTGAACGTCTCGGGCGACGTGCTCACGAGCTACTACGGACTCAAAGCGTTCACGCAGTCGATGGTTGTGTCCTTGCCCCTCGCTGTGATCCTGACCCTGCTCCTGGCGTCGCTTCTGCTCCGGTCGTTCCGGTATGCCCTGATTTCGGTCATCCCGATAGCGTTCGTTGTGACCGGTGTGTACGCGTTCATGGCGGTGGCCGGGTACACCGTGAACGTGGTCACGGCCACGATCGCCGCGATCGCCGTTGGTGTCGGTATCGACTTCTCGACACACTTCACCGCCCGGTATCGCGAGGAGCTCCTGATAGCCGCCGGCCCACTGGAAGCGGTGCGCCGCGCCGGCGAGGGAACGGGCGGAGCGCTCGTCCTCTCGGCGCTCACATCGATCCTCGGCTTCGCCGTGATGGCGCTCGCCCCGAACCCGATCTTCGCCACGTTCGGAAGGTTGACATCGGTGATGATCGGACTTGCGCTTGTCGTGTCCCTCGTCGTCCTGCCGAGCATGCTCGTGATCGGAACAAGGCGGCGCAGCGACCGGGTGAACGGCGGCGAGAACCTATTCGGTGGTGGAGCCAGGGAAACGGAGAAGGTGCTTGTGGAGGTCTGACGTCTCCCGCCCTCCACGGCAACGCGAGCCCCGGAAACACCCCGGGGCTCGCTGCGCAGCCCAGGCCACGCGGCATCGGTCGATGCACAAACGTGCGCCTTCGCGCATCAGCTCAAATTGGTCGAATCACACGGTCAGCCGACGGCCCGTGTTCGGTTTCAGTTGATCGCGCTGCGTCGCTCTGCCTACCGTGGAACTAGAACGACCGGCAATCCCCGCCGAGAGAGCGCGGAGAAACGTCCACATCCGGTCGCCGACGTGCAGGAGGAAACACCTTTGAAACGCCTAGCAATTCTGTTGCTTGCGCTCGGGCTAGTGCTCGCAGCCTGTGATAGCAGCAGCGATGAAACCACCACCACGGCTGCGGCCGCCGGCGGCGATGAGACCACGACCACGGCTGCGGCCGCGACCAGCGGCTCGATGCTGCAGACGGTGCAGGACCGCGGGACACTCAACTGCGGAGTCAACGACGCAGTTCCTGGGTTCGGGTACACCGATGCCGACGGCAACTTCTCCGGCTTCGACGTCGACTACTGCCGTGCGGTTGCGGCAGCGGTGCTCGGCGACGCCGAGGCGGTGACCTACCGTCCGCTGACGGCGCAGCAGCGCTTCACGGCGCTTCAGTCCGGCGAGATCGATGTGTTGATCCGAAACACGACGTTCACCAGCAGCCGTGACGGCCGCGAGGGCGCAACGTTCCTGACGACGACGTTCTACGACGGTCAAGGCATGATGGTGTACGCCGACAGCGGCATCACCAGTATCGACGACATGGCGAACCTGTCGGTCTGCGTGCTCTCCGGCACGACGACCGAACTCAACCTGGCTGCGCGGTTCGGCAGCACGCCGTATACGCCGCTCACGTTTGACGCCAACGACCAACTGCAGGCCGCTTTCGTCGCCGGGCAGTGTGACGGTTGGACGTCCGACAAGTCACAGCTCGCCGGTGTGCGCTCGAACTTCGCCGAAAGCGAGGGTGGACCCGAGGCTCTCTTGATCCTCGACGAGACCTTCTCGAAGGAGCCGCTCGGCCCTGTGGTCGCCGACGGCGATACGCAGTGGGCACAGGCGGTCAACTGGGTCGTGCTGGCCACGATCACGGCAGAGGAATGGGATCTGACGTCCGACAACGTTGCGAGCTACGACGGTGAGGACGCGGCGATCCGGCGGTTCCTCGGCCTCGAGGTAACAACCGACGACGGAACGGCGGTGTTCGATCCGGGTCTTGGCCTGCCGACCGATTTCGCGACGCAGGTCATCAGCCAGGTCGGCAACTACGGCGAGATCTTCGACCGCAATGTCGGCCCCGACACGGCACTCGGCCTGAGCCGCGGAGTCAATGCCCTGTGGACCGACGGCGGCCTGCTCTACGCCCCGCCCTACCGGTAGGAAACACGTAGGACGAGGTGGTCGGGCCATTCGGCCCGACCACCTCCTCCTCGAAGCGGAACGCTGAGGGAGACCATTGACTGCAACACAGACCTCCAAGCGGGCGAAACCACCGTTCTGGAGGAACGTCCACGTCATCCGAGGTGCGCTGCAAATCCTCGCCGTCGCCATCGTGGTGGGCGGCATCCTTTTCCTCGGTAACAACCTCCGAAGCGAACTGACCGCGAAGAACCTGCCGACCGGCTTCGACTTCCTCACGCAACCCACCGGAGTGACCATCGCCGACAGTGGCTTCGACCCGGGGGCGCCGGTCTGGAAAGCGCTCCTGACCGGGATCAAGAACACCTTCCTCCTGGTCATCCTCGGAATTCCGCTTCTGACAATCCTGGGAACCCTGATCGGCGTTGCTCGCCTTTCGACGAATTGGCTCGTGGCCAAGATCGCGACGGTCTACGTCGAGACTATCCGCAACATTCCTCCGCTCCTGATCATCTTGTTCGTGTTCAACGCCGTGATCCTCCAACTGCCACCGCCGCGTGACCCGGCGACGCCACTCGATTGGTTCGTGATCAGCAATCTGAAGCTCATCGGACCGAGCATCGCAACATCGTCCGGTGCCGGTACCCTCTTGATCATCGCTGCAGTCGGATTGGTGACCGCGGTGGTCGTCGGAATCTGGCGCACCCGCTACTCGGAGCAGACCGGGCAGCACCACCACCGGGTTTTGTGGGGCCTTGCGGTGTTCACCGGCGCCGTCGTCATCGGCTACTTCGTCACCGGCCGCCCGCTCTCCATCTCGTTGCCTGAGATCGATGGCCGCATCATCACCGGCGGGTTCGGCGGGCTCGGCGCCTACTTCGCGGTGCTGATCGCGCTGGTGTTCTACACCGCCAGCCACGTCGCCGAGATCGTGCGCGGCTCGATCCTCGCTGTTCCAAAAGGTCAAACCGAGGCAGCCAATGCCATCGCCCTCTCTGGCTTTCAACGATTGCGATATGTAACGCTGCCCCAAGCCTTCCGCATCGCCCTGCCGCCGATCATCAACCAGTACTTGAACTTCGCGAAGAACACGTCGCTCGCCATCGCGATCGGATACGCGGAGATCACCCTCATTACGTTCCAGCTCATCGGCAACGGCTACCCGGCGCCGCAGCTGATCTTGCTGCTGATGGCGGCCTATCTGCTCTTCTCGCTGACGATCTCGATCGCGGTGAACATCCTGAACCGCCGACTTCAACTGGTGGGGAACTGATGAGCACGATCACCTCACCGGGAGCGGCGGCACCCACGACCGCCCATCACCAGCGGATGGCGCCCACGAAGTGGCTGAAGAAGAACCTCTTCTCGAACTGGTACAACAGCCTGCTGACGATCGTCTTCGGGGCATTCATCCTCTGGGTCGTTGTCTCCGTGGTGCGCTATCTGCTTCACGTCGACACGGAGATCATTCGTGTGAACCTCAAGCTCTACATGTCCGGCAGGTTCCCGAACGAGCAGCTCTGGAGACTGTGGCTCGCCATCTACATCTCGGTCGCCGGCGTCGCGCTGCTGGCACGGGCGACAGTCAGCAACGCGCAGAGGAAGGCGACCGAGGCCGGAATCGAGTTCTACGGATCCAGCTGGGTCGACGTCGTGCGACGGTTCTGGCCGATCGGGGCGCTGGTGATCTTCACGCTGAGCTTCACCGAGACGATCACGCCGACGCTGCTCACGCTCGGAGCGGTGGCAATAGGCCTCGCTGCCTACTGGATCGGCGCGACACTGCCACCGTGGATTGTGCGCCGATCGTGGCTGATTCCCGTGGTCGGAATCATCGCGTTCTATCTGGCCTTGGTGGGGTTCGGCGGCGTCGGTTGGGATCTGTGGCAGGGGTTCTTCCTCAATATCGTGCTGACCATCGCCGGCATCAGCCTGGCGTTCCCCCTGGGCCTGATGCTCGCTCTTGGACGCCGCTCGACCCTGCCCGCCGTCCGGCTGCTCTCGGTCACGTACATCGAATTCCTGCGCGGCGTGCCCATGATCACCTTGCTGCTGATGGGCGCCTTCGCCCTCGGTTTCCTGATTCCCGGCGACGTGCAGTTCAGCCTGTTCCTGAGGCTCTTGATCGCCATCACGCTGTTCCAGTCCGCCTACATCGCCGAGGTGGTGCGCGGCGGGTTGCAGTCGGTACCCCAGGGCCAAGTGGAGGCCGGGCAATCGATCGGATTGAGTCCGTGGAAGACGATGCGGCTGATCGTCCTGCCGCAGGCGCTGCGCAATGTGATCCCGGCGATGGTCGGTCAATTCATCAGCCTCTTCAAGGACACGACGCTGGTCTTCATTGTTGGGCTGCTCGACCTGCTGCGAGCCGTGCAGATCTCCACCGCTCAGCCCGAGTTCTTCGCCCAGGGTCTCGAAGCTGTTGTCCTGCCTTTCGCCGCCCTCTACTTCTGGGTAGGTTCGTATGTCATGTCACGAGAGAGTCGACGGCTCGAGAAGAAGCTAGGAGTAGGTGTGCGATGACGAATCAGACGGTCTTCTCCGATGCGACCCAGGCCGCCGGTACCGGCGAGACGATGATCGAGTTGGTCGACGTCGACAAGTTCTTCGGCGACTTCCAGGCGCTGAAGAACATCAACATGCGCGTTGGCAAGCAAGAAGTCGTTGTCGTGATCGGCCCGTCCGGCTCGGGCAAGTCGACCATGATCCGCTGTATCAACCGACTCGAGGTCCACGACCGCGGACGGATCGTGGTCGACGGCGTCGAACTGACCGACGACATCAAGGTCATCCAGGAGGTCCGCAAGGAGACCGGGATGGTGTTCCAGCAGTTCAACCTCTTCCCGCACCTCAGCGTGATCGACAACATCACGCTCGGTCCGCGCCAGGTGCGCAACCTGCCGAAGGCGCAGGCGGAGGATCTTGCGAAGGAGCTCCTGGAGAAGGTGCAGATCCCCGAGCAGGCCCACAAGTATCCCGGTCAGCTCTCTGGTGGGCAGCAGCAGCGCGTGGCCATCGCGCGGTCGCTGGCGATGAGCCCAAAGGTGATGCTCTTCGACGAGCCGACGTCGGCGCTGGATCCGGAGATGATCAAAGAAGTCCTCGACACGATGCAGGAATTGGCCGAGTCCGGCATGACGATGATCGTCGTGACGCACGAGATGGGGTTCGCCCGCGAGGTGGCCAACCGAGTCGTCTTCATGGCGGACGGTGAGATCGTCGAGGTTGGAACGCCGGAACACTTCTTTGAGAGCCCCACAGAAGAGCGCACCAAGCTCTTCCTGAGCCAGATTTTGTAGTCGCCGGTCCGCGCACTCGCCAGGCGAGACCCCACGCTCTAGCGTGCGCCGACTCGATCCTTCGGGACCCCTACACCATCAGGAGAACCAAGGAACCGACGGCGACGAACAGTCCGAGGGCCGCGAGAATGATCGGCCCCCACCGTGCCGTCGAGAAGAGACCTTTGTTCAGCAGCGCCAACGTGCGCTCGTACCGACCGATCGAGTAGATGAGCATGGCCGCACCGAAGCCGACCATTGCGATCCCGATGACTTCGGCTGCCAGGCCGTCGGTCTCGATGAGTTTTCCGACCAGCACGCCGAGTCCGATCACGGCCAGAGCCGTGCGAATCCAGGCGAGGAAGGTTCTTTCGTTGGCGAGGTGATCCCGTGCCAGACTGCCGGTGTTCTCCTGTGCTTCCCGTGGCTGAAGCTTCACGTTGAGATCCTTCCTTCCTCTCACCAAGTATCACAGATTGTGGTATCCGTGCTCGGCCAGGTCCTGATCGAACCCGTGTCGCGGTCGCTTGTTTCCCCGACCGGACGGCGGCGGGACGCGGAGGAGCGGCAGCGAAGACGAGAAGCGGTGGGGTCGCCTTCGGGTGATGGTTGGGCGTTGTGCCTCCCGGGGCATTCGCGAGGCGACGCGGGGAGGTCTCGACGGAGGTGAGGTGGCGGTCTGGTGGGCCCACCTGGATGTGAACCTTCTCCGCGTTCGGGGAGATGCGCCTGGAGTCGTGCCTCTGCGTTGGCGCGAGCCGTCGGGTGCCTGGGAAGCGGTTGTGCCGGGGACGACGTCGAGACCGGGGAGGTCTCGACGGAGGTGAGGTGGCGGTCTGGTGGGCCCACCTGGATTTGAACCTTCTCCGCGTTCGGGGAGATGCGCCTGGAGGCGTGCCTCTGCGTTGGCGCGAGCCGTCGGGTGCCTGGGAAGCGGTTGTGCCGGGGACGACGTCGAGACCGGGGAGGTCTCGACGGAGGTGAGGTGGCGGTCTGGTGGGCCCACCTGGATTTGAACCAGGGACCTCATCCTTATCAGGGATGCGCTCTAACCAGGCTGAGCTATGGGCCCGCGGAGCGGAAACGATAGCAAGACAGGGGGCCTAGAGGCCAGAAGGGGAATAGCCTGAGGGCTTCCGGCGATTGAATGGCCCAATGACTTCTGCGCACTTGATCGGAATCTCGGGCAGTCTCCGGACCGGTTCGCTCAACACGGCGCTGCTGCGCGCCGCCTTCGGCGACCTGCCCGACGGCGTGACGGGCGAGGTCGCGTCGATCAGCGGGATCCCCCTGTACAACGCGGACGATGTGACCGCCGGCTCGATGCCGGCCCCGGTCACCGCCCTCCGCTCCATCGTGGACGGGGCCGACGGGATCGTCTTCGCCACGCCCGAATACAACTGGTCGGTCACGGGGGCGATGAAGAACGTGGTGGACTGGCTCTCGCTCGGGCCGGATTCGCCGCTGGACTTCAAGCCTGCTGCGATCATCGGTGCCGGCGGGGGCTCCGGCACGTCACGTTCACAGAAGCACCTCCGGGACATCCTCTCCCACAACAGTCTCTGCATCGTCGCCGACCCCCAGGTGATGGTCGCGCGCGCCTTCCAACGGTTCGAGGGAATTGAACTCGCCGACGACGGCGTCCGTGCGGAACTGAAGACGATGGTGGGTCGCCTGGTCGAGGTCATCGAGCGGTCTCGTTCGGTCGACCGGGTCGAGGCGGGCGGTTCGGTGCTCGTTGTCGGAAGCGAAGAGCCGCGACTCGACATCGCTGTTCGTGGTGTCGTGGAGCACGGGCATCGAACCTTGACCGCGTTCGCTCCGGTCGATGCAGTGCGCATTCTCGGCCGTCGATCGGTGGCGGCCGTCGCTGTCGATGTCCATCTCGGCGAGAGCGCGCTGGCCGCTGTTCGGGCGGCAGTCGACGACACCCCGATCATCGAGTTCGGCGATCCGGCGGGCGCAGGCCAGTTGGTCGATGATGCCCTTCGATTCGCGGCCGGGTCCAAGTAGCCTCACGCGCGCCACAACCCCACATCAGCCATAAGGAGTTCGCGTGCGCAACTGGATTCTGCTCTTCCACGTCTTCTCGGTCATCATCTGGATGGGCGGCTCGATCTACGTCGAGGCCCTGATGGCTTCGGCGGGCCGTTTGGGAGACGAGAGTTCGCTCGTCGGACTGTTCCGCCGGGTCGGCGCCACGAACCGGCGTCTATTCAATCTCGCAGGGATCACGACGATCGTCTTCGGGTTCTGGCTGGTGTTCATCGTCCCGGGGTGGGAATTCGAGACGATATGGGTCACCGTCGGGATCCTCGTTGCGGCGACCGCCGTCGTCATCGACCTCTTCTACGCCACGCCACGGATCGATCGGGTCGAGGACCTCGTCACCGATCCGGAAGCGTCGTCCGATGCGGTACCCGGTCTGATCAGCCAGGTCGCCATGGCGGGCCATATCCGCAGCGGCTTGCTGTTCGTCGGCGTGGTCTTCATGGTGTTCAAATTCTGAGCCAGTCGTCATGTACGGTTGATCGGTAGACTTCCGGCTACGCGGGGACGTAGCTCAGTTGGGAGAGCACCTGGTTTGCAACCAGGGGGTCGTCGGTTCGAGTCCGATCGTCTCCACGCTCGCGAGCGAGGGAGTTTCCGTTGGAAGCCGCGGTAATTGTCGATGCCGTTCGGACGCCGATGGGAAAGCGAAACGGACTCCTTGCCGATTGGCACCCCGTCGACCTCGCCGCCGAAACCCTGAAGGCGCTTGTCGAGCGCAACAGCCTCGATCCGGGCCTCGTTGACGATGTGATCATGGGTTGCGTCTCCCAGGTCGGAGAGCAGACCTTCAACGTCGGGCGGAATGCTGTCCTCGGGGCCGAATGGCCGGAGTCGGTCCCGGGCGTCACCTTGGACCGCCAGTGCGGCTCCAGTCAGCAGGCAGCGCACTTCGCCGCACAGGGAGTCATGGCGGGTGTCTATGACGTGGTCGTGGCGGCCGGTGTCGAGTCGATGACCCGCGTGCCGATGGGTATCTCGTTCTCTCAGGGACCCGGCAAGCCGTTCGGCACCAAGATGTCGGACCGATACGACCACCAATTGGTCCCGCAGGGCATCTCGGCGGAGATGATCGCCGAGCAGTGGGGGCTCAGCCGGGACGAACTCGATCAGATCGCGTACGACTCCCACATGCGCGCGCAACGCGCGACCGACGGAGGCCGGTTCGCATCCCAGATCATTCCGATCGAAGTCAGGATTGACGGTCGGACGGTTGAGATGACCCTCGACGAGGGCATTCGCCCCTCCACGACCGTCGAGACCCTCGGCGGCCTCAGGCCCGCCTTCAAGGAAGATGGCGTGATCACGGCAGGCAACTCGTCACAGATCACCGATGGGGCTGCGGCGGTCCTCATCATGGGCGAATCCAAGGCCCGGGAACTCGGGTTGAAACCACGGGCGACGTTCAAGGCCTTCTCGGTCGTTGGCACCGACCCCGTGACGATGCTGACCGGACCGATTCCGGCTACCGAGGTTGTGCTGGCGAAGGCCGAACTGTCGCTCGACGAGATCGGATTGTTCGAAGTCAACGAAGCATTCGCATCGGTTGTCGGTGCGTGGCTACGAGACACCGGGGCCGACTGGGACCGTGTGAACGTGAACGGGGGAGCGATCGCTCTTGGGCACCCGCTCGGCGCCTCGGGGGCTCGTCTGATGACCACGCTGCTTCACGAGATGGAGCGCACCGGCACGCGCTACGGCCTCCAGACGATGTGCGAAGGCGGCGGCACGGCAAACGGCACGATCCTCGAACTGTCGGCGTAGCCATGGTGATCGCGATCTCTCTCATCGTGGGTGCTGCCATCTTCGTGGGAACGGTGGTGATCGTCCGGATGATCGCCAATGGTCCGCCCCCCGAACCCGATCCGGATAGCGTGCACGAAGTGGAAGCCGACTATTGCTGTTCGATCTGCGGGATGCGGCTGACCGTGACCCATCTCCAGGACGCTGCTCCCGACCCGCCAAAGCACTGCCGCGAGGTCATGGACCCCGCGTGACAACGGGGTACCTGGAGTTATCCCCACGCTGTGGATCAAACCGAGGATAACTACACGCTTGTAGTTCGCGTCTGGACGAATCGGGTCGATCGCGAACGGACAGGGTTCGCTACCGGTAGTTGAGGGTCATGGCGAACCCCACACCGATCATCGCCAATCCGCCGAGGAGGTACATGTTCTCCGTGCCGCCAGGCAGGACCTGCATGTAGTTGAGGAGGATCACCACGATGCCGAGGGCCATGAGGCCGAACATCGTGGCGACGTACCACGTGGGCGACGGGCCCTTGTCATGGACCTGGGTTACGGCCGGGTTCTTCGGCGGGGTTGGTCGCTTGTTGGCCTTCTTACGGCCCTTCGAGACTGGCATGCAGGCAAGAGTAGCGGTCTATCGCACACTTCCCAATGGTCACAGGGCCTCGTTGTCTGGTCTCATCAGTACGCTGCCTGATCATGGATGATGAGGTGACGTCTCCGGCGCAGGAATCGGCCACTCCGTCGAGGGGGACACTGACCCGCGTCGTTCGTGCTATCGGATGGACGAGCATCATCGCCGGTCTCCTGATTCTCGGCTTCGTCGTCCAGCAACTCTTCGTGACGTCCTGGTTCGCCGAGCAGCATCAGGAAGCACTGGGAGAGGAAGCCCTCGAGCACTTCGCGACCGTGGAGGTCGGCGAAGAGGCCTACGTGCCACCATCCGGGGACGGCTCCGGAAACGGCAGTTCTGGTGCGACCGGCTCGACGAACAACGAAGGGGCACCCACCACCGGCGGGCCTTGGACGATCCAGGTGGAGTCGACCCCTGATCTGGGAGATGCCTTCGCACTCATCCGGATCCCTTCCATCGAGCGCCTGCAGGAAGGATGGGCGGTCGTCGAGGGGGTGCGCGTCCGCGACCTGAAGAACGGTGCCGGTCACATGCCACATACCCCCATGCCCGGCCAGCCCGGGAATACGGTCATCTCGGGGCACCGCACAACGTACGGGGCACCGTTCCACGAGTTGGATACTCTGAGTCCCGGTGACCTCATCGAGGTCGAGACAGCGATCGGGGTCAGCACCTACGAGGTCCAGGAGTTGAAGATCGTCCGGCCAACCGAACTGTGGGTGACCGAGCCTCGCAACGGCGCCTGGCTCACGCTCACGACCTGCCATCCGAAGTTCTCGTCCCGACGCCGCCTGATCGTGTTCGCCGAACTGGTCGACGGCCCCAACTACAAGGCGATCTACCCATGAAACACTGGTTCCTCAACCTCCCCGGCCCGATGGCCGTCAAGGTCGTGATAGCGGTCCTGGTTGCGGTCGTTGCCATCGTGGCGCTCTTCTTCTTCTACGACTGGGTTGGCACGAACCTGCTCGACACCGGGGGGACAATCGGATGAGGGTCCTCGTGCTCGACAACTACGACTCGTTCACGTACAACCTCGTCCAGTACTTCGGTGACCTCGGTGCCGAACCCATCGTGATCAGGAACGATGAACTCTCTCCGGTCGAGGGCGCACGCCTTAGGCCGGATCGGCTCGTGATCTCCCCGGGGCCAGGGACACCTGACGACACCGGCTACTGCGTCGAGTACCTGATGACGATCGGAACCGAGATCCCAACCCTCGGGGTTTGTCTCGGTCACCAGACGATCGTCGCGGCGTTCGGCGGAGAGGTCGGGCGTGCCCCCGAGCCCCGACACGGCAAGGTCTCGATCATCGAGCACGACGGTCGAGGGGTCTTCACCGGCCTGCCCAATCCGTTCGAGGCCACCCGCTATCACTCGCTCGCGGCGATATCGGTACCGGACGTCCTGGACGTGACCGCGAAGTCCGAGGACGGTGTCGTGCAGGCCGTTCGCCACCGAGACCTCCCAATCGAAGGGGTGCAGTTCCATCCGGAGTCGATCATGACGACGGTTGGGAGAGACCTGCTCTCCAACTTCCTGGAGTTGCCAGTCGCTGCGGTGTCGCCGGTCGCCGGTCGCGGGTCGCCGGCTTGAGGATCTAGTCTGCGATTTGGTACGTGCCGGTTTGGGTTTGCTCGACCAGGCCCTCTGCCATGAGGTCGGAGAGTGCCGATTCGGCTTCGACAGCGGGAAAACCCGTCTGCTGGACGATGTCCTCGATCGAAGCGGCGTGCCGGACGAGGGTGCGAACGATGGCGCCGCGAAGCTGACGGGCCGAGCCCTCGAATCGACCCTGCCCTATCGGCGGTGAGTAGGCCGCAGGCCCTGAGCACCAATCCTTGACCGGGCAGACAGAGCAGCGGGGGCTCTTCGGGACACACAGCGTGGCGCCGAGGTCCATCATCGCCTGATTCCAGTCACCGGCCGGCTCCCCGAGGGCTACCTCCGCCGCCCTGGCGAGGGCCGTGCCGTTGAGCGACTCGCCATGCCATCGACTCAAGACGCGGCGAAGGTTGGTGTCGACGGCCGGGACATGCGCCCCGAAGGCGAACGAGGCGACGGCTGCGGCCGTGTAGGGGCCGATCCCCGGCAACTCAGCCAGAGTCTCGGGTGTCGTGGGCCAACCCTGCGTGCGGATGACGCGAGCGGCCTCGCGGAGGCGCAGCGCACGCGCGTTGTAGCCGAGGCCTGCCCACGCGTCGAGAACATCTTGAAGCACGGCGTCGGCAAGGGAGTCGACGGTGGGGAAGCGACCGATGAATCGTTCGTAGAACGGGATTACGCGGGACGCCTGGGTCTGCTGGAGCATCACCTCGGAGACGAGAATCCGATAGGGGTCGGTCTCGCTGCGCCACGGCAGGCTGCGCTGCTGCTCGTAGTACCAGGTGAGCAGCGCAGCATTGCGCGCCTCCTCCAACGGGACAACGGTCACGGGGTCGTCGTCGTCGTGGTCGTCGTCGTGGTCGTGGTCGTCGACGACGTGGTCGTCGTATCCGGCGCCCTGCCGAGGAACAACCCCACCGACGATCCATCGTCAACCGAGGTGCCCATCGCCGGGTCCTGGTCAACGACCTTGCCGACAAGGTTCGGATCCGAAACTTCGATGTCACCGAGGAACACCGCAATGAGACCCTCGTTGGCAGCCTTTGCCTCCGCTTGGGTCTGATTCAATCCCCCGAAGTCCGGAACTGTGACCTTGCGGAGAACACCAATCCGGACGCGGACATCCGTCCCCGCTTCGGCGGTCTCTCCGGCACCCGGCGACTGATCCGCCACGAGGCCGACCAACCCGCTGCTCGCGCTTACGTCAACGGTTCCGCCGTCGACGAGCACCAGATTCGCCTCGAGGGCGGCGTTGGTAGCGTTGCCGATCGTGAGCCCGACCAGGCGCGGCACGGTGGTGGGTTCGGGGCCATCGGAGATCCAGACGGTGATGGTGTCGTCACGCCCGACGGTCCGCCCGGCCTCGGGTTCCGTCCTGATGGCGAAGCCCTCGACGATGTCGGCAGAGAACTCCGTGCCCGTGACGATGTTGGTGAACCCGGCCTGCGCGAGTTCGAGTTGCGCCCCCTCAGCCGACATCCCGGACACGTCCGGGACATCGATCGAGAACGGGCCACGCGAGACGACGAGATCGACGAGCGAGCCGGCCGCCGCCGGCGTGCCGCCCGCAGGGTTCTGCGAGATCACAGTTCCCTCGGGAATGTCCTCGGTGAGGGTGTCGGTGACCCGCCCGACCTGGAAGCCCTGAGCCTCGATGAGCGCCTTCGCCACTTCCTCGGTCTCGCCTTCGACTTGGGGGACGGTGAATTGCTCGGCACCCGCCGACTCGAAGACGGACACGAACGAACCCCTCTCGACGGCGCTGCCGGCCGGGGGATCCGTCCGGATGACAACCCCCTTCGGGACAGTGTCGCTGTTCTCGAGGCGGCTCGTCACCTTCAGATCGAGGTCCTGCAGCGTCTGGAATGCGGTCTCAGCCGGGATGAGCGTGAGGTCGGGGACAATCACGAGGTCTCCCTCGCTGCTTCCACCGGTGAACAGCCGGAACAAGATGAAGATGCCCACGGCGAGGAGGGCGATCAGCGCGATGACGGCAGCCACGTAGGTTCCCTGGCCCGTCGTTGAGTTTTCGGTCTGATAGGCGACGACCCGGGCCGTTTCGTCCGGCGGAACCGTGGCGGGCGGCGGGACGAGGGCCGTCGCTGCCAGTGCGGCCGCAGCGCCCACAACGACGGGTTGGCGCCCGGAGAGGAAGAGCAGAAGGTCGGACCGCATGTCCGCTGCCGTGAGGTACCGATCATCCGGGTTCTTGGCGATGGCGCTCTCGTCGATGAGGGAGAGGTCCGCAGGGACGTCGGTGTTGATCTGATTGGGTGGAGGTGCGTACTCGGACACGTGCTGATAGGCGACGGCTACCGGGCTCTCGCCGGTGAACGGCGGTTGGGCCGTCAGCATCTCGTAGAGGACGACGCCAAGTGAGTACACATCAGATCGACCATCGGCGGGGAGGCCCTGGGCCTGTTCAGGGCTGAAGTAGGTCGCCGTCCCGATGACGGCGCCTGTTCGGGTCAACTCCTCGGAGTCGTCGAGGGCACGGGCAATTCCGAAGTCGGTGACCTTCACTGCGCCGTCGTTGGTGACCATGATGTTGCCGGGTTTGATGTCGCGGTGGATCACGCCGGCCTGATGAGCGACGGTGAGCGCTGCGGCCGTCTCGGCAGCGATCTCAGCCGCCCGCCTCGGCAGGAGCGCTCCTTCGGTCTTGAGAATCTCACGCAGCGTCCGGCCCTCGATCAACTCCATGACCATGTAGTAGGTCGAGCCGTCTTGGCCCCAGTCGTAGATGGCCACGATGTTGGGGTGGCTCAGGTTTGCGGCGGCCTGAGCCTCGCGCTTGAACCGGGTGACGAATGCCTGATCGGAGGCGTAGTTGGAGTGCAGAACCTTGACCGCGACCCGTCGGTTGAGGAGGGTGTCTTCGGCCTCGAACACATCGGCCATACCTCCCCGCGCGAGGTGGGAGATGATCCGATACCGGTCTGAGAGAACGCGATCTTGCATGTCGTTCAACGATGGTACCGACGGCCGGGGATATGCGTTGTCACGGTGGCATTGCCGGCGGCGCGGGTTGACCGGCGACCGGCCACTGGCGGCTGGCGTCTCATTTCAGATACACCTCGAATAGCGTCGCCGCGATCGGCGCGGCGATGGAGCCTCCCGAGGCGGTCTCGCCCGCCGGACCTCCGTCCTCGAGCACGATTGCGATCGCGATCTGCCGTTCGCCCGGCTCTGGATCAACCGGAGCGAATCCGACGAACCACACATCCGGGGCGGCGCCGGTCACCTGGGCTGTGCCGGTCTTTCCTGCCACCCGTACGCCCGGTACGGCAGCGTTGCGGCCCGTGCCGGAGATCACGGCCTGTTCCATCAGGTCGGTTAGAACTGCGGCCGTGGCGGGGCTGATCGCCCGTCGCCAGATCTCGGGTTCGGTCGTTGATTCGATCTTCCCATCGTGGGTGTAGACATCGCCGACGACAAACGGCACCATGATGTTCCCCTCGTTGGCAACGGCTGCGGCGACCAGTGCCATCTGTATCGGGGTGGCGCGGACGTCCCGCTGGCCGAGGGCGTTCTGGGCGGTTGCGGGAGGATCTTCGGCGGCCTCCGAAGGCTCCGGGAACGCGGAAGCGAGAACCGGCAGGTCGTAGGGGATCTCCTGGTTGAAGCCGAACGCCTCGGCGGTCGCGGCGAGCGCCTGGCTCCCGACCTCCATGCCGAGCGCGGCGAACGTTGTGTTGCACGATCGCACAAACGCTTCGGCAAGCGTTACGGTGTCGCCGTTCATGCACACGTCGTCGTCGAAATTGTGGATCGTGGCGCTGGTCCCCGGCAGTTCCAGTTCTACGGGATCCGGGAACTCGGTAGCGGGCCCGGCAACACCGGTCTCGAGCGCCGCCGCCGTTGTGACGATCTTGAAACTGGATCCCGGCGGATAGGTCGTCTGAATGGTGCGGTGGAGGAGCGGCTGATCCGGGTCGTCTTCGAGGGCGAGTCCTGCCGCGCCCGCACCGGGACCAACCAGGACGTTCGGATCGAAGCTTGGCGTCGAGACGGACGCTAGGACCTCGCCGGTCGTCGGGTCGATCGCGATGATCGAGCCGCGTTGTCCTTCAAGGGCTTCCACGGCCGCCCGCTGCAGTTCGTCGTCGATCGTGAGTCGGAGGCCACGCGGACGGGGATCACCGCCGAGCAGGGCGTTGAGGATGCCAGAGATTGTGGAGTCCCGATGCGACACGAGGTCGCCTTCCCGCACGCCTTCGAGACCACGCGCGCCGAAGAGCACCGAGACGTATCCAACGGTGTGGGCGTAGCGGTCGAGTGGCGGGTAGACCCTGGTGAACGTCTGGGGATCCCTGGGATTGGGATCGGAGCGAGCGGTGACAACAGCATCGGCTGTCGTGATCGCGCCGCGCTCCCTCCCGACACGCCACGCGACCAGGCGCGGGTTGCGCGGGTCGTCGCGATAACCCGGACCGGCAACTGCCTGGATCCACGTCGTCGCGAGTACGAGGACGGCGAAGCCGATCAGGATCGCCCACGCCATTCTGCGGAGCGGGGTGTTCATGTGCGCTCCTCATGCGAGATTCGCCCCAGGAGAGCGGCGATGAGGAACGAGGCGAGGAGCGACGAACCACCGTACGACATGAACGGGAGGGTGATTCCGGTGATGGGGAACAGTCGGACGATGCCGGCGATGATCAGGAACGTCTGAAGGCCGAGCAGGATCGTCAGACCGGCTGCCAGGTACTTGCGAAAGCGGTCCCTCGAGCGCAAAGCAATTCCGAAGCCGACGGTGACGAGGAACGCGTATCCAACGATGACGGCGATCGATCCCGCGAGGCCGAGTTCCTCACCAACCGCCGCGAATACGAAGTCCGTTGCTGCGGCGGGAATCAGGTCGGGTCGGCCGAGTCCGAGACCCGATCCGGTCAGGCTGCCGCTTCCCATTGCGAAGAGTCCTTGTGCCGTCTGGTATCCCGCACCCGCGTAGTCGGCGAACGGATCGAGCCACGCTTCGATTCGGACCTGGACGTGGGAGAACAGCATGAACGCGGTGACACCGGCGGCCGTGACGAGGACCAGGCCCATGCCGAGGTAGAAACCGCGACCGGTTGCGACGTAGAGCATCCCGATGAACAGCCCGAAGAGGAGGAGCGACGCGCCGAGGTCTCGCTGGTAGACGAGCACGACAAACGCGATGCCGGCGGCGACGATGACCGGTCCGAGATGCCGCGGCTCGGGGATCCGGAACGGTCCGACGGTGCGTGAGACCGTCGACATCGCTTCTGAGCGGTCGGAGAGATACGAGGCCAGGAATATGGTGAGCAGCACCTTGGCGACCTCGCCGGGCTGGAACGAGAGCGCTCGTGCGACGAAGGGAAGGTCGACTCGAACCCACAGGCGGGAACCGTTGACGAGCGCCCCGTGAATGGGCCACGAGCCGGGGAGAAGGGGGAGTAGCAGCAGCACCATGGCCGCGGCCAGGAACAGGTACCGGTAGCGTCGGAGCACCGCAACACCCGACGACCGGAGTGACCAGACGACCGCAGCCCCGGCGGTGCCGGCGAACACCAGCCACCAGCGTTGGAGCGCCGCAAGGTCATGGTCGAGGCGGAACACCTCGACGGTGCCAATCGCGGTCAGGAACGTTGCGATCGGGAGGATCAGGCTGTTGGCGTTCGGCGCCCACATCCGAAATGCTGCATGCATCGCGCCGAAGGCGACGACGGAGGAGATGAAGGTGAGGGCGACGGCGGAATCGAGCCACACCCCGCCCGTGAACCGGACCATTGCCACCCCGAGCGCACCCAGCACCGATCCGGCAAGGATGAAGGCCGCCTCGGTGTTGCGAGTCATGGCCCCGCGTCGACGATGGCCACGGTGATGTTGTCGACCCCGCCCTCGGCGTTGGCCGCCTCAATGAGATTCCACACCGTGGCTTCCAGATCGTTCCCGGCCCCGAGGATGTCTGCGATCTGGTCTTCCCCGACCATCGAAGTCAGGCCATCGGAGCAGAACAGCACGCGATCACCGTCCTGCAGGTCCAGCGTCTCGGTGTCGACGGCGACCGGACCGAGACCGAGCGACCGCGTGAGGAGGTGGCGCTGAGGGTGCTTGTCGACGTCCTCTTCTTTGAGGTGCCCGAGCGAGACGAGGGCGGCGACGACGGTGTGGTCGGATGTGACCCGCTTCAAATTGCCGTCGCTCATGAGGTAGCACCGGCTGTCGCCGACGTGGCCGATCGTGACCGATCCGTCCTCCAGGAAGAGGCCGAGCGTCATGGTGGTCCCCATGCCCGCCAGGTTCGCCTCTTCGTCGACCCGCTGCAGGATGGCGTCATTGCCTGCCAGCAGGCGATCGGTGATGTCGATGTCGGCGTCGGCGTCCTGCTCCGTCGCAGCAGCGAGAGCCAGCGAACTGGCGATGTTCCCAGCGACGTGGCCGCCCATGCCGTCGGCGACGCCGATGAGTAGCGGGCCATTGCCGGCGCCGGAGGCCTCGGGGTATACCGAGTCCTCGTTGCGTTCGCGGATCCGGCCTTGATGGGTGCCTGTCGCCCAGACGTATCTCATCTCACCTCGAGGATGGTCTTGCCGATCTGCACGGTATCTCCCTGGCCTGCGGGCGTTGGAACCGTGATGCGCCGCCCGTTGACGTAGGTTCCGTTCGTGCTTCCGAGATCGTGTACCAGTGCGGCACCGTCGTGGCTCTCGACTCTGGCATGGAATTCAGAAGCGTAGGGGTCGTCAATGACTACGTCCGCGTCGGCGCTGCGTCCGATCGTGTGGCCGGATGGCCTGAGTCGCACGGTCATCCCCTTCTTCGCGTCTCCGCGAAGAACGACGAGTTCCCGGCCTCCCTTCGCTCGCTTGGGCGATGGTCCGCTGCCGATGTGACTCCGGATGGCGAGGGCTACCTGCCACAAGAAGAGGAAGATGAGGATGAGGAAGAGGATCTTCAGGACGTTGAGGATCAGTGCAGGCATCGGTCGTTCACAGTCTCCGGAATACGAAGTCGATGTCGCCCATCGTCACCATATCCCCTGGGACGAGCGGGACGGGCTTGGCTCCGATTCGCTCACCGTTGATGAACGTGCCGTTCGCGGACGAAAGGTCGGTGATGGTTGCTTCATGGGCGGTCCTCGCGATGATGGCCTGCTTCCGTGAGAGCTCCGGTACTGCGATGACGATATCGGCTTCGACCGCGCGACCCAGGATCGAGCGGTTGTCGCAGAGTTCCACGACGAGGGGAGGGGAGGCCGCCACCAGTTGGGCCCACGGCTCGATCGGCCCGGGCTCGACAACACCGGCACAGTCGGCGAGGCCTCGGGGGACGGCGTCGTCGGATACGACGTCAACCGCGATCGGTCCGTTGATTCGCCACCCCTGCTCGGCGGCGAAGGATTCCATTGCGCTGGCGAGTTCCACCTCCAGTTCGCGGGTGTCGATTCCCGGGGGAACATCGGAAGGGTTGATCCGTCATCGACCAGCGGTTCGGGATCTCGAGGCCGGCATCGCCCGCGGCCGCCACGAAGTCGGCCTGGCGCATGAGTCGATCTGCCATGTCAACCGGATGCATCTTGCCTCGGAAGACGGCGGCGGTCGCCCCATCTACGAGGCGTTCGAGGCGTCGTTCCATTTCACGAGCGAGTCGCATGAGCCGATTGTATGGGCTCAAACGAGTTCGGTGACGAGCTGAGGTTGCGGGGGCGGAGTCTCAGAGAGGTATTCGTGGCTCGTGGTAGCCTTTCTTCCCCGCGGGCGAGTGGCGGAAATGGCAGACGCGCAGGTTTCAGGTATCTGTGAGGTAACACTCGTGGGGGTTCAAGTCCCCCCTCGCCCACAACCATGGCGTATCCTTCCTACGCGCCGATTCGTCAGCAGCGTCGAAGACGGTGGCTGCTGGCGATTCTGATTGCGCTCATCATCGTTGCCATCGTGGCCCTCGCGGTAACCCGCCGCAACGAAGCGCGCGGTGTTGCGGACTACCTGTCGGTCGCCCACGAGGTCGCGGCCAACGAGGCTGAGACAGCGGCTTCGCTTGAAACCATGCTGCTCACAATCACCGATGTACAACGCCCCGAGGTGATGCGGAGCCTCGAGGAGATGCGGGTTTCGTCCGAGAACGATGCAGACACCCTCGCCGCGGCCTATGTCCCTCCCGCAGCAGGCGAAGCCAACGGATATCTGGTGGCGGCGCTGGGGTCGTGGACCAAGGCGCTTGGTCTCCTCGACGACGCCATCGTGCTGATACTCGACGAACCGGCCGAAGCCGGCGGAACCGACCGGTTGGAGGAGGCATTCGACTTGCTCCGCATCGGCGACCTCGCCTATGCCCAGTTCCTCGAGGCGGCCAACGGTCTCGACGACTCGATTCCCGTCAGCGATCTCGACGAAGTCGCGTTCACGAGCGAAGAGCGTGCCGTCGACTACGACGCCCAGGTCGTCACGCTGCGACTCACCTCGGTCTACAAGCTGGGAGAGCTCCACGACGTCTCGGTGACGGCCATTACGGAGCCGGAGCCGCTCGGGGAACGCGACAACATCCCGGTTGTTCCACATAGCGAGCAGTTCGTCGTCCAGGCCGTGGTTGCGAACCAGGGCAATGAGCCCGAGAGCCAAGTCTCGGTGAATCTGGAACTGATCCCGACCGGCGGTGGGGAGGATCGTGTGACGGTCAAACAGACGGTCGCGAGCCTCGAACCGGGCCAGGCGAAGACGCTGGTCTTCGACACCCTCGAACTCGAACCGGGCGGACTCTATGAGTTGGTGATCACGACCGGAGTTGACAAGGATGACGACCCCGAGAACGATGCATGGCGCATGGTCTTCTACCGAAATGAGAACGCGTGAGCGACTGGCTGGTTGTCGTCATCGTGTTCCTCGTTGTGGTTCTTGCCGTCTGGCAGACCTATCAGCTGCAGCAGATCCGCAAACAGGTTGATGCCGTACCAAAAGACGGCAACGTGTTCGCCCTCGTCGACTCTACGACGGGGCGCCTCGGACGTGTCGAGGCCGGCCTGGCGGTTCTGGATCAGCGCCTGCAGGCCGTCGAGGCTCGCCTTCCGTATGCCATCACACGAACGGCGGTGGTTGCGTATGACGCGTTTGGCAACATCGCCGGACAGCTCTCCCGTTCGATTGCCCTGCTGAGCGAGAGCGGGGATGGAATCGTCCTGTCGATTCTTGTTGCCCGCGAAGAGACCCTCTTCTACAGCAAGGAGATCCGCGGGGGAACGGGGAGCGAGATGCTTTCACCGGAAGAGGACAGCGCCGTCGCCCGCGCCATGGGCCGGTAGCATCCGACCATGATCGACGTTGGAATCCTTCGCGAACACCCGGACGACCTCGCCGCTGCTCTGAGCCGTCGAGGCGTGGACATCGACGTCGCCGCCCTTGTCCGCATCGACGCCGAGCGCCGAACCGCTCGCGCCGACGCTGAGGAGATGCGGTCCCGGCAGAAGGACGCCGGAAAGTCGATCGCGACGTTGAGCGGCGACGAGAAGTCCGTAGCTATTGCCGGGGCCAGTGAACTCGCCGAGCGATACAGGATCCGGGTCGCCGAGGCCGATGAACTCGATGCGGCATTCATGGAGCAGTGGGTGACGCTGCCGAACATTGCGGACGAGTCCGCTGCCGACGGATTCGATGAAGAGGACGGCATCGAGATCACCCGATGGGGTGAGCCTCCGGTGTTCGACTTCGAGGCCAAGGACCACGCCGATCTCGGTGCGGCATTGGGGAACATCGATATCGAGCGTGCGACGAAGATCTCGGGGAGTCGCTTCGGCATGCTCACGGGCAAGATGGCATTGCTCGAGATGGCCATGGCCCGATGGGCCATGGATGTTCTGTCGGGATACGGCTTCACGCCGGTGCTGCCGCCGGTTCTCGTTCGGGAACAGGCACTGTTCGGCACCGGGTTCTTCCCGGCGGATCGTGAACAGGTCTACTCGGTGGAAGAAGACGACCTCTACCTCGTCGGCACCTCCGAGGTACCCCTCGCCGCCATGCACGGTGACGAGATCCTCGACGCCGACTTGCTACCGGTTCGCTACGCCGGGTTCTCGACATGTTTCCGTGTCGAGGCCGGGACCTATGGCAAGGACACCCGCGGCATCTTCCGCGTCCACCAGTTCAACAAGGTCGAGATGTTTTCGTTCGTCGATCCGGACCTCTCCCGCGAGGAGCACGACTTCTTGCTCGCTCGTGAGGAAGAACTCGTTCAGGCCCTCGAGATCCCCTATCGGGTGGTGAATGTTGCTGCAGGCGACCTCGGCGCCTCCGCTGCGAAGAAGTACGACATCGAGGCCTGGTTCCCCGGCCAGGAGCGGTACCGGGAGATCACTTCGACCTCGAACACCACCGACTACCAGTCGCGCCGCCTGAAGGTGCGGTACAGGGATGCCGACGGCACCAACCGTCTCGTCCACACCCTGAACGGAACGGCCGTGACGGGGCGGGCGTTGATTGCCCTTGTCGAGAACCATCAGCAGGCTGACGGTTCGATCCGCATCCCCGAGGCCCTCCGCCCCTACACCGGCTTCGATGTCATCGACTAGCGCCGGCCCCCAAACTTCCGAATTCTCCCCCTTGGGGGGAGGCGGCGGCAGCGCAGCCGCCGACGGAGGGGGTCTCACCCTCCGTTCCTTCAACCCGGGGTGGTTCGCGCATGTCTAACGGGGACGTCTTCTCCGATATCGCCGGACGGTACGACCGGCTCAACATGATCTTGTCGCTCGGGCGCGATCAGGCGTGGCGGCGCACCGCCATCGACCGCCTGCCCACCGGGAGGATCCTCGATCTCGGGGCGGGCACTGGTGCCGCCAACGCCGCGTTCGGCGACCGCGAGATTGTTGCTCTCGATCCGGCCCCCGAGATGCTCGCGTTGAATGAAGCCGCCTGCCGGCTTGTGGCCGTCGGTGAGGCGCTCCCGTTCGAGGCTGAGTCCTTTGACGCCGTCTTCTCCGCCTATGTGTTTCGGAACCTCGACTCTGTCGACAAGACCCTCAGTGAGATCCACCGGGTGCTTCGACCGGGAGGGATGGCAGGCATCGTCGACCTCGGTCGTCCAACGGGATCGGTTCAGAGTTCGATTCACCGGGCAGGGACGGCGGTGGTGCTTCCTCTCGCCGGGATGACGATCGGCGCCCGAGATGAGTACGCCTACCTCCACCGGACCCTCGACAAGAACCCGCCGCCGGAGATTCTGCTTGGGTCTTCCCCGTTGCGACTCGTCGACACATGGCGCGTCGGCCCGATGGGCTTCGTGTGGGGCGCACTCCTCGAAAAGTAGCCGTGCACCCGCCTTCGAACGGCGGCATCCGGCGCAACCGAGACGTTGGCTCCAGTCGGGCGATCCCGCGGCACCCAGGGAGGGCCGCTTAGGGCTGCTTCCTTCCGGACCTGACCCGATTCACGGTTCCCCGCCGCTGCAGGACCCGACCTTCAACACCAACTAATCCCGGCGCTCGACCCGAACACCAACCGCCCTCGGGCGGGGATTCAGCCTCGCATGAAGAGGGTTTCGAGTACAGGGCACCCCTAGCGCCCCACCTAGCACGGTTCGGCAATGGTAGCCCCGACGGGCGATGACCGTCAGGCGATCCGATCGGCCACGAAGCGATCCTCCCGCGCCCGGGCCGCCGCCGCCACCTGTGTTGGAGCCGATTTGAAGCCGTGCGCGGCGCCCGTGACGATCTCGAGTTCGACCGGGTTGCCGGCTGCCGTCCACCTCGCCGCCAACAGGAGCGTATCGTCGACCAGCGGATCGAGTGTGCCGACGGTGAACAGTGCCGGGGCGAGATCGGCGAGGTCGGCATACATCGGCGACACGTCGGGGTCCTGGGGGTTCGCCTCGCCGACGTAGGCATTGGCAAACCACCGGCAGAGGTCGGTGTTCATCACCAGCATTCGATCGCCCCAGTTCCTGACACTCGGCGTCAGCGAAAGGTCGAAGAACCCGTACGTCAGGTTCGCCCCTGCGAATCCTGTGAATCCATGGCGGTCCCGCATGCGGATCATTGCCGTGGCGGCAAGGTGGGCGCCGGCCGAGGCTCCACCGACGACGATCCGGTCTGCTCCGAACTCGGCTGCAGCGTTCTCGACGATCCACGCGGCGGCTGCTTCGGCATCGTCTGACGCCGCTGGATACGGGTGCTCCGGGGCCAGGCGGTAGTCAACGGAGACCACTGCGACGCCTGCCGTGTTGGACAGGTGCTCGAGACTGCCATCCTGGTAGTCGGCAGCACCCATCGCCCAGCCACCACCGTGGAAGTGCAGGTAGACGCCTTCGATGTGGTCGGGTGTGAAGACCCTGATCCCGAGAGGCCCTGCCGGTCCTTGGATCGTCCGATTCGCGCCGTTGGGGGAGCGAACGATTGGCCCGAACAGCCCCCGCCCTTTGAGCCGGGCCTCGCGCAACGGTTCGATCCCCACCTCGATCGGGTTGGGGAGCCTCTCCGAGAGTCGCTCCAACTGGACGTTCAGAGCGAGCGTCTCCGCGTCGGCATTGGCAAGATCAAAGAAGCCCGGATCCAAGTGCATGACCAGACGCTACCAAGCAGAAGAGTGCCGCCGTTCGCGCGCCCGCTGTCCAGCCGACCTCAGGGCGGGGGGACGTGAAGGAGGACTCGATCGAAGTCGCGAGTCGCGTTCGCGGAGGGAGTGGGATTCGAACCTTCTCCGCGCGTCGAGGCTCGACGGTGTCAGCCTCCCTCCGTCGTACGGACGAGCCGCCGGGTTCCGGAAGTGAGGGTTCAGGGCACGAGATCGAGGCCGAGGAGGACTCGATCGAAGTCGCGAGTCGCGTTCGCGGAGGGAGTGGGATTCGAACCTTCTCCGCGCGTCGAGGCTCGACGGTGTCAGCCTCCCTCCGTCGTACGGACGAGCCGCCGGGTTCCGGAAGTGAGGGTTCAGGGCACGAGATCGAGGCCGAGGAGGACTCGATCGAAGTCGCGAGTCGTGTTCGCGGAGGGAGTGGGATTCGAACCTTCTCCGCGCATCGAGGCTCGATGGTGTCAGCCTCTCTCCGTCGTACGGACGAGCCGCCGGGTTCCGGAAGTGAGGGTTCAGGGCACGAGATCGAGACCGAGGAGGGCTCGATCGAAGTCGCGAGCCGCGTTCGCGGAGGGAGTGGGATTCGAACCCACGGGACCGGTTACCCGGCCCAACGGTTTTCAAGACCGTCGCCTTCGTCCGCTCGACCATCCCTCCAATGGCCCGCCCCTCGAGTCCGCGTGGTCGACCGACTGCTGAGAACGGGCTACAACCGAACGCGGAGCGCCCGGTTCTGGCGGAGGGGGTGGGATTCGAACCCACGGGACCGGAAACCCGGTCCAACGGTTTTCGAGACCGTCACATTCGTCCGCTCTGTCACCCCTCCATCGATCCGACCGCAAGGCGTTCGGAACGTGGGGAGTGTACCGGTGTCCGTTTGCTCTCGACCTACCGGCGGCCGGCGAAGAAGTCCTGGAGTAGTGCAGAGCTCGCATCCGCCTCGATACCGCCGACGACCTCGCAACGGTGGTTCAGTCGCTCATCCTGAGGGATGTTGTAGAGGCTCCACACGGCTCCGGTCTTCGGCTCTACGGCGCCGAAGACGATCCGCTCGACGCGCGACCATACGGCGGTCATGGCACACATCGCACAGGGTTCGAGTGTCACAACCAGGGTGTGGCCGTCGAGGCGCCAGTCGCCTATCTCACGGGACCGTTCGGAGAGCACCAGCATCTCCGCGTGGGCGCTGGCGTCATCCCGTTCTTCACGCCGATTGTGGTCTGCAGCGACTGCGAAACCGGACGGATCCAGCAGCACCGCACCGATCGGGACGTCGTCGTGTGCGAGCGCCTTCACGGCTTCTTCGAGTGCGATGCCCATTGCTTCCGTCGGATTCACTACTCAGGTCCCTCCCTCTACACTTCCCCATCCTACGGAGGGATCGCATAGTCTGGCCTAGTGCGCACGCCTGGAAAGCGTGTAAGCGGTAACCCGCTTCGAGGGTTCAAATCCCTCTCCCTCCGCAACCGCGGCCACGTACTTCGGTCGATCCCTTCGGAGCTTCCCCCACGCACCTTGGGGGAGGCTCATTCGCCCACAATGGGCGGGGGGCCTACAACGACCGATCACGTGTCCGGCACACTGGACCCCTGCTTCGTCGCCGGCCCTTCTCCTCGCCTCCCGTCTTGCAGTCGGGGGGACAGATGGTTCTTCCGCGCCGCTCAACGCATCCGCTCCTCCAACGCGATGGTCCAAGTGCCGTGAACGACCCGGGGTAGGCTGGTTGCCGTTCTTGGAGGAGGTACGATTGGTCTTTGCACTCAGCACGTTCTGGACGGTCTTCGTCACCCTCATCGTGTTGGTTCCTCTGATCCTGCGGTGGGTGTTCGCTCTGATCGAACGCTTCAAGAATCGGGAGCACTTGGCCGGCCGGCAGACCGCACTCTGCTCCTTGGCATCATGATGCTCCCGATCCACGACCCGGCTGCCTACCTCGTCTACATGGGCCTCGACAGTGACACGATGCAAGACGCCGTCGAGTTCCACAACGAACTTGCCAACGAACGGTCCGCCGACCCGAACGGCGATCAGTGACCTCCAACCCGGCCCTGCTGCGGACCTCGGCAGTCCTGGGTGCATTTGCGCTCCTGGTCGGTTCCTGCTCGTCCTCACCGGAACCGGCGGAGTCGACGACCACGCTCGGCACCACGACCACAACTACAACAACAGTCCCGCCAACGACAACCACCGATCCGGACACCGGCATCCCCTACGGCGGCGTTGCGGTCGTCGCCGACGGCCAGGAGCCGTCGACACTCAACCCGTATGCCCCGCGCGGAGAGGAGCTCATCGTCACAATCATCGGCCAGTCCTACTTCGCAGGGGCCTACGACATCGACGGAACCAGCCTCGAACTGGTCCCCGGCGTCGTGACCGAACTCCCGACGACGGCCAACGGCGGCATCGTGGTCAACGCGGACGGAACCATGACCGTCAAGTACACGATCCTCGAGGAGGCGGTGTGGGAGGACGGCGTCCCGATCTCCGGCTACGACTTCGCCTTTACGGTCGCCACGTTGCAGACCCCTGAGGCGGACGCCGGGTATCAGATCGACGAGGTATACGGGTGGGTCGTTTCATTCGAGGCCGGCCCGAAGACCTTCGAGATGACACTGAACCAGCCGACGGTGCTCCACGAGCAGATGTTCCGCGTCCTCCTGCCGAAGCATGCAGTCGAGGGCTCCGACTTCCTTGCTGACTGGAACGATCGCATGTGGCCGTCCGGCGGGCCGTTCCGCTTCTCCACCTGGGACCCGGGCGAGCGGCTCGTCGTCGAGCGCAACGACAACTACTGGAAGGCGGATCCGGTGACGGGCCAGCAACTCCCGTACCTGGACGCCGTCGAGTTTCGCTTCATCCCCGAACTCGAGGAGATCCTCCGTGCATTCAAGCGCCGCGACGTCCAGGTCATCCAACCGCCGCCGTTCTCCGGGACCATCGACCAGTTGACCGTCCTCGAGCCGGACGGAGCCTCGGTCCAGGTCGTCCCGGGCCCGGTGTGGGAGCACCTCAACTTCCAGTTCGGACCCGGCCGCCTCGGGATGAACGCAGCCAGCGTCAACGCGAACCTCGACTATCGGATGGCCGTCGCGCACCTGGTTGATCGCAAAGCCATCGCGACGGCCGTCGGTGCCCACACTCAGCCCCTCACATCGTATGTCGATGTCTTCACCCCCAGCCTCTCCGAACACGCCTGGGATCGGTATCCGTACGATCCTGCCAAGGCGGAGCAGTTGCTCCTGAAGGTCAAGGCGGACGAGGGGATCGACACCATCACTGCCGTGTTCTCCACAACGAGCAACACCGACACGCGGGTCATCGTCTCCGAGGCGCTCCGGCCGATGTTCGAGGCTGTCGGCATCGTGTATGAAACGCAGTTGCAGGACGCGCAACTCTTCTTCGGGGATACGTTCGAAACCGGGACCTGGGATGTCGGAATGTGGGCGTGGGTCGGCTCGCCCGGATTCTCTACGTTGATCGCGATCCATGACGCTTTCGACCCCGAAGGGCCTCCTCCGGATGGATCCAACTACTACCGGTGGGGGACCGAGGATTCGTCGGTGCGGGACTCGTACACGGAACGGTTCGCCGAGGTTCGCGATCTCATGAATGCGACGGTCGACGAAGAAGAACTGGCGAGCCTCGTCGCCGAAGCAGAGGACATCCTGGCCAGTCGCATGGTCATCCTGCCGCTCTACTCGGGTCCGCGGGTTGGTGCGGTGTGGGAGAACGAGATCGGCGGATTCGTCATGAATTCCACGCAGGCGTCCTATACATGGAATATCGAGGAGTGGTATCGGGCCGATCTCTAGTACCGGAGGTCGGCAAGGATGGCAGTCCTGATAACCTTGCAGAGTCTTGGAGAGGTGGCCGAGTGGCCGAAGGCGCTCGCCTGCTAAGCGAGTAGGGGGTTACAAACTCCCTCGAGGGTTCAAATCCCTCCCTCTCCGCCGGATCCGAAGGGGCCCCGCGCGTGTCGCGGGACCCCTTCGCCGCGTCAAGCGAAGCTCGCCCGCCGACGTCGCGAAACTTCCCATATTGACGGAATATGAGTCATGTGGTATCACGTTATATGTAAGAGTAAGAGTCATATCGAGTTGAGAGCTTTGCGTCTCTCGACACGAAAGGAGTGCAACGATGGCACGATTCATCGATCCGTTCGCCGAAATGGAGCGGATGCTCGCCGGGAGTGGCAGCGCGTGGCGCGGTGGCGTCATGCCGCTTGATGCGTATGAGAAGGACGGTGAGTACGTCCTGCGATTCGACCTCCCGGGCGTCGAGTCCGAGAGGATCGACGTCACCGTCGAAGACCGTGTGCTCACGGTCAAGGCCGAGCGGAAGGTCGAAGACACCGCTGGCGCGAACTGGATCCTTCGGGAGCGCCCGACGGGAACCCATAGCCGCCAGGTGCGTCTTGGCGACAGCCTTGACGTGAGCAACGTCGGCGCCGACTACACGGAAGGTGTCCTCACGGTTACCCTTCCCATCCGCGAAGAGGCGCTGCCCCAGAAGATCGAGGTGACCGCCCACAAGCGCGAGGCGATCGAAGCATCGGTCGCCTGACGCCACACATCGAATCTCGATTGAGGAGGGGTCCCCGGTTCAACCGGGGACCCCTTTGCTCATGGTCCCTATGGAGCGCTCGCGATCCACTCGTTGATGAGGCGATGCATGGTCGGCATCGGGACGGATCCGGAGCCGAGCAGGGCATCGTGGAACCCGCGAATGTCAAATCGGTCGCCCATGATCGCGATGGCATGATTCCGTGCGGCGAACATCTCCCGCTGACCCGTCTTGTAGGCGAGCGCCTGTCCGGGCCATGCGATGTACCGCTCGACCTCGTTGACGATGTTGTTCTCCGCCTGCGGCGAGTTCGCCACGAGGTAGTTGATCGCTTCCCGGCGAGACCACCCCAGGGCGTGCATTCCCGTGTCGACGACGAGACGCCCGGCGCGCCACGAGTCGAACGAGAGGATCCCGAACCGCTCGAGATCGCCCGAGTACAAGCCCATTTCGTCGGCGAGTCGTTCGGTGTAGAGCCCCCACCCCTCGTGGAACACGGTGATGAAGGCGTTGCGCCGGAAGTCGGGGATGCCGGTGAGTTCCTGGGCGATCGTCAACTGGAGGTGGTGGCCGGGGACCGACTCATGGAACGCCAGCGCCTCCGACTCGAATCGGGTGCGTGTGGTGGGCGCGGTCGTGTTCACGAAGTAGGTTCCCGGCCTCGAACCATCCTCGGCCGGGGGCAGGTAGAACGCAAGGGGCGCGTCTTCTGCGCCGACGGGCGGCATCTGTGCCATGACACATGGGGCCTTTGGCCGGATTCCGAACCACCGGGGCGTCGCCGCCACCGCCCGATCCATGGCTGCCTGGGCTGCAGCGACCACGGCGTCCGCATCCGCGAACCGGAGGTCCTCGTCGGAGCGAAGGCGCTCAAAGATCGTCGGCACGTGATCGATATTGAGCACCGGGATACCGAGAGCGGCATACTCGACCTCGAGGGCTGAGATGTCGTCGAGGCCGGCCCGGTGGATCTCGAGCGGCGTTCGATCGAGCGACGTGTGCCTGCGGATCGCCCTGGCGTAGACCTCGTCTCCATCAGATAGCCAGACAACGCCGCTCCGGTCCTCGGGTCGTGCCTTCGGCATCACCTCGTCGGAGATCGCTGCTCGGTAGCGCTCGAACGCAGGACGCACAACCGTGGTCACAACGGACGCGAGGCGGTCCCGCCACGCGGCGACCTGGATCTCGTTCCACGACAGCGGTGCCCGGAGGTTCACGAAGGCGTCGGTCTCGACGGGCGAACTGAGATATGCCTCCACCTGGGCCAACGCCTTCCCGCTGCCAACCACCGGCGGCGTCCGATCGCGAGCAAGGCCTTGCCGCAGTCGGCCGATCGCCTGATCGACGAGCAGACCCATCTTCGACCACTTCTCAAGAGCGGCTTCGGCGTGTGCCGGGGCGGTTATCGGGATTTGGCCGGCGAGTTGTTGATAGACGACCTGGATTCCGTTGAACGGATCAACGGCGAACTCGGCCATCCGGGAGCGGAGTTCATCAGCCTTCGTCGACGTCTCGAACATGAGTACTTCGCGGCTGACCCGTTCGTCGGCGGTCAGTGTTGCAGGGTCGATAGTCTCGGCAGCCGATGCGAAGCCATCGAGCGCGGCGATGTGTTCGTCTTCCGTACCTCGTGAAAGGTCCTCGAGTTCTGTGTCATAGTCGTGGATTCCGCGCAGCGAAGCCGACGTAGGTTCGGACGCGAGGCTGAACGCCCAGAACTCGTCTCCCAAGCGCTGCAGATCGGCGTTCACACCGATGCCACCCACTCGGAAACCAGGCGATCGAGCGTCTCGAGCGGAACCGCACCCGAGGTGAGCACGGCGTCGTGGAAGCCCTTGATGTCGAAGCGATCACCGAGGCGGGCCTCCGCGTCGGCCCTGATGCGCTGAATCTCGAGACGTCCAATCATGTAGGAGAGGGCCTGGCCCGGCATCGATGCGATGTAGCGGTCGACCTCCTCCGTGATCGTGTGAAGCGTCATCGGCGAGTTCTCTACCAGGAAGTCGATGGCCCGCTGTCGTGACCACCCCAGACCGTGGATGCCGGTGTCGACCACCAGGCGCCCGGCCCGCATCGAGTCGGCGCACAGCATCCCCATGCGGTCGAGTTGCGAGCTGTAGAGACCCATCTCGTCGACGAGGCGCTCCGTGTAGAGCCCCCAACCCTCGCCGTACGCAACGATGTAGGCATTGCGTCGAAACGCGGGAACGGTGTCGCCGAGTTCCTGCCCGATCGACAACTGCAGGTGGTGGCCGGGGATGCCCTCATGGAATGCGGTCGCCTCGACCTCGAACGTCCCCCACGACGTGGGATCGGCGGTGTTCATGAAGAACATGCCGGGACGGGATCCGTCCTCTGCCGCTGGGAAGTAGAAGGCCTGGGCACCGGACGGTGTCTCTTCCACGACGCAGTCTGCCTTAGGAAGACGGCCGAACCAGTCGCCCATCGCCGCCCGGGCCTTCTCGAATGCGGCCTCGGCGGCGGCACGAACACTCTCACCCGAGGTGTGGTGGAACTTCGGATCGTCGCGGAGGCGGGAGAAGATCTCGCGGAGGTCGGTGGTCCCAAGCACCTCGGCCCCGATCTCCCGGTACTCGTCGGCGAGGCGAGCGATCTGCTGCAGGCCGATCTGGTGGATCTCTCCTGCCTGCAGCGGCAGCGTCGTGAACCGGTGGATCGACCGGTCGTAGACGAGGTCGCCGTCGGGGAGCCAGTGGAGGCCCTCCTTGCCTTCGGGTCGGGCGACCGGGCGCAACTCATCGCGCAGCATGTCGCGCTGCCGCTCGACGGCCGGCCGCACGGCGTCGCGAACGACCTCCGTCAGCGCGGCCTTCCATTCAGCCGTCTGCTCCTCGGTGAAGTCCTCCGGCACCTGGGTGTTGAGGAGCGGGTCGTTCTCGACGGGGAGCGCCAGCCAGTCATCGAGTTGGGAGATCACGCCGTCGACGGCGAACAGGGCCGGGACACGACGCGACGCGATACCTTCGCGGTAGCGCTCGGTCAGTTGATCGAGAGCGTTGGCGTAGCCGCGGTACTTGCTGATCATCGCTTCAGCGACTTCGGCGTTCGGGACCGAGAGCATCGGGGGGAGGAGCGTGGCGTACACCTGGATTCCGAAGATCGGGTCTACGCCGAACTCGGCCATGTGCATGTCGTCGAGCGCCGCCCTGGTCTCCGCCTCGAAGATCAGGACCTCGCGGGTGAGTGCGTCGTCGTGTGACAGATCGCGCGGGTCGGTCGCCTGTGCCCGCGCGACGAAGCCGCGCAGGGCTGAGACGTTGGCATCCTCGGCAGCGCGGCTCATGTCCTCGAATCGGTCGGCGAACCTGTAGTCGCCTCGCAGGTGTGACTCGGTGGGTTCGGCCTCGGAGAGAAACTCGAAGTACTCGTCGGCGAGAGAGCGGATCTCAGAGGTTTCCACGGTGGTCCTTTCCTGGTGCGGCTTTCCGTAGGGCGGATCGGCTAGTACCTTATCCCTCGCTCGCGCCCGTAGCTCAATTGGACAGAGCGCCTGACTACGGATCAGGAGGTTGGGGATTCGAGTTCCTCCGGGCGTGCTGAAAGAACCCTTGCACCGCAAGGGTTCTTCTCTTTGTGGCGCGACGGTCGATCGATCGCAGCGGGGTGCGGAGGTGACCATGCTGTTCGACCCCGGCATCGACCTCACCGCCGTCCAGGATCCGCTCGGCTTCAACTACGGCGCCGGCGTGACCTCTATCCCGGCTTCCTCGATGTCAAGACTCATACACTCGTATCGAAGAGGCTCCCGATCACTGCCGTGATTGCCATGGCCCCTGCCCCCCAGGCGGAGACCCGGAGCGCGGCGCGCCCCATCGGCGCGTCACCTGCTCGTGCCCCCAAAGCTCCCAAGCCTGCGAGGAAGAGAAGCGACATGACGGCGATCACCCAGACGCGTGCGGCGTCGGGAGCCACCGCTGCCGTGACGACCGGGAGCAGCGCTCCCACCGTGAACGCCGCCGCAGATGCGAAGGCCGCCTGGAAGGGTCGCGCCTTCGTGCTGTCGGAGAACCCGAGCTCTTCTCTCGCATGGGCGCCGAGCGCGTCGTGATCCATCAGCTCCTGGGCGACCTGGCGGGCGAGCTCCGGGCGAAGTCCTCGATCTTCATAGATCGCCGTCAACTCTGCGAGCTCTCCTGTCGGATCCGCGTCGAGCGTCCGTGACTCCTTCGCCAGGTCAGCCGCCTCCGCATCGGCCTGTGAGCTCACCGATACGTACTCGCCTGCACCCATCGACAACGCTCCACCGACCAGGCCTGCGACGCCCGCAAGGAGCACGGCGGAACGTGAGGACCCTGCTGCTGCAACGCCGATGAGGAGGCTCGCCGTACCCAGGATGCCGTCGTTGGCGCCGAGGACGGCGGCGCGCAACCAGCCGGTACGAGAGCTGCGATGTTCCTCGGCTGGCGGCACGGGGACGCACTGTAGTGGGCAGAGACGGTCGCCCAGCCGTAGATCACGGCCACCCGCACGTCACTCGTGCGCCGCGATGGTCCCGTCCTGAATGGCGTTCGTGAACGCCGTGAAGTCGCGTTCTGCCTGATCGGCGTACGCGATCGAGAAGTCGGCGATGGCCTCGTCGAATACGTCTCCCTTGCCGAGGTATCCGGCGATCTCCGCTGCACGTCCTGAGCGGGCGTGCGCGCGGGCGAGGATCCATCCACACAGCCGTGCATAGCCGCGGACCGATCGCCGCGAGGCTCCCTCGACTTCGAACGATCCCTTCATGTCCTTGAACTGCCGCCAGCTCCGGATCGATCACCCGACCGCCGGTGATGATGACGTCGTACTCTGTTTCCGTGGTGTCGGACATAGCTGATTCTCCTTCGACCACCTGATGGTCATCTGCACCGATACGCAGGCAAGTGAAAGCTGGCCGTCTTCGGGGTGAGGATGGAGAATCGCCGCGCGGTTCTCGATCTCATCGGGGGCTTGGGATGCGTATGCTCCGCTGGTGATGAACTCGGGCACCGGTTCCAATGCCTCGGGATTGACGCGCTTCCTCCCGATCGTGGGGTGGCTCCCGTTGTACGATCGGACGTGGCTCCGGCCCGATGTCGTTGCTGGCGTGACGGTTGCGGCTCTGGTGATCCCGAAGTCGCTCGGTTACGCCTCGGTTGCGGGCGTGCCGATCGAGCACGGCCTGTACGCAGCGGCGGCGGGCGCGATTCTGTATGCGCTGTTCGGTACGTCGAAGCAGATCGCCACCGGGCCCAGCTCTGCGCTCGCTGCCGTCGCGGCCGGGGCCGTGCTCGGGGCCGGTCTATCGGCCGGGTCTGACGACGCCGTGGCGATGGTGGCGGCGATCACGATCGGCTCGGGGCTCATGTTCCTGCTCCTCGCCATCTTCAGGTTGGGCTGGATCTCCCAGCTCCTGTCGAAGGCCGTGATCACCGGGTTCCTGATCGGGGCGGCAATCCAGGTCGTGATCGGCGAACTTTTCAAGCTCACCGGAACGGACAAGGATGGCGACAACTCGTGGCGCCAGATCGCCGCGTGGTTCAGGGATCTGTCCGACGCCGACACGTCGACGCTGGTCATCGGTGTCGCAGCGCTGGCGCTGATCGTCGGTCTGCGGTTCACCGTCCCGAGGGTTCCCGGGGCGCTGGTGTTGGTCGTCATCGGGATCGCCGCGTCGGTCGTCTTCGATCTGGCCGGCGAGGGTGTGGCCGTCGTCGGCAATGTGCCGAGTGGCCTTCCCACGGTGGCGTTGCCCGATCTCGACTTCATCGTCGACAACGTCGGTGTGATCCTCTCGGCATCGATCGGGCTCCTGCTGATCGGCTTCTCGCAGACGGCAGGGGACGCTCGTTCCTTCGCGGCGAAGCACCGATACCAAGTGGACATCAACCAGGAGTCCGTGGCACAGGGCATGGCGAACCTCGGGTCCGGTCTCGTCCAGGGCATGCCGGTCTCGACCAGTCTGTCGTCGAGTTCCCTGTCGGACCAGGCCGGCGCCAAGACCCAGATCTCGTCGCTCACCACCGGTGCCGTTGCCGTGTTGACGATGCTGTTCCTGGCGCCTGTGTTCTCGGATCTGCCCGAACCGGTGCTCGCGGCGATCATCATCGACGCCGTCGTGTTCGGGATGATCGACATCCCCGCCATGAAGCGGCTGTCAGTGGTGAATCGCCCTGACTTCTGGATCGCCGTGATCGCCATCCTCGGCGTGCTCTCGGCGGGTGTCCTGGCGGGTGTCATCATCGGTGTGCTGCTGTCGATCGTCCGACTGGTGTTCCTGGCGACGACGCCCGACACGAAGGTCCTCGGACGGTGGCCAGGAACGCAGGCCTTCGGTGACGTGGCCGAGCACGATGGGCTGACCACGTATCCGGGGGTGCTGGTGCTGCGCCTCGATGCGGACCTGTTCTTCGCGACCTCCGATCCATTCGAGGATGCTGTGAGGACGCAGTTCATGGAGGCCGACCCGCCTCCAAAGGTGGTCGTCCTCAACTTCGAAGGTGTCGACTTCATCGATGCGCAAGGATCCGGCCAGATCCGGTCCATCCACTCACTCGCCGACGCTCACGGTGCACAACTCCGCCTGGCACGCGTCAAAACGGGCGTCGGGAGGGTGCTCCAAAGGGACGGCATCCTCGAGCTCGTGGGAGCCGATCTGGTGTACCCCAACGTCTACGAAGCGGTCGCCGACCACATCCAGGAACCGGACCACTGACTCCATCCGAGTCACAACCCCGATCTGATCGGCCGCACATATCGAGGCTGAACCGCCCCGGGTTTCCTGGAGGCTCTGGGGTGCCTTGGGTCTCGTGGAGGCGGCTGACTGGATTCATGCCGCTGTTGGCTCGAGAGTTGTCTTTCTGCGGTCGGTCTTGTTGATGAGGGCGACGGTTGTGATGCTCTTGGCGTGTTGCTCGGCGATCATTGCTTGCATGTGTTGAAGGGTTCGACCTGTGTCGATGATGTCTTCGACGATCAGCACGTGCCTTCCGTCGAGGGCGAGTTCTGACTCTGGGTTGACGGTGAGGGAGTTGCTGGGTGTGAATCCGTCGACGTATGAGGATGCCGTGATGTAGGACAGTTCGGTGTCTGTTGTCATGGCTCGAACGAGGTCCGATGAGAAGATGGCTGCACCCTTGAGCACTGTGACTACTAGTCAGGAGGTTGGGGATTCGAGTTCCTCCGGGCGTGCTGCCGAAACCCCTCCTCCAACAGGGGTCCTGTCGCGTGTGGTCGCTCGTTCTCGACATCCGATGCGGAGCACTGGCACATGCGGCGTGTGGCGCCGATCCTCAGATGGTTCTGGCGCATACTTGCCCTCCTCCGGGGACCGCGCAGGCCTACGGCCGTTCCCCAAGAGGGCGGCTTCCTTCGTTGATAGCGTGTGCGACGCCTCCGCAGGACGCGTACCCCGACCAGCGGGCCCTCGCTCCGGAAAGCCTCAGTGGCTCTCGGCTAGATCGGAAGGCCGAAGACGGCGATCGTTGCCATGACCAGCCCGATTCCCGAAAAGGCTGCCACGGGCAGCCAGGCCTTCGCCCGGGAGGCGAGCGTGACGGCCAGGATCGATTGGATCACGAAATAGAGAGCAAATACCCGGGAAGCGATCGCGACGGCCGCGGTGACATTGGTGAAGATCACAATCATGATTGCCGGGACGAGCAGGATCGGGAACGTGTACTTGCGCGGCACGGTTTGTCGTGTGGCTTCGATCAGGAGATCGCTGCGTGAGGACGTTGCGTTCGTGATTGCCGACAACTGACTGCCGATCGCCGCCGCGAGGATGAGCCATGGCAGGTACGGGCTGACCTCCTTCGACACCACGAAGATCGCCGTTGCGTCAGCGGGAGGCCGAAACTCGCCGAACGGCAGCAGGACGAGGGCTATGAGGGCAACGAACACTGCTGTCGCGATGATCTGGGCCCACCGCATCGTGGAAATCCGCACTTCGGCGGCGAAGCGAGCGCCGATGTACCGGGACGCCTCGAAGCCTTGAACCATCGCGAACAGACCCAGGATCTGCCGCAGCGTTGTGGCGTCGATCTCGGGGCTGTAGGAGGGGAAGGTCCAGTCGCCGACGAACGCCTCCTCCAGGTTGTAGACGGCAAAGGCTGCGAGCACTGCGAACAACGCCGCGAGGTTGAACGCGGTCGTTCGGTCCCCGAGCCGATTCAAAGCAGGTAGGTAGCCCCGATAGCCCACGACGATGATCACGATGAGCACGATGACCGACGTCACCGTGGTCCGGTCTTCGCTGTAGAGAGCAAGAGGCAACAACACCAGGGTCATCAGCAGTTGCGTGTAGTACGCGATGTTGACCATCGATGCACCGAACAGCGCCCAGTTCGCCGTAGCGGCGATCGTATGCACCGGACCCTTTGCTCCGGCCAGTGGCTCGTAGTGGCGGATGTTGTAGGCGATCACGAATCCGGTGGCTATTGCGACGAGGCAGATCCCGAGCATGAACAGCGGCGCGGTATAGCCGACCAGTACCACGATGATCGGAGACAGAACGAGAAACCCGACGTCCATGATGTTGGCGAGCGGGACCACCATCGCCTGGAATCGGTCGGACTGTTGGACCCGAGGTCGGTACAAGAACCAGGCCACCCCGGCCAGGACGATGACGCCAACAATTCCGTCGAGGACGAAGCGTTGCTCCATCTCGGATCCCCACTTGCGACGGCCGACTCGGCTGACTGCACTCTAGTCCGCGTGAGCGCACCCCGATCGACCTTGACGCCTGGAGCTGGGATGGAGTTGAGGATGCGGGCTGGGATCTCGACGCCGGCATCTACGTCCGGACTATCACTGGCATCGGTGTACAGCGCGCTCGGCTTAAGGAGGTACCCAACGCTTTCTGGCATCCCGAGGGCATGATCGACACGGGAGCATGGAAGAGGACCAAAGAAGCCATCAACGCTGTACTGAAGCGCTCGGCTGAGCTCGGTCTCCAATCAGATGATCTGCTGCCATCAAACAACAGCTTGACACCTCTTTTCGTATTCCACGATCGATGGCATCAGCATCCCGACTACAGCTTCAACCGGCTCTACCGCTGGTTCCTGCTCGCCAATCGCGACGGTCGGTATGGTGGATCTGCGATGACGGCGTTGAATGAGGATGTCCGCGCGCTCTGCGCAGCGCCCGATCCCGACTCTGCGCTTGAGCGGCTCCACTCTCGGATCCAAGTCGAGGCTCCCTCGGCTCAATGTGCCCCCGTTTTCTTGAATGTTTTCCGGGTCAAGGTCCAATTTCACGCCTCCAGAGGATCGTTGCGCCCCAACGCCTCAAGGCGCGTAACTCGCTATGGCTCTTGCTGTGTAACACAAACGGGGTTCTGCAAGCGTTGTGACACAGCGGTTCTCCGACGCGTTGCGATGACTACGGATCAGGAGGTTGGGGGTTCGAGTCCCTCCGGGCGTGCCAGTGAAGCTCTTGCACTGGAAGGGCTTCGTCGCGTTGGGTTCTCAACTGTTGCGGAATCGGTTCTGGATTTCTGGGTTGTGTCTCGGTCGACCTCAAGATCCTCAGAGCCTGTACGCAACGACCCTGCCCTCAGGTTTGAGAACGCCGAACAGGTTGTCGCCGGCGCGCAGAACGCCAAGTACCCGACGCACTCGGCTCCGAAGAGCTGATGCGCTAGCGATCCTTGTAGTTGACGATCAGTCGCGCTGCGCGATTCCGGGTGATGTAGCTCCATGCCCACTGGATCATCACCAAGAGTCGGTTCTGAAAGCCGATCAGAAAGAAGATGTGGACACCTAGCCACGTAGCCCACGCAGGGAAGCCCGAGAACCGTATCCATCCAAAGTCGGCTACTCCCGAACTACGGCCGATGGTGGCCAGGCTTCCCTTGTCGCGGTATCGGAATGGCTTCTTCGTCCGACCTGCGATCCGATCGGCGACGTATCTGCCCATCTGCATTGCTGCGGGCGCAACCCCCGGCACGGGCTTGCCCTTCTGCACGACCGCAGCGAGGTCCCCAATGACGTAGATGTTGGGGTGACCGGGAAGGCTCAATTCTGGAGTCACCTTGACCCGTCCTGCCTGATCGAGCTCCGCACCCAGCGGAACGAGGGCGGCGCCCAGGGCTGATGCTTTCACGCCGGCGGCCCACACGATCGCCGCCGTTGCCAGGGTCTGCTCATCGTCGCCGCTCCGCAGAACCGCGACGCGGTCTCTGATGTCGGTCACCTGCGATCCAGTCAGCACCTCCACACCAAGCTCGCCGAGTTGCCTCTCTGCCTTGATCGACAGCTTCTCGGGGTAGGACGCCAGGATACGGGGCCCGGCTTCGACCAACAGGACTCGGGCAGTGCTGGGGTCAATCGCTCGGAACTCATGGCGAAGGGTGTGACGAGCCATCTCGGCGATAGCGCCCGCCATCTCGACGCCGGTAGGCCCTCCTCCCACCACAACGAATGTCAACCCATTGCCTTCGCCGCGCTCGGCCGTCTCGAACGCCTCGAGGATGGTGGCTCGAAGCCTTGTCGCATCGGGCAAGGTCTTGAGTCCGGGAGCATGCTCTTGCCAGGTTTCGTTGCCGAAGTAGTGGTGCGTGGCCCCGGTGGCAACAATCAGCGTGTCGAAGGGAATTGTCTGCGATTCGGTGACTACCGCTTCTTCGTCGACCGCAACAACGGTGTCTTCGACGATCCGAACGTTTGCCTGTCGCCGCAGGATGTATCGGATCGGAGACGCAATGTCAGCGGGCGACAAGCCGCCGGTCGCCACTTGGTATAAGAGCGGCTGAAACAGGTGATGGTTGGTCCGATCGATCAGCGTGATCTCGACATCGGCCTTCTCGAGGCGTTGCGCTGCGGTAAGCCCCGCAAACCCCCCGCCGACTATCACAACTCGCTGCGCCATACCCCAAGGATACGCTCCGGCATAGCTGTTCCCGACGTTGTGGATCCACCCCGCTCGCCCGCCCTCCAGCCGACCGATCCCCCCGTCGCGAAGGTTCGGCAACTGACGATCCCCCTTCCGGGGCGATCTGACGGGCGCTACGGCCGCGAATCTAGAGGCTCTTGAGATACTCGATCGTGGCTCGTTTCCGTTCGAATCCAAGCCGATCGTTCACAGCAAGCATGGCGGCATTCGACTCGGCGTTCTGGGTCCGGATCGACGTGTAGCCCGCCTGAGCGGCCCAAATCGCCGCTTGCGACTTGAGGGCACAGGCGACTCCCCGGTTTCGATAGTCCGACCGGACGCCGGTGAGATTCTGTTCGATCGCGTTCGGTACATCGTCGACGGGTTGCGGCTCGGTCAGTCCAACGAATTGGTCACCGTCGAGCGCAACAAAGTACCCATCGCCAACGAAACGACGGCCGAGGCTCAACGCCTCGAAGTCCTCAAACCGTGCGCTCTGAATAGGGAAGGCAGCCGGAGTGTCTGCTTCGACCTCCGTGTAGAGACGGTGGAGATCCCGCTTCCAGTCACCGCGATCAGAGGAGAACGCAGCCACCGACATGATGCGGATACCGGTCGCGACAACCTGATCGACCGTGCCTTGGAGTTCACTCAGATCGCACCGCCGAAGGTCGAGCGTCGATTCCCATCTGCGCTCAACCAGTGCATGCCCAGCCCGGTCGAGGAATCGCATGGATCGTGGCCAGGTCTCTTCGGTCCAACTGAAGGTTTGCTCGCCTCCGCCGTCCGATGCCGTTGCTTCTGCGCGACGGAGGAGCTCTCGTCCATAGCCCCGTCGCTGATGGTCGGGATGGACTGCCACATTGATGATGGTCTCGGGCGGAATCCATGACGACTGACCAACGTATGCCGATCCGACGATCTGCCCGGCGAGCGATGCCAACCAGCGGACACACAGCCGACCAGCGTCGCGCTGTACGGCGTGCCAATCGCTCAGAGCGGTGACCGACTCATAGTCATTAGGCCGGATCGCGAGCGCACTCTCAACGACCGCCCCGACGTCGAATTCACCGTATTCCGCCATCCGGTACTCGACCGTCATAGCTCCCCGACTCAGCACGAACTCCGGTGACACCGCACTCACCCAGATCGAGAACCGACCCTAGCCACCAACGATCCGAACCCTTCCGTATCGGTACCGATGGACGCCTCAACCAGCCGTTCGGTGGTGCCAACTCCTGAGTCCAACGCTGACGTGCTGACTGGAGCTCAATACACGGACACTTCAAACGGCCTCCGACCACATCGCGCCCGCATGACGCTGAGAACCACCGAGAGCCAACGCAAAGTGATGAGAGTCCGAAACCCATGAAACACAGGGCCCGTCGCCGTATCACGCCGGTTCTGCAAGCGCGCGAAATCGCCTCCAGAAACCTTCACACGGCAGAGGCCACTGGTTCAATCCCAGTAGCGCCCACGCCGGAAACCCTTACACCACCAGGGTTTCCAGCGATGTGCCAACGCAATCCGAACCCCCTGATTCTGACTACGGATCGGAACTGTGGGGGTTCGAGTCCTTCCGGGCGTGCTTCCGAAGCCCTTGCTCAGGCGGGGGCTTCTGTCTTCTGATGCCGAGTCCGTTGCCGCGGGAGAGATCTCTGGGCCGCGGCTCGGCCGCTCACTCCGGATTCGCCCTGACCCTTCGTTCCCCTGCAGGAGCCAGTTCGAGGTACGGCCGGCCGCATCCAATGCCCAATATGGGTAGGTGACGGGGAACGGCTCGCCCCCGAATCGTCGAGCGGCGGCGCTGATCTCGCAGGCGACATCTCGTGGGTGGTCTCGCGAGCCCATGTGGGTGCTGCCGGTGTCCCGTCGGTGCTTGCCGCCGGAAGCCTCGCCAGCACATGGAGCTGGAGTGCCATCCCGTTCCCGGTGATCGTCGTACCCGCGTCTGTCAGCGGCAGCCTGAGGACCGAGCTCGACCTCCCGTAGGCACGCGCCGACGAATATCGTCGACAGGGAAGAGGGGAAAGGCATCGCAGTGGCTGTCATCGAAGTCGAGGGCCTCGTCAAGGTCTACGACGGCAGAAACGTCGTTGATGGCGTCACGTTCAATGTCGAGCATGGGGAGATCTTTGGCATCGTCGGACCCAACGGTGCGGGCAAAACCACCATCGTCGAGTCGGTGGAGGGTCTCCGGCGTCCGGACGGAGGCTTCATTCGGGTACTCGGATTGGACCCGATCGAGGACCGTTTCGAGGTGACCGAGCGTGTCGGTGCCCAGCTCCAGGAGAGCCGACTTCAGGACAAGGTCAAGGTTCGCGAAGTACTCGCAACGTATGCGTCGTTCTACCGGAATCCTGCCGATTGGCGCGAACTGATCGAGGTCCTGGGACTCGGCGAGAAGGGGGAGTCGCGATATGGGTCATTGTCCGGTGGACAGAAACAGCGGGTCTCGGTCGCACTCGCCCTTGTTGGCAACCCCGAGATCGCGATACTCGATGAGCTCACCACCGGACTCGATCCGCAGGCGAGGCGATCGACATGGGAAACCATCGAAGCGATCCGGGACCGGGGAGTGACCGTCGTGCTCGTGACTCACTTCATGGAGGAGGCCGAACGGCTGTGCAATCGCATTATGGTCGTGGACGGAGGGACCGCCGTGGCGATCGATACGCCTGCCGGGCTCATCGCCAGCATCGGATCGGGACAACGGCTCCGGTTCACGCCATCCGGCCCCATCTCCGACGAACTCATCCACGACGTCCCCGGAGTGACAGGCGTCGAACGCCGCGGCTCCCAGATCATTGTCATCGGGAGCGAAGGGATCCTCCAGGCCGTCTCCGCGGTCCTCACCAGCGAAGGCATCCTTGCTGCGGATCTCAGCATCGAGCAGGACACCCTCGAGGATGCCTACTTCGCCCTCACCAACCAGGACCACACGTCGGAGGAGGGGGACGCAACATGAGTGCGACGATGGAGCTCGCCCGGCTCGAGGGACGACTGTTCGTCCGAGAGCCCACGTCACTGTTCTTCGGACTCGCCTTCCCGTCCCTCCTGCTCATCGCCCTGGGGCAGTTCTATCCCGGCTTCCTCGATCCGGTTGCTGACATCGGGTTCCGGCGATACGTCGATGTCTATGCCCCGGTCGTGATTGCGCTCGGGATCGCGACCGTCGGACTGGTCACGCTGCCTCCGGTTCTTGGTACGTACCGCCAGTTCGGGATACTCCGCAGACTACGTACTACACCGGTTCGCCCCCACAAACTGCTCGTCGCGCAGCTCGCCGTCCACGGGACTGTTGCGGCGGTTGCGTCTGCCGTGGCGATCGCCATTGCGGTGCTGTGGTTCGACGCCCCGTTCCCGGAGAGGCCGATGTGGTTTCTTCTCTCGTTCCTGTTGGCGGTTGCGTCAGTGTTCTCGATCGGCTTGCTCGTGGGGGCCATCGCCAGGACCACGAGCGGAGCCACGGCCCTCGGGATGGCGGTGTACTTCCCGATGCTGTTCTTTGCCGGCGTCTACATCCCGCGCACGGTGATGTCCGACACGCTGCTGACGGTGAGCGATTCCACGCCGCTCGGATCCGCCGTCCAAGCGCTCTACGACTCGTGGTTCGGTGTCACGCCGAGCGCCTACAACCTCCTCGTGATGGTCGCCTACACCGTCGTGATCGGCGGGATCGCGGTGAAGGTCTTCCGCTGGGAGTAGGCGAGAGGCCGCGCCGGTCGATCCGGGGAATCGACTCCCCGTGGCGTAGATTCTGACCAAGTGCCTGTAGGCACCTCATGCGAGAAGGCATTCGAGATCCGCAAGCGGTTCCACGGATCAAAGGAATGGGGGTTCGAGTCCTTCCGGGCGTGCCACCTGGTCGGCTACCTGCTCATTCTCGACATACGGCAGGCCGACAGCCGCAGTGCAAGAAGCGCACAACCGGTGCGGCCGCCGGTGGCATCGATGCCAGGGCTTGACCCTGCTCCCGGAGCCACCTCGCCGTGAAGTGGCGAGGATTCATCGGAGAGCGTCTGTTGGTTTCCGGGTCGCCGTGGGCGTGAAGGCTGGACCATCCTTGACACGGGGATCGGCCGTGCCGACGACGATCTAGTGGCAACCGACCCGGGCGACAGCAACGCGGTTCTGATCACCCACGATCAGCTGCAAGGCAGCGGTGTCTCCACTTCGCGATCGGTCGACACATGTCCCTCAGATGTCACCACCTCGAGGCGGTGGATCTGCTCGAGGTGCATCCCGGAGAGTTGGGCGGCCAAGGCGAATGCCGTGACATCGGCGAGTTTGAGGCGAGGCGGGCCGGCGTCACGAACCACTCACCTCGCTACGAAACCCACTGAACGCGATCCATAGGCGAGGAGCCGCTGGACGAACGGCTGGCTTTGGTCCGCATTTGGTCCGCGGGAGAACGGAAAACGACCGGGAACGACGCGAACCAGTGAGAGTCGAAAACCCTTATACCACAAGGGTTTATGGCGGCATGTCGATGGGATCCGAACCCCCTGATTCTGACTACGGATCAGGAGGTTGGGGATTCGAGTTCCTCCGGGCGTGCCGCTGAAACCCCTGCATTGGGGGCTGTCGCATGGATAGCCCCAGGTGCGGGGGTTTCGCCGCGTTGTGGGTGTCCGCGTGCGGCGGCGACTCCCAGCTGATCAGCGTGCGAGCAGCATTGCGGGGCTCCGTTGTCGCCGATCTGTCGGAACGATCATGGACACAAACCTGCTGGGGGTTTCGAACCACCGGGCTTCCGTCCCAGTTCATCCCGCGGCCCTCGAGCCGCGCTCACTCCACGGTCCGCTGGTTCTCTCAAGAACGAGCGGGCGACGAGAGGTCCGGGTGCGTGTTCTTCAAGATGGCGGGCCATCGTGGAGGAGCAGAGAGTGGAATGAGGCGTAATGTGAGCGAGACTCCTTGTCCATGAGGTCAAGTCCGTCGTGGCGACTCACGCGGACTGCAGAGAAGTTGGTCGACGGAGGAGCGAAGCACGGGTTCGTAGGCTGAGGTGACTCGGAGTGAGAGCGGTCGTCTGCACGCGATACGGTCCGCCGGAGGTTCTCCGGCTCGAGGAAATAGCGACTCCAGTTCCTCGGAAGAACGAGGTGCGCATCCGGATCCTGGCGACTTCCGTAACGTCGAGTGATTGCTACCTCCGGGGGCTGAGGCTGAGTCGCGCGTACCGGATCCTCGCGCGGCTCGTACTTGGTTGGAACGCTCCCAGGCGACGGGTGCTCGGCATGGTGCTCTCTGGGGAGGTGGATTCGGTCGGAGCCGACGTCGGGACGTTTGAACCCGGCGACCGAGTGTTCGGCTTCAATCGGCATCGCTTCGGGACCTATGCGCAGTATGTGTGCTGGCCGGAGGAAGGGCTTCTGGCCCCACGACCGGCCAATCTCACCGACGAGGAGTCGGCGGCCATTCCCTACGGTGGTCTCCTCGCGCTCCACTTCCTTCGCAAGGCCGGTGTTCGAGCGGGACAGAGCGTCCTCGTCTTTGGGGCATCTGGGGCTGTGGGCACGTCGGCGGTGCAGCTTGCCCGACATCTCGGCGCGGAGGTCACGGGTGTCTGTAGTACCACGAACGTGGAGCTCGTGGCATCTCTCGGCGCCACGAGAGTGGTTGACTACACCGTCGAGGACTTCGTGGACCGGGCGGAGCGCTATGACCTGGTCTTCGACGCCGTGGGCAAGAACAAGAGCGCGAGCGCGCTTCGGCGGTGCCAGCAAGTGCTTGCTACCGGCGGAGCCTGCACCTCGGTCGACGACGGGAGACCGAAACTCCGACGGGAAGACCTGATGCTGCTCGGCGAATTGGCGGCGAAAGGCGAAATCCGGCCCGTGATCGACCGCACCTTTGGCCTGGACGACATCGTCGACGCGCACCGCTACGTCGACATGGGGCACAAGCGGGGCAATGTGATCATCACTGTGATGTAGCGTCGCAAACGGTCTTCCCATCGAACCCGAGCTTCAACACAGTTCTGGCCAGCACCTCGTTGGGAGCCAATCTGGGAGCCAATAGCTGTGGACGGCTGTGGACCGCTGTGGACGCTTGTGGACAGGAAGGATTGCCGTTCCTGGCTGTGTGGACGGCTGCGGACCGCTGTGGACACCCCTTGGAGATCGACGGATCGGGAGGTTGGGGATTCGAGTTCCTCCGGGCGTGCGACCGAAACCCCTTCGTGAGAAGGGATTTCGGCGCGCAGCGGGTGTCCGCGTGAAGCGGCACCGGGGTCTTGGGAGCCATTCTCGGGAATCATCCGTCGTCTGGCGATTGAACCGAACAATCAGCTGGTATCCGCGACGGTTGCGATCGTGTCGTCCGGACAGCGGCAGAGCGACCGCCGAGTGCTGGTGCTGAGCAGCGCAAGTGGAGCAGTCCGACGGTATACCTCGAGCCAGCCGGCTCTGAGTTGCGGTCCAAGCCAATCGACTAGACCTTCGAGGAATCCTGCCCAGTCGACATCGACTGATCGCCCATGGGTTCTCCCATAGGACGGATCACCTGTCGGGGACGTCGTCACCTGCTCGAGCAGGATCGCACGGGTCGGGAAGGCTGCTGCCACGTCTTGAGGCACGTCTTCGTCGGTCATACCCGGGTCGAGCAGTTCCGGCTTGAGAAAACCTCCCTGTCGCTTTTGGAGAGCTGACGGGGTAGGCACGACGCAGGTTCCGGCACCGATGCAACGGCGGCGATCGATGACAAGCCTCACTGCCATGTCACACCCGCCCTGATCGCGTACTCGATCGACGCAGTCTCGGATGCCACGCCGATTTTGGAAAGCAGGTCGGAGATCTCGTCCTCGGTCGCTCCATGGTCGACAGAGCCGTAAGCGATCGATCGGAGCAGTTCCACCGCAGGCTCCGCCAAACCGACCGCTCTATCATCCGAGCCGCAGTCAGATTTCTCGAAACCGACCAATTGGGCCAGTTCGCGATGCGCATCGACGAGAGCTTCGCTTGGCGGCGGCCACTAGATAGCGGTTCTTCCTCCGCTCTTCAGGTACGAGAAGAATCGTCGAACAGCTCGCCACATTTCGTGTTAGTGTCGTTCACATGAAATATCAGGCTGCCCGTCCCTATCGCATGCAGGCTCGCGCCGAAGCTGCCGAGGAGACGGCTCTCTCCATTCTCAGAGCTGCAACCACCGCGTTCGGATCAACCATGTTTGCCGATGTCACGCTGCGGGAGATAGCGGACGCGGCCGGCGTTTCTGTGCAGACCGTCATCCGGCGGTTCGGTTCAAAGGAAGGACTGTTCGGCGCCGTCGTTGACAGGGAGCGCATCCGGATTGAGGCACGACGCGAGGTACCGGACGGAGCAGATCTGCACCGGCGCATTGAGATCCTCGTCGACCACTACGAGGAGGACGGCGACGTCGTCCTCCACCTCCTCTCGGAAGAGGACCGCTCACCCGAGGTAGCACTGGTGGTGGCCGAAGGTCGTCGCACTCACCGAACCTGGGTCGAGAACCACTTGCCGGAGCTATTCGCAGGCGCCCGGGGAGCGGAGCACCGGCAGCTCGTCGACGCCGCGGTGGCGGCGACCGATCTCTTCACCTGGAAGCTATTGCGACGCGATGTAGGTCGGAACACGAAGGAGGTGGTCGCGGTGATGGTACGGATGCTCGAGGGACTTCGAAAGGAGAAGCCATGAGCCGTGTGCTCATCTATACGTCGCCCGCGAAGGGCCATCTCACTCCGGTGAAGACTGCGGCGATCGAACTCGCCGGCCGAGGTCACACTGTGCATGTGAGGACGCTGGTGGGTGAGGTAGAAGGGGTCCGAGCCGTGGGCTTGGAGGCGTCGGCAATCGATCCACGCATAGAGGATCGGGAGTTGGACGACTGGAAGGCCACCACCACCATGGCTGCGCTGAAACGCAGCATGCAAACGTTTGCCGACCGAGCCCCGTACGAGGTTGAGGACCTTCGGTCGGCCATCAGCGCGTTCTCCCCCGACTCGCTGGTCATTGATACCAATACGTGGGGCGCGCAGGCGGCGGCGGAGGCTTCTGCCTTGCCGTGGGCGACGTTCCAGCCCTACTTCACGCCTCTGCCGGCGGCAGGTGTGCCGCCCTTTGGACCAGGTCTCCCAAGAATGAAGGGCTCGCTCGGCCTTCTCCGCGACGGGTTGCTCGGCAAGGCCATCGTCGGAAGACTCGCCTCGCTCATGCTTCCACCGGTCAACGACGTCCGTTCCTCCCTTGGACTGCAACCGGTTGAGACCTTTGGCGAGGCCCTCACCCGGGCCCCGCTGGCGTTGTACTTCACGGTTCCGGAGATGGACTACCCGAGGGACGAATGGCCCCCCTCATACCGGTTCGTCGGGCCTGGAGCTGCCAAAGACGCTCAGCCACCGCAGTGGCTCGACGAGGTTGAACGTCCAATCGTGCTCGTCACATGCTCGACCGAGCGACAGGGCGACCGGGCGCTCATCCAGACTGCCCTCGAGGCCCTGCCCGCAGCTGGCTACTTCGTGATCGCGACAACAGGATCCCACGACCCGGCCGATTTTCACGGCTCGGCGGATGGGACTGTCCTGAAGCGCTTCCTTTCCCACGGCTCGGTCCTCCCTCGTACTGCTGTCGTTGTCTGTCACGGTGGGATGGGCATCACCCAACGAGCACTCGCCTCGGGGGTGCCCGTGGTCGTGGTGCCCTTTGGGCGGGACCAGTTGGAGGTTGCTCGTCGAGTCGAACACGCTGGTGTCGGAGTCCGGCTCCCCCGAAAGCGACTCAATCCGGAGACACTGACTGCAGCGGTGCGCCAGGCTTCTGCTTTGGGCGAAGACGCTGCTCGCATGGCCGAACACATCTCAGAGGCGGGAGGAGGTCGAGCAGCCGCAGACGCCGTTGAGGCTCTCATGAAAGCTCGTGGGACGGAGACGGTGACCGAGGACAACCGGGGCGGACACTGACCCGACTTGGGGATTTCCACGGCCCGGATTCCGCTGCTTCTCCATCGATCCGATGTCGAGCGTTTGAACCAAGGCGCATCTGCCTGTTTGCCTGGGACGCTGATCCGCCCGGGAGCCAAGTTGGAAGCCATCATCTGTGGAGTCCGGTAAATGGCTGTGGACGCCGGTGGAACGAAGAAGCCTTCCGTTTCCGGCTGTGCGGACGGCTGTGGACCCCCATGGACAGGGTATGGAGATCTACGGATCAGGAGGATGGGGCCTGTCGCAAGCGACAGGATCGAGTTCCTCCAGGCGTGCCGCCGAACCCTCTGCAATGTGGGGGTTTCGCCGCGTCAACTCTGCAACCGTTGAGGATATGGCGCCCGATCTCTGGGCCGTGTCTTGGTCGGCGGTCTTTGGCTTCGCCTGCCTTGCGCGTCCGACGACCGGCAGTCAACGGGACAAGGGCTCGCGTTTCGGTCCCGCGGAACGGGTCGGCTTCGGAGACTGATGGCGGGTCCATTCGCCGTCCTTGGTGCCGCCGTCCGAGGAGGTCTCCGGGTCCTTGTCGACGCCGACCGTCGGGAGCGCTGTCCGATGGCCGCATCGGCGAGCGCAAGAGGCCCTCGATCGCGCAGCGCTGATTGCCCAGTACAAGCCGTTTGTCGAGTTGGTCATCGCAAGCGGCGTCCGCAGTCATTGGCTCCCCGCCGAACGACTCCGGCGGCCTCGCCGATTCCGCGTTCACGAACGACCCGTCGTTCGTGTTTCCAGAGGGTGTGGTCATCCTCCGGCCGGGCAAGCCGCTCCAACGAGCAGAGGCCGATCTCCATCGAGCCTTCTACGAAGGGATGATTCCGTTTCTCGGCAGCATCGAAGCCCCAGGCGTCATCGAGGACGGCGACGGCTGCTGGCTCGATGCGACGACGCCGGCAGTCGGTCGGGGCTTTCGCACGAACCAGAGCGGCATCGATCAGCCCACGGCGATCGTTGAGCCCCATGGGATCGCCGTCGGGCCTTGGATACGGGATTGACGCCCTGGTGGTGCGTGGAGACGGCCTCGCGCATGCGAAGCAAAGTGGCCGTCCCTCGGGACGGCCACTTCCACGAATCTGGCCTACAGGTTCGTCTCCGCCAGAGCCGCCAAATCGGGGGCTGTCAAACCGTTCTCCTTCATCAGGAACGCATGGTCACCGAGTTTCTGGAACCTGTCGCCCAGACTGGCGATCACCTGTTTCGGAGCATCGGCGAAACGGGCTTTGTATTCCGCAACCGCCCCTCCCAGGCCGCCCACCGAGCTGTGTTCTTCAACCGTAACGACGAGCTCGTTCTCGCCAAATACCTTGTCCAGCATCTCTGTGTCCAACGGCTTCACGGTGTGCATGTCGACAACCCGGACTGAGATCCCTTTGCTCTGAAGGATGTCAGCGGCGCCGACCGCTTCAGCCAGGAGCGATCCGGTAGATACGAACGCAACATCGCTGCCGGAGCGATACTCGATGGCTTTGCCGATCTGGAAATCGAAATCTTCGGGATACATCACGGGGTATCCCGGACCGCCGGTGAGTCGCACATACACCGGGCCGTCGTGCTCGGCGCACGCGCAGAGCGCCTTGTATGTTGAAAGCGGATCGGACGGCGATAGAACGGTGAAGTTCGGGATCGCTCTGACGACAGCGATGTCGTCCATGGCGTAGTGCGTATTCCCCAGCGGCCCGAAACGCACACCGGCTTCGATGCCGATGACCGTCGCGTTCAGATTCATGTAGCCCAGGGCGGCGCGCATTTGCTCGGCCGGACGCATCGGCACCATGGCCGCCAGGCCGACGGCGAAGGGGCGAAGGCCTTCGAGGGCAAGACCGGCCGTGAAGTCGATCAGATTCTGTTCGGCGATGCCGACGTCGAAGAACCGGTCCGGATAGGTTTCTTTGAACTCGACCAGCCGAGCTGTGGGGGTGAGGTCGGCGCTCAGTGCCACGACCTCTGGATAGTCGGCGGCCAGCATCATCAGCGTGTCTGCCTGTACGGTACGGTGACCCTGTTCGGACCATTTCTGCAGTTTGTCTATGGGTACGTTGTTCATCTTGTCTTCCCGCCCGCTACGCATTCTCGAGGTCCGAGACGGCTTGTTCGTACTGGTCCTTGTTCATCGGCCGGGCGTGCCAGTCGAGACTGCCCTCCATGAAGGAAATGCCTTTGCCTTTCGTTGTGTCGGCGATGATCACATGGGGTTTCTCGCTGCCGGAGTCCCTCATCCCCTCCAGGGCCTCAAGCACACTGGAAGGGTCGTTTCCGTCTTCAACGACCAGGACATCCCAGCCCGCAGCTCTCCACAGCGCTTCGATATCAACATCCATGATGTCTTTGGTGGTGCCGGCCAACTGGACTCCGTTGCGGTCGATGATGGCGATGAGGTTGTTCAGTTGGTACTTTGCGGCGCCCATGGCCGCTTCCCAGATGACGCCCTCGTTGCATTCGCCGTCGCCCACGAGGGAATACACCCGGTGGTCCTCGCCCTTGATCTTCGCCGCCTTGGCCATCCCGCACGCGATGGCGAACCCGTTGCCGAGAGTCCCCGACGACACTTCGATGCCATAGCGAAGATTCCGAGTGGGATGGCCGGCGAGGAAGCTGTTGTCGGCCTTGAACGTGCCCATTTGCTCTTCCGTGATGTAGCCGGCTTCTCCCAAGGCGGAGTACAAGGCAAGGCAGGCATGGCCCTTGCTCTGGACGAATCGGTCCCGGTCGGCCATCGTCGGATTCCTCGGATCATGATTCATGATTCCGAAGAACAGGCTGGCCACGATTTCGATGCTCGACAGAGCCGGTCCGAAGTGGGCGCCGCGACCTCCTGCGGCGTATCCCATCTCGATGACATCCCGACGCATCAGAGCAGCCTTCTCCTTGATGAGCTCAACCGTTGCTGTGTTTGCCATATGTGTTTCTCCGTGCGCGATTGCTTCGTGCTACTCGTTGGTCTCCGGGATTCTGAATTGATGCCCGCTGAACAGTCCACTCGGTATTGCTGAGGCCTGGTATTTGGCGAGTTCGATCATCTTCGGAATATCGACACCGAGTTCGTATCCCATTTCAGACAGCATGAACGCCAGGTCTTCCGTAGCCAGGTTTCCGGATGCCCCGGGGGCAAAGGGACAGCCGCCCAGGCCGCCCAGGGTCGATTGCACCTTGTCGACACCACACTCGATGGCGGCCAGCGTATTGACCATTCCCATGTTGCGGGTGTCGTGAATGTGAACCTGCAGATCCAGCGACGGGTACTCGGCCCAGACGGCTTCGATGATTCGGCGGACCTGGGCAGGATTGGCGATTCCGATTGTGTCGCAGAGGTTGACGGTCCGTATGCCGCTCTCGACGTAGGGCTTGAGAAACGGCACAACGTCGTCCTCGCTCTTCATCCCCTCAAACGGGCAACCGAACGTGGTGGACAGATCCAGACAGATATCCATCTGCGGATAGGAAGCCAGAATCGCTTGAAGTCCGGCAAGGGATTCTTCATGCGTTCGTCGGATATTGGCCCGGTTGTGGCTCTCGCTCAGCGAAACGACGTAGGACACCGACGTCATACCGGATTCCCAAGCCGCTTCGGCACCACGCAGATTCGGAACCAGGGCAAAGAGATCTGCATCTGGGTACTTGCTGAGGCAGATCGAAGCCAACTCCTGGGCATCTTTCATTTGGGGAATTGCCTTCGGACTGACGAAGGACGTTATCTGCACATGCCTCAATCCGGCGTCCAGGAGCCCTTCAACGATGCGCACCTTCGTCTCCAACGGGATGTACTCGTCCACCATCTGAAAACCGTCGCGGGGCCCGACTTCATACAGCTCGATCTTCTTCATGATCCGTCCTCCCGCATGGTCCCTTCCTCCTTGAGCCGCCGGTACCAGCCGAACGCCGTTTCGGGCAGCTGGGGATGATGTCCACCGCATTGCTCACGGGCAGTCAGCAGGTAGGCCGTCAGCTGGCCTTGATACGCCTCTGATGCGCAGTGCGTGACGATGGCATCCGCTCGCTCTCCTTCGTCCAGCCCGCGCAGGTCGGCGATGCCGTGTTCGGTTACGACAACATCGACATCATGCTCACCGATGTCCTGGTGGGACACCATGGGGACGATGTTCGAGATTGCTCCGCCCTTGGCCGTGGAAGGTAGGAGGATCACGGACAGGCCGGCATTCTGGGCAAAGGTCGCTCCGCCTCCGATTCCGTTCACAACCCGGCTCCCTGCGACATGGCTCGAATTCACATTGCCGTAGACGTCGATCTCAATACCGGTGTTCAACGCAACGAGCCCCAACCGGCCGATCACTTCGGCGCTGTTCGTGATGTCACCGTTGCGGATCACCAGGTGGTCGCTCAAATCCGGAGTGTCGTTCAGGATCTGATCCACCCGCTCGCTCATGCCCAACCCGCCGGTTGAGAGAGCCGTTGCCTTCCCGGAGGCGAGGAGTTCCAACACGGGCTCGGTTATGCCTCCGCAGAAGAACTGGAGGTTGTGGAAGCTGGATTGCTGGAACCGATCGGCAATGGAATCGGCGAGGCTGCCGAAGCCGGTCTGAAGCGGCGGTAGGTGCCCGCCGGTCTTCCGGAATTCCAGCTCGAGGAAGTTGAACAGGTGGTCGGCGATGCTCTTTGTCACCGCCGTGCCTGACGGCTGTGGCCCCATTCGTTCGGGGATCTCGGTCTCGACGATGTATCGGATCTTCTTGGAGTCAACCTGGATTCCCGACTTCCCAATTCGCTGATTGGTGCGGACCAGCGGGATCGGTTGCGTGTCGGGCGCTGCTGACGGGATGTATACGTCATGCAGATTCCTGAGCACATCTGGCTGAGCGGCATTGATCTCGACAATGATCTCATCCGCTGCGTCCATCAGATGGTGGGTCATTCCGATGGAGCTGCTGGGTATGAGATCACCGTCTTCGTCGAATCCCAGCGCTTCGACGACGGCGACATCGATCTCTCCGAAACTGTGGTTTCTGAGCAGCCGGGGCATCTTGCTCATCTGCTGCTCGACATAGCTCAGAGAACCGTTGTTGGCTTGGGCGGCGAGAGTGCGGCCGGCCAACATCGGGGCCCGCCGGGTTACGACGTTCTCCGCTCCAAGCGTTTCATCCAGCCATGGCACATTGGCGCCGGTAATCAACCCGAGTGACAGGTCCTCGCCGCTCTGTTTGCGCCGAACAAGAGCCTCGACAACGGCTTTGGGATAGCCCGCCATGGCGTATCCGCTCATGGCGACGGTCATGCCGTCCCGAATCGATGCGGCCGCCTGCTCGGCAGTCGAAATGCGGTTCTTCAGACCACCGTTTCCCATTCTGTCGTTCAAGGGCTTCTCCAGATCCGTGAGGTCATCCGCGAGGCGTGAAGCCGGAGAACAGTTCCTCGTCGGTTGGCTGGAAGCTGGGGATCTCGCGAATGACCCAGGTGTTGTTCATGTAGTGCTTGAGCGCAACGTTCTCCGATATCCCATTGCCGCCCCACGTTCCGCAGCCCAGAGAGTGAGTAAACGGCATTCCGCTGACCCAGCTGCCGCCATTCGTTGCAGCCTGAGGCTGGTTGACGACCACACGAGTCGTATAGGTTTCCAATGCCAGCTTCTCCACATTCTCAGGCGTTGCTGAGAAGATTCCGCATGAATGTCCACTCCCCGAATAGGCGTGGTTCTCATTGGTGATGCGGATCGCTTCTTCGATGCTGCTGCTCTTGTAGACCGTTGTTACCAGACTCATCTTCTCGCCGCTGAAAGGCGATGCTTCTCCGGTCTTGTCCTCTTCCACCAGCAACATGCAGGTGCCCTCGGGAACATCGATGCCGGCCAGTTTGGCGATATCGCCTACCGGCGACGCCACGACATGCCTGTTGATGACGTGATTGGCAGGCCACTCAGGCCAGATTGCCTTCTTCAGTCTCTCTTTCTCGTCCGCATTGAGCAGATGAGCGCCGACCTTCTGGAATTCGGCCAGCATCTCCACATATACCGACTCGTCAATCACGACGCTGTTGTCACACGAGCATCCTGCGGCAAGGTCGAATGTCTTGCTGGCTTTGATCTTGTTTGCTGCATCCGCAAGGTCGGCGGTCTTGTCGATGATGATGATTGCGTTTCCCGCTCCGACGCCAAAGGCCGGCGTTCCTGAACTATGGGCTGCACGAACCATGGGCTGACCACCGGTGGCAATAACCAGATCACATTGCCGCATGAGCTCATTGGTTTTCGGGATTGACGGATCCTCGATGGTGATGAACAGATCCTCTGGTGCGTCGTATTTCTTCATGACGGCCCGAAGAAGATTCGTCACTTTCAGAGTTGTGAGCTTGCTCCTGGGATGGGGTGAGAAGATGACCGCGTCCCGGGCTTTGACCACGAAAATGGCCTGCGTCAATGGGTGGAATTCTCCCTGCGTGCTGGGTACCAGTGAGCCGATGACACCAACAGGCTTTGCAATGCGGACAAGCCCGCGTTCAGGGATCTCCTCGACGACCCCTACACTCTTGGCGTTCTTGACGTCGTAGAGGATTCCCCGGCATTTGCCGGCGACCTTGGCGATCTTCGAGGCGACATCACCCAACCGACATTCCTCGAATGAGAATTCGGCAATTTCCGCAAGAAGTTCATCATTCGCTGCGATTTCCCATGTGATGGCAGCGGCGAGCTCATCCACCTTCTGTTGTGAGAACCCTTCCGCTACTTTCTGCGCCTTCCGTGCTCGACCCATCAGTTCGGAAATGTAGGCCGCCGTATCCGCATCGTTCTGGCTCACAAGTTCCCTCCGAGATTCAATCGACCTCCGTCGTCTCACTGCCGGCATCCGAGTCTCCCATACAGAACTGACATGTGGTCGTGACGACGACAACCACCCCAAGACCCTGCAAGGGACGTCCGGCACTAATACTAGCGCCCACATGTTGGAACGTTCCAAGGACTCCTCGGCGTCTTCCCAGAGTCAGCGCGTGCTTCAGTCGGGGGAGTGACGCTCGCTCGAACGCAGCCAACGGCATGACGTCCAGCGACCGCGACTGGCACTGGATCGGTGAGCGGAACACGAGGCGAGGGCGCAGAGGTTTCCCCTCTGCTTCCATCGCCATCGACGGTCTGAGCGACGCTTGCGGGTAGGCCGGATTCGGTCTGCGTGTGGTCACTGAGGAATCGTGCGGGGCCGATCCAAGGGAGCCTGCAAGGACGGACCTCGGTCTATCACCCGAATAGTCCCCCAAGCGCTGGACAGCAGCGCGGGGAGAGACATCCCTGACACGGTTCATCTTGGGGCGAGATCTGTACGCCCGATTTCCGGGTGCATCTTGGTCGCCCACCGGAGTAGACGGGCAGGGCGGAGACGCGTCTCCGCAAGGGGAGCCGGCATGGGGGCGTTGATTCGTACCACATCTCGGCAAAAGGAGGGTTCCGGAATCGCCCGCGGCACGGCCTTCGTGATTGCGGATCCGTTCTACAGATCAGGAGGATGGGGCCTGTCGCAAGCGACAGGGTCAAGTCCCTCCGGGCGTGCTGACGAATCCTCTGTGAACGCAATCATCTAGGGTGAGGCACATAGGGGTGCGCGGCTTTCTTCCGTCGATTCCTCGCATTCTCAGCACGTGGGCTGAGACTAATATTTGATAGAATCCAGATTTGGGCAGATGATGTGACCATGTCCGTGCAGCCATCTATCGACCCCGTTGATCTACTTCGCCAACACAGTGTTCAGGTCACGGCTCAGCGGCTGGCCGTTCTGCGGGCGGTGTCCGACCGACCGCACGGCACGGCAGACGACCTAGCAGAGGTGGTCAGGGCCGAGATCGGCGCTATCTCACGCCAGGGGGTGTATGACGCCCTCGGCGTTCTGGTCGACAAGGGCCTCGTCCGGCGCATCCAACCGGCCGGGTCTTCTGCCCGCTACGAGCAACGGGTGGGTGACAACCACCACCACCTCGTCTGTCGCTCGTGTGGCGAGACCGTCGACGTCGACTGCGCGATCGGCACGGCGCCGTGCCTGCACGTGGCCGACGACCGGGGCTACGAGATCGACGAGGCCGAGGTCATCTACTGGGGCCGCTGTTCCACCTGTCGGGAAGGGGCCGACGGAACTTGAGCACGCCAACGAGTTCGGAAGGCCACAATGTCAACACGAGGAGGAGAGCAATGAGCTACGAAGACGACGGCACGACCGTCACCAGCGACGAGGCGTCGGCCGCCAAGTGCCCGGTGATGCACACCGATCACCAGCGGGTCGGAGGGACGGCGAACCAGCACTGGTGGCCCAACCAACTGAACCTGAGGATCCTTCGCCAGAACAATCCGCAGGCCGATCCGATGGGCGAAGACTTCGACTACGCCGACGAGTTCAAGAGCCTCGACTTCGAGGCACTGGCTCGGGACGTCGACGCGTTGATGACCGACTCCCAGGAATGGTGGCCAGCCGACTACGGCCACTACGGACCGTTCTTCATCCGGATGACGTGGCATGCCGCCGGCACCTACCGCACCCTCGACGGTCGGGGTGGTGGCGGCAGCGGCGCGCAGCGCTTCGCCCCGCTCAACAGCTGGCCGGACAACGTCAATCTCGACAAGGCGCGTCGCCTGTTGTGGCCGATCAAGCAGAAGTACGGCCGCAGGATCTCGTGGGCCGACCTGCTGATCTTCGCCGGCAACCGTGCGATGGAGACGATGGGCTTCAAGACCTTCGGCTTCGGCGGTGGCCGTGAGGACATCTGGGCACCGGAGGAGGACGTCTACTGGGGCCCGGAGACGACCTGGCTGGGCGACGAGCGGTACACCGGCGACAGGGTTCTGGAAAACCCGCTCGGGGCGGTCCAGATGGGTCTCATCTACGTCAATCCCGAAGGCCCGAACGGCAATCCGGATCCAATCGCTGCGGCCCGGGACATCCGTGAGACCTTCCGCCGGATGGCCATGAACGACGAAGAGACGGTGGCGCTCATCGCCGGTGGCCACACCTTCGGCAAGACCCATGGTGCGGCCAACCCCGACGAGTACGTAGGTCGCGAGCCCGAGGGTGCCGGTCTCACCGAGCAGAACCTCGGCTGGATGAGCAGCTTCGGCAGCGGCAAGGGTGACGACACCATCAGCAGTGGGTTGGAGGGCGCCTGGACCTCGGACCCGATCCGGTGGGACAACGGCTACTTCGAGTTGCTCTTCAAGTACGAATGGGAGCTGACCAAGAGTCCGGCCGGGGCCTACCAATGGCACCCGAAGGACATCGCCGAGGCGGACATGCCCCCGGCGGCCCATGACCCGTCGAAGCGGGTGCTTCCGATGATGGCTACGACAGATCTCTCGCTGAAGTTCGACCCCGTCTACAAGGAGATCTCGCAGCGGTTCTACGAGAACCCGGATGAGTTCGCCGATGTGTTCGCCCGGGCCTGGTTCAAATTGCTGCATCGCGACATGGGGCCGGTCACGCGGTACCTCGGGCCATGGGTGCCGGACGAGGATCTGATCTGGCAGGATCCAGTCCCTGCCGTCGACCACGAGCTGATCGACGGCGCCGACATTGCGGCGCTCAAGTCCGATGTGCTCGACTCGGGGCTGTCGATCTCCCAGCTGGTCTTGACCGCCTGGGCGTCGGCTTCGACCTACCGGGACACCGACAAGCGCGGTGGTGCCAACGGGGCGCGCATCCGCCTCTCGCCCCAGGCAGAGTGGGATGTCAACCTCACCTCCGGCGTGTCGCAGGTCGTGGGCGTCCTGGAGGGGATCCAGCAGCGATTCAACGACTCGCAGACCGGCGGGAAGGAGGTGTCGGTGGCGGACCTCATCGTGCTGGGCGGCTGCGCCGCCGTCGAGGCGGCGGCCAAGCGGGCCGGGTACGACGTGGAGGTTCCGTTCGCCCCGGGGCGCACCGACGCCACGCAAGAGCAGACCGACGTCGAGTCGTTTGCCGTGCTCGAGCCCGTCGCTGACGGGTTCCGCGGCTATCTGCAGAAGGGCGCTCCCCTGGCAGCAGAGCACATGCTGGTGGACAAGGCGTTCATGCTGAATCTGTCCGCCCCCGAGATGACCGTTCTGGTCGGCGGGATGCGTGCCCTGAACGCCAACGTCGGGCAGTCTCAGCACGGGGTGTTTACCGACCGGCCGGAGACACTGACAAACGACTTCTTCGCCAACTTGCTCGACATGGGCACGGAGTGGAAGCCGGTCTCGGAGGCCGAAGACGTGTTCGAGGGTCGCGATCGCGACGCCGGCGAGGCCCGGTGGACCGGCAGCCGGGTCGACCTCGTCTTCGGGTCGAACTCCGAGCTCCGGGCCCTCGCCGAGGTCTACGGAAGCTCCGACGGCGAGGAGAAGTTGGTGCGAGACTTCGTCGCCGCCTGGGACAAGGTCATGATGCTCGATCGCTTCGACCTTGCATGATCTGAATCGATAGCCGCGGATGCCGGGAGGCCGATCTCCCGGCATCCGTTGGTCTGCAGGTGTCTCGACGCTCTGCCGCGGGCCGAAAGCTTCGAGGTGATCGGCCGTAGGCTGGGGCGGATCTATGGGGCGCCGAGGATCTTCGACGCTGGTCTGCGGCCCGGTGGAGGTGGCTGGCGGTGAAGACCAGCATCAGCTCCCTCTCGATGTTGGCTCCGATGTCTGATCGCGCGAGGAGGCGGGGACGTGGGTTGGCAGTGCTGCAGGTTCTCGTGCCGTTCGCGGGGGCCAAGTCGGGAGCCATTCCATGCGGACGGCTGTGTACGGGAACGGACGCCCGTGGACGGCGTTTGGAGATCCACGGATCCGGGGGATGGCGCCTGTCTCAGGCGACTGGTTCGAGTTCCTCCGGTCGCACGACGGGAGCTCCGCGTCGCACGGGCGTTCGCATATTGCGGATTCCTCGGCCTTGTCACGCGTGGGAACCATCTTGCAGAAGCCTGCGCTCCCCAAACGGATGCGGTCCTGGCGGCGCGTGCGTGCGTTCGAGGCGGAGCTCGGGGTCATTCCGAGAGCGGCGCCTCTGTCGTCCCTGACCGCACACGTGGGCGCATCCTTCTACGCGGGCCCGGTGCGGTCTTGGTGAGCACCGACGGGCACTCGAGTCGGGTGGCGATGTCGTGGGCGAGCGCCCCGAAGAAGAACGTCCGGAGCAATGGCTCACCGCGCATCCCATGGATCACGAGGTCATGGCTGCGTGCTTCTTCAACGACCAGGTCGGCACGCCCGACCGCCATCCCCGTCAGGACGAAGATTCCGGCACCGATCATCGCGCCGACACCGATCATGGTTGCGTCGAAGAACCCCAGGTTGCGACCGAGTTCGACGGTGTGGCGCCGATCAACGCTTGCCATGGCCGCAGGTTCGTTCCGGCGGAGTTGACCCCCCCGTCGAGATCGCTCGCGATTGAACCCTGGTCGACTGCCGGTTGGAGAATCCGATCCGCGACCTGGGTCATCACACCCGTGATACCCGTGTCGTATCGGGCAAGTCCGGTGTCCGAACCAACGGGATGGACAGCGACCGCGATCCTTGACGAATCCTTCGCCCGAAGCCGACCATCGGACTCACAGGTGAGGAGCAGGCTTGTCGGCTTGCCGGAGCAGCAACGCTTCCTTGGGTGGTACTCATCGTCGGCGTTGATGTCGTCCCGGTAGAGATCACCGTTGTCAAGGCGATGTCAGCGTCGGGATAGGCCTTGACGATTCGGGCAAGCGCGTCCTGGCCCTTGTCCGGGCTTCGGTAGACGAGGAGGATCCCTCCACCCTTGCTCGCTTCGAATCCGATTCCGGTGTTCGCTCCAGTCTGGCCGGCGACTGATCTATGGGCGGTTGACGGCCCGCCAGGTGGCTGCGACGAGGGTGTCGAGTTCCTCGTCCTTCAACTGGACGCCGGCCGCGATGAGTCGAACGGCGACGCCGAGGGAGAGGGCGTAGATGACCTGGTTCGGGAGGTCGACGATGAGGGACGTGAACCTTTCGGACGTGGCAGCCTCTGCGAGGGGGTCCCCGACAGCGAGGAGGCGAGCGTGCGCCTCCTCGTAGTACGGAGACTCCTCGAACTGACTGAGGAATCGGGCGCGCTCGGGTTCCTCCGACAGGAAGTCATACGCCGTCTTGAGCATGTGGTCCCACTGGTCGACCGGGCTCGCGGCGGTGTCGAACCCGTCCAAGACGGCAGCGCCCAACTCTGCCTTGATCTCGAGATAGGTCGCAAAGACGAGCTCGTCCTTCGACTCATAGTGGACGTATGCGGTGCCGGTCGCGACGCCCGCCTCCTTCGCAACAGCCCCCATGGAGGCCCCGTGGAAGCCACGCTCCGCCACGAGATCGCGGAGCGCTCGCCGGATGGCCGCCGGACGATCCATGGCGGGTGTCATGCGACCTCCCCTGAGTCCCCGAAGTCGAGGGCAACGCCGGTCTCGCGCTCGGAGACTTCCCAGAGCGTCTCGATCCTGGCGTCGGTGCCCGGACGGAGGACCGGCTTGCGGACCGGCGCGCCGTTGTTGCCCCACCGTGGTCCGTAGAACTCCCCGCCTTTTGCGTCGGGATCCGTGGCGGCCCTCAGTTGGGGGAGGGCCCCGTCCATCGCGGACATGCCGGTGTGCTCGGCCAACCAGGCCCAGAACGGCCCGGTAGCACCAACGCCGCCCTGCTCCACCGTGTGGACCTGCAGGTTCGTATGCGAGAGACCCGGATGGGCGATGAGGCTCTGTGCTTTCAACCCCCGCTTGGCGAACTCGCGCTGAAGGCCGATTCCGAAGTCGTAGTTGGCGAGCTTGGCCCGCCCGTAGGCGCCCCATGCCGAGTACTTGTCTTCCATGTTGATGTTGTCGGGATCCACCGGACGGCCCGTGTGGTGGGCGGTGCTCGTGACCGTCACGACCCGGGCGGAATCAGCAGCGAGTAGGGAGGGGAGCAGCCCGGCGGTGAATGTCCAGTGGCCGAGGTGGTTCACGCCGAACTGCATTTCGAAGCCGTCTTCCGTGCGTCGCTCCGGCATGGCCATCAGTCCTGCGTTGTTGATGAGGATGTCGACGGTGGGGTGTCTCTCGGCGATGGTCGCGGCCGCAGCCTTGGTCGATGCCTGGGATCCGAGGTCCAGTTCGATGATCTCGACGGATGCATCCGGGTATGCCGCCTTGATCTCGTCGAAGGCCGCCTGCGCCTTGTCCTGATTGCGGGCAGCCATGACAACGTGCGCGCCGGCGCCGGCCAGCGCCTTGGCGGACTCGAGGCCGAGGCCTCCGTTCGCTCCGGTGACGATGGCGGTCTTCCCGGTCAGGTCGGGGATGTCGGTTGCGGTCCATGCCATGGTGGGCGACTCCTTGTGAGTGAACGTTCGCTCATTATGAATGAATGTTCACTTCAGGTCAACTCACCTCGTGCGGGGACTCCTCCGCCTGTTCCTGGGTTTGGGGTCGAAACCGGAACCGCTTCGCCAAACCCGGCCCGGCGACCTTTGATCGCGGTCACATTGCCGGACACACGCGCCCGGAACCGATGCGGTACGCTCGCGGGCAGGGCCGACGCTCGGAGCGACGGCTCCCAAGGCCGGCTTCAGCAAGGATTGGGGGAACGCCGATGGTCGGGAAGGAACCCGCGGCGAAGTCCGTTCTCCTCGCAGGTGGCAACCCTCAGGTCGGAAAGGCCGACGGCGACGCCCCGGTGCAGGCCTACATCGGGGCCATGCCTGGATGGAAACGCGACGTCGGGCGCCGGCTCGACGCGCTCATCGTGCAGACCGTGCCGAACGTGAGCAAGGCCGTGAAGTGGAACTCGCCCTTCTACGGCATCGAGGGCCAGGGTTGGTTCCTCAGCTTCCATTGCTTCACGAAGTACGTCAAGGTGACCTTCTTCCGTGGCGCGTCGCTGGAGCCTCTCCCCCCAGGCGAGTCTAAGAACAAGGAACCGCGCTACCTCGACATCCGCGAGGACGACGAGTTCGACGAGGAGCTCGGGGCGAGTTGGATCAGGCAGGCTTCGGAGTTGCCGGGCTGGGTCCCGTAGTGCTCTTCGACGACATGAGAGCCGCTCGTGCCGGCGGTCCGTCTTTGATTGATGCCCGATGGATTCGGCTTGAGGCGTACCTGTTTGGTGAGTTTCCCGCGACAATGGGCAGAGGCAGACCCACCCGTCCGAACGACCGTCCCGATGTGATTCGACCCACCATGGAGGAGAGGCATGACAGCCAGCAACCACACGAAAGCCGCCAATCGACAGGTGCTCGACCAGCTGCCTTTTCAGGACGACACCGACTTTGAGAACGCCCGACGGGGGTTCATCGCAGACTCGTCATCACGTGAGATTCGAAATCCCGATGGGAGTGTGTCGTTCGACCTCGACGCGTACAGCTTCGTTCGTGATTCTGATGCGCCCGACACCGTCAACCCCAGCCTGTGGCGCCAGTCACAGCTCATCGGCATCACCGGCCTGTTCGAGGTGGTTGACGGCGTCTACCAGGTTCGCAACTTCGATCTCGCCGTGATGTCGCTCATTCGCGGAGAGACGGGTTGGATCGTCGTTGATCCGTTGGTCACGGCGGCACCCGCTGCGGAAGCTCTCCGGCTCGCGCAAGAGCATGTGGCCGATGTCCCGGTGACGGCAGTGCTCTCCACTCACTCTCACGCCGACCACTTCGGCGGAATCGAGGGCGTAGTGGACCGAAGCGATGTCGACGCCGGTCGAGTCCGATATGTGGTGCCGGCCGGCTTCGTCGAGGAGTCGATCTCCGAGAATGTGCTGGCCGGCAACGTGATGAGTCGTCGGGCGTCGTACATGTACGGCAACGCCGTTCCCCCGGGCCCGGAGGGTGCGGTTGGAGCAGGCCTTGGGCCCTCGACGAGCACAGGCTCGATGGCACTGTACGAGCCGACCGACATCATCGACCACACGCCCCAGGAGCTCACAATCGATGGCGTGCGGTTTGTCTTCCAGCACACCCCCGACGCCGAGGCGCCGTCGGAGTACTGCTTCTACCTGCCCGACCACAGGGCCCTGTGTATGGCAGAGATCGCCTCTCACACCCTTCACAACCTCTATACCTTGCGGGGGGCGAAGGTCAGGGACGCTTTGGCGTGGTCGAAGCATATCCACGAGTCGCTTCGTCTCTTCGGTGGCGAAGCGGAGGTGGTATTCGCCTCCCACCACTGGCCAACGTGGGGGAACGAAGAGGTCCGCGAGACCCTGATCGGCCAGCGCGACCTCTACCGGTACCTCCATGACCAGACCCTTCGATTGGCCAACCACGGCTACGGCCCGGCCGAGATCGCAGAGATGCTCGAGCTCCCGGAGGGCATCGCCGGGCGCTTTGCGAACCGTGGCTACTACGGCAGTGTCAATCACGACGTGAAGGCGGTCTACAACTTCTACCTCGGCTGGTTCGACGGAAACCCTGCGAACCTCCATCCACTGCCGCCGGCTGATGCCGGTGTGAAGTTCGTCGAGTACGCCGGCGGTGCAACGGCGCTGCTGCACCGGGCCCGCTCCGACTTCGAAGAGGGGGAGTATCGGTGGGTCGCAGAAGCCCTCAACCACCTCGTCTTCGCCGAACCCGACAATGCAACAGCCAAGGAGCTGCTTGCCGCCACCTACGAGCAGCTGGCCTACCAGGCTGAATCGGGACCCTGGCGGAACTTCTACCTCGCGGGTGCGACCGAGTTGAGGCATGGGATCAAGGAAGTAGCCACCCCGAACAGCGCCCAGCCGGGGTTGGTGGCGTCGATGTCCGTCGACCTCTTCCTCGACGCCATCGCGATCCGCCTCAACGGTCCCAACGCGGCAGCAGTCAACGGCACTATCGAGTTCGTCGTCGGAGAGGAGCAGTACACCGTCGAGCTGAGCAACGGCACACTCCATCACCACCACGGCGCCTCCGGCAACGCCGACGCCCGCATCCAAATGTCGAGATCGGCCCTCGACACAGTCTTGATGGGCGGCGCCTTCGCCGACCTGATCACGGACGGGACGGTGACGTTCGAAGGTGATGTATCGGTGGTCCAAGCGCTCGTGTCGAACCTCGACGACTTCGAGTTCTGGTTTCCCATCGTGACGCCGTGACGATTCGGGTGTTCCCGGATCGAGTGCCTCGGGACTCCGCGGCCTCGTTGTCCGAGAATCCGCCGAGGGGTTCTTGAGGTGGCTTCCGACCGCGCGCACGATCGCGCACGCCGCCGGTGCCCCACAGCGGCGACGCTCGGCAATGCGGCCTAGCAACTCCGAAGACCGCACACAACGCACCCCGACCAACGAGAAGCCGGCCGCGTACACTCTGCGCTGCCGCTGCGGAGCGGTCATCACACCCGGGGAGTAGTCATGTACGCCGTCAATCTCGATCTCATGGCGAAGCTCGAGCTGGCGCGCGGGAGTCTCGCCGGCAAGACGGCGCTGATCACCGGCGGTGCACGCGGTATCGGCGAGGGCCTCGCGTGGACACTCGCCAAGCTTGGCGCTCAGGTTGTCATCGTCGACGTGCTGCTCGAGGGCCAAGCCGTGGCTGACCAGATTCAGAAGAACGGCGGGCGCGCTCGCTTCGTCCGATGCGACTTGAGCGACGTCGATGAACTCATGGCGATGCTTCCCGATGCCATCGCTGCGTTCGGCCAGATCGACATTCTCGTCAACAATGCGTTGCATTTGAGCGCCGCACCGATCGTCGACTTCCCGCTCGACGAGTTCGAGAAGACCTTTGCCACCAACGCCCGCGCACCGTTCCTGCTCATCAAACATCTCCTGCCGGGGATGCTGGAACGCGGCAGCGGTGTCGTGGTGAACATGATCGCCTACGAGGGATCACCCATGTCGACCGCCTACTCGGGTACAAAGATGGCGTTGCGTTCGATGGCGTTCACGGCCGCCCGGGAGATCGGAAATGGCGCCGGCGTGTCGATCTTCTCCTTTGTACCCGGCATCGTCGACACGCCGCTGATTCGCGACGTCGTCCTGCCGCAATCGGCAGCGCTTCTCGGCCTCACCGAAGCACAGGTGCTGGAGGTGGTCGCTCACAACCCCGGCTATCCCGGACTGATGCCGGTGGACCACTGTGCCACGGCTCTCGCGTATGCGATCGTTCACACGTCCGAGTACCACGCGCAGGTTGCCGACCCATTCGAACCGCTCGATCGCGTCGGTGTGATCGAGATGCCCGCTTCGATCCCGGCGAAGCTGCCGAGGGGTTGGACGTCGACGGACCGCAGTCCGGTCTCTACATCAAGCAGTACCTCGGCGATGTGACGTCGCTCAACAAGGACCTCGAGCACCGCATCGAGGTGCGCACCAGGGAGCTGGAGGAGGCCCGGCGCCGTTCGGAGGAGTTGCTCCTCAGTATCCTTCCGTTGCCCATCGCCAAGCGGCTCGAGGCCGGTGAGGGCATGATCGCCGACCGTCTTCGGCGATGTGACCGTCCTGTTCGCCGACATCGTCGGGTTCACCCCGATGTCTGCACACCTGGCACCGGAAGATGTTGTCGAACTGCTCGACGCTGTCTTCACGGAGTTCGACAAGATCGCCACCTACTACGAACTCGAGAAGATAAAGACCATCGGTGACTGCTACATGGCGGTGGGCGGGATACCAGAGCCTCGAGAGGACCACGCCGAGCGGGTGGCTGGTGCGGCGCTCGACATGTTGCCGGCGCTCGCGAACCTCGGAAGGCAGCTCGATCTGCCACTATCGGTGCGCATTGGCCTGCATTCGGGAGACGTGGTCGCCGGTGTGATCGGCCGGCAGAAGTTCATCTACGACCTGTGGGGTGACACCGTCAACACGGCGAGTCGCATGGAATCCCAGGGACTCGGGGATCGCATCCAGTGCACCGACGCCGTTCGCACGCTGTTGGAGTATCGGTACGAGTTCGAGCCTCGCGGCGACGTTGAGATCAAAGGCAAGGGGACGATGCAGACGTACTTCCTGGTGGGAGCCAAGTAGCGAGGGCGCACCGGCGCCGATCACGTACTGCGTCGCATGGGGCACAATGGCCGAGATGGCGTCCACCGTCTTCCTCATCACCGGTGCTGCGGGCTACCTCGGCCGACGACTGGTCGCTGCGGCTGAGCCGCATGGTCCGGTCTTCGCGGCCGTGCACGGTCCCGTCCCAGGGAGTGCGGAAGAGCGGGTCGTAGCTATCGATGTGACCGATCGGGATGCTGTCCTGCGAGCCTTCCGAAAGGTCCGCCCTGCGGTGGTCATCCATGCTGCGGCGATCAACCCGGGCCAGGGTGACGACGACCTCATGTGGCGGGTCAATGCCGACGGATCACGCCATGTTGCCGCAGCATCGCGCGCCGTCGGAGCCCGACTCATTGCGATCTCGACCGACCTCGTGCACGACGGGCGCGGTGCACCGTACGACGACGACCATCCACCGAAGCCGGTCAACGCCTACGGTCGCTCCAAAGCAGCCGGGGAGGTGGCGGTCCGAACGGTCGATCCGGGTGCGGCCGTCGTGCGAACCAGCCTGATGTACGGACTCGACGAGATGGACCGAGGAACCGCGAGCTTCGCCGAACGGATCGCCCGCCGCGAGCCACAGATCCTGTTCACCGACGTCCTCCGCAACCCCATCAACGTCGACACCCTCGCCGATGCCGTCGTGCGCGTCGCTGCAACCGACTATGTCGGTACTCTCAACGTGGCCGGGAGGCAGGCGCTCTCTCGCGCTGCGTTCGGCCGACGAATGCTGCGCTACTGGCAGGTCCCTGTGGGCGATCTCCTTCAATCGGGTCTTGCCGCCGACGTGTCGGAGTCGATCCCGCTCGACCTCCGGCTGTCCGTCGATCGCGCCGAGGAGCTGCTGGGCATTTCGCTTCTCGGCGTTGACGACGTGATGAGGGCCGCTCCGTCCGTCGGGTAGCCGACGAGCCCTGCATGGGCGCCCTCGCGCGTTCGCATCTGGTGCTGCTCACGATCCGGGCATCGCTACATTCTGTGCACGGCCAGTCCCGAACTGCCCCGACAGGATCAATCCAGCCCAACCTCTCCAGGAGGTCATGTGACGTCCCAACCGCTCGCGCCCTTCCTCGAACTGCGCTCCTCGGCGAGTGCGGCGGCGATCGGCGACGGCGGAACAGACACCTGTGCGGCGTTGACGGCGGCACTTGACGCCGGCATAGGGCGACTCGGCTCAGAATTCGGTTCGGGGGCGGCCGTGGTCGCCCTCGGTGGTTACGGCCGTCGGGAGCAGTGCATCTGGTCGGACGTCGACCTGATGATTCTTCACCACAAGCGGGAGACCGAACCGCTGGTCCAGGCCGTCTTCTACCCGCTGTGGGACGCCAACCTGAAGGTCGGCCATGCCGTGAGAACCGTCCAGGAGTGCCGGGCGGCGGGCCGAGAGGACCTCGAGACCCTCACCTCTCTCCTGTCGGCACGTCTGGTGGTCGGGGATGCTGAACTGTTCGGAGAGTTTGAGCGGGCGCTCGGTGAGGTTCTCAGGGAGCGGGCCCTCGCCCCTCGTCTTGCCGACCTCGAACGAGGTCGGCGCCGCGCTGAGCCCTATCCGGTGATGGCCGCGGATATCAAGGCGGGGAGGGGAGCGCTGCGAACCCATGAGGGCTTCTGGTGGGAGCGCCGGCGGGCAGCATTGATCGGCCTGAGCTACCCAGCTGAGACTGCCGAGGAGCGTGAAGCCAAAGCGGTGCTCTTGTCGGTTCGCAACGCTCTCCACGCTGCTGCGGGCCGTCCCAACGATCGGTTCCTCGTCGACCTGCGGGAACCTGCGGCACTATGGCTCGGGACCGATGTTCAGTCGCTTGCGATATCGCTCACCTCGGCGCTCCATGTCGGCGACCGACTGGCCGACCGCCGCTGGCCGGAACTCCACACCGAGCCCGAGTCGACGAGCGGACTGGGACGCAGGGTCTTCGGTGCGATCCGAACCCGCTTCTCCTCATCCGACACGCAGGTCAACGGCGATGGGTCGGAGCGTGTTCTCGCCATCGCCGTCCGGGCCGCCGGCCGCCCGGAGGGAGCCTGGCTCGACCCGGTTGAAGAAGAAGTGATCCGGACGGCCCCACCCATGGTGTGGACCGCAGACGACCGGACAGCGTTTGTGACGCTGCTGTCAGCTGGCGGCCGCGGCCGGACGATCTTCGGGCTACTCGAAGAGCTGGGATGGGTTGACCGCGAATTCCCCGAGTGGACTGCGGTAGCGACCGCCCCCCAACTTGCCCCGTTCCATGCTCACCCCAGCGGCTCGCACATGTGGCGTGCCGTCGACGAGATGCAGGCGATCATCGAAGCTGATGGCGAAACCGCCGAGATCGTCGATGAGATCGGATCGACCGAGGAGTTGCTGCTCGCCGCGTTCTTGCACGACATCGGCAAGGCCCGTGGGGGAAGGCACGAGATCGTGGGAGCCGAACTCGCCGCCACGTTCCTCCGACGCTCCGGATTCGGACCGTCCACCGTGGCTGCCGTCGTCAACGCGATCCGGCACCACCTCCTCCTTGCGGAGACCGCAACCCGGCGCGACATCGCCGATCCGTCCGTGATTGACGAGGTCGCTGTGGCCATCGAGGAACTGCGCCAACTCCAACTGCTCTATCTCCTGACGATCGCCGACCTACGGGCGACCGGTTCGACGATGTGGAATGACTGGAGGTCCACGTTGCTCGGTCGGCTCTACCGCAAGGTCGCCCGGGCGCTCGAGACGGGTGAGACGGTTCGCGCCACTCCCGACATCGAGTCGATCGTGGATGCTGCCGGGGGCCGGTTCGCCCGACGGCTCATCGAAGAGCACGTCGACGCCATGCCGGGGGACTACCTCGATACGACGTCCCCGCGCGAGGTCGTGTGGCATCTCGACGTCGTTTCCGAGTTCGACGGCGCCGGTCATGTATCGGTGGATCCTCGCAATATGGAGCGGATTCTCGTAGCCGGCAAGGACCGCGAGGGCTTCCTCCTCGCCGTCAGCCAGGCGTTCACCCGCAACGGCATCGGTGTCATGGATGCTCGCCTCCGCACTCGGTCCGACGGACTCGCGCTCGACACGTTCCACGTCGCCGATGACCGAACCGGCCAAGCCATCGCACCGGAGCGATGGGCGAGGGTGGCTGAGGATCTGATCGCCGCGCTCAGCGAGGAGCAGGATCTCCGACCGGCCATCGTCGAGCGGGTCCAGGCCTACCGGCGCCACGACGAAGACCAGAGTCCCGTGGAGGTTCGGACCGACCGGCAAGGCCGGGACACCGTCATTGAGGTCCGTGCCCCTGACCGCATCGGACTACTCCTCGACATCGTCGAGGCTCTCCACGACGAGGAGCTCGATGTTCGCCTCGCCAAGATCGACACGATGGGCGGCCAGGCCCGGGACCTCTTCCACGTGCGCCGATCCGGCATGCCGATCGCGAGCGAATCGGAACTCGCAGCCATCAGCTGCCGGATCCGACATCGCATACGAGACTGATCGCACCCAACGTCGGTCGGGTGCGATCAGCCCTGTGCAGTGTGTGGCTCGGTCCCCGGTCTTCAGGGGTGTCGAGCCGACGTCGGAATCTCCGGCAATCAGATGGTCAGATGGCGTCCTTTCCCTGCTCCCCGGTTCGGATACGAACGACGCTCTCGACCGGGGTGACCCAGATCTTCCCGTCGCCGATCTTCCCTGAGCTTGCCGTCGTCCGGATGACGTCGGTCGCCATCGACATGTCCAAATCGTCGACCACGATCTCGAGCTTCACCTTTGGCGTGAAGTCGACCGTGTACTCCGCGCCCCGGTAGGTCTCGGTGTGGCCGCCCTGGCGGCCGAATCCCTTGACCTCGGTGACGGTGACCGCCTGGATGCCTGCCGTCTTGAGGGCATCGATGACCTCGTCAACCTTGTGCGGTTTGACCACCGCGGTAATCAGCTTCATGTCTGCTACTCCTCTCAGCCTGTGGCCGGCGCCGTGCTCAGAACGTCAGGACCGTACCCCGGGGCGCCGTGCTCCATCACGTCCAAGCCGGCGACCTCTTCTTCCGGTGGCACCCGGAGGCCGATCGTCGCCTTGAGGGCCAGGAACAGCAATCCGGAGGTGACCGTCACGAATGCGAACACCGCGACCACCCCGATGGCCTGTGTCAGGAGCTGATCGAACCCGCCGCCGTAGAGCAGTCCGCCCTCGGTGGCGAGGAGACCGACCATCAACGTGCCAAACGCCCCGCACACACCGTGCACCGAGATCGCACCGACCGGGTCGTCGACCTTGCGCTTGTCGAAGAAGAACACCGAGAACACCACGATGATCCCGGCGAGCGCACCGATCAGCCCCGCGCCCCAGTTGGACACGTTGGCGGTCCCTGCGGTGATGGCGACGAGGCCCGCGAGTGTGCCGTTCCCTGCCATTGCCACATCGGGAAGTCCGGTCTTGAGCCAAACGGTGATCGTGGCGAACACCGCGCCGGTTGCTCCTGCAATCAGCGTCGTGAGGGCGATGTAGCCCACGGCTCCGTCGGCCGCGAGTTCCGATCCCGGGTTGAAACCGAACCAGCCGACGAAGAGGATGAATACGCCGATGATGGCGAACGGGATCGAATGGCCCGGGATGGCTCTCGATGCGCCGTTCTTGGCGTACTTGCCAATCCGTGGACCGAGGATGATCGCACCCATGAGGGCTGCCCAGCCGCCAACGCTGTGGACGATGGTGGAACCCGCGAAGTCGATCATCGGTGTTGACAGGGTCGAGAGCCAGCCTCCACCCCACAGCCAGTGCACCACGATCGGGTAGATGAGTGCCGTGATCACGAAGCTGTAGACGAAGTAGCTCTTGAACTTCGTGCGCTCGGCCATCGCACCGGAGACAATCGTCGCCGCGGTTGCAGCGAACGCCACCTGGAAGACGAAGAACGTCGGAAGCGACAAGGTGCCGAAGTAGCCCTCGGTGAAGACACCGGGGTCCAGGAACCACCCGTCCGTTCCGAAGAGCGCGTTGCCCGGACCGAACGCAATGGCGAAGCCCACCAATGCGAAGGCGATCACGCCGGCGGAGAAGTCCATCAGGTTCTTCATCATGATGTTGGCGACGCTCTTCGCTCTCGTCAGGCCCGCCTCCACCAGGGCGAACCCGGCCTGCATGAAGATCACGAGCACAGCGGCCAGTAGGACCCAGATGTTGTCCAGGGTTGTCTGCACCGCCTCGGCCGTGATCTCATCCTGCGCCATCGCCGGCGCAGCCAGCAGGAGCGTCGAAACGCTCGCTGCGACGCCCACGATCAGCAATCTCCGCTTCATTGGTTGCCTCCTTCGCCCTTGCTTTCCGTTTGAGTTCCTGAATGACAGGATCCGGCGTCCGAGCACGACCGGATGTTGCGGCAAGCTACGAGAGGCGCGTTTCAGCTCTGTTTCGTCGTCGTGAACGCTCAGGGAAGCGGGACAAGGTGCCCCGGGCCCGGGCGGTTGCCCGGAAGAACACAGGACCGGTCGTTACCCATCTGGGCTGAGCGAGCACCTCACGCCGGGGCCGTCGCCTGATCCTGAAGGGGCTCGGTTTGGGCAACCTGTACCCGGTCGCCTCCTGCGTGCTTCGCCTCGTACATCGCCGCGTCTGCTGAGCGAAGCAACTCGGTCATGTCGGTGCCGTGATCCGGATACACAGCGACCCCGACCGTGAGCGTGACCGGGCTCAAGACCGAACCTTCGTGAGCGATGTTGAACCGTTTCGCAGCCCGACGTATCTCCTCCGCCCGCTGCCGCGTGACATCGAGTGAGCTCTCGGGCAGGAGGACCACGAATTCGTCACCTCCGTACCGGCAAGCGGCGTCTCCTTCCCGGGTGACGGCGTGGAGCAGGGCACCGAGTTCACACAGCAACGCGTCGCCCCCGGCGTGCCCGAACGTGTCGTTGAACTCCTTGAACCGGTCCACGTCGAGCATCATCAGCCCGACAGGTTTCCGGCTGCGGACGGAGCGGCCGATCTCGCGCTCGAGGGTCACCTCCATGTAGCGAAGGTTGAACAAGCCCGTGAGCGGGTCCCGGATCGATTGTTCACGGAGGGATTCGCGGAGTCGGATGTTCGCGAGGGCCAACCCGAGATGCTCGCAAACCGACACCGCCAGTGCCTCGCTTGCCGCTCTCGAGGGTGGCGTACTCGAGAGGCTCGAAGTCGCGGAATCGGCAAGTACGAGGAGGCCGGTCTCGTGCCCTTGAGCGATGAGGGGAACGCACAGGAGCGCTTTCACCCCGTCGGCCGCGTGCGGGCAGCGAGGGGAGTGGTTGGGGATGAGGCTTCCGTGACGCTTCCCGCGGCGAATGGCCCAGCAACTCTCAGGTGCGAACACCTGGTCACCCGTGGCGTCGTGGCCCCAGGAGCTCATCGCTTCCACCACGGCCCCGGATTCGCTCTGCAAGAAGAACCCGCCAGACAAGGTGCCGAAGAGACGCTGGCAGAAGCTCGCAGCGACTTCGAACACTTCGCTCGAGGACTCGGCAGCCTGGAGATACTCCACCATCTCCCCGATGATGATCAATTCCTGGTTTCTGCGTGCCAACTCCATTTCCATGCGAACATGCCCGGTCACATCTCGCCACACGACCGCGAGCCCATCGCCGACTCTTTCGGCACGAACCTCGAAGGCGCGTGCGATTCGCTCACCGTCTCCTTCGGAGTGCGCATACTCCAGCGACTGGGTAGCCAGCGGTTCCCCGGTCTCTACTACGTGGCAAAACTCGTCGAACAGATCTCGCCCGTGGCGTTCCGCGAGAGTCTCTGCCGGGCCTTCGTCAACGCCGGCCGGCAGGGCCGATTCCGTGACGGCACGTGCTCGCTCGTTTGCGTAGTCCAGGCGGAACTCAACGATCCTGCCTGAGCCGTCCCGGAGTGAGGTGAATGCAGCGAACGCGTCGAGGAGGTGCTCGAACGAGTGCCGGATGCGATCCGCCGTCCCGGGGGACAGCAGCGCGGGCCCATCACCGGTGATGTCGATGACGGAGTTCCTCGGGGTGGATCGCTCGCTGACTGACATCGAAGATCGCTCCGCGTTCACCACTGACGCTAGCGACGATTCCTCCTGGCGGTGTGAATGATTCGGGGCCGGCCGCGGCATCGTGACCGACTGCACGTTGAAGCTCGGAGGTACCTGCGGACGCTTCGGACGCGTCCGGACGCGCAACGACCCATCCCGAGACCGCCCGGAAGATGCTCGCGCCTAGGGTGGCGGCATGCGGGTTGGGATTCTTCATCCAGGGGCCATGGGGGCCGCTCTTGCGGGTGTCGCGACGGTCCCGGTCATGTGGGCCAGCGAGGGTCGGTCGGCCGAGACCGTAGATCGAGCGAACCGTTACGGGCTCATGGACCGGGGCACCGTGGCCGATCTCGTCGCGGCCTCCGACATCCTGATCTCTGTGTGTCCTCCGCATGCCGCAACGGACGTAGCGACCCACGTGGAGCGCCTCGGGTTCGAAGGTCTCTACGTCGACGCGAACGCCATCGCCCCTGCCACCGTGCGCTCCATCGCCGACCGCTTCGAGCGGTTCGTCGACGGTGGAATCATCGGCGGTCCACCAACCGAAGCCGGGGAGACCCGGCTGTATCTCACAGGGCGTGAGGCCGAGTCGGTTGCTGCCCTGTGGGCCGGATCAACCCTCGACGCACGCGTCCTCGACGGAGCAATCGGATCTGCTTCGGCCCTCAAGGCCGCATACGCGGGCTGGACCAAGGGGAGCACTGCCCTGCTGCTCGCCGTCCGGGCCTATGCCGAAGCCAACGCCCTCGGGGACGATCTCGTTGCCGAATGGGAGCTGTCCATTCCCGGTCTCGCCGACCGGGTCGACCGAACGACCGGCCGTATCGGGCGAAAGGCGTGGCGGTTCGAAGGAGAGATGGCGGAGATCGCGGCAGCCATGGAAGATGTTGGCTTGCCCGCCGGATTCCACGATGCCGCACGGGAGATCTACCGCCGCCTCTCCGACCTCAAGGGATCGGACGGCGACACCGTCGAAGACGTGAACCGCAGACTCCTCGACTCGTAGGTTCCACTTCGGCCGGGTTCGCCTACAGATCCGACGACCGAAGCAGCGGGATGCCGACGACGGCCCCGGCGGTCAGAACCACCACACCCATTGTTGCCACGGTGGACTGCTCCGAACCCTGGTTGAGGAGAGAGCCGGCGACGACCACGCCGATGGTCGGCCCCAGGCCCAGGAACACTGCCGAGAAGACCCCCTGTCCGGTTGTGCCCAGCCCCTTGGGAGAGAGTTTCGCAGCACCCATGACGCCTGCGGCAAGGGGAAGCGAGAACGCGAAACCGTGGAGGAGTTGCGCGGTCAGCGCCCACCCGACCGACGGCACGAGCCCGAGGATCACGAGGCGGATCCTGCCGGCCGCGACACCAAGCAGCATCGTTCCTCCGACACCGAGGCGACCGAGCACACGGCCTGCCGAGGAGAACGCGACGATCTCACTGAGGGTCGCGATCGCAAGCGCCAGCCTCATCGACGGGATGCCGTTCGTACGGGTGCCGGCCATCCGGTTCGTAGCCCCTGTCGGGGAGCCACACACCGGCGAAGGTGTACAACACTTCGGGGTAGTGACGCTCATCGAGTTCGAAGTGTCCGACGGCGAACCGCCCGGCGGGGACGGACATCTGGCCGACATCGCCGGAGGTCTCGGTTCCCGGCGGGAGCGTGATGCACGCGTGGACGCGGAGCCTGCCGTCCTCGGTGATGCTCGGGCTGTCGTGGTGGACGGAGAGGACGAGCGTGTCTGGCCCGACCAGATCCCGGGGCTGCGCCCACGTCGTCAGCCGGGCGAAGAGATCGGCGAAGACGCCGGCCATTTCGTGATGGCGGCCCGTGTGGCGAACACACGCGACGAGCAGATCAGGGATCTGCTCCACCGTCACGGTCGCGGTTGTCAGGGTGCCTGCACGGACGCGCCGCGTCGGGACCCCGTCGAGACCGATCGATTGCGCGTCGATGATCCCGTGGTCCGCCTTCACCAGACCCATGCTGCCGATGACGTCCCTGATGGTCGTTCCCGGCTCCGCTCGTACCGCAGGAAGCCGCTGGCTCGCCACTCCGTGGCGCTCATACCGGACGCTTCCTCGAACGGGCGTGCAAAGGAGGCGGGGTTGGTGAGGCCACATTGGACGGTGATGCCTGTGATCAGCCGCTCAGAATGCTGGATCAGGAGCGTTGCCGCCCGCTCAATGCGGAGCCGGCCGACGAACTGGTTCAGTGTTTCGCCAACGAGCATGCCGAACACCCGGTGGAAGTGATTCGGGAGAGAAGGGAGCAACCTCGGCGAGGGTGGTGAGTGAGAGGTCGCCCGTCATGGCGCCTCTCGCGAGCGAGCGTAGCCCGCAATCGCCTACCCACGGTTGTCGTCGTCGGCGGTTCGCTCGAGCCAGGCCTGGTAGTGCTCGTGGAGCCGACGAGCCATGGCTTCGGCGAACATCGGATCGTTGATGTCGGTATCCATCTCGACCAACTCCACCTTCGGATCGAGGTGGGTACGAATGCTCTCGACAAGGGCCGCATCGGCGACCGGATCGTGGAAGACCGCCCCCGAGATAGCGTACGACGAACCACCCCGGAGCGGGACGAAGAGCGAGACCGGACCCGTCGCCCGATTGAGCTTCTCGGCGAGCATTCGACCCAACTCGATGCTCTCCTCTGCGTTGGTGCGCACGAGCGTGATGCTCGGATTGTGGTCGTAGCAGTTGCGGTCCCGGTACTCGACCGGCACGGCGCTCGGGGGAGTGAACGTGATCTGGTCGGTTGCGCCGATAGAGACCACCTGTGGAAGACCGAGATCTCCCGCCGCTTCGAGGCGATCCGGGCCGGCGGTAAGGGTCCCCCCGGCCACTTCGTCGGTGAGCTCAGTCGTCGTCACGTCGAGTGCTGCGGTGATGTAGCCGCTCTTCATGAGGGCCTCCATCGAGCGGCCGCCCGTTCCGGTTGCGTGGAAGACCAGGACTTCGTATCCCAACTCTTGCAGCACGGCACGGGCCGTGTTGACGCAGGGGGTGGTCGTTCCATACATCGTGGCCCCGATCAGGGGACGGCCGTCGACGGGCGAGTCGCGGACCTCGTAGGCTCTTGCCATACCGGCCAACCCGGCAGCAGCATTGCCGAGGATGCTGGACGACACGGCGTTGATCCCGGCGATGTCGACCACCGAGTACATCATGGCGATGTCAGACGTGCCGACGAAAGCGCTCACGTCCCCCGCGCCCATGGTTGACACAAGAAGCTTCGGGAAACCGATCGGGAGTTTCCTCATGGCCTGGCTGATGATCGAGGAACTTCCGGAGCCTCCCATGCCGAGGACGCCGTGAATCTTGCCCTCCTCGTTGAGGCGCAGAACAACGGCGGTCGCCCCTTCGGCCATGGCCGTGACGGCGGCTCCCCGGTCGCCGGCCGAGACGAGGGCTTCGATGTCGGCCCCGGCCTCGCGAGCGATCTCCGCTCTGCCGAACTCCACGGGGTAGTCGGGGTCCCCGAGCACGCCGGCGTTGACCATCAGCACCTCACAGCCGGCTTCGAGTACCCGATCCCTGAGGAAGGCGTACTCGTCACCCTTGGTGTCGAGCGCTCCGAGCAGCACCACGGTGGCCACGAGTTCAGGCTCCTTCGGGTTGGCGGGTTGCTGTGCTCGAACCTACGCGCGTCCCGACGCTACTTCGTCCTCGCGTGTGCGACCTGCCAGCAGGATGAGATCCTCATGCAACTCGAACCAGACGTTGTGGTAGCTGTCCAGGCGCGGCGAGGCGATGTAGTCGTGGTCGCCGCCGGCCACCAGGTTCGCGGCCCGTCTGAGCCTTGCCGAGTACAAGGCGAGTCGGGGAAGTTCGTCGTGCAGGGCGGCGAGCCAGGCGCCGGCGTCGACTTGGAGCGCCTCGAGGTCCGCGAGGACCGCAGCGTCGTAATCGGCATCGGTGTGGTCGTTCAGCACGGGCGCCCCGTCGACCTCCATCATCTGCCAGGCCGTGACGATGGCCTTCATGCGTTGATCCAGCGGGATGAAGCCGTCGAGCCCTGCCGCTGCTCGGTCGGCGCCCCATTCCTCGCGATCTGCTGCCAGGAACTCGGCAGCTACCAACTTCCCGTCGTCGGAGAGGCTGAACATGGAGCCCATCATCGAGACGAGGCCGTGTGCCGTCATTTGGTCGAGGAGCGCCGATGCGATCTCCTCGGTGGTGTCGAGTGCCGCAGCGGCTGCGTCGGGTGTGGCGAATCCCTTGATGCTGAGCAGGCGAATCATCGACTCGACGCCGGCAGCGCCAGTACCGGGCGTATCGTCCCCGCCCGCCCCAAGACCGCGTTCGACCGCCTCTGCCTCGCTGCCATCGGCAGCGATCTCGATGCCGAGTTCGGCTGCCCATGCCAGGAGCTCGTTTGCCTCCGGCACCACGACCGACTCACCGACGATCTCGCCCAGGAAGATCTCCCCGGTGCTGCCGTCGATGGTCACGGCATCTCCGATGGCCACAACGTGGTCACCGATCGTGACCGTTGTCTCACCGATTTCGACGGCGCTTGCGCCAACGACGGCCGGGATGGCCCAGCCCCGGGCGACCACGGCGGCATGGGAGGCGAGACCTCCAGTCGTCGTGAGGACCCCCGCTGCAGCAGCCATGCCGTGGACGTCGTCGGGCGACGTCTCCTTGCGGACGAGAATGACGGATCGGCCCTCCGCGACGGCTTCGACCGCGGCCTCGGGCGTTGTCACGATGGCTCCCGCCGCAAGGCCGGGGGAGGCGGCGAGGCCGGTGGCGACGGATTGTGCATCCGTGTCGAGTCGTGCTGCCATGGTGGGTGGAGATACGAGGTGCTCCATGACCCGACAGACGGCCTGCTCGCGCGAGAGCGGGAAGTCGGGGTCCTCGGCCATGTCAAACGCGATGCGGAGGGCGGCCTCCGGACAGCGCTTGCCGACCCGCGTCTGGAGCATCCAGAGCTTCCCCGAGTCAATGGTGAACTCGATGTCACAGACATCCGCGTAGTGACGCTCCAAGCGGTCGGCGTGCGCCCGGAGTTCTTCTGCGATGGCCGGTGCCCGTTCGTCGAGATAGGCGATCGGTTCGGTGGCGTGGGTGCCGGCAACGACGTCTTCGCCCTGGGCGTTGAAGAGTACGTCGCCGTAGAGGACCCGCTCACCGGTTGCCGGATTGCGCGTGAAGACCACGCCGGTAGCTGAGTCGGGGCCGTTGTTGCCGAAGACCATCGCCTGAACGGTGACACCGGTGCCCAGGTCGGCGGAGATCCCTTCGTGGGCGCGGTAGGCGCGTGCCCGGTCACCGTTCCACGAGCGGAACACAGCCTCGACCGCGCTGCGCAACTGGTCGAATGGATCCTCTGGAACGACGTCGACACCGACGATCTCGCGGTACGTGGAGACGAAGCGGTCGCGGCAGGCCGCGACGAACTCGGGATCGCCGGAGAGCGCCATCAGGCCCTGTTCCGTTGCGGTATTGATGCCGAGATTGAGGATTGTGTCCATCATTCCCGGCATCGAGATCGGCGCGCCCGACCGGACGCTGACGAGCAGCGGGTTCAATGGATCCCCGAATCGACGTCCGACGGCCTGCTCGATCCGACCGATGTGGTCGCGAATCTCGGCATCGACCGTGGACGGCCAACCCTCGGTGAGGTACAGCCGGCAGGCTTCGGTGGAGATCGTGAATCCGGGAGGCACGGGGAGGCCCAACTCGCTCGTCATCACGGCGAGGTTCGCCCCCTTGCCGCCCACCAGGGCCCTGGTCTCGTCGAACGAGCCCTCGTGCCGGTGGTCGAACGCATAGACGTAGGTCATCTCGTCTGTCTCCTCGATCGATTGTGTTGTTCGTCTTGCACGTCTCGGTGGCCGATACCTCGGTCACTCCAGGAATTCTGAGCGGAGTCGTTCCACGATCTCGTCCGAAAGCCCGAGGTCGTCGCGCGCGAACTCGTCAAAGGTGCGCCCGTCCTTCGTGATCTCGTCGATCACGACATCGATGTATTCGGGGCGAAGGACGAAGAACTCCTTCTTCGATTCCTCGTCGCCGAAGTCCGGGGCACGTCCGAGACTCTTCTCCATGGCTCGATTGAGCGCGTCTGGCTGATCGGCGCCCGAGTCGGCGAAGTGGACATTGGATCGGAGGTAGTCGTCTCGGACGGTCCGCCATGGGACACCGAGGATGGTGAGCAGCAGGGCGGTGCTCACACCGGTCCTGTCCTTCCCTCCGAGGCAGTGAACGACGGTGGGGAGATTGCCCGGGTCGGCGAGGAAGGCGAGGAGTTCGCCGAACTCCGCGGCATCGTCGGTGATGTAGGCCCGATTCACTGAAACCAGATCAGGGAGATAGGGGAAGTGGCCGGTCTTGAGCGCTTCAACAACCATCGGGTCGGCTCCAGCGCTGGGGATCCGGATCTGCACGATGCGGGTGCCGTCCGGTACGCGGTCGGGCCCAAGTGCGTCGACTTCGACCTGGGTTCGCAGGTCGACAACCGTGCGGATTCCGAGGGCATCCAGGGTTGCCACGCCCTCATCGGAGACGCCGACCAGCATCCCTGAACGGAACAGCCTGCCGGAGCGAACGCGGCGCCCGTCTGCCGTTTCGTAGCCGCCAATGTCGCGAAAGTTCGGAGCGCCGTCGACCGTGACGGCCTCGGTGGGGGAGAAGAAGACGTCAGTCACCGTCAGCCGCCTCGTCGCGGCGATGCTTGCCGACGCTCCAACCCTGCGAGCCGAGCACCTCCTCGGTGACGGTCTGTGAAGGTTCTTCGAGGGTGGTGGCGAGTGAGTCGTTCCATCGGTTGAGGAAGCCGTAGAGCGCGACGACCGCGAGGATCTCGACGACCTGTCCGTCGTCCCAGTACTCGCTCATCCGCTCGAAGTCTTCGTCGGTGACGCCGTTCGGCGAGGAGGCGGCCGAGATGGCGAACCGCAACGCCACGCGTTCGGACTCGTCGAAGAGGTCGCTGGTCTCGAACTCCCACAAGGCCTCGAGGCGGGCACGGTCGGTTCCGGATCGGTCCGCGCCGTAGATCGCGTGCGCCTGGCAGTAGCGGCACCCGGCCGTCTTGCTGGCGATGTGTCCAACGAGGCTCTTCAACTCAAGCGGCACCTCGCTGGTCGCCGGGTCGAAGACAGAGCGACGGAGGTGGAGGAACCCCTGCACGATCCCGGGACGCCGGGCCATGATGCGCACGCCGTTCGGGACGAAACCGAAGACCGTCTCATACATCTCTTCGACGCCTTCGAGTTCCTCGATGCTGTCGAGGGAGATGTTCTCGAGTCGGGACATGAGGTGGTCCTCCGTGTGTTGTTGTGGACCGGCGAAACGCCGATCCACCCAGGGCCGGGCGGGGCAGGTCAGTATAATCGATTATCGAGGATCATACGCATCCGGTCGATGGTGGGCCCTGCATGCAGGTTGTGGCACACGCCTCGCGAAGAATGGCGGCGGCGGGGTGATCCGCCGCCGCCATTCTCTGTTACTCGATGTCGCTGGTCCTGCTAGCTGCTACCACTCACAACCCGGCGACGCCGGATTCGTCCCCGGCGGGTTGGGGGTCTCGCACTCGGCCTGGATCTGGATCTGGCTCAGGACATCCAACGCGTAGCTGGCATCAATGAGTTCCGGCGTGCCAATGGTGCCGTCATCATTGAACGGGGTGTAGGACTGCACCACCGCGTTCACGCCACCAAGGCTGTACGTGCCGGGGCCTGTGACACCCTCGTAGTCGATGTCTTCGCCGGCACGAATGAGCGCCAGGCACTCCGGATAGTTGTAGCACACCGTCCCCGGCGGGTCGCCAACCTCGAACATCGCCGGCGCCCACGCACTCGCCGCATACGAACCCGCAGCCTCGACGGCCAGCGCCGTGTGCGTCATCAGGTCGTAGGTGGAGAAGTGGTACTGGTCCGTCGCTGGGCCGTACAAGTCGCCGTATCCAGGAGTGTCGTCCCACAGCGGCTGGAAGAACTCCCATGCGGGAGTGCTGTCGTTGTAGGCGAACGCGGCGTAGCCGATTCCCTTCTGCGTCGGAATGGTCTCGGCTCCCAGTGTCCCGATGAACTCGGGCTGGATCCAGCCCGTCTCGCCGATCCAGTAGAGCGAGAGGCCTGCCTCTGCGGCCTGTTTGATCAGCGTTCCAGACTCCACCGAACCCGCTTGCACGATCACGGCATCCGGGGCCAGGTCGGCGATCCTCTGGGCTTCGGCCGCGTAGGAGGGCTGCTCGGCGGGAACGTCGATACGCGCTAGCACTTCGATCCCGAGCGCTTCAAGCGTCTTGGCTGAGGCATCTGCCGCGATTTGGAAGCCCTCGACTTGTGTCGCGAATAGCACGACGGTCGTGGCCCCTTCTTCGTCGGCAACCAGGGCACCCGTCATCCCCAAGGCCTCATCGAGACCCTGTGCGCGGAAGATCGGCTCTGAACCTACTCCGCCGATGTTTCCGGGGATGGTTCCGCCGTGCACCGTCGGTCCGAGCGGCTTGTCGTTCTCCGCAAGGTACTCCAGCATGTAGTCGCGGTACTGGCGATAGCCGTGCGCCTGGCTCACGAGGATCTCGGCATTGTGCTGCTCGAGACAGATACGAGCTGCCTGAGCCTCACCGGGCGTGCCGATGTCTTCGGAGATGAGCTCCCACGAACGACCAAGCGGTGGATCAAGGTTGATGATCTGGCTGATCGGGAATTCGACGTCCGCCGTCAGCGACGGTCCGTACGCGGCAAATTCGCCCGTGAAATAGGCGAGCTCGCACACGATGACTGGTTCGCTGGACATGGCTGCCGTCGTCGTTGTCTCGCCCGCTGCTGCGGTCGTCGTTGTCTCGCCCGCTGCTGCGGTCGTCGTTGTCTCGCCCGCTGCTGCGGTCGTATCGCTCGCCTCGTCGTCACTGCTGCAAGCAGCGGCGACCAACGCAAGCACAAACAACAGGATCAATCCGCTAGCGAACCTCTTCGAACGTATTCGCATCTGTCCCGTCCTTTCTCTTCCTCCATACGAATCGCCGTACGGCGATCAGATTCGGTACCCCTCTTTGAGCTTCTCGGTTGTCCAATCGGCGGCGTCGAGCACCTCGGACGCCTCACCGAGATTCAACACCATGACGCGATCGGAAATCTCGAGCGCCTTCGTCGCGTTCTGTTCCGCCAGGATGATGCTGACGCCTCTGGTTTCATGAATTTCTTTGATCTTGTCGAAGAACGTGTCGACGTAGAGCGGCGAGAGTCCGGCGGTCGGTTCGTCCAACAAGAGCATCCTGGGATCCTGCATCAGCGCCCTTCCACAGGCGACCATGCGCGATTCGCCGCCGCTCAGCGTGCCTGCAAGCTGAGCTTGCCGCTTCCCGATGTCGGGGAACAACTCGACGATCTCGTCGATCCGCTCCTGTCGTGTCCTGTCGCCGATCATCGCTCCGATTTGCAGATTCTCCAGCACCGTGAGGTCGGCGAACACACCCTTCTCCTGCGGTACGTAACCAAGCCCGAGGGCGGCCGTGTCCCAGGGGTGGGATTTCGAGATATTCGTCTCGTCGAACCGCATCTCGCCGGCCATCAGCGGAATGAGCCGAGCCAGGGTGGCAAGGAGAGTCGTCTTGCCTGCCCCGTTCGCGCCCAGTACGGCGAAGATCTCGTGTTCGACGTGGAGGTCGAGGTCCTTGATCACCGTCACACCGGCGTAGCCGCTGCTGATGTGTTTGGCCTCAAACATGGCCGCTGCCCAGGTACTGCTCGATCACGGTTTCGTGGTCCCTAATGTATGCGGGTTCGCCCTGCAGCACAACGCTTCCCTCTGCCATGAAATGGACGTACTCACACATGCTCCAGATCACGTGCAGATCGTGCTCGACGATCACGACAGCCATGTTCTCCTCCGCGGCCTTCTGCTTGATGAGCTCCATGAGGTGATCGCGGATATCGTCGGGGAGGCCAGCGGTCGGCTCGTCGAGGAGCAGGACACGTGGCTTCAGGAGCAAACAGCGGATGATGTCGAGGAGCTTCTTCTCGCCTGCCGAACCCGCGAAGCCATACGGATCCTCGAAGTCGAACTGACCCAGGTACCACTGGATCTCGTCGACGTATTCGTCGTAGAGGCTCTGTTCGTCGTAGATCTGGTAGGCCCGCTCGTTCGAATGCTTCGCAACCGAGAGGAGCATCGAGTCCAGGATCGTCAGTTGTTCGAAGTCGGTGATCACCTGGTTCGTCTTCACCACCCCGTGCCGGGCCATTTGGCTGGTCGGCAGGTTCGAGAGAACCACCGGTCCGGCTCTGTCGTCGGCCGAGAGCGTGACGGTGCCCTTGTCGAGAGAGATGGCGTGCGTGATCATTCGCATGAGTGTTGTCTTGCCGGCGCCGTTTGGGCCGATTAGCCCTTCGATGGGGTGCTCCCCCAGCGTCAGGTCGTCCACATCGACCACGACGCGCCCGCTGAAGCTCTTCGCGGCGCCCTGAACACGGACGGTTGGGCGTGAACTCGGTCGATCGTTCACCGGCTCTTTGGCGGACGCGGTGTTTCCCAGGCTATCCACCATGCTTCCTCCGCATCAGCTTGTCTCTTCGCATCTGGCCGAGTACGCCGTACGGCCGGAACATGAGCACCAGAATGAGCGCGGCTCCGAATGTCATCTCCCGGAGGTTCGGGATCGCTTGGCCGTACCACGACTGGGGGAGTGGCAGGTAGGACTGAAGCAAGATGTCGAAGACGGCCACAGTGAGCACGACGCCGACGACGACTCCCCACGTCCGGGTGGTGCCGCCGAGCACCAACCCCACCATGGCAGCCAGGGTGATTTCGATACCGAGGTTGCCGATGTCGAGGTAGCGCTCCATCACGCCGAACATCGCGCCGAGCAGACCCATCATCGCCGAGCTTCCGGCGAACAACCACAGCTTCGTCCGGAACGACTGCTTGCCGAGGCTGCGTGCCAGCGGTTCGTTGTCTCCGATCGAGATGAGGAGCCGGCCATATGGTGACTTGTGGACGCGAGACACGTAGAAGAGAATCAAGCCGACCACCACGGTCAAGACGACCAGCCACAGCGTCTCGTTCGCCTTGACGCTGCCGATGTCGTAGGGGAATCCGAGTCCGCCCATTCCGAGGGCCCCGCCGGTCAGGTCCTGCTCGGTCGTCGCCACGAGAGCCACGCACGTAGCGAAGCCGAGCGTGCCGACCAGCACACCGTCGACGTCGAGGTCGGCGATCACCCATCCTACGGCGAGGCCGGCGAGGCCGGCAACGAGCGTCCCGAAGGCCATCGAGATCAGGAACGCCCAGATCTCGCCAAACGGCCAGTCGACCCTCACGAACAGCACGCCGAACGAGTACATCCCGAGGCCCCAGAAGCCCACGATGCCGAAGTTGGCGATGCGGGCGAGCCCGAGCTGCAGGTGCAGCAGCAGTCCCAGGCCGATCACCATCATGACCGAGAAGAGTCCGTAGACGAGGAATGCGTCGAGCCAGTCGAGGTTCATGTCGCTATACCTTCCCCGCTTCGGCCGCCCGTGTGCCACGGACCTTCAAGATGATGATGAACACGACGATGAGCACCAGCTCGGCGTACAGCACTTGGCCGAATTGGAGCGTCAAGAATGTCAGCGCGATGGCGGTCACCGCGCCGGCGATGATGACGCCACCGATGTTCCTCGCGCCTCCCACGAGAACGACCAGGAGGATGAAGAGGAATTGGCGCCATCCGAGCAGCGGGGCGACGGCTGAGCCGACGCCGTAGAACGCACCGGCGAGACCACCTGCAACACCGGCGAGGAACCAGATGAGAACGGTGACGGCCATCGGTCGGATCCCGCTGACCTGCGCTAGATCCTCATCACTGGCCAGGGCCCGGATCTGAAGACCGTAGCTGGTCTTCTGGATGAACCAGTAGAGCCCGAGGGCGAGAATGAAGACGCTCGCAACGGCGACGAGGCGGAACGACGACACGCCGACGCCCAGCACGAAGATGGTGTCAGGGGCCGGCACGTCGAAGAACCGAACCGGATAGCCGAAGATGAACTGCAGGCCGTGGCGGAGGAACACGGACAGTCCGAACGAGATGATGATCATCTCGAGGCCGCCGACGTTGCGCAGTTTCGCCGGGCGGAAGACGGCAAAGTACGTGGCGACGCTGATCAACCCGGCGGCGATCCCGGTGGGGATGAGGATGGTGTAGAAGTTGAGCTCGAATGTCGTGTTGATCCACATCCCCATGTAGGCGCCGAGGGTGATGGTCTCCGAGTACGCCACGTTGATGAGGCCCGTCAGTCGGTAGAGGAGTGCGAAGCCCATCGCGGCGAGAATGAGGGGTGCGTGCTCCGTCAGGCCGATGACGATTGAGTCGGAGAAGATGTCCATCAGTTCTCAGTCTCTCCTGGTCCAGAGAGTGTCGGTGACCCCGAGAACACGGCCACCCCGGGGACAGGGGCACGTCCAGCGAAACACATCGAAGGGGAAGAGGACGGCACGGCGTCAGTCACGCTCTCGTTTGCTTCCCGATCCGATTTCATAGATAATCGATTATATGTGTTTCGATCGAACGCCGTCAAACCGACCAGCGCCGAGCGGCTGATCAACGGTGGAGGTCGACTGTCGATGATGGCGGGTCTTCTGCCATCATCGACAGTCGAGAGCATGACGAGACCGACCGAACCAAAGGAGCACCATGGCTTTCACTCTCCATCACATCCATATCAAGGCCAGAGATCCGAAGGCCAGCGCCTTGTGGTGGATCGACATGTTCGGGGGAACGCTGCTCCCCGAGATCCGGGTCAAGACGATGCTGTTCACTCCGGTCGAGTTCGACGGTGTACGGCTCAACATCACCACACCGGGCCCCGGGGAAGACGACATCATCGGTGACCCGCCGCCACTTCCGTATCTCGGTCTCGAGCATATTGGGATCGAGACCGACGATCTTGATGCCATCTTGGCCCGCTTCGAAGAACAGGGTTTGAAGGTCTATGGGCGTCGACCGGGTCCCAAGGGCTACGAAATCGCATTCGTAGAGACTCCGGACGGGGTTACGCTCGAACTGCTCCAACAGACCGGATGATCATCGACCGAAGGGACGTGGAGTGAAGCGACTCCGGCGATTCGACTACTTCGAGCCGACCTCGCTCGATGAGGCAACGCGGATCCTCGCCGCTGCTCCTTCTGATGCGCGTGTGCTCGCCGGCGGAACCGACCTCGTTGTTGACATGAAGACCGGGCGCATGCGTCCATCCACGGTCGTCAACCTGAAGCGGATCCCGGGCCTCTCCGGAATCGACGACGTGAACGGGGCGACACGAATCGGTGCTCTCACGAAGGTCGACGTCGTCGAGAAGGCGGCGTTCGTCGTCGAGCGCCATCCGGCGCTCGCTCAGGCGGCATCGATCCTGGCATCTCCTCCGGTGCGCGCTCTCGCCACGATCGGCGGCAATGTCGGACGGGCGTCACCTGCCTCCGACCTTGGGCCGGCGCTGATCGTCTCGTCGGCCGTCGCCACGATCCACGGCGTTGGCGGACTGAGGGACGTGCTCGTCGAAGACCTCTACACGGGACCGGGGACGACCTCGCTCGTTCACTCCGACATCATCACCGCCCTGACGCTGCCGGCGCGCCAACCCGGGTTCGGCTCCGCACACGTGAAGCTCGGCAAGCGGGGGAGCGGAACCGACATCGCGCTCGCCGGCGCCTCGGCCAGCCTCGTGATCGGCGGCGACGGGGAGATCATCGACTGTCGGATCGCCTTGGCGTCGCTCGGACCGATTCCGTTCCGGGCCGTCGAGTCTGAGTCGCTGCTCCGATACGGGATCCTCTCCGAAGCGCTGCTCGAAGCCGCCGCCGCTGCGGCCGGTCGAGAAGCGAAGCCGATCGGCGACATGCGGGCCAGCGCCGCGTACCGGACACGGCTCGCGAGAGTGCTGACCTTGCGAGCGTTGCATGGCGCAGCGTTGTCTGCGGGTGTGGAGGTGGCGGCATGACGATCGATCTCGACGTCACGATCAACGGTGTCCAACGTCACATCACCGCCGATCCGAGGCTGACCCTGCTCGAGGTGCTGCGCGAGCAGGTGCTGCTGACCGGGACCAAGGAGGGATGCGGGGTCGGAGAATGCGGAACCTGTGTCGTTCTCGCGGACGGCAAGCCGATCACGTCCTGCTTGGTTCTCGTTGGTGATGCGGATGGTGCCACCATCGAGACCGTCGAAGGCCTCGCCGACGACGGCGAACTCACTGCGGTGCAGCAAGCCTTCGTCAAGACCGGTGCGTTCCAGTGCGGCTTCTGCACGCCGGCCATGGTGCTCACGACGACGGCAATCTTCAGGGAGAATGACCAACCGGATATCGAAGACGTGAAGAAGGCGCTTGGCGGCATCCTCTGCCGGTGCGGTGCCTACCCCAAGATCCTCGAAGCAGTTATCGAGGTCAAAGGAGAAGGCGCATGACGACGTATGTGGGCACCCGGGCTCCCCGGGTCGATTCGGTAGAAAAGGTCACCGGCGGCGCCGTCTACGGCGTCGACGTCGCGATCGCCGGCATGCTCCACGGTGCCGTCCTGCGGAGCCCCTACCCACACGCTCGCATCGTGTCGATCGATACTTCGGCAGCGAAAGCCGCTCCGGGCGTGGAGGCCGTCGTCACCGGCCGCGACTTCCCGCTCCTCTTCGGTGCGGCAATACAGGATCAACCGTTCCTCGCGATCGATCGCGTGCGGTACGTCGGCGAACCGGTTGTAGCCGTTGCGGCCGAGAGCGAGGCGCAGGCACAAGAGGCACTGGACCTCATCCGCGTCGACTACGAGGAGATGCCTGCCGTCGTCGACATGCGTGCCGCCTTGGACCCGGCCGCCCCGCTCGTCCACCCTGACCTCCACACCTACAAGCGCGGCCCGAGCGACATCGTTCCTCACACCAACATCAACACCCTCTACACCTATGAGCGCGGCGACGTTGAGGCGGGGTTCGCGGCAGCCGACGTGGTCATGGAGGGGGAGTACTCCGCCCACGCGATCAGCCATGTCGCCCTCGAGGTTCACGTCGCGATCGCCCAATACGATTCCGGTTCGGGCGGCTACACCTTGTGGGTCTCTACCGACCGGCCGTTCCTGCTGCGCAACGAATTGGCCAGCGGGCTTGGTGTGGATAGCAGCCGCGTTCGCCTGATCGTCGCACACGTCGGGGGCTCGTTCGGCGCGAAGGGTGTCCCGGTCGCCGAAGCGATCGCGGTGGCGTTGGCTCGCCACTCCGGCGGACGTCCCGTTCGCGTCGAGTTCACCCGCGAGGAAGACCTGGTTGCCTCCCAGTTGCGTGTCCCGGCCATCATGAAGCTGAAGACCGGCGTGAACCGCAACGGACTCATGATTGCGCGCAGCGCCGAAGTTCTTTGGGACAGCGGTGCGTACACCGCCTATACGGTCGGTGTTGCGATTCGGGGTTCCCAAACAATCGTTGGGCCATACCGAATCCCGAACCTCAAGATCCTCTCCCAACAGGTGTACACGAACAAGTCGATCACCGGTTCGTACCGCGGCTACGGCACGACGCAGGTGACGTGGGCGTGTGAGACGCAGATGGACGAGATCGCCGTGGAGTTGGGTCTTGACCCCGTGCAGATTCGCCTGCTGAACGGCTATCAGGAGGGCGACGCCTATCTGAACGGTCAGATCATGCATAGCGTCGGCCTGTGCGAGACGATCGAACGATCGGCCGTCGAGATCGGCTGGGGCTCGGTCGAACGCGAGCCGGCTCCGCACCTCCGTCGCGGCAAGGGCATCGCGACCATGATCAAGCCGACGATGACCCCGTCGAGTTCGAACGTCGTCATCAATCTGGAGCAGGACGGTCGGGTCACCGTGATCTGTGCCGCCCCGGAGATCGGATCCGGGCAGGACACGGTCCTCGCCCAGATCGCCGCAGACGCGATCGGTGTTCCGCTCTCTGATGTCGTGGTTCCTCGTACCGACACACTTCTGACCCCGTACAACGGTCCGGTGGCATCCAGTCGCACGACCTACCACATGGGGAACGCGATCCTCGCGGCCGGAGCCGAGATCCTCAGTCAGGTTCTCAGCCTCGCCGGTGAGGTGCTCGAGGTCGAACCGGATACACTCGAGATGCGTGCCGGGATCATCACCGATCTCGACGGAGAGACCCTCATCACACTGAAGGACCTTCTGGCGAAGTTCTACGGCGAGTACTACGCCATCACCGCGGGGCGCGCTTCTCGAGCGCCAACTCGCCGCTGCTCAAAGCGGATCCCGGCGGGGAGTGGATGAGCTCCATCTTCTGGATGCTGTGTACCCAGGCCGCCGAGATCGAGGTCGATACCGACACCGGCGTGATCCGCGTCATCAAGGTGGCCGCTGCCGCCGACGTCGGGAAGGCCATCAATCCGATGACGGTTGAGCAACAGATCGAGGGCGGCGTCGTGATGGGCCTCTCGAACGGAATCCTCGAGGGCTTCTCGTACCGCGACGGCCGTATCGAGAACGGAAGCCTCGCCGACTACAAGGTAGCGACGATCATGGACGTGCCGGAGATCGTTCCGATCATTGTCGAGTCGGTCCACGACGAGGCCCCATACGGGGCCAAGGGCGTTGGAGAACCTGCAGCTGCCGCAACCCCGCCCGCCATCGGCAACGCGCTGTACGACGCGATCGGTGTCCGGATCAGGGACCTCCCGATCACCCCGGAGAAGGTGCTGCAGGCGTTGGGGGAGTTGGAGACGGACGGCGCGTGAGTATGACGGGCCGCAGCCCCTGATCCTGGCGCGACAGCGGGCATCTCGACCGTTCTTCATCCGACCCTCTGACCGATTCTCAAGTTGACGGATTGCGATTCTCGTTCGTAAACTGTAAGTAATCGATTATCGAGGATGATGCGTGCAGGTGTCGAGAACAACCGTCCCATCGTGATGGTTCGTGCAGTGACGACCCTCCCGATCCCCGGGACCGTCCGACGGATTCTCTCTGATGCGCCCGGATGTCCGACGGTTTCGAGGGTGTGAGCATGGTTGACACCGCCTCCTTCGCCGCACCGGCACCAGAGGTGATGAAGGCTCGAGCGCGACGTGTCCCAGGAGGGCTTTGCGTCGAGTCGGTCCGACCGACGTAGCGAGAGGAGCATCAACGCAGGAGTCGGAACGCTCAGAGAACACAGAAGGGCGCCGGAGCCCGATCGGTTCCATCGTTGGCCGATCCCGGCGCAGGTCCGTCGAGGAAGGAGATTTGCCGCATGGCAGATAACAGCAAGGTTGTAGCGGAGTTCTTTGGAGACGAGAGCTTCCCGGTTGAGTGGGAATCGGAACAAGAGAAGAAGCTCTTCTGGGTCTACGACGATCTGCACTGCCCACGCCCCGTGTCGCCGATGTACGACGATATCGCCAACTGGGTGATGACCTGCGATCACATGTTCCGCAGGTTCGGCACGCCGTTTGCGTCGGATTGGATCAAGAAGGTCGTCAACGGCTACCTGTATACGGCAGCCGTGCCATGCGACCCGGACATGGCCGTTCCGTCAACGGAATTCGGCAACGTCTACTTCCCGCGTGTGCCGAAGGACGACCCCGAGTACGCAGCCAAGATCGGTGCCTACCTCGGTGCGGTTCTCCCAACGTACGGTGCGAACTTCCCGGACTGGTGGGCCGACCGCCTCGTTCCCGAGATGGCGGGCAATCTGGCGTATCTCGAAGAGAAGATCGACGACTACGAGAACATCGCGCTCATGGAGTGGGCCGTGATCCTCGAGGACGCCATCGACATTGTCGATCGTCACTGGAAGATCCACTGGATGCTCAACTTCTCGCAGTTGTCGGCGACGCTGGCCCTGCGTGCCGCTCTCGGCGCAGCCCTCGGCGGCGAAGACAAGATCACGCAGAAGCATGAGGAGATCCTCGGCCGCCTGCAGAACTCGGCTTCGGACCGCAACTGGGATGCCATCGAGCTCCTGGTTGGCCTGAAGGATCGGATCAAGGCAGATCCCGTTCTCATGGAGGCATTCGCCAACGAGAACGGTGCGGACATCCTCGCAGCGCTCGAAGCGACCGAGGAAGGGCGCGACTTCATCGAGTCCGGCCTGAAGGTGTACCAGCGCGAGTTCGGCTGGCACGCCGTGTGGAGCCATGAGTTCATCTACCCGTCACGGTTCGAGACTCCGGAACCGGTCCTCGATGTGATCAAGGGTTATCTGGACTCCGACTACGACCATCGCCCGATCGTTGCCCATCTCAAGGAAGACATCAAGGCTGCGGCCGGGGAACTGCTCGAGGGGATCGAAGACGGCGATGAGCTCGAGGCGCTGAAGGCAGCGAACGAGATCAACATGCTGATGGCTCCGCTTACCCCGGACCACCACTTCTACATCGATCAGGGCACACACCAGCACACTCGTGTGGTGTTGATCTGCATCGGCCGGAAGCTGGTCGAGATGGGTCTGCTCGACGAGCCGGACGACGTCATCTATCTCAAGTACAACGAGCTTCGCTACCTGATGGGCGATCCGAGCCTGCTCGACGCCCGGGCGATCGTCGCCGAGCGGCGTGCGACCCGTGCCGAGCAAGAGAAGATCCGTCCGCCGGACTTCATCGGCACGGCGACCGAAGACCAGTTGCAGTTCCCGTACCTGAACCTATGGGGCTTCCCCGAGAAGCTCGGGTTCGACACCGAGACCAAGGGCAGGATCGAGGGGATCGGCGTTTCGCCGGGTGTCATCGAGGGCATTGCCAAGGTCGTGTCCTCTCCGGCGGAGTTCGACGAGGTGAAGCAGGGCGACATCATGGTCTGCCAGATGACCAACCCGGCATGGACGCCACTGTTCGCCATCATCGGCGGAATCGTGTGCGATGCCGGCGGTATGGTTGCGCATCCGGCCGTCATGGCTCGTGAGTTCGGGATCCCCGGTGTCACCGGCACCGGTGTCGCAACTCGCGAGATCAAGACCGGCGATCGCCTGCGGGTCGACGGTACGAACGGCGTCGTAGAGATCCTCTAGCGATAGGAGCAGGTTCTCCGAGAACCCGAGAGTTGATATGACGAATCTACAAGAGAATCAATCGATGCCCGTGACGAGAGAGGTGCTCTCCGAAGGCGTCAAAGACCGAATTCTCACGTGGATTCTCGAAGGAGAGTTGGCGCCCGGGTCTCGCATCGTCGAGACCCGGGTCGCCCGCGAACTGGGTGTGAGCCAGGCTCCGGTGCGCGAGGCGCTTCGTGATCTGGCGATCCTTGGATTCGTCGAGATGAAGCCCCACAAGGGAGCGCGAGTTCGCAAGCCCACACGAGAAGAACTGACGCAGGCCATCGAGGTGCGTGCCGAACTCGAGGCGCTGGGTGGCCGACTGGCCGCCGAGCGGCGTACCGAGCAGTGCATCGCCGACCTCGAGGCGCTGTACCTGGCGATGGACGAGGCGGCTGATCGGGGCGACGCCCACGATCAGGCCCTCAACAACACCAGGTTCCATGCCCGAATCATTGCGGCAGCTCACAATCCGACGCTGGAGCGCCAGTGGTCGATGCTCGAACCGTTCTCAAGAACCTACGTCACCGCCTCGGTGCCCGGCATCGACCTGCACTGGCTATCGCAGAGGCACGAGCCGTTGCTCGCCGCCATCCGGGACCGGGATCCGGAGCGCGCCGCGGACCTGAGCCGCAAACATGCGGTTGAAGCCGCCGTTCTGCTCGAAGGCCTCGATCGTGTGCGCGAGACGGCTTCCGAGGGGGCTGAGGTCTAAGAAGACTCCAAGAGATCACGGGGAGCGGCGGCGCCGACCACTGAAGCGAGAACCCCGGGGACGACAAGGCGCCGCGGAACAGAGACTTGACGAGGGCCCTGCGGGTGACCAATACCCGACTCGCCCCCGAAGGGCCGAACGGTCCGCCGCGATTGCCCGGCACCCCAAGGCCGCGCGGATTGACGAGACAAAGAACGAACAACAGACAGAAGGAGAAACCACGATGGCACTACTCACCGAGGAGATGTCGGCAAGCACTGCGAGGATCAGAATCGACGTGGTCGGTTCCGAAGTTCCCGAGCATGTGCTCCGGAACATGGACTTCATGAACTACCGCCTCGCCGACGTCACCTTGGAGACCGACTCCATCCTCGGAGAGCCAGACCTCGTTTGGGACCGCGACGCCGCCGAGAAGTCGGTCACGTGGGACGGCGAGACGATGCGATTCAACGGCGATTGGGCCGAAGGACCGATCCAGAAGGCGATCGTCACCGTGCTGGCCCTGCGAATGGAGGCCGAGGGCCTGCATCCCTTCCATTCGTCTGCCGTTCGCTACCAGGACAAGACGGTCCTGTTCCTCGGCGGTGAGTCCAACCACGGCAAGAGCATGTGCCAGATCGAGGCCTGCCGGCGCGGTGGCAAGCTCATCTCCACCGAGACCACGGTGATCGACGAGACCGGCACGGTGATCATGGGATCCAAGACGGTGTTCATCAAGAGCCGCGCGAAGGGCACCGAACGTGCCGACAAGGCCGCTCCCGAGCGTGGCGCTCAGATCTTCTTCGGTGACGAGATGCCGACGTGGGAGGACTACGACGAGCCGAGCAATGTCGACATCGTCATCGTTCCCGCCATCGACGGCAACTTCGACCCAACAACGGCAGAACTCGGCCAGTTCGAGGCGCAGTTCCAGAACTTCCACTCGCTCCAGAACTACTTCCTCACCAACGAGTTGCTGGCACCGGGCCACACGATGCCGTTGACGGATACCGAGGCGTTGCGCAAGGCGCGAGCCGACTTCACGGAGAGCTTCTGCGGGCCCCGCACGTTCTACATGATCCGTGCCGCCAACCCGCAGGCGCTCATGGACGAGGTTGACAAGGTCATTTGACGAACAAGGAAGCGTGACGACATGAAGGAGTTCTCATATGAACGTCCTGAGTCGCTCGACGAAGCGCTGCAGGTGCTCGCCGCGAGTGGCCCGGAGACCGAGATTCTCGCGGGCGGCACCGATCTGGTTATCGCCATGCGAGACCGGCACCGCCAGCCGAAGGTCGTTGTCGACCTGAAGCGGATCGCCGAGTTGTACCCGACCCTCATGTGGGACGGAGACACGTTGACGGTGAGCGCCACGGCCACGATGACCGAACTCGTCAATGACCAGGGGATCAACGAGCACTTCCCGGCGTTGGTCGAGGCAGCCGTCGTGGTCGGATCGGTGCAGATCAGGAACCGGGCAACGCTTCTCGGGAACATCTGTAACGGCTCGCCCGCCGCCGATACGGCGCCACCGCTGCTCGCCTACGAGGCGATCATCGTGGTGGCCGGACCCGACGGCGTGCGACGGGTGCCGATCAACGACTTCATCGTGGGTCCCGGCAAGACGGATCTCCAGGAGGGCGAACTCGCCATTGCCCTGGAGTTGACGACGCCGACCCGGATGCTCGGCGGCGCCTACGAGCGGATGACCCGCAGGAAGGGCACCGATCTGGCGTCGGTCACGCTGTGCGCGACCGTCGACGACGCCGGCGTCACACAGGTCGCATTCGGAAGCGTCGGGCCGCGGGCAGTTCTCAGGGCCGACGAGACGGGAGTGCTCGCCGATCCGAACGCTTCCAAAGATGCGAAGGCTGCCGTTTTCGAGGAGATCTTCGCCGACGCAAGCCCGTCGGTGCGGTCGATGCGTGCCAGCCCGGATTATCGGCAGGCGATGTTGCGCGTCCTCGGCGCCCGCGCCGTCGACAGGGCCATTGAGCGCCTGAAGGAACTGCAGGGAGTGTCATGAGCGAATTGATTCAGATCGAGGCGACCATCAATGGGCGAGAGCGCTCCCTCGAAGTTGCCGCGAACCACACCTTGCTCGACGTCCTGCGCGACCAGATCGGGCTCACCGGCACCAAGGAGTGCTGTGTGGTCGGCGAGTGCGGTGCATGCACCGTGGTCGTCGACGGCATCCCGATGAACTCGTGCCTCATGCTCGCTGTCGAAATCGACGGCCGGGAGGTCACCAGCGTTGAGGGGCTCGCCACCGACGGGCACTTGAGCGCCCTGCAGCAAGCGTTCCTCGACGTCAGCGCTCCACAGTGCGGGTTCTGCATCCCCGGCCAGTTGATGTCGGCACATTCGCTGTTGATGCGCAATCCCGATCCCACGATCGACGATGTGCATGAAGCCCTCGGAGGGAACCTCTGCCGCTGCGCCGGCTACCTGCAGATCACCGAGGCGGTCCTCGTGGCCGCGAAAGCGGGGAGGGCATGACACCCAACACGTATGTCGGATCGTCGCCGAACCGCGTCGGAGGTCGTGACCGAGTCACGGGCGCCCAGCAGTACGTGGCCGACATCCATCTCGTGGACGAGTTGCACGCCAAACTCGTCACGATCAACGAATCCAAGGCACGGATCATCTCGATCGACACCAGCAAGGCCGAACAGGTGCCCGGTGTTCGACTCGTCATGACGGCGGACGATCTTCCGAAGCCGATGCCACGGTTTGGGCCCCAGTACCAGGACCGTCCGGTTCTCGCTGTCGGTACGGTCAACTACCACGGCGAACCGGTGGCAGCGGTGGCCGCCGACACGAAGGAGGCCGCGGAAGAAGGCGCCGCCCTCGTCGAGGTGAAGTACGAGGTTCTGCCCAACGTTCACACGATCGACGCGGCGCTCGCCCCCGACGCCCCGCTCGTCCAGGATCCGTCTCTCCGCGCAGGAGAGCCGTTCGCCAACACCAATATCAAGACCGAGATCCACTTCGGCTGGGGCGACATCGCAGATGTCGAGGATGACGCGGACTACGTGATCGAGCGGGAGTACGAGTTCCCGATGGTCACCCACTTCGCGATCGAACCGCACGCGTTCATCGCGCAGCCGGACGGAGACGAGTTGACCGTCTGGAGCACGATCCAGCATCCGTTCCAGCTTCAGAAGACGCTGGCGAAGCTCCTCGGCATCCCGCTCTCGAAGCTGCGTGTCTTCGCTCCGGACCCGGGAGGGGGCTTTGGCGGCAAGCAGCATCCCAAGCTCGAACCGCTGGTTAGCTACATGGCGCTCAAGGCCGGTCGTCCCGTGCGTCTGGTCATGTCGCTCGAGGAGACCTTCCAGGCCGTCAGGCGCCCGTCGACGAGGGTGCGTGTGCGAACGGGATTGACGAGCGAAGGCATCCTGGTGTTCCAGGACATCGAGACGAACTACCTCATCGGCGCCTACGTCGACATCGCCGATCGCGTCGCAAGCAAGTCGTCCTATCTGGCAGCCGGGCCGTACAAGGTGCCGGTCGTCAAGATCATCGGCCGGACGATCTTGTCGAACACGGCGCCGACGACGGCCTTCCGGGGATTCGGCGTTCCTCAGATCACGTGGGCGCGTGAGTCGACCCTCGACGAGGCAGCGATTGAACTCGGTATCGACCGACTCGAGATCAGGCGTCGCAATCTGCCCGAGAAGGGCTATGAGTTCGTCCCCGGCGACACACCCGCGGACGGCGAATGGATGCAGACGGTCGACAAGGCAGAGGAACTGATCGGTTGGGGTACGCCGTTGCCCGAGGGCCACGGCCGGGGCATCGCGTTGGGCCTCAAGTCCGGACCGACCACGGGCCTTTCGTATTCGACGGTGCGCCTGCTGGCCGACGGCAGCGCGATCATCTTCAGCGGAACGTCCGACATGGGACAGGGCGCGCGAACCGTGTTCTCACAGATCGTCGCCCAGGAGATGGGTATCCCCCTCGAGAACGTCAACATCATCATGGGTGACACGGGAACCGTTCCGTACGACCAGCAGACGTCGGCAAGCCGGTCGACCGTGCTCATGGGAACATCGGTGTATCGCGCCTGCAAGGACGTCCACAGCAAAGTGAAGGCGATGGCCGCCAAGGTCTACGAGGTGGACGAGTCCGAGATCGAGGTGGACGGTGGTGTCGTGCGCATCGTCGGCGAAGACCTACCGATCATGGAAGTGGTCACGGCAGGTCTCGGCCCGCTCGGCGGCGAAGTCATCGGCAACGGCGAGATGCGGAAGGACAAGGTCCCCGGACACCCGCTCGCGGGCCCGGCCGCGTTCTTCGAGTTCAACTGCACGGCGATCGAAGCCAAGGTCGACGGCGAGACCGGCGAGATCCAGATCATCAAGCATGTCACTGTTGGTGATGTCGGCACCGCCCTCAACCCTCAGCAGGTGCAGGGCCAGGATGACGGCGCGGCGATCATGGGCCTTGGCCACTCGTTGATGGAGGGATACATCCTCGACGAGGAGGGGCGGACCAGGAACCTGGGTGCCATCGACTATCGCATCCCGACCAGCAAGGACCTGCCGATCGAGCTGATCAGCGCCAGTATTGAAAACCACGACGGACCCGGGCCGTACGGTGTCAAGGGTGTCAGCGAGGGAAGCCTGCTGTGTACGGCTCCCGCCGTCGGTGCGGCGGTCCGTGATGCCACCGGCCTGATCATCCGTGATCTGCCGCTGACGCCGCAGCGGGTCTGGGAAGCCATGAGGGAGCAGGAGACATGAGCGAGATTCAGCACGTAGGTCCCGTGAGAGACATGCCGGTCGAGAAAGTCGTCGAGGCGGCGCAGATGGTGAAGGAGGGACGCTCCTACTCGTTGTCGGTTCCTCGATTCACCGGGATGCCGCTCTTCCCCGGTCATCCACCGTTCCAGGTGCTCAACTATCGGACACCTCCCGGCATCAAGGCAGGCGGGGTCCAGCCGTGGGGTCCGCCGAACGAGGTAGGCCTCGGGTACATGGCCGAATACCTGATGGCGTGTTCCCACTCCGGGGCGCATATCGACGGGCTCGGGCACATGACCATCGGGGACGACAACCACTGGTACGGTGGCGGAAACACGGCGGAGCACCTCACCGACCACGGTCCGATCGTCGGGGATGCCTCCCATCTCCCGCCCTTCTTCACAAGGGGTGTTCTGCTGGACCCGCCGACGTATCGCGGCGTCGATGCGCTCCCTTCGAGCGAACCGGTCGGGGCCGACGAGTTGCAGGCCATTGCCGAGGCACAGGGCGTAGAGGTTCGGCCGTGGGACGTCGTCCTCATTCGCACCGGCTATCTCAAGTACTGGCCGGATGCTGAGGCGATGGCCGAACACAAGACGGCCGGTCCCGATCTCTCCGCGGCCGAGTGGCTGCTGGAGAAGGGCGTGGTCGCCACCGGTACCGACACGGAGACCTATGAGGTCATGCCGACGCCGGACCGTGGCTCACCTGCGAACCCGCAGCCGGTCCATACCAAGCTGCTGATCGAGAACGGGATCTACTTGCTCGAGAGCATCTACCTCGAGGACATCGCTCGCGACAAGGTCTACGAGTTCCTCTTCGTGATGCTGCCGTTGAAGATCAAGGGTGCGACCGGATCGATGGTGGATCCGCTGGCGATGGTCTGAACGGAGACGTTTGCGAAGGCTGTGGTGCTTGCAGGTCTGACCGGCTTCGCCTTCGGACACTCGGACCCGACGGAGCGTTCGATGGGGTCACGCCGCGGTGTTCGGCTGCGTTCAGAGCGTCCTGAAGTACTCGATCGCCTGTCGGGCGGCGGTCCTGCTGTCGGGCAGCGGCAGGGTCTCGGTGGAGAGGTATCCGCGGTAGTCGGACTCTCTGAGAACCGCCGCCAATTCGCGGAAGTCGATGTGGCCGCGGCCCGCGGCCAGCCGGTTGCTGTCCGTGAACTGCACGTGACGGATACGGTCACCGGCCGATCGCAGTGATGTGGCGAGATTCGCCTCCTCGATATTCATGTGGAAGGTGTCGGCGAGGACTCCGAGGTTGTCCAGACCAACGTCGTCGATGAACTGCAACGCCTCCCCGACGGTGTTGATGTAGTTCGTCTCGTAACGGTTGATCGGCTCGACGACGAGTGAGACGTTCTGTGCGGCCGCGTATTCCGCGTACCCGCGAACTGCGTTCACGGCGCGTTCGTACTGTACGGCCTGCTCCTCGTCCGATCCTGTGAGCGTGCCCCGCACACCGCCGATCACGACCATTGATTCCCAAGGGGACGCCAGGTCGATGATGCGGTGCATGCGTTCGCCGAGCAATCCCCGCACCTTCGGGTCGTTCGACGTCGGCGACCACCCGTCCGAGTAGAAGGATTGGCCGGTGGCGATGGCCGAAAGCTGTAGGCCATGTCGCCGCAGACCTGCATCGCATGCCACCACTGCCGGATCCGCCGGGTCGCGGACGCTGATCTCGATCGCGTCGTAGCCGAGGTCAACGGCGGCGTCGAGCGCCGATGTCCAGTCACCGGCGAACAGCAGCGGGGCGAAGACGGCCGGAGTGGGGGAGATGGCCATGCTTGTCTTGAACATCAGACATCAACCCCCATTCCGGGACTCACTGCTTGCCGTCCCCGCGCCTACGGCGGATAGGCGAACGTGTACAGGTGGCGGCCTCCGGGCTCCCGTGGTCCCTTGAGGACGGCCTCGACATCCTCGCGAGGCCGCATGGACACCTGTTCGATGGGTGGGAGCACTCCGGGCGGGTACATCTCCATGATGTCGTTGACCAGGCGCTCCAGGTAGTCGAGGATCGCGTTGATACCACCCTTCGCCTTCTCCGGATCGGCCAGCGTGGCGTCCCCGACTGAGCCTTCCGGAGTGGCAACCACCTCGAGGGGAGATCCGCCGACCTGCTGCCAGAACGGAAGCGGCCCTTCGGAAAGCGGCAACGCCGAGCCGGACTTGTTGATGTGCCCCGGTGGCAGCAACGGCGTGAACGACGTCTTCTCGGCGAGCTTGATGTCGATGAACTCCGGGAAGAGCGCCATCGAGAATGAGGCTTCGCACTCGTCGCCGTGGATGAACGCAGTTTCGAACGGTCCGCCGTGTTCCTTGTCGCGGAGGTGCTCCGGGATCACGAACCACCAGTTGACGTTGACCAGGATCGCTGGTACCTGGTACTTCTTCCCGAACTGGTGCATGGCGGTAGGGATCACGTAGTCCTGGCCGTGGCCGTTCAGCAGAATCTGCTTGCGGAATCCAGCGTTCCAGTAGCCCGCAATGACTGCCCGCAGATACGCGTTGAACGTCTCTTCCGGGATGACGATGTTGCCCGGCATACCGAGGTGATGGAACGGATGGGACCCGTACCAGATGGGTTCAGCCACCGTACATCCGGTTGCCTGTGCAATCTGCTCAGCCTGCCGGGTGACGAGGAACGTGTCCTCCCCGGGATTCTGAGCCAGACCGTGGGCCTCGGTGCTTCCGATGGGGATGATGATGAGGTCGTTCTCTTTGAGCCGGTCCTCGATCTGCTTCCCGGTCATCGTCTGGTGGTAGATGCCGGTCGGCCGGTCCATGTGGCCCCCGTCGGGCGGTATCTGCCATTTGCTCATGCTTACCTCCTCGTCCCTTCTTGCCATGTTCCGAATGGGTGCGCCTGCGCGTCGATCCTCACGAGACGCCGGGCTGGATCAAGACCTTGATCGCGCCGCCCTTGCGTTGTGTGAATGTTTCGTACGCCTCAGCAAAATCGGCCAGCGGGAAGGTGTGTGTGGTGACGGCATCGACATCCAACTTCCCTTCCGTGATCAGAGGAATGACCTCCTCGCAGGTTCCCGGATTCGCCCGGACACCGAAGAGGTCCATCTCCTCGAACACAATCCGCTGCAACGGCAGAACGCATGGCTCGAGCGGCACGCCGATCAGGGCCACGCGTCCACCCTTGCGCGTCATCGCCACCGCGTCCGCCGGTGTGTTGCCTCGCGCCGCGGTGTCGATTGTGAAATGGGCTCCCTTTCCCTCAGTGAGCTCCCTGACGCCCGCGGGTCCGTCGACCTGCGTGTTGTCGACGACCTCGAATCCCATCGAGACTGCGGTCTCGAGACGCTCGCCGCCTCTCCCGACCAGGATCACCCGCGCCGCCCCGAGGAGTCCCGCAATCTGGCCTGCGAGGAGCCCTTGGGCACCGGGACCGATAATCGCCCCGACTTCGCCGGGACCCACTCCAACCCGCTTGACGGCGTGCAAGGCGATCGAACTGGCATCCACCAATGCGGCTTGTTCGAGTGTCATGGAGTCAGGGATCTTGAACACGCTCTTGATCGACGTGTTGTGATACTCGCGCATGGCTCCGGTTGAGTAGTGACCGTAGTGGTGGTGGCCGAGGTCCTCGTTCCCGTAGTTATCGCAGAGGTTGTAGCGACCGATCGCGCACATCCGACAGTTGCCGCAGCCGTCGTGGGCGGTCCCGGCCACGCGGTCGCCGGGACGGAAGCCGAGCTCGGCCGACCCTTCTCCAGCGGCCACGATCACGCCGGACCATTCGTGGCCGGGTGTGTACGGATAGCCGCGCGGCCAACCCTTCTTGAGGAAGTTCCCCGAGATGAGCTCCTTGTCGGTGCCACAGATGGCCACCGAGTGGACTTCGCACAGGACCTCGTGCCGACCGGGCGCCGGCACCGGGACGCGCTGCACCTCGAACTCGTTCGGGCCGAGCAGGACCAGAGCGTCCATGTCGGCGGGGAGGACTGTCTCGGCTGCAATCGATTGCATTGATGCTCCTCGTCTCTCCGGTGGCGGCTCGTGCCGTGCTTTCACAGGATGTCGCTAGTCAACCAGGTCTGTCATGGGGTCCGCAAGTCACCCGGGACAGGGCGACGCCTTGGCTCTCCCGGGAGAGGCGGTACTGTGAGGTCGACGCGCTGGAATCATTGTCGCCCCGGTCTACGGAAAGGTGCCCCACCATGCCGCGAATCCCCTACCCGGATCTGAGCACCATCGACGATCCGGAAGTCCTGGCAATCTTGGAACGAGCCCGCAGAAACGGGACACCCCGGCCGGAGTCTCAGGCCATTCGGTCGCATGTGCCTGCAGTTGTCAAGACGTTCTCCGCAGCCTGGGAAGAGACGTTCGTGAATGGCGTGGTGGATCACGACCTCAAGGAGTTGTGCCGCGTATATGTCACCAAGACGGTCGACTGCGGCTATTGCGCGGCTCAACGGTCAGAGGATTCCGCAGTTGATGAAGACCACTATGCCGAGCTCCTGCAGTATCGGATTGCTCCCCGGTACAGCGATCGGGAGAAGGCAGCCCTCGGCTACACCGATGCGATCGTATGGAACGCCGACTTCGCCGACGACGCGCTGTGGGACGAACTCCACACCCATTTCACTCCGCCTGAGCTAGCCGAACTCGGGTTCTTCATCGCGCTCACGTCCGGTCAGCAGCGGTGGCTCAAGACGCTCAACCTCGGCCACCGTGAGGTGCTCGCTGATACCGACGCAGGGCTGCGGGGCGCGTCTTCTGCCGGACGCTGATGGCGCTGATGGCGGCGACCGAGGGCGGGCCGTTCACAGCCTCGCGATGGTCAGCCCGCCGTCGACCGTGAGGATTTGCCCCGTCGAGTAGGGGATGTCTCCGTTGGCCAGTGCGGCGACCACCGCCGCCACATCCCCCGGCATCCCAAAGCGTCGTTCCAGTGTGAGTCCGCCCTCGATCAGTGACTCATACTTCTCCGCAACCGGAGCGGTCATGTCTGTTTGGATGATGCCGGGGCGTACTTCGAAGACGTCGATACCGTACTCGGCGAGGCGGATTGCCCACAACATCGTCGTCATGGACAGGCCCGCCTTGCTGATGCAGTATTCGGAGCGATTCGGTGTAGCGACCACGGCGCTGATCGACGTGACGTTCACGATCCGTCCGCGGAACCCCGGGTCTGCTTCGCGTTCCTCGATCATGTGCCGCGCCACGCTCTGTGTGAGGAGGAATGGGCCCTTGAGATTGACGGCGAGAACGGTGTCGAGGTCTTCCTCCGCGGCATCCAGAATGTCCTTGCGCCCCGGCGAGGTGATCCCGGCGTTGTTGATCAGCACATCGAGGCGCCCGACCGCTGCCAGCGTCTCATCCACGAGGCGGCTCCGCCCTTCGGCAGTTCCAACATCGGCGGCCACGTATGTGACATTGCCGAGACGTGAGAGTGTTTCGAGCGTGTCGGCTACGGCTCCCCGGTCTCTCATGCCGTTGATGACCACCAGGTAGCCGTCGGTCAGAAGCCGCTCGGCGATACCGAGGCCGATTCCACGGGAGCCGCCGGTCACGAGTGCGGTCCGGGGGGTCGTCATCGCACATCCTCGGTAGGTCCGAAGAAGGTGAGGTACGGCTGGCCATCGGAGAGGCGTTGCACGTAGAGGGCCGCCTCCATCAGGTGGTAGTCGCCCCACATGACCGACTCGCCGGACGGGACGCTGCTGTCGTTCGGAGCATGGTCCCATCCGTTGGGCCGGTGGTAGACGCCGTGCAGGAGGATGCCTTCATGATCCGGGTCGAGGCTGAGGTAGGCGTCACCGAGCAAGGTATGCAGAACCGTGAGGCCCGCCTTCGTGTAGCGCTCTCCCGCGGGATCCCCGGAGCCGGTGAGGTAGTGGCCCAGTCGAAGAAGTCCCTGAACCGCGATGGCCGCCGCCGAACTGTCGACCGGTTCATGCGCATTGTATGGCTCGGCCGGCCGGTCGAGATAGTCGCCCATCATTGCCAGGCCCGGAGCTCCCGTATCCCAATACGGCACCCCGTCGAGCGGCGTGTACTCGATGTAGAAGTCACAGGAGGCGGTGGCGGCGGCGAGCATCATCGAACGGATCCGCGCTCTCCCGCCGAGGGGTTCGAGCTCAACATCCTCGACGGTGTCGAGGAACTCGAGTTGCTCGGCGTAACCCGACATGACCCATGACAGACCGCGCGTCCAGGTGGTGAAGGGCGAGTACCCCTGCTGCGTACTCGGTGCGCGGTAGTTGCCATCAGTGACGTTGAACAACGATTCGTGGGCGACCCGTCCGCGGATGTCATACACGTCGCGGCCGTCGCCGTAGAACACGTTGTAGGTGGCCGTTGTTGCAGCATGCTGCATTCCACGTTCCATCAACGAGATGGACCGGTCGTTCTCGCCAAGCAGTCGGTGCCCGAGGCGGTGCGCAAGCACGAGGGATCGAAGCGAACGCATCGTGTCACAGAAGAGTGAGTGGGGACCGTTGAACGAGTGGATGAAGCCGCTCCCGGCTGCGGTTTCGGTCCAGCGCATCGCCTGAACTGCGCCGCTCACCTTCAGGGCGTTCTCGTAGAACGCCAGTTCCCATGCATCGAAGGGGATCCGGCCCTCGAGCATCAACCTCCTGAGGTTGCCGTACGTGCTGACATTGTTGAAGCCGTGGTCATGAACACCCTCATGGGTGAGATGCGGCGCCATGTGATCGCGCGTCAGGCGACGACCGAGCTCGAGCGCCTCTTCGTCTCCCGTTGCATCGAATTGCAGGATGGCCTCGCCGTACAGGAAACCCTGCGTCCACTCGGTCCAACCGCGCGCTGTGTACCGGCCGTCGACCGTGTAGACCGGTGTTGCGAGATTCGGTGAACTCCTGCGGCACAGCCGCTTGACCTTGGGGCCGGAAACTTCCCACAACCGGGTCAGTTGCGAGGTGAGCGATGCCGGTTCGATTGCGGTGTCGGTCTTGATCAAGATGCGCTCCGAGTCTCGGCAGGCAACGGCACCACGTTGCATCCTCGCGCGAAGCTAGCACGGCGGCGGATCGACGCGAGCGACGGACGGGTTCCGAATCAACCCGACGTCGACCGTTTCTCCCTCTTGGCTGCTGCGATGGCAACGCGCGATTCGCTCTTCTTGTAGTGGTCGTCCAGCGGGTAGCAGCCCGAAGCCAGGCCGATCCTTGGCCCTGTGGTGCAATCGCTGAACGTTCGACAGATCATCTTGGGATCGATGGCGTGCCCGGCGAGCACATCCGCCGGCAGCTGTGGATAGCTAAGAGCCATCCTGCCGATGCCCACCATGCCGACGTCGCCGGATCGCACCCGGTATTGGGCGGCATTCGGGAGCAGTTCTTGCAGATAGCTGTAGCCACTGCCCACCACCACCAGATCCGGGTGAGCCCTCGTGAGGGCCGCCGTCGTCTCGAGGTGATAGGCAACCTCGGCGAGCGGTTCGCGGGGCGGGAGATAGCCGTCGAGCGCAGGGTGATAGGCCGGTCTGGTCACATGGGGGTTGTAGTACGGACTTCCAACCGTGACACACACGAGTGCGACACCAAGCTCGGAACAGAGATCGAGGAACTGGTGGGTCTCTCCGAGGGGATTGCCTTGTTCGTCGGGGCCGAACACGAATGGAGGCTGGTCGAGCGGCTCCGGATAGCCGATTCCTTCCGCGTCTTCGAGATACGGTCCCGGGTCCACGGCGCTCAGCCGAACGGCAATCGTGAGGTTCGGGCGCTGTGATCTCAGCTGCTGAACGACGGCGCGTAGAACCCGCGTCCGTCCTTCGAATGATCCGCCGTAGCGGCCGGGTCTGGTTCTGGCGCTCAGCAGCTCGTGGAGGAGGTAGCCGTGGCAGTGTTTGATGTCGACGAAATCGAAGCCGGCGTCAGCGGCGAGTGTCCCGGCGCGAACGTACGTGTCGACCAACTCGTCGAGTTCGTCATCGCTCAAGAGCGAGGCATCGGATACGGGGAGCCGCCGATCGAGTTGCGGCTGCCGGTACGCGATCCGTGGCAGCGGTTCTCCAAGTGGACGGGACCATCGACCGCTATGCGTCAGCTGCATCCCCGTGATGAGACGAGCTCCATCGAACTCGAGGGCTCGCGCCTCGACCGTCCGGCTCCGGAGGTTGCCGAGCCTCTCCGCCGTTTCCTCGTTGATCATCAGCTGGTTCGGGTTGGCGCGGCCTTCGGGGGCCACGGCGGTGGCCTCGCCCCACAGCAGTCCTGCCCCGGAAGCACCGAAGCGGAGCCAGCGGCGCTCGAGATCTGGTGTCGGCAATCCATCGGTCGTGCCGTCCCATCCTTCCATTGGGAGGATGGCGAACCGGTTGCCGGCCTCGAGGTGCGTTCCGATCCTGATGGGAGCAGCGAGAGGTCCGTCGGGAGCCGGCTCCACGACGGTGTCGAGTGGAAGGTCGATGCCCTCGTCCGCCAGGTGGGCGCGCATGGCCTCCGGCGTTCCGATTTTCTTGACTTGGGGGAACCGTCTCCGCGAGGCCGCCATTGCACATCCCTTTTCTGAAGAGGCCCGTGGCTCTGCGGGTCGTTCGACCGGGCCTGCTGGTCATCGACGAGAACTCTGCTGCTCATCGTCGATCGGGGATCAACCGGCCCCTCGGGGCGTCTCGACCCACGCGATCGGTGCCAACGACCGACGGCGGTGATGGTAGGACACGCCTTCGGACGGGGCAACCACCGTTCCAAGGGTGTCGCTACCGCAATCGTTTGCACTTGCAATCGATTCGGCTGTTCCGTAGTCTGCCGTCCGACAGATCGATCATCGATTGCGTGGGAGGTAGCGCATGAATCGATTCACGAAGTTGTTGAGCCTGCTCGCGGTGTTTGCACTCATTGTTGCGGCCTGTAGCAGTGACAGTGACGACACAACCACCACGGCCGCAGCCGGTGGCGACGAGACCACCACAACGGCAGCGGCAGCCGGAGAAACCACTACAACCGCAGCGGCGACCGAGGAGACAACGACCACGGCCGCTATGTCCGATGATCCGATTCTCTTCGCTGCGTCGCTGCCCCTGACGGGCGACTTCGCCATTCCGGGGAGCAAGCACGGCGACGGATACCAGTTCTGCGTTGACGAGATCAACGCACGGGGCGGGATCCTCGGCCGAGAGGTCCAACTGTTGGTCGAGGACAACCGGTCCGATCCGGAGGTCGCGGTGTCGCAGGTTCAGCGCCAGATCGAGGTCGAGGGCGCAGATGCGTTGCTCGGCACGTTCTCCAGCTTGCTGACCTTCCCCGCCTCAACCGTGGCGAATCAGGCCAACATGATGTATCCGATTCCTTCGGGTGCTGCATTGCGCATCTGGGAGCGGGGATTCGACAACATCTTCTACTTCCAGCAGAACGCAGCCGAGCTGATCGGCTTCTCACCGGTCTCGATGATCGAGTACTACACCAGCACCGGTGTCATCGATCCGCCGATCAGCACGGTGGCGATCGTGCACGCCGATGACTTCTTCGCCAACGCAATCGTTACCGGTCTCGTCGGCGGTGAGGTGGCAATCCCGGATTCGGATGTGGTCGTCACCGTTGATGGCTACCTCGAACCGACAGGCATCGAGGTTGTGTACCAGGAGCAGTGGCCCGTCCCGTTCACCGATTGGCTGACCTTGGCCAATTCGGTCAAGAACAGCGGAGCCGACATGGTGGTTGTTGCAGTTACCTCGCCGGACGAAGCGATCTCGCTGATGAACGCGTTCGCGACGGTGCAGTACAACCCGAAGCTGATCTGGCTGTCCCAGGGAGCGCAGTCCGAGTTCCAAGAGACGCTCGGCGATGTGGCCAACGGGGCCACCATTCACTCGGCCTGGCACCCGCTTGCCGATTGGGAGGGCGTGCTCGGAGGCGAGGTCTACACCAACACCGACTTCATCAACGGCTTCACCGAATCATTCGGGCGAGCCCCGGATGAAGACGAGGCGATCCCGTTCTCGCTCTGCCAGGGTGTTGAGCAGGCCATCCTCGGTGTCGGTTCCACGGACAACGTTGCAATGTCGGAATGGATGCACGCACGGACGCCGGACGATCCGGTCAAGACCATTCTCGGCAACTGGGTGTGGGACGAACGAGGGCTGCCGGTCGATCGCTCGATGGTCATGGTGCAGTGGCAAGACGGCGACCTCAAGTTCGTGTACCCGGTCGGTGAATTCCCGGGCACGGTGGACCTCGTCTACCCGAAGCCTGAGTTCTAGGCCGGTATTTGAACGAATGACGGGAAGATGGGGCACCGGACGGGTCGGTGCCCCATCTTCAGACCAGGTTGATGTGCGGTAGGCAATAGGGAATACCGGCGAGAGGCGGGAGTTGCACTCGTGAGTGGGTGTCCGGACAGAACGGCGGTTGGAGGCCAATTGTGGGCGTAATGCTCGAGGCGCGAGGCCTGAACAAGGGTTTCGGCGGCATCCAAGCTGTCAACGACGCCAGCTTCGACATCGAGGAAGGGACCATCACCTCCCTTATCGGTCCGAACGGAGCCGGCAAGACGACGACATTCAACCTCATCAACAACGTGATCAGGGCGGATTCCGGATCGGTGAGATTCGAAGGCAGCGAGATCACCCGCAAGATGCCGCACAAGCTGACACGGCTCGGCATCGGGCGAACGTTCCAGGTCACGAGGGCCCTCGATGATATGACCCTCATCGAGAACATGGTCGTTGGGTCATCCGCTCACAATCTGCGAGGCACGTTCGGCTCGCGGATGTTGGACTCGGAAACCGAACGAGCACTGGACCTCCTCAGGTTCGTCGGCATCGAGAACTACGCCTACTCCAAAGCTGAGTTGTTGTCGTATGGCCAGCGCAAGCTGCTCGAGTTCTCCGCCGTGCTGATGTCCAACCCCCGCCTCGTCATGCTCGATGAGCCGGCGGGTGGCGTGAATCCGGCGCTTCTAGAGCGCATGGTCGACCGGATCCGCCGGCTCAACCGGGAGGGGCTCACCTTCTTCATCGTTGAACACAACATGGACCTCGTCATGGATCTCAGTGATTCCGTAATTGTCATGGCCCACGGTGAAGTGCTCACTCACGGGACACCTGAAGAGGTGCAGAGTGATGGTCGCGTGCTCGATGCCTATCTAGGGATGGCCTGACATGCCAATTCTCGAGATCACCGATGTCACTGCCGGGTACGGGGCGGGGCCCGACATTCTCCAGGGTCTCTCGCTCGAGGTCGAAGAGGCGAAGTCGTACTGCATCATTGGCCCGAATGGAGCGGGCAAGTCGACGCTCCTCAAGGTGATTGCCGGGCTGCTTCATCCGCGATCCGGTGACGTCGTGTTCCGGGGCGAGTCGCTCGCCCGTCGGAGACCCGACCAGGTGCTCGCGACCGGCGTGTGTTTCGTCCCCCAGGATCAGGCGTTGTTCCCCGAGATGAGTGTTCGTGAGAACCTCATCATGGGCGCCTACCTCGTGAAGGATCGAGCCCTCATCAAGGAGCGACTCGCCCGGGTGTACGAGATGTTCCCCATCCTCGCGGATCGAGCGGGCCAGGACGCCGGCAAGATGTCGGGCGGCCAGCAGCAGATGCTGGCAATGGGTCGCGCCCTCATGATCGATCCCATCTTGCTCATGCTCGACGAACCAACGCTCGGTCTGGCGCCCCAGATCGCCCAGCAGATCTTTTCACAGGTCGAGCAGCTGAAGAGCATGGGCCTCACCGTGGTGATCATCGAGCAGAACGCCCAACGCGGACTCGAGCTCGTCGATTGGGGTGTGGTGCTCGACCTGGGCATCGTTCGCTTCGAAGGGCCGTCGGAGGGCATTCTCGAGGATCCCCGCGTTCGCGAGCTCTATCTCGGCAAAGCAGCGGGTTCGGGAGAGAAGAAATGACCCATGTGATTCAGGTCGCGATCCTCGGTCTCCTGCTCGGTGGTGTCTACGCCCTGATGGCCGCCGGCCTGACGCTGGCCTTCGGCGTCATGCGGATCGTGAACCTCGCCCATGCCGCGTTCATCATTGCCTCGGCCTACATCTCGTTCTTCGCATTCGAGAAGCTCGGCATCGATCCGCTGCTGTCGGTGCTGTTCGTCATGCCGATCATGTTCCTCTTCGGCATAGCGGTCTACCAGGTCTTGTTCCGGAGGATCGAAGGGTCGAAGAAGTTCGGCGAGATGACTGTGCTGCTCACGTTCGGAATCGCCATCATGGTCGAAGGCCTCCTGGGGTTCGCCTTCACCGGGATCTACCGCAAGGCGCAACCGGGATACGCGAACGAGTCGTTCATCGTCGACGGTCTCTTCCTTCCCCAGGGCGATATTCTCTTCATTCCGAAGGGCCAGCTCTATGCCTCGCTACTGAGCATCGTGCTGCTTGTCGGGCTTTGGGCGTTCCTTCGCTACAGCCAGACGGGGTATGCCATCCGAGCGACCACGCAGAATCGCGACGCTGCCGAAATCGTCGGAGTCAACGTGCGCAGGGTGTCTGCGATCTCCTTTGGTCTCTCGACGGCGCTTGCGGGCGCCTCCGGCGCGCTGATGAGCTACCTGTTCCCGTTCTTCCCGTTCCGACACTGGCAGTGGGTTGCGTTGCTGTTGGCGTTGGTGGTGCTGGGCGGCATGGGAAGCATGAAGGGCGCGGTCATTGGGGCCCTGGTGCTCGGTGTCGCCAGCTCGTTTGTCGTTGACCAGATCGGGCCGACGTGGGGTCCCATGACGTTCTATCTGGCCCTGTTCCTGATTCTGCTCATCCGGCCTCAAGGCCTGTTCGGCAAGGAGGCCCCAGTGTGATCCAAGACCGCGCCGCCGTCGGTCCGGAAGGCTCCGCTCCCGAGCCCGTCCCGGAGGAAGTTCAGCGCCCGCCGGGGCCGGCGCGCTATCGCTGGTACGTGCTGGTGGCAGTTGTGGTCGCCCTACTGGCGTTGCCGTTGTTCCGCCCGATGATCAGTTCTTACAACTATGTCCTGACCCTCGGCGCCCTCGTTCTCATGTGGGTGGCGATGAGCTCGAGTTGGAACATCCTCGGTGGATTTGCCGGCTACATCTCGCTCGGTCACAGCGTTTTCATGGGAGTCGGCGGGTATGTCGCAGGTGTCTTGCTCTACTACCACGGCGTCAGCCCGTTTCTCACGGCTCCCCTCGGCGGTCTGGCGGCCGTGGCACTCGGATTCCTCGCAGGGTTCATCACGCTGCGGACCCGTGGCCCGGCCTTCATCATCTCTACGATCGCGCTGTTGTTCATGTTCCTGCTCATGACCGATAACTTCGAGTACCTGGGTGGCGCTGCGGGGCTTCCGCTTCCCTCTCCGCCGTTCTCGCAGGAGTGGCTCCGTGTGCCGTTCTACTACGCGATGCTGCTCATCGCGATGGGGGCCATCTGGACGGCCTACCGCGTGGCCCACTCGAAGTTCGGCATGGGTCTGCGAGCGATCGCCGAAGACGAGGTGAAGGCCGAGGTTGCCGGCGTTCCCACCCGCCTCTACAAGATCTCTGCCTTTGCGATCAGCGCCTTCTGGGTCGGCGTCGCCGGCGCGATCTACGGGTACTCGATCGCATTTGTGCGACCCACGGTGTTCTTCACCATTGCGATCTCGGCGCAGATGGTCTTGATGGCAATCATCGGAGGGAAGGGGACGGTGGCGGGACCGGTTGTCGGTGCCGTCCTCATCTACGCCATCAACGAGATCTCGCTCGTCGCCTTTGGCGCCACCGAATTCAACATCGTCATCCAGGGCACCATGCTCGTTGCTGTGTTGTTGTTCTTCCCTCTCGGCGTCGTCGGGACACTTCGCAAGATGAACCGGTTACCGGCGTTCCTCGACTGGGATTGACATGCCCCGCTGCAGCTGCATTGGCCTGTCCGTTGCCGCGTCCGTGACGTAGATGGAAGCCGGCGAGATCCTTCTTGTGCTGGCGGCTGTGGCGTTGGGCTTCTTCGCCAAAGGAGTAACCGGCCTCGGCGGCCCGATGCTGGCGATTCCGGTTCTGGCATCGTTCATGGGCGTCGAATATGCCGTCGCGGTGATCGCGATCCCCTCGGCACTTGCCAACTTCTGGCTGATGATCAAGAACCGGTCGGCTGCATCCGACATCCGATGGTTCCTCGTGCCAATGATGGTCACCGGGGTGGTCGGAACCCTGCTCGGTGTGTGGCTCCTGGTAAGCATCGACGATCGGATCATGTCCGTGGTTCTCGGTGTCTTCATGCTGTTGTACATCATCTGGTACCTCCTCAACCCGGAGCGGAAGATCGACGATCGCACGGCACAACGCCTGGCGGCACCCGCCGGATTCGGTGCCGGCGTACTGATCGGCGCCACCGGAATCTCAGCTCCGGTGGTCGGAACCTACGTCCACAGCCTCCGCCTCGATCGCTCCAGCTTCGTGTTCGCCATCTCGGTTCCGTTCTTCTTCCTCGGGATGATGCAGATCGTCTCGCTCGCGGCACTCGGCGGCTACGACCGGGCGAGAGTCACTGCCGGGATCATCGCCTGTATTCCGGTTCTCGTCGTGACTCCGATCGCGATGCGCATCGGAAAGAGACTGTCCGTGCAGACCTTTCAGTATGTCGTTCTCGTCATTCTCGGCATCGCAGCGATCCGGCTGCTGTGGTCCGGGCTTGCGTGAGGCGTCGACCGCCCTACTTCGAACCGACCGGTCCGGACGAGGAGCGAACAACGAGGGAGGGAGCCAGCCGTATCGGCTCGTAGGAAGGCTCGACGATGCGATGGTCTTCGGCCATCAGATCGAGCAGGAGCCGTCCGGCCGTCGCACCCATCGCTTCGTAGGGGAGTGAAATGGTTGTGAGCGGGGGATCGAGCCGATCGACCAGCGCGATGTCGTCGTAGCCGGTAACGGAGATATCTCCCGGGACGGTCATCCCACGTTCCCGGATCGCGTCGATACAACCCGAGCGCGAGGAGATCATTGGCGGCGACGATCGCGGTGGGAGCATCACCAGAGTCCAGGAGCCGGTTGCATGCGGCGTGACCGTCCATCGATCGGAATGACCCTGCTTCGTAGACCCGGCAGTCCGACGTCGTCAGGCCCGCTCGTTCGATTGCGTCGGTGAACCCGATCTGTCGGAACAGGCCGGTTGAAATATCGAGTGGGCCGGCGACATGCGCGATCCTCGTGTGCCCCAGAGCGACCAGATGATCGACTACGAGGGAGAGGGCGGCCACATCGTTGCCAACGATTGAAGGGAAGGAATCGTTCTCCGCTGAGCGGCTGACCAGGACGGTCGGCACCTCGTGTCGGAGGACGCGCTCTGGCGCCGCGAAATCCAGGCGGGCGTTCGCCACGATCAGACCGTCGACCCGCCGGTCGAGGAAGGTCTCCAGAGCGGTCATCGTGCGCGGCGAGTTCGCGTTATCCGAGCCAATCAAGAGCGAGTAGCCGACCTCGCTCAAGGCGTGTTGGGCACCGGTGAGGATGGGAGCAATGAAGGGGCTGACCAGGTCCGGAAGGACCATTCCAACGGATTGTGTGCGGTTGGTCCGTAGACCTCTGGCGAGTGGGTGCGGCTGATATCCGAGGCGCTCGGCCGCGGCAACCACTCGATTCGCGGTTTCGATACTCAACTCAGACCGAGTCTCTTCGTTGAGAGCTCTCGAAGCCGTCGAGATGTGGACACCGGCTTCACGTGCGACGTCCTTGAGTGTGATGGGTTTCTCGATCAGATGGCCCCCTCCGTCGTGTCGTCCGTGGTGGATCGACGGTGCGAGGCGACGCGTCTGAGACGCCGCCGCACCCGTCCACCGACGGTTCTGCCGCCATCGGGTCGGCTTCCGCAATCGATTGTACTCCGGCAGCGGAGGAGGAGCATGGCGACCAACGTGGTTGCGTCCGGGGACATGCGGGAGCCCATCATCCGTTGGAAGGCGATCTCGGTCAGCAACGACGGTTCGATGATGGCCGTTGACGATTGCGGGGTTTGCCGGCACGCGGCGACCGATGAACCGATTGCCCATGGCGGGACCGGGGAGGCCCCTTCACCGCTGGAGGCAGCACTCGGCGCTCGGAGCGACTGGTCGCCGTTGTGGACGAGACGGAGGCGCGTTGTCCGGTCCACAGCCTGGTGAAGGACGCAGGCGTCAACGTCGAGATACTGTGGGTAGCCACGCCTCGCGAAGACTGACGGTGTCCCGCGATTGACGTCGCGGCGAGCGCGGCCGGATCAGCCCGAAAGGCCGTCGTCCACCTCGACGTTCTCGGGTTCGAGCGTCCTGCCGGAGGCAGCAGCCTGGAGTTCGAGCAGGGCTGCGAAGTCTTCGTCCCCCCAGCCCCGAGAGATCCCCTCCACCACGATCTGATGGGCGATGGCAGACGTCGGCAGCGGTATGTTGAGTTCCCTGCCCTGCTCCAGGCCGAGTTCGAAGTCCTTGCGGAGAAGGTGCCACGTGAAGGTGGGCATCCACTTGAGATTGACGAACGCCGGCGTCTTGTACCGGGTGAATGTCGAACCCATCACGCTGTCGTTCAGGAATTCGAGGAAGTCCGCACGCGAGACCCCACCGGCTTCAGCGAGCACGGTGATTTCCGCCATGGTCTGGGTCACGACGCCGAGCAGCAGGTTGTGGCAGATCTTGACGAGGCGAGCCTCGTCTCCCGTACCGACGTAGGTGACCTTCTCACCGTACATGTCGAGATACGGAAGCACTTCTTCGTATGCCTCGAGCGGACCCGAGGCCACGACGGTGAGCCGGCCGGCCCGTACGACCTTGGCGTTGCCGCTGACCGGGGCGGCTACCACGGCTGCACCACGTGCGGCCGCTCCGTCTCGCAGCAACACCGACGACTCGGGATTGATCGTCGTCGAGTCGACGATGATGCGCGGGCCGATGTCTTGGCGGGAGAACACGCCGTTCTCACCGAGCGTTACCTCGATGACGTCCTTGGGACCGGCGACCGTGGTGAACACGATGTCGCGATCGGCGAGGTCGGCCGGACTGTCGACGACCTTTGCCCCGAATTCCATCAGGGCTTCAGCCTTGGCCCTGGTTCGGTTGTAGACGGAGACGTCACAGCCGTTCGCGAGTACTCGCTTGATCAGTGCGGAACCCATCCGCCCGGCGCCGATCCAGCCGATCGTGTGCGGGTACCCAGCTGCCATGTCAATCTCCTAAGCCGCCCTCGTATTCGGGCATCGCGATCGTTGATTGCCAGATGATACCCGGGTAGTGGACGCCTCCACGGTGACTCTGTCGCAGGGGCGCCCGCCGATGCGCGCCGTCGCCGGCATCCGTCGTACCATGACACGATGGACACATCCGGTCCGTTGGCTGACGTAGAGACACGCGACGCGGCGGACGGCGACATGCCGCTCGCTTCAGCGGATTGTGTGGTCATCGGGGGCGGCATCATCGGCCTCGCCGCTGCGCGCGAGCTCCTCCTGGAACGTCCCGGGAGGACGGTCGTGGTTCTCGAGAAGGAACTCGAGATCGCGCAACACCAGACGGGTCGGAATAGCGGTGTCGTCCACGCTGGGATCTACTACCCACCGGGATCACAGAAGGCCACCTTGACCAAGAGGGCGATTCCTTTGCTTCGCGACTTCGCTCGCGAGAAGAACGTCCCGTACGAGGAGTGCGGGAAGCTGGTGATAGCCACCACGTCCGATGAGTCGGCCCGGCTCGCGGAACTCCTTCAGAACGCCGCGGCGAACGGAGTACCCGGTCTGGAGCTTCTCGATGGGGCAGGCATCGCGGTGAGAGAGCCGGCCGCCGTCGGCCACGCGGCCATCTGGTCGCCGACCACGGCGATCACGGATTTCGGGGCCCTCGCGGGGGTCTTGCGCGACGATGTGATTGCGATGGGCGGTTCCGTGCGTCTCGGTGTCGACGTGTGTGGCATCTCCTCAACGTCATCCCGGATCGAGATCGCAGCCAGAGACGGCATCACACTCACGGCCGGCGCGGCGATCATCTGCGCCGGTCTTCAGTCGGATCGGCTGGCGAGAATCGCCGGTGGTGACTTCGAACCCACCATCGTCCCGTTCCGTGGTGAGTACATGCATCTCGTCGGTGCGTCGAAGGAATCCGTCAACGGGCTCATCTACCCCTTGCCGGATCCGCGCTATCCGTTCCTCGGCGTCCACTTCACTCCAACCGTGCATGATGAGGTTCTGGTTGGGCCCAACGCCATCCTTGCCCTTTCGCGTGAGGGGTACCGATGGCGTGACGTCGATGCGAGGTCCGTTGGCGAACTCGTGCGTTCGCCGGGCGTGTGGCGGGTCGCCGCTCGGAACTGGCGGCGAGGGGTGATGGAAGTCCGGCGGTCCCTGATTCGGGGTGCCTACGTCCGGGAACTGCAGAGGTATGTGCCGTCGATTCGGCTCGACGATCTGGTGCCGGCCAGGGCCGGGGTGAGGGCCCAGGCAGTCAGCAGGAGTGGCGATCTCGTCAGCGACTTCGTCATCACACGCACCGATCGGGTGGTAGCCGTTCGTAATGCTCCCTCACCCGGGGCCACTGCCGCCCTGGCACTTGCCGAGGAGATCGTCGCTCACGTCCCCGAGTAGTCATCGCTCTCCGGCGGGACAACCGGCGCCGACCGGTCATTGCGGGGCCGGCCGAATCGCGGCCCTAGTTGGCCCAGATCACCAGGGTTGAGCCGGCGATGACCGCCACCATGCCGAGGATGAGTTGCCACGTCCAACGCTCAATCGCCGTCCCGACGATGAACGGCACAACGAGGACAACAACCGGTGTTGCCACTTGCTGGAGCGTCACGACAACGTTGACTTCGACGAGGTCAAGCGCCGTCCACTGTGCTGCGATCGCAGCTGCCACGAGGATCCCACCGATCAGAATCCAGCGGCGAACCTCCGGCGGCGTTCCTGATGTGGTTGGAGCCCTTCCCGAGGTCAGCACGACGGCGTAGAGCGCCGCTGCCGCAGTGAGCCCAATCGTGACACCGATAACCGGGCTCGATAGTCCCTCCAGGCCCCACCGGATGAGCAGCGGGCTGGAGCCCCACGACAGCGACGTCGCGAGGGCAAACCATGGATAGGCGAGCCGGCGACCGCTGCCGTCACTCGTCCGACGTGCGATCAGGATCACCCCCGCGGATACGAGGGCGATCGCCACCAGCGCAACGGCACCGAGTGCTTCGTCGAGCACCAGTGCAGCCAGCAGGCTCCCGATGAGTGGTGTAGCGGCGGTGACGACACCGGTGTTTGCCGCCCCGATTCGCTGCTGGCTGAGACTGAGGAACGTCCAGCCGAAGAAGAAGTGGATCACACCGGCTGCCCCAAAGGCAATGAAGGCGAACACCGGCGCCGACGAGATGAGCGAGAGATCCTGTGTCGCCACGGAGAGGATGCCGAGCCCGGCAACTGCCACAAGCAGAAGCGCGAACGTCGTCCGATAGGGATCGATGAGCTGGTTGGCACGACGGTTGACGGCCTGAAAGACCCCAAAAGACACTCCGGCAAAGAGGGCCCAAGCTGCCCCACCCATAGCCATTCACCCCTTGCCCTGCTGTGTTGAAGTCGATTGGGGAGGCTAACGAACCGTCGTTCTCACTTGTCGAGAATCGCGTGGTCACTCGTCGCCATGGACGAGTGACCTGGTTCGAGAAGCCGGCCGGTCATCGAATCACCCGTGCACCTGAGGCTCGCATGGCCCGCTCGACCTCCGCCAACGTGACCATCGACGTATCTCCCGGGGTTGTCATGGCGAGTGCCCCGTGTGTCGCTCCGTACTCGACGGCCTCGTCGGGGTTCCGATCGGCGAGGAATGCGTACGCCATGCCCGATGCGAAGCCGTCACCGCCTCCGACACGATCGAAGATCTCGAGATTCTCTCGCTGCCGTGCGACGTGGAGCTCACCATCGGCGTACAGGGCGGCCGACCAGTCGTTGACGGTCGCCGTCTTGGCGTCCCGCAGGGTGGTCGCGACCACCCTGAAATTGGGGTATTCCTCGACAACCGCAGCCATCATGCGTCCGAATGCGGCGGGGTCGAGTTTCGACAACGATTCCCCCACACCGTCAACGGCAAATCCGAGCGAGGCGGTGAAGTCTTCCTCGTTGCCGATCATGACGTCGACCATAGGCGCGATCGCCCGATTCACCTCGACGGCCCGCTCGGTTCCCCCGTGTGATTCCCACAACGAGGGCCTGAAGTTGAGATCGTACGAAACGACGGTTCCGTAGCGTTTCGCTGCGGCAATGGCTTCGATCACCACGTCCGGGGTCTCCGCGGACAGGGCGGCGAAGATTCCGCCGGTGTGGAACCACCGTGCACCCTCGTTACCGAAGACCTCGTCCCAATCGACATCACCCGGTCGCATCTGTGATGCCGCCGTGTGGCCACGGTCGGAGATACCAAGGGCCGACCGGATTCCGTACCCTCTCTCGGTGAAGTTCAGTCCGACGCGCGAGGCACGCCCAAGACCGTCGAACGGGACCCACTTCACGTGTGACACGTCCACGCCACCCGTCAGCATGAGATCCTCGACAAGATGTCCGACTTCGTTGTCGACCAGGGCGGTGACGATGGCGGTACGGAGGCCGAAACACTTGCGCAAGGCACGAACCACGTTGTACTCGCCGCCGCCTTCCCATACGTGGAATGATCGGGTGGTTCGGACGCGACCCGAGCCGGGGTCGAGTCGCAACATGACCTCACCGAGCGCAACCGCGTCCCACCTGCACGCCTCTCGGCTCTTCAGATCGAGCGTTGACATGTTCTGGCCTCCTGTTTCCGCGGCCGAGCCTGGCTCGATTCCGTCTATCGCAGACTCGAGATGATCGAGAGCACCTCTGCCGTGCGCCGCTCGAGAGTTGTCCAGTCGGCCGCTTCGACGAGGTCCTTGCTGACGAGTTTGGACCCGATGCCGACGCACGGGACGCCCGCAGCGAACCACTCCGTCAGTGATTCCCTCGTGATATCGACACCCCCGGTTGGCATGAGGAGTGCCCACGGACACGGTCCGCGAACGGCCTTGACGAACGCCGGGCCACCGACCAGTCCGCCGGGGAACACCTTCACGAGCTCGCATCCAAGCTCGTGAGCGAGCGTGATCTCGGTCACCGACGCGCAGCCTGGTGAGTAGGCGACCTTCCGGCGATTGCATATCTCGGCGACCCGGCGGTCGAGTGAAGGACCTACTACGAAGTTGGCGCCGAGATTGATGTACGTGCCGGCGGTGACCTCATCGATGACCGTGCCAGCTCCGAGTATCACGTCGGGACACTCGGAGGAGCAGTACCTCTCGAGCTCGGAGAAGGTCTCGAAGGCGTGATCGCCGCGGTTGGTGAATTCAATCGCTCGCGTCCCGCCGCGGCTCAACGCGGCGACGATGGAGCGCGCCGTAGCGATGTCCTCATGATGGAAGACGGGAACCAGCCCGACATCGATCATCGAGTTGAGCACCGTGAGTCTCGCGAACTTGGCCATCTCGTCCCCTGTTGTCTCGATTGTCCGACAATGTCGCACCCCGTGTGGGGCGCGCCGACCTTAGCGATCTGCCTTCGGCCACTTCCAGAACGAGGTGGCGGCACAGCCGACACACCGCGTCATCGTTCGACGGGGAATCCGACGATGCTTCCCCACTCAGTCCAGCTGCCGTCGTACACCCGCACGTGTGAAACGCCGAGCAGCCGTGTCAGGATGAACCAGGCGAGCGAGCCGCGGTGGCTGAGACGGCAGTAGGTGACGATGTCGACGTCCTCCATGACTCCCACAGCTTCGAAGCGTTCGCGCAATTCATCGGGCGGCAGCAGTGTCCCCGTCTCGGTCAGGACGTGGTCGACGAACAGGTTGCGTGCTCCGGGTATGTGGCCACCCCGTTCTGCTCCGTGATCGAAGGCCAGCCAGGGTGGGGAGACACGTTCGCCTCGATACTCCTCGGGTGAGCGCATATCGATAAGCAGCGGGCCGTCGGGGCCAAGACCCGCTCGTACCTCATCTCGTCCGATTCGCGGGCCGAAGTCAACTTCACCGGCCGCAATATCACCGACGCTCGCCTCGGGGACTTCGGTTGTGAGCGGGCGCTCCTCGGCCACCCAGGTGCGCCTGCCCCCGTCGACGAGCCGGCAGCGTTCTTCTTGTCCCGACATCGTCATGACCCAGTAGGCGTAGGCGGCGAACTGGAAGGGGTCGCCGACAAGGGCGACGGTCGTGTCACCGTTGACGCCGAGAGCACGAAGCCGCTCGGCGAGCACCGCAGGTGCAGGGAACTCGCGGTCACTGTCGTGCCAGAGCAGGTCCTTCCAATAGACGAACTGCGCTCCCGGAATGTGTTCAGCTCGGTATTCAGCCTGGTCGAGGGGATCGATGGACACTTCGAGGATCACGACCTTGGGGTCGTCGAGATGGTCAGCGAGCCATTGCGTGGAGACCAGCGGCCTGTTCACGCTTTCGCCTTTCCCTACCTAGTACTCGTTGGCGACCATGAGCTCCTCACACGGGAAGAGTGTGATGATCTTTGGTCCCTCCGCTGTGACAACCACTTCCTCCTCGATGCGGGCGGCGGACCGCCCATCATCGGCAGGTGCATAGGTCTCGAGAGCGAACACCATGCCCTCCTTGATCTCGACGGGGTCGTCGAGCGAGTTGAGGCGGCTGATGATCGGCCGCTCGTGGAGGCCCACACCGAGCCCATGGCCGAATTGGAGCCCAAACGCATCCATCTCGTCTTCGAAGCCGAACTCCTCGGCTCGTGGCCAGACGCTGGCAATCTGATCCGTCATAACGCCGGGCTTCACGAGCTCGATGGCGGCGTCCATCCACTCTCGTGATTGCTTGAAGGCGTCGCGGTGCGCCTGACTGGCACGCCCCACGGCGAATGTGCGGTAGTAGCACGTGCGATAGCCGTTGTAGACATGGATGATGTCGAAGTAGGCCTGGTCACCAGGGCGGATCAGGCGGTCCGAGAATACGTGCGGATGGGGGCTGCAGCGCTCACCGGCGATGGAGTTGACGGCCTCGACGAACTCGGAACCCATCTCGAAGAGCCGCTTGTGTGCGAGGGCGACCACGTCACTCTCGCGGATGCCCGGCTTGAGCGCTTCGAAGATGTCCTGGTAAACGCCGTCGACCATGGCGCATGCCTGCGAGAGCAGCATGATCTCGTCTTGATTCTTGATCTCACGGGCGGTCATCATCGTCTGCTGACCGTCCACGACCCTGATGCCGGCCTTCTGGAGTTCGAGCAGCACGGTCGTCTCAGACATGTCGACTCCGAGGGTGAGGTCGGTGACGCCCTCTTCCCGGAGAATGGACGCGATCTCCTGCGCTGCGTCGCGCTGCAACCCGCTGGCGGGTCCGATCGCTCCTTGCAGGCCGGTGTTGCCGCCGATGGACTGTTCGGCGCGCATCGCCGGGTGCTGGAGCCGGTGCGCTTTCGCCGCGGACCCGAAGTCCCAGATACGGAAGTCACCGTTGCGGGTGATCAGTGCATACCGCTCGCCCTTGTTGAACGCCCAGTACCCGATGTGGGTGGACGTGAGGTAGCGGATGTTCGATGTCTCGAAAAGGAGCAACGCCTCGAGTTTGTGCTCGTCCATGGCCATCCTGACGCGGGACAGCCGGTAGTCCTTGAGCCGATCCCAATTGACTCGTTCCTCCCAGTCGACCGACTGGATGCCTGGAGCCGGTGTCGTTGCGACGGGGAAATCTGGCCTCGGAGTCATGTTCGCCTCGTTTCTGGGACTGCGCCTGTCATGCAGTCGATTGTAGTCCCGCCCCTCCGAGGCCGACCTCGTGGGTGGCGACTGATCATCCGCCGAGTTGATCGGACCCGGGGTCGGCCGCAAGGGCGGCGCGCATGATCGGACCGGACTCGTCTATCTCGGTCCATCGTGCGAACGCGATCTCAGCCTGAGCAACCAGCATGCCCAACCCGTTGGTTGCACGAAGCCCGCGGGCGCGGGTTTGGCGAAGCAGCTCCGACTCGGGCGGGCTGTAGACGAGGTCGAAGACCACGGCCGAATCCTGAAGCGCCCTCGGGTCGAATGCCACACCCGGTTGAATCATGCCGACGGTGGTCGCGTTCACCGCGAAGTCAACCTGACGCAGCGAATTTTCGAACTCGCCACCCACGTCTACAGCCCGTACCGACGCTCCGAAATCGGCGGCGAGGGTCGCCGCCCTCGACGGGTCGAGGTCGCAGACGACCACCGACTCGGCCTCCGCGGTTACGAGTGCGGTGACGACGGCCCGGGCAACCCCACCGGCACCGGCAACGGCGACCCGGAGCCCGGAGAACCGGATCCCCAGCTCACCCTCTGCAGCGCGCCGGAATCCCGGGGCGTCGGTGTTGAAGCCGACAAGCGTGCCATCTCCTCTTCGCAGCACGCTGTTGACGGCGCCGATCTGACGGACGCCACTCTCGATCTCATCCAGATGGTCCATGATGAGCTGTTTGTACGGGGCGGTCACCTGAAAGCCGAGCCAGTCATCGCCACGGGCGTCCAGAACGAAGCCGCGTATCTCCTCTGGCCCCAACTCGCGCAGTTCATACGTGGCGTCGATCGAGAAGTGCTCGAACGCGGCGTTGTGCATGATCTCGGAGTGCCGTCGTTTCAGCGGATATCCGATCAGGGCCACTCGTTTGGTCACGCGTTCATTCTCATCGGTTTCTGAATTCGGCCGATCGTTTCTCGATGAAGGCAGCGGCCCCTTCCAGCATGTCCTCCGACGAGAACACCCGCTCGCTGGCTTCGAGCTCTGCAACCTGACCCGCCGCGAGTGGTCTGTCGAGGGTTGTGTCAAGCACACGCTTGGCTTCCCGGACGGCTACCGGACCACGAGTGGCCAACACCTCCGCGAGCTCCCTCGCCACGAACTCGGCTCGGCCCGGAGGCACCACCCGATTGACCAAACCGAAGCTCAGTGCGGTTTCCGCGCCGATGATCTCGCCGAGCAAGATCATTTCCTTGGCGCGAGCCAGTCCGATGAGCCGCGGGAGCCGTTGGGTTCCTCCCGAGCCCGGCATGACCCCGAGCCGCACCTCGGGCAGCCCGAGACGCGCCGCGCTCGAGGCCACCCTCAGATCACAACACAGCGCCAATTCGAGCCCGCCACCGAGCGCGTCACCTTCGATGGCTGCGATCGTCGGCAGTGACAGCTCGGCCAGCTGGTTGTAGGCAGCGTTCTCGTTGATCAGCTTCCCCTCGGCGACGCGGCCGTAGAGCGACGGGAACTCCTTCACGTCTGAGCCCGCGCAGAACGCACGGTCGCCGGTCCCGGCCAGAATCACCGCTCGAACCTCGTTGTCCTCTTCGATGCGGGAGAGAGCTGCTGTCAGGGCCTCGGTGACCTCGAGGGATACGAGATTGAGTGGCGGGTTGTTCAGCCGGATGGTCGCGACGACTCCGGACTCGACGGTGACCAGGTCTATGCTCACGGGTCCACTCCTTCGAGCCGTTTGCGCAGCCCCATCGTGCCGGTGGAGAACACGGCGGGGTCGATAGTGCTGAGGCTGGGTGCGATAGCTGGGCGGAACCCCATGTGGGCGATCACATCGGCTTCCGGATCGAGCCCGTCCGCAATCTCGATCAAGGTCACGGTGCCGTCGATGAGTGCGAACACTGCCCGCTCGGTGATGTAGCGAACCTCCTGGCCTCGTTCGGCGGAAGCTGGACCGCTGAATGTGATCTCCCGGACCCGATCGACGAATCGCTCGGTCGTGCCTTCAACCGTGATCTCGATGGTGCCGTTTTCGAGTGCGGCTCTCATACCGCCGGTCGTGAGAGTTCCGACGAAGCACACCTTCTTTGCTCCGCGACTGATGTTGGGAAAACCGCCCGGGCCTCGCAGGCGATCGCCAAACGCGTGGACGTTGACGTTCCCCTCTGCGTCGACTTCTGCGAATGAGAGGCTCGCGATGTCGATTCCGCCTCCGTCGTAGAAGTCGAACATGTACGGCTGATCGATCAGCGCCTGGTAGTTGAACCCGGCGCCGCCGTCGTTGCCGGAGGCCGGTACGCCGCCGAAGACTCCCTGCTCGACCGTCAACACGAGGAGATCCGCGACGCCCTCCTCCTGAGCGATGGCACCGATGTTCTGGCTGATACCGAAGCCGAGGTTTGCGACCTCGCCGCGGCCGAACTCGAGGAGCGACCTCCGTGCGATGACCTTGCGAACATCGAGTGGAACGTCCGGAGCGCTCGTTGGGTCATCGAGGCGAGCCGCACCCGCGAAGTAGGGGGAGTAGTCGGTGCTGTACGTCTGAGTCTGGTCCGGGTCGAGATAGGCGAAGTCGACGAGAGCGCCGGGGATCTGCACCCGGCGTGGCATGAGTCCTCCCTTTGGCACCATGGTCTGTGCCTGTGCAATGACGATGCCCCCCGAGTTGTGGGCGGCCATCGCCATCGGGAGCATTTCGCCGTTGATCGCTTCGCGATCGAGGGTCAGATTGCCTTCCTCGTCAACGGTGGATCCTCTGATCACCGCGACGTCGATGGGGAACGACCGATACATGAGCCACTCCTCCCCGGACAGTTCGACCACCTCGACGAGATCTTCGGTGGCCGGTCCTTGCTTGCCGCCGGTCTGGCGCGGGTCGACATAGGTGTGGAGGCCGACCTTGGTGATCAGGCCGGGTCGGCCGGCTGCGATGTCACGACACAACTGAGAAATGACGCCCTGAGGGAACGAATACGCCTCGACGTCACCGGCTGCCACCAGCGCCGCCAGGCGCGGCTCGTTCCCGATATTGGAGCCGATGGTGCGGCGCATGAGGCCCGGGAGCGCAAGTTGTGAGAATCCGCGCTCGGCGAAATCTCCGACCCCCACGACACGAACGGTGGTGAGGCCGCGGGGCCGACCCTCCTGGGAGTACACCGCGGCGAGGGCGTCGATGAAGCGTTGTGGAACGGCGTGACCTGCCCCGGAACCACCGATGATCACGGTTGCGCCATCCGGGACGAGCCTGGCCGCCTCTTCCGCCGAAACGAGTCTCATGGGCAGGCTCCAGTCATTGCATGAACCCGCCGCCGTTGGGGTTCAGTGTCTGCCCATGGAAGAGGGCTGCGGTATCCGAGAGCAGGAACACCACGGCTGCAGCGACATGCTCGGGCTCCGGGAACCGGCGAGAGGGGAGTTCGGCCAGGCGGCGGCGGCCGGATTCGGTATCCACGATGTCCCGGGTCATGTCGGTGATCGTGAATCCTGGGGCCACGGCGTTCACGCGGATTCCTTGAGGGCCGAATTCGCGCGCCATCGATTTGGTCAAACCGAGAAGCCCGGCCTTTGCCGCTGAGTAGTGGGCGAGTTCCGGCCAGCCGATCTGGCCAAGCCGGGAGGAGATCATCACGATCGAACCACTCCCGCGTTGCACCATTCCCGGCAACGCAGCGCGGGAGCAGTAGAACGGGCCGAAGAGGTCGGTGCGCAGTACGGCGTCCCATTCTTCGTCGCTCATCTCGACGAGCGGGCTCGAGGGCATGATTCCGGCATTGTTGACCAGCCCGTCAATCCGTCCGAATGAGTCCTCGACCGACGCGATCAGGTGCTTCGCTTCTGCCGGGTTCGATACGTCGGCCTGGAAGGCAGCAGCGGTCTGCCCTGTGTCGCGAATGGCCTGTACGACCGAGGAAGCGGCTTCGGCATTCTCTCGGTATCCGACTGCGACCGCCGCGCCGGCGTCGGAAGCTGCCTTGGCGGTTGCAGCACCGATGCCGCGGCTTCCACCCGTGACCAGTACGACCTGTCCGTCGAGCCGGTGTTCATCGGTCGCATGGGGTGGTGTGGGTTTGTTCATGGGCAAGCGATTGTACAAGCTGCCGCCTCGGGCATCGACCTCAGCAGACCACGGGCCCGAGGTGCTTGGCCACGATCCCGAGCTTCGCCGGGTCGAACGGGGCTTCGAACATGGCGATGACGTGGTCGGCCCCGGCTTCGCGGAACGCTCCGACCAGATCGGCGAGTTCGGCCGGATCGCCGTCGGCCCTGATCTTCGTCGACACTTCGATCTCAGCCGGGTCGCGTCCGACGTCCGCGCAGTGGGCATGGAGTATCTCCACTTTGTGGCGAAGCATCTCGGGGTCACCGCCCGGCAGGTTCCACTGGTCGGCCCACTGGGCTGCGATGCGCAGTGTGCGCTTTTCGCCGGTGCCGCCGATCACGATCGGAGGATGGGGCTTCTGGATCGGCTTCGGCAGCGCTCGCGCATTCTCGAGGCGGTGGAAGGGTCCGTCGAACGCCGTGATCTCCTCTGTGAAGAGCAGATGGAGGATCTCGCACGTCTCCTCGAGGCGGTCGAACCTCTCCCTCCACGATGGGAGGGGTATGCCGTAGGCGGCGTGCTCGGGCTCAACCCATCCAGTTCCGAGGCCGATCTCCAGCCGCCCGCCGGATGCCACATCGAGAGTCGATGCCATGTTGGCCAACACGGCCGGATGGCGATATGTGTTGCCGGTCACCAAGACACCGAGCCGGAGTCGATGCACGATCCCGCTGAGGGCGGCCAGCATGGTCCAGCCTTCGAAGACCGGTCCCGAGCGGTCGCTGAAGATGGGGTCGAGGTGGTCGAACACCCATCCGGCGTCGTACAACTCGATTCGATCGCCCTCCTTCCAGAAGTCGACAATCGGCTGCCAATCGCTGTGTTGTGGTCGGGTCTTGAACGAAAGTCGCATGGTGCCTTCTTCAGTCGACGAACGATTGGGGTGGCGCTGTGAACGGGACCATCGTTCGCTCACGGCCGACGAATCGGGCCCGGTGCGTGAAGCCGGCCTCTGCCGCCTCTTCTCTGGCCAGGTCGAGCCCCCACGCCGCCTGTTTCGGGTCGTGTGCGTCGCTTCCGAAACTGATCGCGAGGCCTGCCTCGTGGATCATGCGGATGAATATGGGCGACGGGTAGATCTCGTGTACCGGGTGGCGCAGACCACCTGTGTTGATCTCGATCACCATGTTGGTCTGCTGGGCCGCAGCGAGAAAGCCGGCGTAGAGGTCGGTCTGTTCGGTGAGGAATGGCTTGCGGAGGTACTTCACGCGGTCGGGGTGCGTGATGATGTCAACGGTGCCCGATGAGGCCATCTCCGACAGGAGTTCGAAGTAGCGCTCGTAGACGCGACGCGGCCCGAGGCGCTCCCACTCGAACTCGGAGTGGGCCCGGTCGAACCACCACCCATCGATCCAGTGGGTCGACCCCAGAAGCACGTCCCACGGATACGGTTCGATGAGTTCGAGTACAGCCCCGATGTTGTCAGCGAAGAAGTCAACCTCGAGTCCCAGCAAGACTGGCAGGCCCGCGTCTTTGGCGGCCAAGATCACGTCCACATAGCGCTCGAGCGACATCGTGCGATCGGCGAGGAGGTCGTACTCGGTGTTGGCGCGGATCGTGGGGTCCGTTGCCCGCTCCCAGATGTTGCCGATCGCCTCTTCGGACTCGACACATCGGTAGAGGTGTTCGGTGAACGTGAGTTCGCTGACGTCGCGTCGTATCGCCTTGTCGACGTAGGCCTCGATGTAGTCGAGTCGGTAGCGATCCGGCGGGGGAGGGGGAAGGGGATGTCCCTTGCGATGGGGGTAGAGGTGCAGATGGGAGTCGCTCATGGTGCCCTTCATGGTGGTAGCCCGGCGAGGGCATCGTACACAAGAAGCCGCGACGTAGCCCAAAGAAACGATAATCGATGATTCGAACATGTCTAGAATGCTGGGGCTGAATGAACCGGTCCAGGACGGGCCGGGTGGAGAAGGAGCAAGCATGTTGAAGGCCGCTCAGGTCGGACTCGGTTGGTGGGGGAGTCAGGTCACCAAGGTCCTCGAGGACAGTTCGAAGATCGAGATCGTCTGCGGCGTCGACCCGTTTGAAGCGACGGCGAAGAAGTACACGGCCGAGCACGGCCTGCCTGTCTACGCCGACTACCAGGAAGCCCTCGACGACCCAAACGTTGATGCAGTCATTCTCACGATTCCCCACCTCTTCCACGAAGAGGCCGTCGTGCGTGCCGCTGCGGCCGGCAAGGAGATCTTCTGCGAGAAGCCCCTGGCCCTCACCGTCGATAGCGCCCGGACGATGATCGAGGCGTGTGACGCCGCGGGAATCATCATGGGGATCGGTCACGAGCGTCGGTTCGAACCTGCATGGGAAGAAATGAAGCGCATGGCCGACGCGGGTGAGTTGGGCACGATCCTTCACATGGAGGCGCATTGGAGCCACGACCGCTGGCTCAATATGGCGGCCGACAACTGGCGTGGGAGCAAGGAAGAGGCTCCTGCCGCAGGTTGGACCGGTATGGGCGTGCACCTCAGCGACATGATGCTGAGCCTCGCCGGAGAGGTCGTCGAGGTCCAGGCGCATGTTGCGAAGCGCATCCTGGCGATCCCCACCGGCGATGTGGTCTCGGCTCACTTTCGGTTCGCCGATGGTTCGACGGGCAGCATCGCTGCCGTGTCTGCGACCCCCGACTATGCGCGTTTCGCCGTGTTCGGCAGTCTGGCATGGGCCGAAGCCCGCGAGACCCAGCACGTCGATCCGGGTGGGACGACCCACTTCTACACCCGCCACCGCGGTGACGCCGAGCAGACCCGCATCGACTTCGAACCCGCCAGCCCGGTGAAGGCCGGCTACGAGCATTGGGCCGACGCGGTCGCCGGCAGGACTGCGTATCGCTTCAGCAACGCTGAGCGCCTCGGCAACGTTGCGATTCTTGAAGCCCTCGTCCGTTCTGCAGAGAAGGGCGGCGTTCCCGAAGCAGTGCAGCAGTACTCCTGACGCACGGAGGTCCGATGAAGAACGAATTCCCCGCTTTCGTCAAAGCGCTGCCGAGGCCGGACGGGGATGTCGCTCTCGATGCATATCTCTCCTCGGGTGACCGTGGACTCGTGATGTTCTACGAGGCGACCGATCGCGAGATCGTCGTGCCCGAACACGTCCACGGTGATCAGTGGGGGATCGTGCTGAGCGGGACCGTGCGGATGCAGATCGGCGAAGAGACCGGCGAGTATCACCGCGGCGACACCTACTTCGTGCCGGGCGGCGTACCCCACACCACGTGGGTCGAACCCGGGACGCGCGGCCTCGACATCTTCGAAGAACACGACCGCTACCTGCCGGCAACGGAGTAGCGCGCTACTGCATCGACGTTCTGACGGTTTCTACGATCCGGGCTACCGAGGGGATGGCCATGTCTTCGATGGCGTCTGCCGCCGGGAGTGGGATATGCGGAGTGGTGATCCGCACGATGGGACCATCGAGATCCCAGAAGCACTCCTCGGCCACGATTGACGACACTTCGGCACCCCAACCGCAGAGGCGGGGGTTCTCCTCAACGGTGAACAACCGGCCCGTCTTGGAGACCGACGCCGCAATCGACGTCACATCGAGTGGGACCAGCGTGCGTGGGTCGATGACCTCGGCGCTGATTCCCTCTCGACTCAAGATCTCGGCCGCCTCGACTGCCTTCGGCACCATGGCGGCGAGTGCAACGATCGTTGCATGGTCGCCCTGACGGAGTGTCCTTGCCACGCCGAGCGTGTCTACGAGTTCCCCATCGGGCACCTCGCCCTTGGTGGCGAAGAGTGCCTTGTGCTCCAGGAAGACCACGGGGTCCTGTTCCCGAATGGAGGCCGCCATGAGGCCGACCACATCGACCGGGCTGGAGGGGGCAACCACCTTGAGTCCGGGGATCGCCATCGCCCAGTTCTCGATGCTCTGCGAATGCTGACCGCCGAACCGTGAGCCGCCTCCATTGGCGGAACGGAGGACGAGTGGCAGTTCGACCTGTCCACCGGTCATGTAGCGGGTCTTTGCGATTTGGTTGACCACAATGTCCCAGCAGGTGGCGAGGAAGTCGCTGAACATGATCTCGCCGATCGGGCGCAGACCGTTCATCGCAGCACCCATCACCATGCCGGTGATGGCCTCTTCCGAGATCGGGGTGTCGCGCACCCGGCGGGGGCCGAACTGCTCGCGCAGCCCCTGCGTTGTCTTGAACACTCCGCCGGCTTCTGCGACGTCCTCGCCGATGAGCAGCACGCGTTCGTCGCGGGCCATCTCCTGGGCGATGCCCCTTGCAACGGCCTCGCGGTAGGTCAGCGTCGCCATGATGATCCTCCATCGGCCCACAGATCGGTCATCAAGACCGCTTCGCCGGGTTCGGGCGATGCCTTTGCGGTCTCGGTTGCTGCGTCGATCTCGGCCAGGGCCTCCTGCTCGATACGATCGAGGTCGGCGGCTGCGAAACCCAGATCCTCGAGTCGGCTCCGATAGGTCACGAGCGGATCCTTGTTCATCCAGGCCGCTACCTCTTCGTCCGGGCGGTACTTGCCAGGATCGGCCCTCGAGTGCCCGTAGTGTCGGTAGGTCTGAGCTTCGATGAGCGCGGGGCCATTGCCCTCGCGCGCCCGCTCGATCGCCACGGCTGCGGTCCGGTACACCGCGTCGACGTCGTTCCCGTCGACGATGATGCGGTCGAGCCCGTAGGCGGACGCGCGGTCAGCGGCCGGGTTCGGGACTGCGGTCACAGTGGAGATCGGCGTGTACTCCATGTACAGATTGTTCTCGCAGACGAAGACCACGGGAAGCCCCCACACGGCAGCCATGTTCAAGGACTCGTGGAACGCCCCGATATTGGTGGTTCCGTCACCGAAGAAGCAGATGGTCACCTGCCCGGTGCCCCGTTCCTGCGAAGCCCAGGCAGTACCCGCTGCGACCGGGAGGTGGGCTCCGACGATGGCGTATGAGCCCATGGCATGTTGAGCGACGTCTGTGAGGTGCATTGATCCGCCCTTGCCCCCACAACACCCGCTTTCGCGTCCCAGTAGCTCTCCCATGAGCGAATCCATGGGGGCCCCTCGCAGCAACGTATGGTTGTGGCCACGGTAGGTGCAGAAGACCATGTCATCGTGGCGCATTGCCGCGGAGAATCCTGCAGCGACGGCCTCCTGGCCGGTACCGAGGTGGGTGGTTCCCTTGACAAGCCCGCTCATGAAGAGGTCGTAGGCCCGTTTCTCGAAGACTCGGGCCCGCCACATGGCGGAGTACATTGCGAGGCGAACCGCAGGTGTGATCTCGGGCCGGGAATCGGGAATGTCGTTCATCGACGTCTCCTTGGGCTGCGGGCGAAAGGGGAACGGCGAGCCTACAGCCACAGGCCCTCCGGTTCGTGATTGATCGACCATTTCCGTATCATCGATTATCGAAGATTAGCGGCAACCGGGCTGAAAGGTCCATTTCGGGTGTCCATGTCGATCCCTCACCCGAGCGAGAACTGAGATAGCGATGAGCGTTCGGCCAACTCCATCCTCAGCGAGCCTTTCGGCCATCCAGTGGAGAGTGATCGCCGCCTCGATTCTCACGATCACCGTTGCCATTCTTCCCGGATTCCTCCCGGGAGCCCTCGCTGTCCAACTGTCGGACTCCCTCGGCATCGCGGAGGCCGGGGTCGGGCTGATCGTGGGGGCGTTCTTCGGCATGTCGGCGCTTGCCTCGTCACGTCTCGGTCGGCTCGTGGAGCGCCTGGATTGGTCGTTGGCGATGCGGATCGCGGGACTCGGGGCGGCGGCAACCCTGCTCCTGACGTCGGTCCTCGGGAGATCAGTGGTGATGCTGGGCATTGTGACGATCATCGGAGGCCTCTTCCTTGCCCTCGCCCACCCGGCCGTCAATCTCGGAATTGCCAGAACCACGGTCGTTCGCCGCCAGGGACTGGCCTACGGGTTCAAACACGGGGCGATCCCGGCAGCGACTGCCATCGCCGGGCTTGGCCTCCCCATTGTGGCGATCCCGCTTGGATGGCAGTGGGTTTACGTGCTGTGCGCGGTCCTCGCCCTCGTTGCGGTTCTGCTGGTTCCCCGCTCACCCGAGTCCTACGAGGTCGACCGCGTCGATACGAAGGAGAGCGCCACGCCTGCGGTCCGCAGTTCGCCGCTGTCGCTCCTCGTGGTGATGGCGGTCGGTGCCGGGCTCGGAATCTTCGGTATGGACGCCCTCGCCACGTTCCTGGTCCCGTACGCGGTCGATGTCGGCTTCGGCGAGGGCACAGCCGGAGTTCTCCTCGCGGCAGGGAGTGTGCTTGGCATCATCACGCGCATCATCATGGGATGGCTGATCGACCGCCGCACCGCCGGGGGTCTGGCCACCGTTGTCACGTTCCTCGCACTCGGAGCGGCAGGCATCGCTCTGCTCGCCACCGGATCCGACCCGGCGATCATCATCGGATCACTGGTCGCGTTCACGTTCGGCTGGGGCTGGTCGGGGCTCTTCACCTTCGCCATCGTCCGCCGCAACCCTGCCGCTCCTGCCGCGGCAACCGGGATCACGATGACCGGCATCTATGTCGGCGCAGCAGCTGGACCCGCGTTGTTCGGTCTCGTGGCGGAGGCATCCTTCACGGCAGCATGGGTCATCATGAGCACAGCCCTCGCACTCGGTGCGGTCCTGATGGCGGTGGCGCTGCTCAGGGAAGGAAGCCCGCCGGCGTCGTAGGCGTTGTCGGGCGCTGGTTCCGCACGTAGAGGATCAGTCCGGCGGCGATGAGCAGGGCGCCGGTCGACATCCAGAACGCCGCACCGAACGACACGCGGTCTGCGACGACACCAAAGACCAGCGGCCCTATCGCAGCCCCGAGGAACTTCCCAGTCTGGGCAACGCCCCATGCCGCGGCCGGCGCCTCCGGGTTGTCCTTGACCACAGCGAATGTGAAGATCCCCGACCAGCCCCAGCCGGCGGTGAAGCCGATCAACGCACCAATGAGTAGGCCCGGGTAGCCCCCGAGATTCAAGATGACCAGTCCGAGGGCACCGGCGACCATCATTGACGCGATCACGGTGAAGTCGGCCTGTGCCATCCGATCGATGAGACGTCCGGCAACGAGGCGGGCGATGATTCCGAGGAGGCCGCCGATCGAAAGGAGCACGCCGGCGATCTGCTCTTCGACGCCGATCGAGACCGAGTAGCTGACGAAGAACGATCCAAGCGGGTCCAACGCCCCGATACCGAGGCCGACGGCGACGGCGAGCACCACGAGGAGGCGCATCGGGGTGGTGGGTTTCCCGACGGCCCTTCCGGCTTCGGTTCGCGGGGGAGTGAGCGTGTATGGCTCCTCCTGCCCGGGGATGAACGCTGCGGTCGCGACGGCGAGAACTGCGGCGGCGACGAACGCCCAGCGCCACCCGACGGTCAGCGCCAGGATCGGCACGGCGAGTCCGGCGAGGAACATCGCGGCCGGAACGCAGGCGTGCTTGATCCCGAGCACCCAACCGTGGCGTTGTGGCACGACACAGCGCGCGATCGTGAGGTTGGAGGCCGTCTGTGTGAGCGAGCTTCCGACTCCTGCGATGCCGAGCGAGATCCCGATCACAGCGACCGAGCTACCGAGCAAGCCGATTGCACCGAGCGCAACGGCGGAGAGCATCGTGGAGATCCGCAGGCCGTTCGCCCACCCCACCCGCTCCGAGAGGCGACCTGCTGCCGGAGAGACCAGTGCCGCCATGCCGAAGAACAGGCCGATGATGAAACCGAGCCCGGTGAGGGTCAGACCCGTGTCGGCGCCGATCTGCACGACGAGGGCGGCTGTCAGAAAGCTCGGCAGCATCGCGACGATCGTCGCCACGAGGGCTGGCGCAACCCCGCGCCATTCCACGGCGGCAGGCGCGGACTTCCCGGCGACTTCGGGTCCTATGAGGTGAGCTTGTCGTAGAGAGAGCCGGCGTTGTACGAGTTGATGTAGTCCATCATGTACTCCTGGCCGATATCGACCGGGTACCGGCTCTTGAACTCAACTCTCTCGACCGTCTCTTCCCGCGTCCAGCCCTTTGCGATGGCTACAGCGACTGCCGTCTTCCACTCCATCAGCATCGCCCGCTGGTTCGCAAGGTACGCCTTGGTTGTGACCGGTCCGTGGCCGGGGATCACGGAGTCGACGTCGAGTTCGGCGATCCGGTCGAGAGCGGTGATCCACTCGTCGACGTTCGACGTCATCAGCCACGTCTGGCACTCGCTGAAGATCGTGTCGCCGGTGAAGACCGCCCGCTCCTCGGGGCAGTAGACCGCGATCTGGCCGGGCGTGTGGCCGGGGGTGTGTAGCAGCTCGAACGTGTGGTCGCCGACGCGAAGCGTCAAGTCTCCCGTGAACACGATCTGGCCCTTGTTGGGATCCGAGTAGTAGACGTCGCGGTCCGGGAAGATCGCCTCGCCTTCCGGATCGTCGGTCGGCAGAGCCTCTTTTGCATACGCGAATGGGTCGAGTTCCGGGCCGACCACCATGAAGTTGTCGTAGACGCCTTGATGGTGGACGACCGTCGGGCCGCCCTTGAAGTAGTAGTTGCCGAAGATGTGATCGACGTGATGCTCGGTGTTGATCAGGTAGCGGAGTGTCCCGTAGGACTCCGCCATCTCTCGCATCTCGACGGCCTTGGTCGGCAGCTGTGGTGTATCGACGATGACAACGCCGTCCGACGTCACCACGAAGCTGGGATTGCATCCCCGGACCTTGGTCTCGGTGAAGATGGTGGGTGTGACATTCTCCATGGGGAGGCCTCTCGTTTCGTTCTACTGAGTTGCCGTCAGTCCGCCGTCGATCCCGAGGATCTGACCCGTCACGAAGGATGACGCATCGGATGCGAAAAGCACAACCGGGCCGACGAGATCGCTCGGTTCTCCGACCCGACCGAGCGGGATGCGGCTCACGACGCTGGCTCTGAAATCCGGATCCTCGAGGAGCATCGCAACCTGCGGCGTGTCGACGAACGTTGGAGCGATAGCGTTGACGGTGATGCCGTACTTTGCCCACTCCGTGGCCCACTGACGCGTGAGGGAGCTGATCGCACCCTTGGCCGCCACATAGGCCGAGTAGCCGGCGTTGATGCCGAGGTTCGCGCGAACTGAGGATATGTTGATCACCCGTCCGCCGTTCCCTGCTGCGATCATTGCCTTGACCGCGGCCTGGGTGGGGAGGACCGTGGCGCGAAGGTTCAACTCCATGATCCAATCCCACTCCGGGATGGGATAGTCCTGAGCGTCGAACAGGACCTTTCCTGCGCCGCCGCCGACGGCGTTGATGATGACGTCGACATGACCGAAGTGATCGACGGTGGCGGCGACCGCCCGATCGGCGCCTTCTGTGGTCGTGAGGTCGGCGGCGATCGCGAGTGGTTCGGACCCCGCCGCACGGATGCGGCTGCAGGATCGCTCGAGGCCGTCGCCGTCACGGTCGACGACGGCCACTCGTGCGCCGGCCTCGCAGACACCCAGAGCGAGAGCGGAGCCGATGCCGCCGCTCCCGCCCGGAATCATGACGACCTTCCCATCCAGCTTGAACATCTCGATACTCATTGGCGTCCTTTCCGAGAGGTCGTTGTCCAGTTGTCTAGCGGTTCTCGACGGCGCCCTTGATCGCCGCTGCAGTCTTCTCCGCGGAGATCCCGTACTTGTCGAGGAGGGGACCGTCGGGACCCGACTCGCCGAACACGTCCTGGATCCCATGGATGACCATCGGGGTCGGCGCGTTGACCGCGAGCGCCTCAGCGATTGCCCCACCGAGGCCACCGATCACGGTGTGCTCTTCGGTGGTGACGACGAGACCGGTCTTCTTCGCAGCGGCGACGACGGTCTCGATGTCGAGCGGCTTCACCGTGGGGACATGGACGAGATGTACGTCGACACCCTCGGCCGCGAGGGCTTCGGCGGCCTCGAACGCACGAGCCGTCTGGGTCCCCGTGGAGAACACGGTGACGTCGGTGCCCTCACGGACCACGACGGCCTTGCCGAGGACGAACTCGTAGTCGTCGTCGAAGATGATCGGCGTGTCGGGACGGTTGAGCCGGAAGTAGACCGGACCGTCGTACTCGATGATCGCCTTGAGGGCGCTGCGAGTCTCGACCTCGTCAACCGGTGCGACGACGGTCATGTTGGCCATGGCCCTCATGATCGAGATGTCGTCGAACATCAGGTGCGTCTTGCCGGTCATGCCGGCGAGCAGACCGGCGTAGCCGCCCATCATCTTCACATTGGCCTTCGGCTGGGCGATCAGGACCCGGATCGAGTCATGGGCCCGCGACACGATGAAGCATGAGAACGTGCTGACGATCGGCACCAGGCCGAGCGTCGCCATCCCTGCGGCCATGCCGAGCATGTTCTGCTCGGTGATCCCCATCTGGAAGAAGCGGTCCGGGTATGCAGCCTCGAACAGCGACGTGAACGTGGAACTGCCGGTGTCGCCGTCGAGGACGACGATGCGCTTGTCGGTCTCCGCGAGTTCGGTGATCGTCTCACCGAACGCCAGGCGAAGGGACTTCCCTTTGGCAAGCGTCGTCACGCTGCACCTCCTTCAGTCTCACCAAGTTCTTCCATGGCGAGGGCGAATTCCTCGTCGTTCGGCACCCTGCTGTGCCATGTGTAATCGCCCTCCATGTAGGAGACGCCCTTGCCCTTCACGGTGTGGGCAATCACGGCGACGGGGCCGTCTTCGAAGTCCCGCGCCGCCGCGAGGGTGGCGAGGACTTCCGGGATGTCGTGCCCGTCCATCTCCATGACTTCCCAGCCAAAGGCCCGCCAGCGGTCGGCGAGCTGGGTGCCGGTGTACGGCGTGATGCGATCTTCGAGAGACTCGCCGGTCCAGCCGAACTGCTGCAGCTTGTTGTGGTCCACGATGGCGACGATGTTGTCGAGGGCATATCGGGCAGCCACATGGGCGCCTTCCCACACGACGCCTTCGTTGCACTCGCCGTCACCGAGCATCACGTAGGTCGTGAAGTCACGGCCTTCGACGCGGGCGCCGAGTGCGATGCCGAGGGCCCCGGCGAAACCGAGTCCGAGCGAACCGGACGACATGTCGACACCGGGGGTGATCGTCATGTCGGGATGCCCTTGGAGACGCGAGTCGATCGAGTCGAACGTCAGGAGTTCTTCGACCGGGAAGTAGCCGCGCAGCGCAAGCATCGTGTAGAGGGCAATCGAGCTGTGTCCCTTCGAGAGGATGAACCGGTCGCGGTCGGGCCAGTCCGGCTCGTCCGGCCGAACGTCCATGATGCCGAAGTACAGAGCAGCCAGCATATCTGCGGCGGAGTAGGGGCCACCCACGTGGCCGCCGCCTGCGTGCTTGACCGCCTCCAGAATCCGGACCCGCGCCTGGCGGGCGAACTCCGCCATGTCGTCGGGGGAGTAGGTGGTCGCGATATCAGTCATCGATGGTGCCCTCCGTTGGCTGGATGATTACTTGTCGTCTTCGTAGGACCCGGGGATCACCGGGGGACCGAAGGAGGTCACCATCTCGAGGTTTCCGGGGCCGCGTGAAACCGTTTGGTGATGGAGACCGATCGGGATGAAGACCGCAGTGCCCGGTTCGAGGGCGACGGTGCCTTCGGGGGTGACCAGTTCGCCGTGGCCGGCCGTAATGTAGATCGTCTCTTCCTGGGTGGGGTGGACGTGGCCCTCCGGGGCTGAGCCCGCGGGGAATACTGAGAATCCGACGGTCAGATGCTCGGCGCCGGTCAGAGCCGGCCCGCTGTAGTGGTACCACTTCCGCCCGGGGAGTTCGAAGAGTTCCGCTTCGTCTCTGGTGACGGCCTTGAGCATGCTGCACCTCGCAGTTCGTCGAGACGTTCCGGGTGCACCGGTACTCCCGATCATCGATTATCGATAACATGAGGATAGTCGTGACGCGTTGACAGGGCAAGATGGGCGATTGCCGCTCCCCGCTTCACTCACGTACCCCTGGGTCCATCTTTACAGGCAAACCGTCCGACTCGAAATCCGCGCCGTGAAGCGGACGGGCTCCGGCGAACGATTCGATCGATTCGACCATACTGAGCCCATGACCGACGATGCGATTGCTCAGGCCAGGGACCTCTTCCTCACCGACGACAACGCTCACGGGTGCGCCGAGGCCACGTACATCACGCTCAAGCGCGCCTTTGGACTCCCCGACGCTGAAGACTCCTCGGCGGCCATGGCCCTCAACGGCGGTATCGCATACTCGGGGGGTGTGTGCGGCGCGCTCTCGGGCGCAGCCTTGGCGGTTGGTCAACTCGCCGGCCGGCACATTGCCGACCACAACGAGGCCAAGACGAAGGCGCGAGAATTGATGATGGAGTTGATGGACGAGTTCGAAGGGGAGTTCGGGTCGATCACGTGCCGGGGGCTCCTCGGCGTCGACCTTCGCGCGCCGGGGGAGCACGACCGCTTCATCGAGTCGGGTATCTGGCAGACGAAATGCATGCGGCAGATCGAGTTCTCGGTCCAGCGCCTGGCGAGCCTGGAAGCCTCGGACGAATGGGCGGGAGGCCCGTCGGCCGGTCAGTGAGCCGGGCTGGACCCATCTGCTCCGCCCGATGCCGCGTACTCGTGCGTGAGGAACGCCAGTACACCCTCGACCATCTGCGCCGACTGATATGAGTAGAACATGTCAAAGATGTGCTGCGCTCCCGGGAACTCCATGTAGAGAACGCGTGTGTGTGCCCGCTTGTTGAGTTCGTCGACGAACGCTCTGGCCTCGACGACGGGCGCCAGCGTGTCCCTGTCCCCCTGAACGATGAGGAACGGGGGTACGTCGGGATGAACGCGATCGAGCGGTGACGCCTCGCGAAACCGCTCCGGCTCGTCCGCGATGAACGCCTTTATGACGAGCGGCTCCATGAGCATCGAGAGGTACTGATCGCGTTGGGCGCCGAAGCGGTTGGTCGCGTCGTAGACGCCGTAGATCGATACGACGGCCTGCACCGATGTGTCTGCCGACTCGAACCCCGGCTGGTAGCAGTCGTCGTTCTCGGTGAGACCGACAAGGGCAGCGAGGTGACCGCCGGCCGACCCGCCGGATACGGCCACAAATGACGGATCGGCACCGTACTGCGTCCCGTGCTCGCGGATCCACGCCAGGGCGGCCTTCACGTCGATGAGGTGGTCAGGGAAGGTCGCCCCTGGGCTCAGCCGGTAGTTGGCGGTGAAGCAGACCCAGCCGTTCCGCGCCATGTGGTGGAGCAGGGGGAGCCCCTGCTCCCGCTTGTCACCGACCGTCCATCCACCACCGTGGATGTAGAGGAGTGCCGGGCCCCCGGCGGATCCTTTCCGCGGCCGGTAGACATCGAGTTTGAGAACGCGACCGGCGATGCTGCGGTACGGCACGTTCGCGATCTTCTCGACATCGCGGCCACGAAATGGAGCAGCAAGTACCGTCCGCCACTTCGCGACGGGGATCCCGGTGCGTGCGATGTCGTGGGCGTCGAGCGTGGCATCGACGACCTCGCTCGACTTCCTGGTCTTCACCACGAGGAAGGCCGATCCGATCCACGAGGCGACAAGCAGGACCAGCCCGACCCATCCGATCGCGTGGTCGAGTGCCCCCCACCAGATCAGGAGGCCGGTGATCACGATCTGGAGCGCTACGTGCTGGAGGGGGAGTCCGATCACCAGCCACGACCAGAACATGCTGGGGAACAACAACAGCGTTTGCCGGAACGGGCGGAACGCATTGATCGTCGCGGCAGCGGACCAGAGTCCCACGATGACCAACACGATTGCCGGGAACACGAACCCTCCGACCGACGGGATCGGCCAATCCTATCGAGATGGGCGACACGCTTGATCGACCCCTGCCGGGGAAGCGGGCTGTCGGCGGTCGAACCGGGGCTGATTCCCATTCACCTTCAAGTCGAGGTTGAAGGTCCTTGGCTGCCCTGAGAACTAGTTCGCGGGATCCCGCGTGCCATGGGCCAATCGACACCCTTCAGGTTGTCTGAGTAGCAACCGATAACCAACGCTGACCGCGGGACGGGCGTGTGCCTACGGACTGCGGGAGGTTCCGGGAACGTATCGCCGAGTTGGGGTCAGAAACCACGCCATGCACAGTCTCCGTCGACACCGCTCCGCCGTCTCGTTCGGCGCAGCCTTCTTCATGATTGCCCGTCTGCTGGTCGTCGTAGCAGCCACCGGCTTGCTCGCGGTCCAAAGCGCGGCCCCTGCATCCGCAGAACCGACCCCCGGGGTCTGTATCACGATCGCGGACTCGGGCGGAGGGAACGGCGGCGACGACCTACTGACGATCGTCGACCGGATGAACTTCAACGCCTCCACTAACGAGACGAACGTGGGAACAGGAACGGGTACGTACAGCATCGAGGCGATCGCCCGCGATTCCGCCGGTGTCATGTATGCGACGAATAACGACCAACTGGGGACGATCAACCTGACCACCGGCGTCTTCAGTACTGGTGGCCGCAGTCCAATGGGCACGGGCACCGGCGCTCAGGGGTCGGTCAACTTCGGCGATGTCGACGGACTGAGCTTCGACCCCTTCACTGGCCTCCTCTACGGCGCCGAGCGGCAAACCGGTCTCGACCTGCTGGTCGTCATCAACCCGGCGACTGGGCAGGTCGTCGAGGACTTCTTCGGACCCAACGTCGACTACGTCGAGATTCCGGCGCAAGCGGGATTCCGGGACATCGACGACATCGCGATCGATCCCTTCGGCGGAACCATGTACGCGGTCGCGAACAACGGCGGCTCCGGTGACCACCTGGTACGGATCGACAAGACAACGGGTGCCACCACCGACCTCGGCGAGATTGGCGCCGACGATGTCGAGGGCCTCGGCTTCTCCGACACCGGCCAACTCTGGGGTACGACGGGTACAGCGCCGCTGGGGCTCTATCCCATCGACAAGACCGGTGGCGGATTCCCGCTCTCGGGAACGATTCGGCCGCTCAACAACGGCGCCGATTACGAGTCGGTCGACTGCCGGACACCGGTGCCCGCGGGAATCAACACGATCACCGGCACCGTCTTTGGTGATGTCGATCAGGACACGCTCTACGGACCCTCCGACTTCCCGGACCCTGGTGCGGTCGTTCGCCTCTATCTCGATGTGAACAACAACGGCGTGGTTGATTCCGGTGACGTCCTCGTCGACACGGCGACGACCGCCGGTGACGGCACCTACTCCTTCGAGTTCAACGCCGTTGGAGACTTCGTCCTCAGCGTCGATCCATCTTCGCTTCCGTCCGGTCACACGATGACCACCGACAGCGTCGAGTCGGCGTCGTTTGCCACTGTCGGGAACACGGATCCCGGCAATGACTTCGGTTGGTACGTTGCTTCGCCGCTCACCATCACCAAGGATGTGGACCCCATCGGAGAGGTCGCCCCGGGTCAGGTCTTGACGTATACATTGACCGCTGCGAATCTCGACTCGATCAACCACACCGGCATCACGGTGACCGACGCCGTCCCCGCCGGCACCACTTACGTGTCGGGTAGCAGCCAGATCACGGCCCCAACCGTCACCGGTGCGGTGACCTTCCGCGATGAGTTCCCGATCGACAACTCCTATGCCGGGAACAACAGCACGCCACCTGGGACGAACTGGTCGGGCAGCTGGGTCGAGGAAGGCGAGAGCGATGGTGCCGGTAGCGGTCGTGTTGAGGTGCGCGACGACAGCCCTCCCGGAACGAGCTACGCCGCGCGTATCGAGAGGGCCGGGTACGGTCTCCTTCGTCAGGCCAACCTGGCGGGATCTACGTCGGCGACCCTCAGTTTCGATATCCGACGGGAATCGGTCCGGAATTCGGTGCTCATCGTCGAGATGGGATCATCGGCGTCCGGGCCTTGGGCCGAGGTTGCACGGTTCACGGGCGGGAACAATGGTACGACCACCGTCACCGACAGTTCCTATGCGTCGTACACCTTCGCCGTGCCCCCGGCGGCCTTGACAGCGAACGCGAATGTGCGTTTCCGTGAGACGACAGCCAACGACAACTTCTACATCGACAACGTGGCGATAGAGGCGGTTGCGCGTTCAGTCACGACCTTCGCCGGAACCCCACCGCCGAACGTTGCCACCGGCCTCGAGCTTCGACCGACCGAGACTGCGACGATCACCTTCCAGGTCACGGTCGACTCCCTTCCCGGCACACCGTCGATCGACAATCTCGCGTCCGTGAGCAGCACGCAGAGTCCGATTCCCGCAACCGACACCGCGACGAACGACGTCGAGGTCTCCATCGACGTCACGAAGACCGCAAATCCGACCACCCTGCCGGAGCCGGGTGGCGATGTCGCCTACACGATCGATATCGTGAACACCTCCGGCATCGCGGTGACGATCAGCGATCTCGATGACGATGTCTTCGGTGATCTGCTCGATGCCGGCAACGCCGCCGTCAGCAGCAACACGTGCGCTTCGATGAACCTCGTGATCCCGCCGGCGCAGCCGCGCTCGTGCACGTTCGACGCTGCACTCGTGGGTGAACCCCCGGCGACCCACGTGAATACGGTGACCGCCACGGCGGGCAACCCGGGCCACGGATCCGATACTGATACGGATGATGAGACGGTGACGTTCACGAACGTCGATCCGACGATCACGATCCTCAAGACGGCGAACCCGACCGAACTCCCTGAACCCGGCGGCGAGGTCACGTTCACGGTGCTGGTCACCAATACCTCCCCGGTCGAGTCCGTGACCACTACCTCGCTCACTGACAGCCGCTTCGGCGATCTTCTTGGGACCGATGCGGCCCTGACCGGTGGCGCGACCGCGACAACCTGCAACGACGCCCCACAGGCTGCGATTGCGCCCAGCGGCACGTTCTCATGCACGATCACCGCCACGCTCACTGGTGAGGCTGGAACCACCCATACGAATGTCGTGTCGGTAGAGGCGGTCGATGACGACCCGGGGTCGACGCCGGCGACGGCTACTGACAATGCCGATGTGGATTTCACGAACGTCGATCCGACGATCACGGTTGACAAGACCGCCAACCCGACGATGCTTCCGGAGCCAGGCGGCGACGTGACGTACACGATCGTCGTGATGAACACCTCGCCCGACGAGACGGTCACGCTCACCGACCTGGACGACAACCGGTTCGGCGACCTCCTCGGCTTCGATGCCGACCTGACCGGCGGCGCAACCGAGACATCGTGCAATGACCCGGTTTCGGCGATCACGATCGCTTCCGGCGGGATCTACCAGTGCACGGTCACCGCGACACTGACCGGGAATGCCGGTGAGACGCACAACAACATTGTGACGGCCGTCGCCGTCGATGACGATACGGGTTCGACGCCTGCGACTGACAACGGCGACGCCGACGTCGAGTTCACCGATGTTGATCCGGCGATCGTCGTGACGAAGACCGCCAATCCGACGGAGCTCCCGGAGTCGGGTGGTGTGGTGACGTTCGCGATTGTGGTGGCGAACGCCTCGCCAGACGAAGCCGTCACCCTCACGGTCCTCGACGACGACCGATTCGGCGACCTGCTCGGCCTCGATGCCGATCTGACCGGCGGCGCCACGGCGACGTCGTGCAACGATCCAGTGTCGGCGATCACGATCGCGGCAGGCGGGACATATGAGTGCAGCGTCACCGCGACGCTCACCGGCAATGCCGCAGCAACTCACGTGAACGTCGTGACGGCGACTGCTGTCGACGACGAGGGCAATCCGGATTCTGATGACGCGACGGAGACGGTGACGTTCACGAATGTTGATCCCTCGATCTCAATCATCAAGACCGCCGGTCCCCTGATCGTGCCGGAATCCGGTGGCGTCGTGACGTTCGATGTCGAGGTCACCAACGATTCGCCAGACGAGTCCGTGACGGTGACGGCTCTGACCGATGACATGTTTGGTGATCTGCTCGGTGCCGATGCTGCGTTGACGGGTGGCGCTTCGGCGACCAGTTGTAACGATTCGTTGCCGATCACGATCGCGTCGGGTGGGACGTTCTCGTGCACGATCGACGCGACGCTTGCCGGGAATGCTGGTGATACGCATACGAATGTCGTGTCGGTGACGGCGGTTGATGACGATACGGGTTCGACGCCGGCGACCGATGACGATGACGCTGTCGTGACGTTCGACAATGTGGATCCGGAGATCACGGTCGTCAAGACGGCGAATCCGACGACGCTTGACGAGTCGGGTGGCGATGTGGTGTTCACCGTGGTGGTGACGAATGATTCGCCGGATGAGTCGGTGACGATCACCGATCTCGTCGATGACATGTTTGGTGACCTGCTCGGTGCCGATACGGCATTGACGGGTGGAGCGACAGCCACGTCGTGCAACGATGGAGCGCAGGCTGCGATCGCGGCCGGAGCAACGTTCACGTGCACGATCGACGCGACGCTTGCCGGGAACGCTGGCACGACGCACACGAATGTCGTGACCGCGACGGCGGTCGACAACGACACTGGGTCGACGCCCGCGACCGACGATGACGACGCCGACGTGGACTTCACGAACGTCGATCCGTCGATTGTCGTGACGAAGACTGCTGATCCGACGTCGCTCGATGAGCCGGGTGGCGATGTCGAGTTCACGGTCGATGTTGAGAACACGTCGTTCGAGTCCGTGACGGTTACGGATCTTGTCGATGACATGTTTGGCGATCTGCTCGGGACCGATGCTGCGTTGACGGGTGGCGCTTCGGCGACCAGTTGTAACGATTCGTTGCCGATCACGATCGCGTCGGGTGGGACGTTCTCGTGCACGATCGACGCGACGCTTGCCGGGAATGCTGGTGATACGCATACGAATGTCGTGTCGGTGACGGCGGTTGATGACGATACGGGTTCGACGCCGGCGACCGATGACGATGACGCTGTCGTGACGTTCGACAATGTGGATCCGGAGATCACGGTCGTCAAGACGGCGAATCCGACGACGCTTGACGAGTCGGGTGGCGATGTGGTGTTCACCGTGGTGGTGACGAATGATTCGCCGGATGAGTCGGTGACGATCACCGATCTCGTCGATGACATGTTTGGTGACCTGCTCGGTGCCGATACGGCATTGACGGGTGGAGCGACAGCCACGTCGTGCAACGATGGAGCGCAGGCTGCGATCGCGGCCGGAGCAACGTTCACGTGCACGATCGACGCGACGCTTGCCGGGAACGCTGGCACGACGCACACGAACGTCGTGACCGCGACGGCGGTCGACGACGACACGGGTTCGACTCCTGCGACCGACGTTCGATGATGCCGACGTGGACTTCACGAACGTCGATCCGTCGATTGTCGTGACGAAGACTGCTGATCCGACGTCGCTTGATGAGCCGGGTGGCGATGTCGAGTTCACGGTCGATGTTGAGAACACGTCGTTCGAGTCCGTGACGGTTACGGATCTTGTCGATGACATGTTTGGTGATCTGCTCGGGACCGATGCTGCGTTGACGGGTGGCGCTTCGGCGACCAGTTGTAACGATTCGTTGCCGATCACGATCGCGTCGGGTGGGACGTTCTCGTGCACGATCGACGCGACGCTTGCCGGGAATGCTGGGATGACGCATACGAATGTCGTGTCGGTGACGGCGGTTGATGACGATACGGGTTCGACGCCGGCGACCGATGACGATGACGCTGTCGTGACGTTCGACAATGTGGATCCGGAGATCACGGTCGTCAAGACGGCGAATCCGACGACGCTTGACGAGTCGGGTGGCGATGTGGTGTTCACCGTGGTGGTGACGAATGATTCGCCGGATGAGTCGGTGACGATCACCGATCTCGTCGATGACATGTTTGGTGACCTGCTCGGTGCCGATACGGCATTGACGGGTGGAGCGACAGCCACGTCGTGCAACGATGGAGCGCAGGCTGCGATCGCGGCCGGAGCAACGTTCACGTGCACGATTGACGCGACGCTTGCCGGGAACGCTGGCACGACGCACACGAATGTCGTGACCGCCACCGCGGTCGACAACGACACTGGGTTCGACGCCCGCGACCGACGATGACGACGCCGACGTGGACTTCACGAACGTCGATCCGACCATCACGGTCGACAAGACCGCCGACCCGACCTATCTGCTCGAGCCGGGTGGCGACGTCGAATTCACCGTGGTGGTGACGAACGACTCGCCGGATGAGTCGGTGACGATCACCGATCTCGTCGATGACATGTTTGGTGACCTGCTCGGTGCCGATACGGCCCTGACGGGTGGCGCTTCGGCGACGTCGTGCAACGACGGCGTGTCGGCGATCACGATCGCGTCGGGTGGCACGTTCACCTGCACGATCACCGCAAGCCTCACGGGTGATGCCGGGACGACGCATACGAACGTTGTGACCGCCACGGCGATCGACAACGACACCGGTTCGACTCCTGCGACCGACTTCGATGATGCCGACGTCGACTTCACGAACGATGATCCGTCGGTCTCGATCGAGAAGACGGCGAATCCGACGACGCTGCCCGAGCCGGGTGGCGACGTGGTGTTCACCGTGGTCGTGACGAACGACTCGCCGGATGAGTCGGTGACGATCACCGATCTCGTCGATGACATGTTTGGTGACCTGCTCGGTGCCGATACGGCCCTGACGGGTGGCGCTTCGGCGACGTCGTGCAACGACGGCGTGTCGGCGATCACGATCGCGTCGGGTGGCACGTTCACCTGCACGATCACCGCAAGCCTCACGGGTGATGCCGGGACGACGCATACGAATGTCGTGTCGGTGACGGCGGTTGATGACGATACGGGTTCGACTCCTGCGACCGACTTCGATGATGCCGACGTGGACTTCACGAACGTCGATCCGACCATCACGGTCGACAAGACCGCCGACCCGACCTATCTGCTCGAGCCGGGTGGCGATGTGGTGTTCACCGTGGTGGTGACGAACGACTCGCCGGATGAGTCGGTGACGATCACCGATCTCGTCGATGACATGTTTGGTGACCTGCTCGGTGCCGATACGGCATTGACGGGTGGAGCGACAGCCACGTCGTGCAACGACGGCGTGTCGGCGATCACGATCGCGTCGGGTGGCACGTTCACCTGCACGATCACCGCGACGCTTGCCGGGAACGCTGGCACGACGCACACGAATGTCGTGACCGCCACGGCGATCGACAACGACACCGGTTCGACTCCTGCGACCGACTTCGATGATGCCGACGTGGACTTCACGAACGTCGATCCGTCGATTGTCGTGACGAAGACTGCTGATCCGACGTCGCTTGATGAGCCGGGTGGCGATGTCGAGTTCACGGTCGATGTTGAGAACACGTCGTTCGAGTCCGTGACGGTTACGGATCTTGTCGATGACATGTTTGGTGATCTCGCTCGGGACCGATGCTGCGTTGACGGGTGGCGCTTCGGCGACCAGTTGTAACGATTCGTTGCCGATCACGATCGCGTCGGGTGGGACGTTCATCGTGCACGATCGACGCGACGCTTGCCGGGAACGCTGGCACGACGCATACGAATGTTGTGACCGTGACGGCGATCGACAACGATACGGGTTCGACGCCGGCGACCGATGACGATGACGCTGTCGTGACGTTCGACAATGTGGATCCGGAGATCACGGTCGTCAAGACGGCGAATCCGACGACGCTTGACGAGTCGGGTGGCGATGTGGTGTTCACCGTGGTGGTGACGAATGATTCGCCGGATGAGTCCGTGACGATCACCGATCTCGTCGATGACATGTTTGGTGACCTGCTCGGTGCCGATACGGCATTGACGGGTGGAGCGACAGCCACGTCGTGCAACGATGGAGCGCAGGCTGCGATCGCGGCCGGAGCAACGTTCACGTGCACGATCGACGCGACGCTTGCCGGGAACGCTGGCACGACGCACACGAATGTCGTGACCGCCACGGCGGTCGACAACGACACTGGGTCGACGCCCGCGACCGACGATCGACGACGCCGACGTGGACTTCACGAACGTCGATCCGTCGATTGTCGTGACGAAGACTGCTGATCCGACGTCGCTCGATGAGCCGGGTGGCGATGTCGAGTTCACGGTCGATGTTGAGAACACGTCGTTCGAGTCCGTGACGGTTACGGATCTTGTCGATGACATGTTTGGCAATCTCCTCGGGACCGATGCTGCGTTGACGGGTGGCGCTTCGGCGACCAGTTGTAACGATTCGTTGCCGATCACGATCGCGTCGGGTGGGACGTTCTCGTGCACGATCGACGCGACGCTTGCCGGGAATGCTGGTGATACGCATACGAATGTCGTGTCGGTGACGGCGGTTGATGACGATACGGGTTCGACGCCGGCGACCGATGACGATGACGCTGTCGTGACGTTCGACAATGTGGATCCGGAGATCACGGTCGTCAAGACGGCGAATCCGACGACGCTTGACGAGTCGGGTGGCGATGTGGTGTTCACCGTGGTGGTGACGAATGATTCGCCGGATGAGTCGGTGACGATCACCGATCTCGTCGATGACCGCTTCGGTGACCTGCTCGGTGCCGATACGGCATTGACGGGTGGCGCTTCAGCGACGCGTTGCAACGATTCGTTGCCGATCACGATCGCGTCGGGTGTCACGTTCACCTGCACGATCGACGCGACGCTTGCCGGGAACGCTGGCACGACGCACACGAACGTCGTGACCGTGACGGCGGTTGATGACGATACGGGTTCGACTCCGGCGACCGATGACGATGACGCTGTCGTGACGTTCGACAATGTGGATCCGGAGATCACGGTCGTGACGAAGACGGCGAATCCGACGACGCTTGACGAGTCGGGTGGCGATGTGGTGTTCACCGTGGTCGTGACGAATGATTCGCCGGATGAGTCGGTGACGATCACCGATCTCGTCGATGACATGTTTGGTGACCTGCTCGGTGCCGATACGGCATTGACGGGTGGAGCGACAGCCACGTCGTGCAACGATGGAGCGCAGGCTGCGATCGCGGCCGGAGCAACGTTCACGTGCACCATTGACGCGACGCTTGCCGGGAACGCTGGCACGACGCACACGAATGTCGTGACCGCGACGGCGATCGACAACGACACTGGGTCGACGCCCGCGACCGACGATGACGACGCTGTCGTGACGTTCGACAACGTCGACCCGACGATCGAGGTCATCAAGACCGCATCTCCGACGAACCTGCCGGAGCCCGGTGGCGACGTCACCTATACCGTCCGAGTCCGGAATACCTCGGTCGAACCAGTGACAATCACTGCCTTGACGGATGACCGCTTCGGCAATCTCCTCGGACTCGATGCAAACCTCACTGGCGGCGCTTCGGCGACCAGCTGCAACGACGCTCCGCAGGCTCCGATCGCGGTCGGCGGCACATTCACCTGCACCATCGACGCAGCGTTGGTCGGCGCGGACGGCGGTTCGCACGTCAACGTTGTCATGGCAACGGCTGTCGACAACGATCCGGGATCGACGCCGGCAACCGACGATGACGATGCAACAGTCAACTTCGGGCCCAGCGACCTGCCGAGTATCGTCGTGACGAAGACCGCCAACCCGACGTCGTTGGCGGAACCGGGTGGCGACGTGACCTTCACGGTCTCCGTCGAGAACACATCGGTTGAGACGCTCACTATCACGGACCTGTCCGACAACCGGTTCGGCGACCTGTTGGGCCTCGACGCAGCCCTCACCGGCGGCGCGACCGCCACGACCTGCAACGACGCACTGCCGATCGACATCGATGCTTCGGACACCTTCACCTGCACGATCGACGCGACCCTTGCCGGCGACGCGGGCGACACACACGACAACACCGTGTCCGCGACCGTCGAGGACACCGACGCGAATGAGGCGACCGAGACGGACGACGCCACGGTCACATTCACGGACGTGCTGCCGACGATCACGGTCGACAAGACCGCCAATCCCACGACGCTCGACGAGCCGGGTGGGGACGTTCTGTTCACCGTGGTGGTGACGAATACGTCGGTTGAGCCGGTGACGATCACCGGCCTCGTCGACAGCCGCTTCGGCAACCTGCTCGGACCGGATGCAAACCTCACTGGCGGCGCGACTGCGACGTCGTGCAACGACGCACCGCAGGCTCCGCTCCCCGTCTCGGGCACGTTCACCTGCACGATCGGTGCGACACTGACCGGTGACGCCGGCCAGACCCACGACAACGTCGTGCTGGCGACCGCAGTCGACAATGAGAACAACCCGGCGGCCGATGCGGATGGCGCAACGGTGACGTTCATCGACGCACTGCCGACGATCGAGGTGACGAAGGCGGCCAACCCCACAACGCTGGCCGAGCCGGGTGGCGATGTGACCTTCACCGTTCAGGTGAGAAACACCTCGGTTGAGACGCTCACTATCACGGACCTGTCCGACAACCGGTTCGGCGATCTGCTGGATATCGATGCCAACCTCACGGGCGGCGCCTCCGCCACGTCGTGCAATGATGCGCCGCAGGCACCGATTGCCGTTGGTGGCACATTCACGTGCACGATCGACGCCACCCTCGCCGGCGACGCCGGCCAGACGCACGAGAACATCGTGTCTGCGACCGCCGTCGACAACGAGAACAACCCGGCAACCGACGACGCCACGGAGACCGTGACGTTCACGAACGTCGACCCGACCATCCTCGTGACGAAGACCCCGGCTCCGGCGTCGGTGCCAGAGACCGGCGGCAATGTCGTGTTCACGGTCCAGGTCGAGAACACGTCGATCGAGCCGGTGACGACCACCGTTCTCTCCGACGACCAGTTCGGGAACCTGTTGGGGCTCGACACGGCGCTGACCGGCGGAGCGACGGCGACGTCGTGCAACGGTTCGTTGCCAATCACGATCGCCGTCGGTGGGACCTTCACTTGCACGATCGATGCCACCCTGTCCGGTGACGTGGGCGACACGCACACCAACGTCGTCTCCGCGACCGCCATCGACAACGACACTGGGTCCACTCCCGCCACGGACGATGACGATGCCGACGTCACGTTCACCGACGTGCCGCCGAACATTGGAGTCACGAAGACGCCGTCGGTCGGATCCGTAGATGAGCCGGGCGACACCGTCACCTTCGACGTGACCGTGGACAACGCGTCCGCTGAAGCTGTCACACTCAACACACTCACCGACACCGTATTCGGCAACCTGCTGGATGCGGCCAACACCGCCGTCGACGCGAACACCTGCGCAACCGAGGATCGGGATATCCCGGCCGGCGGATCGTTCACCTGCTCGTTCGACGCCGATCTGGTCGGCACAGCGGCAGGGCCCGACCATCAGAACACGATCAGGGCTGTCGCCAGCGACAACGAGGGCACCCCTGCTGAGGACGACGACTCCGCGACCGTCGGATTCGACGACATCCTTCCGACCATCTCGGTCGACAAGACCGTGAACCCGGGATCGCTCCCGGAGCCCGGTGGATCCGCGACCTTCTCGGTCTCGGTCGCCAACACGTCTGACGAGCCGATCACGCTCGACTCGCTGAACGATTCGGTGTTTGGGAACCTGCTGCTCGGCACCAACGCTGCCGTGACGCTGAACACCTGCGCAACGGAGCCTCGCCCCATTCCCGTGGGCGGAACCTTCGACTGCACGTTCGTTGCCGACCTCGTCGGTGACGCTGCCGGTGCCGACCACCTCGACCGGGTGACGGCTGGAGCCTCTGACGACGAGGGGAACGACACCTCGGCGTTCGATGAGGCAACCGTCGTCTACACGGACGTGCTGCCATCGGTCAGCATCTCGAAGTCGCCTTCGGTCGGCTCGATCCCCGAGCCCGGCGGACCGGTCACCTTCTCGATCCTGGTGGCCAATACGTCCATCGAGAGCATCGTCATCGACACGCTCAGCGACAGCGACTTCGGCGACCTCTTGGACGGCTCCAACCCGAACGTGTCGGCGAACACCTGCCCGGCGCAGGCGACCACCCTGCCGATTGGCGGGACGCTGAGTTGCGTGTTCACGGCCGTCGTCACCGGCGACGCCTCCGGAGCGGACCACAGCAACACCGCGACCGTTGAAGCCCACGACAACGAGGACAACTCGGTCTCGGATAGCGACGACGCCATCGTCGAGTTCACCGACGCGCTCCCCAACGTTGACGTCACGAAGAGTCCCTCACCGGCCTCTGTGCCTGAGCCGGGGGACACCGTCACCTTCACCGTGACGATCGACAACACGGTCGACGAAGACGTGACGCTCACGGCGCTGGTCGATGACGTATACGGCAACCTGCTCGACAACGGCAACGCTGCCGTGTCGGACAACAGCTGCCCGACGGTGTCGCGCGACATCGCGGTCGGCGGATCGTTCACGTGCTCCTTCGACGCCTTCGTGGCCGGCAACTTCGGTGATCCGGCGCACATCAACACGGTCGAGGCCAGCGTCATCGACAACGAACTCAATCCGGCCACCGACGGTGATTCGGCAACCGTCACCTACAACGACGTGCCTCCGACCATCGACGTCTCGAAGAACGTCACACCGGGATCGCTTGCAGAACCTGGCGGACCGGCGGTCTTCACGGTCGAGGTGACCAACACCTCGGTCGAAGCCGTGACGCTTGACTCGCTCGTCGACAGCGACTTCGGCGACTTGCTCGACGCAGGCAACGGTGCGGTGTCCGCCAATACCTGTCCGACGGTGCTGCGAGACATCGCAATTGGTGGAACGTTCGCTTGCACATTCACCGCCGATCTCGTCGGCGACGCGTCTGGTCCCGACCATGCCAACACCGTGTCGGCCGAGGCCTCCGATGACGACGGGAACCCGACAACCGACAGCGACGATGCGACCGTCGAGTTCGACGATGTGCTGCCGACGGTCACGACGGCGAAGACGCCAAGCGCGGGTTCGGTGTCCGAGCCAGGGGCCACCGTCACGTTCACAGTGAGCGTCGAGAACACCTCGCCCGAGTCGGTGACCTTGACCGACCTCGATGACGACGTGTTCGGCGACCTGCTCGATATCAACAACACGGCCATCACCAACAACGCCTGCCTGACACCGTCGAGGGACATCGCGATCGGGGGGGCGTTCACGTGCACCTTCGATGCGTTCATCGCCGGCAACAACGGCGATCCGGCACATGAGAACACGGTGACGGCAATCGTCGAAGACAACGACGGGAATGATGGAACTGACGACGACGACGCCACCGTGGCGTTCGGCGACACGCTCCCCACCATCGACGTCACCAAGACCGCGAACCCGGGATCCGTTGCGGAGCCGGGTGGGACGGTCACCTTCAGCGTGACGGTCGCTAACACCAGCGTCGAAGCTCTCACCCTGACGGCACTCGACGACGATCAGTATGGCGACCTGCTGGATGGCGGGAACGCGCTGGTGTCGGACAACACCTGCGCAGGCCCGGATCCGACCATCGCCGTCGGGGGCTCGTTCACGTGCTCCTTCGATGCCTTCGTGGGCGGTGACGCCTCCGGATCCGACCATGTCAACATCGTCACGGCGACCGCCGAAGACGATGACACGAACGAGGTCATGGACGACGACTCGGCCGTGGTCACGATCACCGACGTGCCGCCGACGGTCACGACGACCAAGACGCCGTCGGCTGCCAACGTGTCAGAGCCCGGGGACACCGTGACCTTCTCGGTCTCGATCCAGAACACCTCGCTCGAGTCGGTGACGCTGACGTCGCTGACCGACGATGTGTTCGGCGACCTGCTGACCGTGAACCCGCTGCTGTCCTCCAACACGTGCCCGTCACAGCCCGTCGACATGGCGGCCGGAGATACGTTCTCATGTAGCTTCGACGCATTCGTCGTCGGCAACTTCGGCGATGCTGCCCATGTCGACACCGTCACCGCGACGGTACGTGACAACGACGGCACCACGGGGAGCGGCGGCGACGACGCCACCGTCGACTTCACGGACGCGCCGCCGAACATCAGCGTCGCCAAGTCGGCATCGCCGACCGCGGTCGATGAGCCTGGCGAAACGGTGACCTTCACCGTCGAGGTGACCAACTCATCCGTCGAGGATGTGACCCTCAACTCACTGAACGACGATGTGTTCGGGAACCTGCTGGACGCCGCCAACGCTGCGGTCTCAGCGAACACCTGCCCGGCGCAGCCGACCACCATTGCCGTCGGCGGCACCCTGACGTGCTCGTTCGACGCGTTCGTCGCCGGCGACTTCGGCGATCCGGCGCACATCGATACTGTGACGGCCGAAGTCGAGGACGACGATGGCAATGCGGCGGAGGACGATGACACCGCCACCGTGACCTTCCTGGATCAGCTGCCGTTGATCGACGTGACGAAGACGCCGTCGACCGGTTCGCTCCCGGAGCCAGGTGGCACGGTCACGTTCAACGTTGTCGTTGCGAACAACGGGCCTGAGCCGGTGACAGTCACGACGCTCGACGACACGGTGTTCGGAGACCTGCTTGATCCCGCCAACCCGAATGTCATCATCAACACCTGCGCTGCCGAGCCGCTGACGATTCCCGTGAGCGGAAGCCTCACGTGCCTCTTCACGGCCGATCTGGTCGGCGATGCGAACGGACCGGCGCACGAGAACACCGTCAATGTGACGGCGGAAGACGACGAGGGGAACATCGCTCGCTCCGACGATCCGGCGACGGTCACGTTCACGGACGTTCTGCCGACGGCCTCGGTCACCAAGACGCCGAGTGTCGGCACGGTGCCCGAGCCGGGCGCACCGGTGACCTTCACGGTCTCGGTGACGAACACGGCGCCAGAGGACCTGACCCTCGACGGTTTGACCGACGATGTGTTCGGCGATCTCCTCGATCCCACGAACCCGGATGTCGACTCCAACACCTGTCCGGATCAGCCGACGACGATCCTGGTTGGTGAGACGCTGACCTGCTCCTTCGAGGGCCTGGTCGTCGGCGATGCATCCGGTCCGGATCACGAGAACACCGTGACCGCGGAACTCTCGGACAACGACGGCAACAACGTGACGCCCGATGACACGGCGACGGTGACGTTCGACGACGCTCTGCCGAACATCTCGGTGACGAAGACGCCGTCCGAAGGCGTCGTCACGGAACCGGGTGGGACGGTCACGTTCGACATCTCGGTCAGCGCCTCGGCTTCCGAGGAACTGACGCTGGCCGCCCTGGACGATGACGTCTTCGGCAACCTGCTCGACCCGACGAATGCCGCGGTGTCGAACAACACCTGCGCCACCCAGTCGACCACGATTCCTACCGGTGGCACGTTCACCTGCTCGTTCGACGGCTTCGTCGCCGGCAACTTCGGTGATCCCGACCATGTCAATACGATCGAGGCGACCGCACGCGACAACGAGGGGAATGGGGCAACTGCCGACGACTCCGCGACGGTGACCTTCGAGGACTACATCCCGACGATCACCGTCGGGAAGGCGGCGAGCGTTGCGAGCGTCGATGAACCAGGGGCTACCGTCACGTTCAGCGTCGATGTGACCAACACCGGCGTCCAGGACGTCACGTTGACCGACCTCACCGACGACGTGTACGGCGACCTGCTCGACGCCGGCAACGGCCGGGTCAGCGCCAACACCTGCGTGGCGCAGCCGACCACGATCCCAGCTGGTGACACGTTCACCTGCGCCTTCGATGCCTATGTCGCCGGAAACGCCGCTGGGCCCGACCACGTGAACACGGTGTCGGCGACCGTGGAAGACGGCGACGGCGACGAGGCCACGGACGACGACCCGGCAACGGTCACGATCATCAACGTGCCCCCGGTCGTCACGGTCAACAAGACGGCCTCTGCCACGTCAGTCGGCGAGTCCGGTGGCACGGTCACGTTCACCGTCGTGGTCACCAACGGCTCAGACGAATCGGTGACGGTCACCGACCTCGTGGACGATGTGTTCGGCGACCTCCTCGATCCGGCCAACCCCGGGGTCACCGCCAACACGTGCCCGGCCCAGTACACGGCACTGGCAGTCGGCGGCAGCCTGACCTGCACATTCGACGGATTCATCTCCGGCGATGCGAGTGGCCCCGCCCACGAGAACACCGTCACGGCCACCGTGGTCGATGACGACGGGACCACCGACGATGACGACGACTCGGCGACCGTGGCGTTCGACGACTCGCCGCCCTCGGTCGAGGTCGCCAAGACCGCAACCGCTTCGGTCGTCGGGGCACCGGGTGAGACCGTGACGTTCATGGTCGAGATCACGAACGACGGCGATGAGGCGGTCACCATTACCTCACTCACGGACGATGTATACGGCGATCTGCTCGATGCCGGCAACACCGCGCTCTCGAGCAACACCTGTCCGCTGCAGCCGGTTGACGTCGCGGTTGGCGACAGCTTCCGCTGCACGTTCGACGGCTTCGTCGGAGGCGACGGGTCCGGTGTAGATCACGTCAACACGGTGACGGTCAATGCCATGGATAATGATGGCACCTCGACCGAGGGCGACGATTCGGCGACCGTGGTCATCAACCCGGTGGTCATCCCGGCATCGGTATCCGGATATGTGTGGCTGGATCTCAACCCGAACTTCGAGTTCGACGCCACCGAGCCGCCGTTCACCGGCCTGATGGTCCACCTCTACGACGCAGCCGGCTTCGAGGTGGGGTCGACCCCGGTCGGCACAGACGGCTTCTACCAGTTCGCCGACCTGCGGCCCGGCGACCACACCATCATTGTTGATGGCGGGACCGTTGAGCCGGGCTATGTTGTGGTACTTGACCCCGACGGTGTCAATGACCTCAACACCACGGTCAGCCTGGCTCCGGGCGAGAATCTCGCGCATCGTGACTTTGCCTACCGCGGCGACGCCGAGATCGGTGACACTGTGTGGCTCGACTCCAACCGCAGCGGGGTCCAGGATGCCGGCGAACCCGGCATCGGCGGAGTCGGTGCTGAGCTCGTGTGGGCGGGCCTTGACGGGGTCTTCGGGACGGCCGACGACTACCGCTACCCGGAGCAGCTGACGAACTCGAATGGGAACTACCTCTTCGCCGGGCTCCCGCCGGGCTACTACCTGATCGCCGTCGACACGGTGCAGGGCATGACACCAACGACGGCGACGACCTTCACGATCGACCTCGGCCCATCCGAGGCGTACATGCTCGGCGACGTCGGGATGGTTGCGACGGACCCCGAGCCGCTCCCGAAGACGGGTTCGGACACCGACCGACTCGTGGCGAGCGGTGTGATGGCCATCATGTTTGGAGTTCTCTTGCTCCTCGGCGCGGCCTTCCTCCAGCGCAAACGCGACGACGAAGCCGTCGAGAGCACATAGCGGTCGAAACCGTTTCTCTGTCCCCCGCGCATGGTGGGGGATAGAAGATCTCTCTGGCGCGCAGCTCTCCCGGTGCCACCCCCCAACGTTCGGCGGATTGAACCCCGCCCAGAGGTACCGTCACAGCGTGCTCACCGTAAGACCTCAGTTGATCAAGCGACGCGCCGAATGATGCTGATCCCATCGGCGAAGTACGGCTGCGGGCGGACGATGTGAACCGCACGGCTATCGGCATCACGATGGCCGCCATCGGCGGGATCATCTTTGGCACGAGTGCGGCGATCGTCGGCTTCGTCATCGACGATTTCGACCCGTTCAGGCTCTCGGCTCTGCGCGTCGCGATCGCTGGTGCCTGTCTTCTCCCCTGGGCGATCGCCTATCGATCGCAGATCAGCCGCGCTCCGGTACGGGTCGCCATGGTCGGGATGCTTCAGATCGTCCTCAACGGCTTCTTCTACATCTCGATCTCGCGAATCGGTGTCGGTCCCGCCGTTGGCCTCGAGTTCCTCGCACCGGTGCTTGTGGTGGTCTGGGACCGGGTCGCCGGCCACGCGCATCCGCGACCGATCACGTGGGCAGCGGTCGTCTCGTCCGTGATCGGGGTCGGTCTGCTGGTCCAGATCGGGAATCTGGAGACGCTCGACGTCGTCGGTGTGCTCGCCGGAATCGCATCGGCCGTCTTTCTCGCCACCTATCTGCGGCTGAGCGAGGATGTGGGGGCGATCGTGGGTGGGTTCCCTCTCGCTGCCGGCGCCATCACAATGGGCGGTGTCGTCGGTCTCGTCATTGCACGACCGTGGTCGATGCCGATGCCTTCGGATCCCACCGTGATGTGGGGTGTTGTGTTTCTTGGGACTCTCGCCATGGCTTTGCCACTGTCCTTGGAGATTGCATCGCTCTCACGAACTCCGGCCCGGATCATCGGTGTGGTCATCACCATCGAACCGGTTGCGGCCGCGCTCACCGCGTGGGTGATCCTGGACGAATCGCTTGGTACATCCCAGATCGTCGGCCTCGTTCTGATCGTCGTAGCCGTGGCCGCGGTCTCTCTGACCGCTGCGAGCGCGCGATCCATTCCTTCCCCTCAGGGGAAGGTGGCAGCGCCGTGAGGCGCCGACGGAACGGGTCTCTCTGTCTCGGAGGTGGGGTGGTGACCCCCTACGCCCCGAGCTGCGCTCGGGCTACCTCCTTGAGGGGAAGGAATCAAACCTCGCTCACCAATTCCGTGATGACGGCGACTGCCCCGTCGATTGCCCGTGCCGTTGCTGGGGAGAGATCGAAGCCGAGCTCGAGGTTGGTCGCGGGGATTGAGACGACATAGGCGGCATCGGGCATTCGGCCCAGATCCCGAGCTAGGCGAAGCAGGGTTGCCGGGTCGGCATGGTGGCTCATGGCATGCGATCCCGCGACGCCGGCCTCGACCAGGGCGACGTCCAACTCAGCGGTATCGATGCTGGCATCGACGAAGATCACGATATCGGCCTTGGCAACCTCGAGCGCCAACTCGGGTGTGAGTTGTGACTGTGCGAGAACCTCGACGCCGGGAAGGGCGGCCTTCTCGATCAGCGAGGCGACGATGCGGCCGGCGCGATCGTCTCCGCGAAGATCGTTCCCGTATCCGACAACGAGGGCCTCAGCCACGCCGGAGTTCGGACAACATCTCACCATCGGGGCCCACAAGGCTGACCACCAGCGGCATCTGTCCGATCGCGTGAGTCGAGCAGCTCAGGCAGGGGTCGTATGCCCGAATCCCGGCCTCGATGCGGTTGAGGATGCCCTCCGGGATGGTCGGCCCGTCGATCCACTCCTTGGCGATCTGGTAGACCGTCTCGTTCATCGGAAGATTGTTCTGCCCGGTGGCGATGATCATGTTCATGTCGGTCAACACACCGTGATCGTCGACCTGGTACTCGTGGAAGAGCGTGCCTCTCGGAGCCTCGGAGACACCAACCACATGGTGCTCGTTGACTCCGGCACGGGCCCGTACGTGGGGTCCGATGACGGTGTCGTCCGCCAGATGCGCAGCCATCCGTTCCGTCGCGGCGAGAATCTCGATGAGGCGTGCGTAGTGGTAGAAGAACGATGAACTGGCGATGCCGCCTGCCCGCTCCCGGTACTCGACCAGGGCCTCGTCTGCGGCCGTGGTACCCATGCGCTCACACACGTTGAGGCGGGCGAGGGGACCTACGCGGTACATGCCGACGAGGGGATCATCGTCCGGGCCGACAACCGGTTTGAAGTACGGGGACTTTAGGTAGGAGTCGCGCCGACCGGCCTCGCCGATGATCGTGCGGTAGTCGATCGGTGCGACACCGGTTGCGGCCACGTCGCCCTCGGCGTCGACCATCTTCAAGTAGCCGTCGTAGTGCTCCCACAGGCCGTCGTCGTTCGAGAGACCGAGATAGAAGCTCGGGAACGATCCGAATGCTCGGACCTCCCGCTCGAACGTGTCGAGCATGCCGGTGAACAGCACGAGAGCGTCCTCAGCGGTGCGGCGAGCCTCCACGAGCCCTCCCTGGAGCCGTTCGCGGATCTCCTGGGTCATCGGCTCGGCGATGCCTCCCGGGAGGATGCCGGGGGAGTGCACCTTGCGTCCGGCGATCGACTCGATGACACCCTGACCGAAACTGCGCAGCATGATGCCGCGCCTGGCGAGTTCCGGCTCTTCCGCCATGAGGCCAAAGACGTTGCGGGCGGCGGGATCCGAATCCCATCCGAGCAGCAGGTCGGGGGCGCTGAGGTGGAAGAAGCTGAGGGCGTGGGACTGGATGATCTGTCCGAGGTTGACGATGCGGCGAAGCTTCACGGCCGTATCCGGAATCTTCACGCCCATGACGGCGTCGCCTGCCTTCGCCGAGGCGAGGAGGTGGCTCACCGGGCAGATCCCGCACGTCCGTGCGGTGAGGCTCGGCATCTCCCAGACCGGTCGACCCTTGCAGAACTCCTCGAAGCCCCGGAACTCGGTCACGTGGAATCGGCAGTCGGAGACCGAGCCGGAATCGTCGAGCGCGATTGTGATCTTCGCGTGACCCTCGATACGTGTGACCGGATCGATCACCACCATGTTCTTCACGTTGTCGTCCTCCTCAGCCAAACCTGATGTCTTCACCGGTGATGCGGGAGGGTTCTCCGTCGAGGAGGGCCTCAATTGCCCGCTGGATGCGATCTGCCGGGGGCGGGCATCCGGGCAGGTACGCATCCACCTTGATCACCTTGTGAAGTGGAAGTACCCGCGGTAGGAGCGGGGGCACGATGCCCGGCTCGAGGGGAATCTGGCCATCCCGATCGGGGGCGTCCACGTAGACCGCTTCCAGAATCGCGAGCGGGTCGCCGAGCGGGTTCCGCATCGCCGTGACGTTGCCAGTCACAGCGCAGTCTCCGAACGATACGACCACGCTCGAGTTCGCCCGGATGTCCCGAGCGAGTTCGAAGTTGTCCTCGTTGGCGACGGCGCCCTCGACGAAGGCGATATCAACGCCCTGCGGGAACACCTTGACGTCCGCGATCGGGCTGTAGACGATGTCTGCGACTGCCGCGAGCTCGAAGAGCCACGCATCCATGTCGAGGAAGGACATGTGGCATCCGGAACATCCTCCGAGCCATGCGGTGGCGAGTCGAACCTTGCTCATGACACGGGCTCCGGGTTGAGCCATTCGCCCCGATTCCGGGCGACGGCGAGGCGGCTGATCATTGCGACCGAGTGCTCCATCTCGCCGACGGCCGTGCCCTGGTAGGACAACGATCCGGTCGGACAGACGGCGACGCACTTGCCGCACCAGGTGCAGGACATCGACTCGCCCCACGGCCTGTTGAGGTCGGTGATGAGCATGGCGTCTGCGCCGTGTGAGGCAACATCCCAGACGTGGGCCCCCTCGATCTCGTCACAGACCCGAACGCAACGGGTGCAGAGGATGCAGCGGTTGGCGTCGAAGACATACTTCGGATGGCTGGCGTCGACGGTCCGCAACGGTGAGCGGTAGTCGTACCGAACATGGTCCATGTTGCACGCGACGGCCATGTCCTGCAGCTCGCAATTGCCGTTCGATACACAGACGGCGCAGACGTGGTTGCCCTCGGCGAAGAGAAGCTCGAGGATCGCCTTGCGGTGTGCCTTGAGCTTGGGGGTCATCGTGTTGACCTCCATGCCCGGGTTGATGGGAGTTGCGCAGGCCGGCCGCATCTTGCGGTCCTCCTCGATCTCGATCATGCAGAGTCGGCATCCGCCCCACACGGAGAGGCCTTCGACGAAGCAGAGCGAGGGGATGAAGACATTGTTGCGTCGCGCTGCCTGCAAGACGGTTTCGTCGATGTATGCCTCGACTTCCTCCCCGTCGAAGCTGATGGTCGCGGTCTTTCGCCGTTCACGCACGAGCGGCCTCCTCGCTCACGATCAGTTCTTCGTATTCGGGGCGGAAGTACTGCAGCGTGCTGAGCACCGGGCTTGGCGCCGTCTGTCCAAGGCCGCACAGGCTGGTATCCCGGACGACATGACAGAGGTGTTCGAGGTCGCGCATGTCCTGGCGCGTTCCGATACCGCCGGTGATCCGTTCGAGCAACGCGTGGAGTTGGACGGTGCCGGCACGACAGGGCGAGCACTTGCCGCAACTCTCGTCCATCGAGAACGCCATGAAGAACTTGGCGATCTCCGGCATGCTGACGTCTTCGTCCATGACGACCAGGCCGCCCGACCCCATGATCGATCCGAGGTTGCGAAGACTGTCGTAGTCCACTTTGGTGTCGAGGAACTCGGCCGAGATGCACCCGCCGGACGGTCCCCCGGTCTGGGCCGCCTTGAAGGCCTTGCCGTTCGGGATCCCGCCACCCATGTCCTCGACGATGTGGCGCAACGTGATACCCATCGGCACTTCGATGAGTCCGGTGTTGACAAGATCGCCGGCCAAGGCGAATACCTTGGTGCCTGCGTTGCCTTCGGTGCCGATGGACGAGTACCAAGCGGCCCCTTTTCGCATGATCGTCGGGATGTTGGCGAGAGTCTCGACGTTGTTGATCATCGTGGGAGCGCCCCACAGGCCTCGCTCGGTCGGGAAGGGTGGGCGGAGGCGCGGAATGCCGCGTCGGCCTTCGATCGACGCCAAGAGCGCCGTCTCTTCACCGCAGACGAACGCGCCGGCCCCGATGCGAACCTCGATATCGAGCGAGAAGTCGGTGTCGAGGATGTTCCGGCCGAGAAGACGCTTGCGCCTGGCAACGCTGATCGCCCGATCGAGGCGTTCGACGGCCCTGGGATATTCGGCCCGAACGTAGATGAATCCCTGGGTGGCGCCGGTGGCATAGGCTGCGATCGACATACCTTCGAGGAGGCGGTGTGGATCGTCTTCCATCACCGTGCGGTCCATGTAGGCGCCCGGGTCGCCTTCGTCTCCGTTGGCGACGACGTACTTCGTCTTTCCGGGTGACGCGGCGAGGAGAGCCCACTTCGATCCAGCGGGATAGCCGGCGCCACCGCGGCCGCGGAGCCCGGACTCGCGGATGGTTTCGACGACCTCTTCCGGGGCCATGCGCGTGATGACCCGTTCGAGCGCTTGGTACCCGCGATGGCCGACGTACGACTCGATGCGGTTGGGATCGATGACGCCGCCGTTCTCGAGAACGATGCGTTCCTGGCTCGAAAAGAACGGGATCTTGTGGTCGAGGATGTTCGTCTCGACGGGCTTGTGGTCCCTGACGTGATCCCGGATGATGTCGATGCCGACCTCGGCGTTCACGGCCTGGTACATCGTCTCCTCGACGCCGCGGCGCAGAACCCGGACCAGCGGGCCACGGCTGCAGAGGCCCATGCATCCGGTCGGGATGAGCCGTGCCTCGAGAGCGAGCTCCTCACGCTCGATCGTTTGTTCCATGGACTGGAACGCAGCACCCGCACCGGCCGACAAGCAGGCGGTGCTCATGCAGGCCTTGACGCGCCATGGGAAGCGGTATCGCTCGGAGAGTTCCCTCTCGCTGACTTCATGAAGATCGATTGGGGCGGCCATCAGGCGTCACCTCCCGTGGCAAGTGCGGCACCGACGACTTCGAGAGCCGACTCCGGTGTCTGATGTGCGAGGACTTCCCCGTCGACGACCAGCACCGGGGCGAGACCGCACGATCCGATGCAGCGGGCGGTCTTGAGCGTCAGCGAGCCGTCTTCGGCCGTCGCACCCATGGGGACCGAATGCTTCTCGGAGATGGCGTTCACGATGTCGTCCGCGCCCTTCACGAAGCATGCCGTGCCGGTGCAGACGGTGCAGGAGTGCTCTCCCGGTGGTTCGAAGGTGAAGAGCTGATAGAAGGTGGCGACGCCGTAGACCATGCTCGGCGGGAGCATGAGCGCCCGGGCGAGGTAGATCAGGATGCCGTCGTCGAGGTAGCCGAACACGTCCTGCGCAAGGTGCAGGATCTCGATGAGTTGGTCCTGGCCATAGCGGACGCGTTTGAGTTGCTTGTCGAGCAGATTGAACCGATCGTCCCCTGAGGGATGCGGCGTCTCCGCGGGACGTGGGCGAGCGGTATCAGTTGTGCGTTCAGTCATCGTTCCCCGTCTCCGTATCGCCATACCTTGTCCGGACGCGTGAGTCGGGGCTAGGGGCCAATGGCACGATCACCGCGGGAACAAGGACCCTGGACGGGAGATGCAGGCCACGAGCTGCGAACAGCATGTGTGATGCTCAGGTGATGATCCGTCCATCGGCCGACGATGACCTCGACGACGTCCTCGATGTCTGGCACCTGGCGTCTTTGGAGGCTCACGCGTTTCTGAGCGATGAGTTCTCCGACGCCGAACGGATCGCGATCTCGGAGTAGTTCCTCCAGGAGTCAGAGACATCGGTGTTCGAGGTCGATGGGCGGACCGCCGGCTTCGTGTCGGTGGTCGGCAACGAGGTTTGGGATACTCGCCGCCGCGAATCGACAGAATCAGGGTGTGGGGCGCGCCCTGAAGGCCACATCGCGTCTACTCACCCGTATCTCGAACTCGAGGTCTCCGCGGCCAACACCATCGGGCGGCGGTTCTATGACGCCAACGGCTTCCGACCGGTGGGCGAGGGTCTCGACGACACCACCGGCTTCCCCTTCATCCGGCTCCGCATCGATCCTTCGCGGTCGTGAACCGGCCTCGGTGCGCCCCTCGGGGCAATGATTCGCCCGAGACCACAAGCGGCGTGAGCAGCTAGGTGCCCAGCGCCGAGAAGACCTCATAGACCATGAAGGCTGGCCAGAAGAGTCCCTGGATGAAGGAGAACACATACTCCCAGAACGAGTCTGCCTGCTGCCAGTAGTAGACAAAGGCCCCGAAGATGCCCAAGCCGTAGATTGCTCCGCCGCCGGCGGCACCTGCGTTGTTCGAACTCATGAAGAGCCACCTCCCGTGACGTGGCAAGTGTACGCCGTCGACACGAGCGGATCTGCTGGGTTCAAGGGTCCTGCGGGAAGCGCCGGTGCGGCTACATCACCACGTCGATCGTGACGACTCTGCCCGGCGCCGCATACGGCACCAGCGTGCCCTCGTGGGCGACACCGTCGATCGTGAGCCGCGGGGAGCCGTCGCCGGATCTGTTGGTGATGTTCACCCGGTACTCGGCGCCGCGGCAGTGCCGCACGAAGTGGAGTTCCTTCAGCTCGGCGGCGAGGCACGGTTCGATGCGAAGCCCGTCGAGTTCCGGTCGCACGCCGATGATGTGCTGGGTGATGGCTACCCAGTTCCAGGCAGCGGTGCCGGTGAGCCACGAGTTCTTTGCCTCGCCGTATCGCGGTGCGTCGCGGCCGGCGATCATCTGGGCGTAGACGTACGGCTCGGTGCGATGCACCTCGGCGATCTCCGCACGGAAGGCCGGAGCGATCTTCTTCCAGTACTCGTAGGCCTCCTCGGCACGTCCGAGGCGTGTCGCGGCGATCATCACCCACGGGTTGGTGTGGCAGAAGACGCTGGCGTTCTCCTTGTACCCGGGTGGGTATGTGGTGATCTCACCCAACTCGACATGGAAGGTTGTGAACGCCGGTTGGTGAAGCAGGATGCCGTGGTCCGAATTGAGCTGGGTGTTCACCGAGTCGAGGGCTTGATCGGCGTGCGACGTGTCGGCACCGATGCCGGCCATCACGCAGATGCCCTGGGGCTCGATGAAGATCTGGCCTTCGTCGTTGTCCGCGGAGCCGACCTTGTTCCCGAAATGGTCGTAGGCCCTGAGGAACCACGATCCGTCCCAGCCGTGTTTGAGCACGGTGTCGACCATCTCGGCGATCCGTTCACGCGCCGAGGCCGCCACGTCACCAAGACCGAGCGCGGCGGCGAGGTCGGCGTACTGCCCGCCGGCGTGGACGAACAGGCCCGCGATGAACACGGATTCGGCCGTCCGTCCGTCCTGGGTCTCCATCGTCTGGAACGACTCACCCGGTTCGGTCGAGAACGCATTCAGGTTCAGGCAGTCATTCCAATCCGCTCGCCCGATGAGCGGCAGGCGGTGCGGTCCGAGATTGCTGAGCACATGCTGGAACGAGCGGGCGAGATGCTCGAGCAGCGGCGCGGCGTCATCCGGGTCATTGTCGAACGGGACCATCTCCTCGAGGATCGTCACGTCCCCGGTCTCTCTGACGTAGGCGGCCGTTCCTTCGATGAGCCAGAGCGGATCGTCGTTGAATCCCGACCCGACGCTGTCGTTGCCTCGCTTGGTGAGCGGCTGATACTGGTGGTAGGCGCTCCCGTCGGGGAGTTGCGTTGCGGCGACGTCGAGAATCCGCTCGCGGGCGCGTTCGGGGATCAGATGCACGAATCCGAGGAGGTCCTGCGCTGAATCCCGGAAGCCCATGCCGCGTCCCAGCCCGGACTCGAAGTAGGACGCGCTGCGCGACATGTTGAACGTGACCATGCACTGGTACGGATTCCAGATGTTGATCATCCGGTCGAGACGCGGATCGCCGCTCGATACCGCGGTGGTCTCGAGGAGTCCGGTCCAGTACTCCTTCAGTTCCGAGAGTGCCGCATCAACGGACGCCGATGTCGAGAACCGAGCAAGGAGTGCCTCGGCCTTCTTCTTGTTGATGACACCGGGTGCTTCCCACTTGTCGTCTCCGGCGTTCTCGATGTATCCGAGAACGAACACGAGATCCTTCTGTTCGCCGGGAGCCAACTCGACGTCGACTTGATGCGATCCGACGGGTGCCCATCCGCTCGCGATGGAGTTGCGGCTCCTGCCCTCCACCACGGCATCGGGGGCGGCCCAGTTCTTGCGGAGGCCGAAGAAGCTCTCGCGATCGGTATCGAACCCCTGAACCGGCGCATTCACGCCGTAGACGGCGTAGTGGTTGCGACGTTCCCGGTATTCGGTCTTGTGGTAGATCGCGCTGCCTTTGACCTCGACTTCGCCCAGCGAGAGGTTTCGCTGGAAGTTGGCGGAATCGTCCGCAGCATTCCAGAGGCAGAACTCTGCGAGTGAGAACAGCTGGAGCGAGCGGGGTGCGTCCGTGGTGTTGGTGAGGCGGACCCGATGGACCTCGGCCGTGGCCCCGAGCGGTACGACGAACGTGACCTCGCAGCGGACACTGTCGCGTCCACCGGTGATCGACGTGTACGACATGCCGTGTCGTGCCTCGAAGTGGTCGAGATCCGCACCGACCGGGGACCACGTCGGGGACCAGATGTCGCCGCCGTCGTTGATGTAGTAGCAGCGGCCGCCTGCGTCGGTCGGCACGTTGTTGTAGCGCCAGCGGGTGAGGCGGCGCATGAGGGCGTCGCGGTAGAACGTGTAGCCGCCCCCGGTGTGCGAGATCAGCCCGAAGAACTCCTCCGTACCCAGGTAGTTGATCCACGGGTACGGCGTGTGCGGCGTCGTGATGACGTACTCGCGGGCATCGTCATCGAAATACCCGTATGACATGATGTGGTTGGGCTCCAGGGGCGCGGGCGCGAGAGCGTATCAGAGTCGATCCACCGCCATCCTGCCGCAGCTCAGTAGTTGTCGGGTACGAACGTCTGCTCGGCGATGGGCGGTCTGATGTAGCCGCTGTCGTCCTGGCGTGGTGGCAGTTCGATCGGTCCGAGCGTGCGGTCCTCGTACGGGATCATGGTGAGCAGGTGGTTGATGCAGTTGAGCCGTGCCCGCTTCTTGTCCTCCGCGTTGACAACGTACCACGGAGCCTGCTTGATATCGGTGTGGTCGAACAGGATGTCCTTCGCCTTGGAGAAGTCGACCCACCTGGCACGTGACTCGAGGTCCATCGGGCTGAGCTTCCAACGCTTGGTGGTGTCGTCGATCCGGGCCTGGAAGCGGCGCTCCTGTTCTTCGTCGCTGACTGAGAACCAGTACTTGATGAGAAGGATCCCACTGCGGACCAGCATCCGCTCGAACTCGGGACAGGAGCGAAGGAACTCCGTGTACTCGTCCTGCGTGCAGAACCCCATGACGGGCTCGACCAACCCACGGTTGTACCAGGACCGGTCGAACAGAACCATCTCTCCTGCAGCCGGCAGGTAGTTGACGTAGCGCTGGAACCACCACTGCGTCTTCTCGCGTTCTGTGGCTGTTCCGAGGGCTTCGACCCGGCAGATGCGGGGATTGAGCCGTTCGGTGATGCGCTTGATCACACCACCCTTACCTGCTGCGTCCCGTCCCTCGAAGATCACGACGACCTTGAGGCCCTCCGCCTTGACGTAGCTCTGGAGTTTCACGAGCTCGGTCTGAAGGCGCTCGAGTTCCGCTTCGTAGACCTTCTTGGGGAGCTTGGGCTTCTTGATACTCGCCGCTGGTTCAATCGTGTTGAATACCGAGGCACCTGAATCTGCCATGTAGACCTCTCGAGCCGTCTGCGTGTGCTCCGCACGATACCGTCCAGGATCGGGGTCTGCCGTCGGGTGATCGTCCGGGCGGACCCTCGCTATCCGGTCTGCCGTAGATCCCTCCGCTGGAAGAGGATCACGGCCGCAGCCAGGAGGATCACGAACAGCCCGCCGAGGACCGCGGCGTGACCCCACGCCATGCCGTTGATCAGTGGATCGCTGCTCAGGTAGTAGTAGAAGGGGGACATCTTCGCCCATGCAGCAGTGCTGTCATTGAGCGGTAGGAACCCGTTCACGATGAACGCGACCACCGCCACACCGACCGCGCCATAGCTGGCGATCTGGGTGCGTCCGGTGGCGGCTCCGAGGGCGAGTGCCAGCCCGCCGAAGGCCAAACCGAGCAGTGCTGCGAGTGCGCAGGTTGCCGCGATGTTCCCGATGTCCATACCGAGGTTGCCGAGCAATGACCCGCCGGCAACGCCAAGGAACGACGCGAGCGCCACGATCACGGCGTACAAGATCATCGTCCACGTCTTTTGGATGACGATCGTCGATCGACGCACCGGGTTCGCGAGGAGCAGGCCCATCGTGTTGTTCTTCTCTTCCCCCGCGAGGGCTGCCGTCCCGATGACGATCGTCACCACGAGAAGGCTGATAGGGATCATCATCCCGAACATCTCGATCTGGTAGAAGCCCTCCGGAGTGCCCATGTCGCCGCCGCCGAAGAGAGCGAGCAGCGTCTCGGGGAACTGTTCCCCGAGCGACTTGAGGGTGTCGTCGAGCATGGTGAACATCGGCCCGATCATCAGGGCCATCAGGAACATCACCGGGACGATCACGTACAGCAGCGCCTGATGCTCCGACGCGGTCTTGAACCAGATCTTCGAAACCCGCGCCGAACCAGCCAGCATCTCGGCGACCTTGTGTGTTATCGGGTTGGCGCGGAGGCGGTCGATCATCTTCGTACCGACCGACTGGCTCCGAAGGTCGCGGCGGTTCACGCCGACGACACCCACGACGAAGAACACGAGGGCACCGATCGCAAGCACTGCGAAGTCGGCCCAGTCGATGCCGTTCATGACTGGCTCACTGCTGCTGAAGTAGTACCAGGGGAAGAACTTGGCGAGGCCCGCGAGGCTGTCCACCAGCGGCAGCAGGCCGACGGCGATGAACGAGATCACCATGATGCCGGCGCTGACACCGCCGGCCAGTGAGCTCTTCCCGGTCCATCCACTCAGGGCGAACGCAAGGAAGCCGTAGAAGAGGGCGTTGACGAACATCATCACGAGGAGGGCGGTGACATTCATCGTGCCGATCTCGACGTCGAGCAGGACGGGTGTGGCGATACCGGCCAGCCATAGGAAGACGAAAGCCCCGACGGTGACGACGGCGAGTGCGGCGGCCTTGGACACTGCCAGGGTGGTCCGACCGACCGGGTTGCCGAGGAGAAGCCCGATCGTTCCGCCCTTCTCCTCCCCGGAGATCGAGACCGCCCCTCCGGCGAGCGCGACGCCCGCCATCGTGAGCATGCCATACCCGGTGTAGATTGCGCCGTAGGCAAGTCCGCCGACATCCGCACCGTCCGGTATCCCAAACACGCTCCTGAATGCTTCGGGGAGCTCGTCCCAGAACGAGATGTCGATCCCGCGGTATACCGCCATACCGAAGATGAGCAGCACTGCGAGCGAAACGGCGGCGATGACGGGCGGCTTCCACCGATCAAGCACGGATTTGGTGAATACGTTGGCAAGCATCGCGGTCACCCCTCTTCGCGGTAGTAGGTGAGGAAGATCTCTTCGAGGTCCGCTTCTTGCGTGTTGATGTCGGCGAGGGTGTAGTTGCTGGTGGCGACGTGCAGGAGTTCCTCCATGCTCCCGTCGAACGACAGGCTGACATGGTGGTTCCTGACCTCGACCTCTCGCACACCGTTGATGGGTTCGAACACACTCCCATCTGCAGGACTATCGAAGTAGAGATCGACTCTGCGGATTGCTTTGGATCGGAGTTCCTGCACGCCTTCGACTGCGACGAGGCGGCCGATTCGGATGATGCCGACGCGGTCGGCGACTCGCTGAACCTCCGACAACGTGTGGCTCGAGAGGAACACAGTGGCGCCGTCGGCTACGGCTTCCTTCATCATGCCCTGGAACTCGCGCTGCACGAGAGGGTCGAGCCCCGAACTCGGCTCGTCCATCATGTACACCTGGGGCTTGTTCATGAATGCCTGGATGATCCCGACCTTCTGGCGGTTTCCAGTTGAGAGGTCCCCGACCTTCTTCGACAGATCCGCTTCAAGGCGGTCCGCGAGTCCATCGACGTAGGTCCAATCGACGCCACCACGCAGATTGGAGAAGTAGGTGAGGGTGTCTTTGCCGGTGAGGTTCGGGTACATGGAGAGGTCGCCAGGGATGTAGCCAATGTGCTTGCGGATCGCGACGGAGTCGGTATGGGTGTCGAGTCCGACGATGGTCGCCGTCCCGCTGGTGGGCCGGAGCTCATCCATGAGCGTGCGGATCGTCGTCGTCTTGCCTGCTCCGTTCGGCCCGAGGAAGCCGAAGATCTCACCCGGGCGAATGTCGAGGTTCAGGTCCACGAGGGCTTCAACCTTGCCGTAGTGCTTGGTGAGGCCCTGCGTGTGGATTGCGACGGTGTCGGTCATGCGTCTTCCTTGCTCGTAGATGCCGGTTCTGGTGAAGGATCTTCTGCGGGTGGGTGGGTGAATACGGTCTGGAGGTGGGTGGCGAGGGGTTCGGTGAGGATGCCCAGACCCATGATCTCGTAGGCCGGGGCCGCGTACGCCGCCATTGCGGGATCAGCTCCGACGTTCGGGTCGGTGAGGTCCACGCCGAGAATTCGGTTGAGATGGCGGTGCATGACGAGAGCCCCGAGCGACCACAGCATGAGCACGGCCGCCCGTCCGCCCGGGTTCGCTGACGAACGCAGCATGCCCGTCTCAACGCCGTGCTCCATGTAGCCCTCGGCGTCATTGACCAGGTCATCGACCAACTTGTTCACGATCGGGGAATCGTCGCCCAGCACCGCGCCGAGGTAGCCCAGCAGCGGGACATCGCTCGCTCCTCGCAGGGCGGCGAGCACGTCGAGGTTCGGCCCCTCGTCGATGGCTTCGTACTTGAGGTTCCTGATCGTCAGGGCCACATGTTCGTCACATGCGGAGCGCAGACCCTCCATCGTGCCGTAGTGGTGGATAACCAGGCCGGGGGAGACGCCCGCGGCGGTAGCGACCTTGCGTGCTGTTGTTCCCGTGATGCCGTTCTCGGCGAAGCAGACGATCGCGGCGTCACGGATCCGCGCTCGGGCGGTCCGGTCATCGACCGAGAGATCTTCGGTCGAGCGTGCCTGGACTGAACTCATGTTCAATAGTATAAACAAGTGTTCAATACGCGTCTAGATGGTTTGATCTTGGGGATCCTGCGGGGGAGGTGATCGCGTCTGCGCTACGGTTCGGGTCCCACCCACGATCGGAGCCGGCGTGGCGATCGGCAACTCCATAGCGCTTGCGACACAACGGGTCGTCGCCCCGGTTCAAGGGGTGCACCGCGCTATCGCCGATCGGTGGTTCTCGGCTGTCGGCCCCGGAGCGCATCCGGTTCGACGGGTGCATGACGGTGTCTCCGATGCCATATACGGGTCGATCCGCATCGGCGGTGCAGTCGCGGGGAAGGCCCTCGAGGCGAGGATGGGCCCGACTTCCTCGGTTGCCGAATCGGCGCAGTCCGTCGTGAACGGTCTGTGGGGTGATGACCTCGGCCGGCATGCGTCCGATCTCGGGATCGAGATGGCGGTACGGGACCGTCATGGTGCGGTCGTCCCGGCCACCGAAAGCCTCCGCGATGCCGTTCCCGACGCAACCGGCCATCCGGTCGTTCTGATCCACGGACTCATGGAGAGCGAGCGGTGTTGGGCCGGCGCCGAAGGCGAACCCGGCTTGTTCGGCGCCCTCGAAGCGCACCCCGACCTGACGCCGGTGTCGATCCGGTACAACTCGGGTCTGCGGATCTCCGACAACGGAGAGACTCTGGCGGCGTTGCTTGAGCGGATCCACTCATCCTGGCCCGTTCCGGTGGAGGCGATGTCGCTGGTCGGGCATTCGATGGGCGGTCTGGTCGTCAGGAGCGCCTGTCTTGCCGGCGGGGAGGCCGGCCACCGGTGGATCGAGGATGTGGACCACGTCGTGACCGTCAGCGCGCCGCACCGGGGTGCTCCGCTCGAGAAGATCGTCAACGTCGCGGCCTGGATGCTGGGAGCGGCCCGCGAGACGCGACCGCTTGCTGACTTTCTGAACGGACGGAGCGTCGGAATCAAGGATCTGCGGTTCGGTGCCGTCGTGGCGGACGATTGGCGCGACGGCGATCCCGACGCGCTCCTGAGCAACACCGTGGGCGATCACCCGCTCCCATCGGGGATCCAGCACCACTTCGTTGCCGGCGTCGTTACCGGGGATCCAGGCCACCCGGTCGGGGCGTCGGTCGGTGATCTCGTTGTTCGTGCGTCAAGCGCCACGGCCCGAGACCGCCTCTCACCCACGAGCGCCGCCGTCTTCGGCCAGACCCGTCACGCGAGCCTGCAACGGAACCCCGCGGTCATCGAGCACGTGATGGAGTGCGTGAGCGGACCAACTCCTTCTCCCTAGGGGGAGGCGACGACCGATCTTCGCCTCTCCACGGAGTGGGGGAGGCGCGAGCGTCCGGCCGGATGGCAGGAGCGCAGCGGAGGGGGCTGCGTTCGTGACGATTCATGTACCCGCGAGAAATGCCCCCGCAACCGCCCGGCCCCAGTCCTTGGCGCGGTCGAGTTCGCCGTCGGTGATCGGGCCCTTGCCGCCCTCGACGAGGAAGAGTTCGCCGGGGACGAGGATTCGATAGCCCTTCTTCTTCAACCGCCTCGCAGCCCCGCGCGCTGCGGACCCGGGGAGGTTCGGCTTGCGGATGCTGGTGTCGAAGGTCGCGGCCACTCCGTCCGAGACGCGCGGCAGGTCCTCGATCCACTCGCGGATCCCGATGTCGAGCGAGATGACCTGTTCGTCGTGATCGTCCGCGCCCTGCTGGCGGGAGCTCTTCCTACTGAGGCCGAATTGATGCGTCGGGCCACCCACGACGAGCAGGTCGACGCCGGCAGGAGCGACGGGAGCCTCTCCGACCTCGATGATCTCGACGTCGCATTCGAGCGCGAGTCCTTCGGTGATCGCCTCGGCGATCTGCCTGGTGTTGCCGTAGAGCGATTCGTACACAACGAGGGCGTTCATCTGGATCCTCCCGGTGGTTCCGACCCATGGTGCCCCGAAACGGTGGCGTCGCGCCAGGGTCCACCGTCCCGGTTGTGCGGCTGCTCGGCCGATGCCGGAGTGAACGTGCCGTCGGCAATTGCGGAGGTGGTCGTGGTCGTGCTGCTGCTGGTCGTCCTCATCTTCGGCCTTGCCGTGATCATGGCCTGGGCATGGATTCCCCGAACACCGTGGGCCGCAACCATCGATGTGCTCACCGCTTGGGGGGCAATTCACCACCTGGGTGGAGCCGTTCCGCATAGGCGCCGGGACGCTGCTCATCGCAGTTCCCGCCGCCCTGTTGATCCGCTCGGGATGGGACTGGACCCAGCGCAACATCCTCGGGCAGGAACCCGTTCAGCGCATTCCTGTGGAGCGGCCCACCTCGGGCCCACCTCGTCGCTGGCCAACTCGGACGACGGGCCGGTCGCCGCTCGGGTCATCGAGGCCACCTGAGTCCGTATCATCACGCTGCGCCGTGCCGCTTTGCCAACCTCCGGAGGATCCGTGAGCAATCCCGACGTCTCAGACCCGATTGAAGCCACAACGTTCGACCTCGGACCCGTCGCCGTCACCATCGCCACGAACGCTGGTCCTCGGATTCTCGCCTATGCGCGTCACGGCGGCCCGCAGGCCTTCGCCTCGCTTCCGACGGCGGCGATCGAGCACCCCGCCGTCGGGACGTTCCGGTTCCTCGGCGGTCACCGACTCTGGCGGGCGCCGGAGGTTCCCGCCATCACCTACGCACCGGACGATGATCCCGTCACGATCACCGAATGGGACGGCGGAGTCGAGGTCGTCGGGTCCCCCGACTCCGAGAGCGTCACGAAGACCATCACCGTGGCCCAGGCCGGGGCCTTCACGCTCGTCGACCACGCGCTGCGCAACGACGGATGGACACCGGTTCGGTGCGCTCCCTGGGCGATCACTCAGCTCGCGCCCGGCGGCACGGCGTACCTGCCGCAGGCCGTCGGTCCGTTGGACGAAGACGGCGTTCTGCCGAACCGCAACATCGTGCTGTGGCCTTACACCGACCCGTCGAGCCCCGAGATCACGATTCGTGACGACGAAGTGACGATCCACGCTTCCGATCGGGTATCGAAGTCGAAGTTGGGGGTGTCGAACCGCAGAGGGTGGATCGCGTATGCACGCGAGGGAGAGCTCTTCGTCAAGTGGTCGCCGCTGCACCGTGACGGTGATCTCTACGTCGACTTCGGAGCCAGCGTGCAGTGCTACCGAGATGAGCGTTTCCTCGAGCTCGAGACGCTCGGTCCCAGGGTCACCATCCAGCCGGGGAAGAGCACAGTGCACCGTGAGGTATGGATGCTGAGCGAAGTCCCTGAAGATGGTCTTCGCGACGTCCTCGAGTCCCTGCCGTCCGTACCGGAGGTCCCGTCGCTGTGAGCTACTTCATAGGAATCGATTCCTCCACGACCGCGACCAAGGCACTGGTGATGGACGAACGGGGAAAGGTCGTGGCAATCGGTCGATCCGAATACGGCTTCGAGACGCCTCGCCCGCTGTGGTCGGAGCAGTCGCCCGAGTTGTGGTGGAATGCGACGGTGGTCGCGGTCCAGGACGCGCTCGCGGCTGCGGGCATCAGCGGTGCCGACGTTGCCGGCATCGGCCTCACCGGGCAGATGCACGGCCTCGTGCTCCTCGACGAGGGAGGGGCCGTGCTTCGGCCATCGATCTTGTGGAACGACCAGCGAACGCAGGCCGAGTGCGACGAGATCCGGGATCGTGTCGGTCCCGAGGAACTGATCGCGGTCACCGGCAACGACGCGCTCACCGGATTCACGGCACCGAAGATCCTGTGGGTCCGCAACAACGAACCCGAGGTGTTCTCGCGGGTGGCCCACGTCCTGCTTCCGAAGGACTACGTTCGCTTCCGACTCACCGGTGAATACGCGATCGACCGCGCCGGTGGCTCCGGCACGATTCTGTTCGATCTGGCAGCGCGCGACTGGTCGCCCGAGGTCGCGGCGGCGCTGGACATTCCAACCGAATGGCTACCGCCGACCTTCGAGGGCCCTGATGTGACCGGTGTCGTGACCGAGGCTGCCGCGGCGCTCACCGGGTTGCGACCGGGGACGCCGGTGATGGCCGGTGGCGGGGATCAGGCAGCCAACGGCGTCGGCGTCGGGGCGGTAACGCCCGGTGTAGTCGCGATGAGCGTTGGCACCAGCGGTGTGGTCTTTGCGGCAGCCGATCAACCGATCATCGAACCGGCCGGTCGCCTTCACGCCTTCTGTCATGCCGTCCCCGGCATGTGGCACTTGATGGGGGTGATGCTCTCGGCCGCCGGTAGCTACAAGTGGTTCAAAGACACGTTCGCTCCCGACCTCAGCTACGACGACCTCAACGACGCCGCGGATGCCGCTCCGGCAGGCTCGGGGGGCCTTGTCTTTCTTCCGTACCTCACGGGCGAGCGCACGCCGCACCCGGACCCGCTGGCGCGGGGGGCGTTCGTCGGCCTCACGGTCCGCCACGGGCTCGGCCACATGGCCCGGGCGGTCATGGAAGGTGTTGCCTTTGGCCTGCGTGACTCGGTGGAGTTGATGGCAGCCGAGATGGAGCTGGGTGAAGTCCGCGTTTCGGGCGGCGGGGCCTCGAGCGAGCTGTGGCTTCGCATCATCGCCGACGTGATCGGTCTCCCCGTGCGTGTGGTCGGCACAGCCGAGTCCGCTGCGCACGGCGCCGCGATTCTCGCAGCCGTCGGCGCCGGGACGTTCGTGTCGGTTGCCGCGGCGTGCGACGTGGTCGTCGAACTCGGCGAGATCACCGAACCCGGTCCGGACGCCACGACGTACGACGAGATGTACCCCGTGTACCGCGGCCTGTACCCGGCGCTGCGGGAATCATTCCACCGGCTGTCAACGCTGGATGGCTAGGAAGCGCTCCAGATCGTCCTGTTGATCAGGTTTTCGAGCTGCTCCTGGCGACCGGAGACCGGACTCGGATCGATCTCGCCCGCCACGACCTTCGCCTCGAGCGAGGCGAGGTCGGTGGTGCCGTTGGTGATGGCGGAGCCGAGTTCGGTGTCCCATCCCGCATAGCGGGCATCCTGGGCAGCCTTGAGCACACCGTCTTCGACCAGCTTCGCTGCGACCAGCAGCGAGTAGGCGAGGGTGTCGATGCCCCCGATGTGGCCGTGGAACAGGTCGTCGCGGGACATGCTCTGGCGGCGCAGCTTCGTATCGAAGTTGAAACCACCGCTGGTGAGACCACCGGCTTGGAGGATCTCGTACATCGCGAGCGTCACGTCTTCGACCGAGTTTGGGAACTGGTCGGTGTCCCACCCGTTCTGCGGGTCGCCTCGGTTGGCGTCGATGCTGCCAAAGATGTCGTTCGCCACGGCGTAGGCGATCTCGTGGTGGAAGCTGTGCCCCGCCAGCGTTGCATGGTTGGCTTCGATGTTGACGAAGTACTCACCGAGCAGGTCGTAGCGCTCGAGGAAGCCGTGGACGGTTGAGCTGTCGTAGTCGTATTGGTGCTTCGTAGGCTCTTGCGGCTTCGGCTCGAGGAGCAGCTTGCCCTCGAATCCAATCGACCGCTTGTAGTCGACGACCATGTGGAGGAAGCGGGCGAGCTGGTCGGTTTCTTTGGCGAGCTTCGTGTTCAGGAGCGTCTCGTACCCTTCGCGGCCACCCCACAGCACGTAGTTGGCGCCGCCCAACTGGTTCGTGGCGTCGAGAGCGTTCTTGACCTGCGCGGCGGCGTAGGCGAAGACCTCGGGGTTCGGGTTGGTCGCGGCGCCGGCGGCGTAGCGCGGGTGGCTGAAGAGATTGGCGGTGCCCCAGAGGAGCCTCACGCCCATCTCGGCCATCTTCTCCTCGGCGTACGCGGCCATCTCCTTCACGTTCCGCTGTGTCTCAGCAAATGTGGCGCCCTCGGGAGCGATGTCGAGGTCGTGGAACGTCCAGAACGGCGTGCCGAGCTTCGAGAAGAACTCGAATGCCGCGTCCATCTTCATACGGGCAGCGTCCATCGGGTTCATGGAGCCACCGAGCCAGGGACGGTCGAACGTGCCGGCGCCGAACACGTCGCTTCCGGGCCAGTTGAACGTGTGCCAGTAGCAGACGGCGATCCGGAGTTGCTCGTCCATCCGCTTGCCGAGCACGATGCGCGCCGGGTCGTAGTAGCGATATGCCAGATCGTCCTGGGCGTCTGGGCCCTCGTAGCGGATCGGCTGCACGTCTGGGAAGAAGTCGGTCATCGTGGCTCTCGCTTTCGTTCGGGCACGCGCGGCGCTCAGTGGTGAGCGGCGGACTCTGAAGACACGCACATGGTACCAAGCCGAGCGCGGCCCAGGTCAGGGCCGATCGGTCGGCCTCGCTAGGGTTCGCACTGTGAAGTTCACCTACAACATCCCCAACTTCGGCCCCTACGCAGACGCCGCAGCCGTGGCGGAACTCGCGGCAACGGCCGAGCAGGCCGGATGGGACGGATTCGTGGTCTGGGACCACATGGTGATCTCGGACGGGATGCCGGTCGGCGATCCGTGGGTGATCCTGACCGCCGTTGCGATGGCCACCGAACGGATCATGATCGGTCCGATGGTCACGCCGCTGCCCCGCCGACGGCCGTGGGTCGTTGCGCGCCAGGCGGCAACCCTCGATCATCTGAGTGGGGGGCGTCTCGTCCTTGGCGTTGGTATCGGAGTGCCGCCCGACGTGGAGTTCGGAACGTTTGGTGAGCCGACCGGCGTGCGGGAGCGGGCCGAGCGCCTGGATGAGGCCCTCGACGTGATCGTCGGGATGTGGTCCGGCGAGCCGTTCTCATACGACGGGACGTACTACCAGGTGAAGGAGACCACCTTCATGCCGCGGCCGTTCCAGCAGCCGCGCATTCCGATCTGGGTTGCGGGGACGTGGCCCAACAAGGGCCCGTTCCGTCGGGCAGCGCGCTACGAAGGCGTGTATCCGCTCGCCGACCGCAACGGTATGCCGGTGCTCATCACGCCTCAGGGTGTGCGCGAGGTGGTCGCCGAGGTAGCGTCTCAGCGGCCGACCATGGATGGCTACGAGGTGAGCGCCGCGATCGTTCCTACGGGAGATACGGACGCGGATCGACAGCAGTTGCGGGAGTTCGCCGACGCCGGCGTCACCTGGGCCCACATTGGCCCGGCCGGGGAAGGCGAGGCGATTGAGGAGGTCGCCGGATGGATCGAGGCGGGACCGCCGCGGTTCTGATCGAGACGGACCCGACGTGAGGGTCCGGCGACGGTGCCATCTCCTACGGCGGTAGGCCCGCATAGCGCCACTCAGCCTCGGCCTGCCGCTCTGCGATGTCGCGGGCGACGTCGGCAAATGCCGGACCGTAGCCGGCGAGCTCACCGGGAGCATCGTGCAACGACAGCAACATCTCGGGATCGACGACGATGTTGACGGAGCCTTCGGCTGCGAGTCCGGCGATCCACCGGTGCTCAGGTCGAGGAAGACATCGGTGCGGAGTTGGTCCATCGACCGCCGGTCGCCCGGCGTTCGATGGCTCCGAGCCATGCGGTTGAGGCGCTTCATCAGCGCCGAAGCCCGCTCAGGCGGCAGATCCAGTGCATAGAGATTCGCCGTTCCGGCCTGGGTCAGTTCGATCGCGATCCGGCGTTCGCCCAGAGCGAAGTCGTACCGCTCCTTCGCCTCCTCCGGCTCGACCTCCATGCGCAGCCGTTCGAGGCCAGCCCAGAGTTGGCCACCGGTGAGGTTAGGGCCGACGGGCAAGACCTGCTCGACGATCGTTCTGGCCGTTGCGATCGGCGGATCGATGGTGCATCGATCGAAGACCTTCGCCCGTCGGACGTCGATACCTCCGGCCGCCAGGGACCGGAAGACCTGAGGGAGACGGCGCTGGAGGTCCAGAGCCAAGGAGAGTTCGGCATCGGTCGATCGCCGGGAGAGACGCGGTGCCGCCCGGACCTCGGCGGCCGCGAACTCGTCCGCGGACTGCTCATCCCCCTCCTCGATGACGAATGAGGCGCTCACCGAAGCCACGTCCCGGTACACCTGGGCGGCATAGTGAAATGCGAGGCGCCGGTGCGCCTGGAGCACCACGATGCGGTCGTGGCCGGATAGGCGCTCCACATCGACAACCGTCGGCCGGGCGGCCAGTTCGAATCAGGGTTCGACGTTCTCGAGCCAGCGAGCCGTCGATTCGGAGAGCCGTGCGGATGCGGTGGACATACCCACAACGTGGGACGCTCGTGTGACAGAAGACGTTTGGCCACAGAGGATTCGTGCGCCTCGGTCTGGCCGATGAAGCCCCACCCAAACCTGGTTCACCAGCCTCGATGCTCGAACCTCCGCGATGGCCTTCGCTCTGACCGTGTGGCCGATCCGCTGGGGTGGGTAGTGACCTTGGCATTCGCACGCTCTCATCGCTTGTACCGCGGGTAGGCTCGCCCGAATGACCAACCTCGCCGATCTCCCCTGGCCGGCCGTGAAGACCGATAGTGGCGACGCCGGTCTTCTTGAGCGTGCATGGTCGCCCGAAGCCTTTCATGTGCTGGCGAAGCCGACCGGCGCAATCTGCAATCTCGGCTGCTCGTACTGCTTCTTCCTGGACAAGGAGGAGTTGTACGAAGGGAGTCGCTTCCACATGTCGGACGAGGTGCTCGAGCGCTACATCCGGCAACTGATCGAAGCCCACACGACTCCGGTGGTGACCGTTGCGTGGCAGGGTGGCGAGCCGACGCTGATGGGCCTCGACTTCTTCCGCAGAGCCATCGAAGTCCAGGAGCGGTACCGCAAGCCGGGGATGACGTTCGAGAACACCATTCAGACGAACGGCACCCTGCTCACGGACGAGTGGTGCCAGTTCCTGAAGGAGAACAACTACCTCGTCGGCATCAGCATCGACGGACCGCAGCCGCTCCACGACGTGAACCGGGTCAACAAGCGGGGTGAGGGCACATTTGACAAGGTCATGCGGGGCCTCCGCCTACTCCAGAAGCACGAGGTGGAGTACAACGTGCTGACGACCGTGAACTCCGAGAACGGAGCCTTCCCGCTCGAGGTGTATCGGTTCCTGCGCGACGATGTCGGCACGGACTGGATGCAGTTCATCCCGGTTGTTGAACGCGTCGACGAAGACGGTAAACCGGCGTTCCTCGACGGAATGCATGCGTCGGAGCGATCCGTCGGGCCGGAGCAGTTCGGCCGATTCCTCAGCGTGATCTTTGATGAGTGGGTGCGCAACGACGTCGGGTCGATCTACGTCCAGACGTTCGAGGCGACGGTCCGCAACTGGATGGGCCTCCCATCGTCCGGTATGTGCGTGTTCAACGAGACGTGCGGTCTTGGTGTTGCGCTCGAGCACAACGGCGACCTCTACTCATGTGATCACTTCGTCGAGCCCGAGTTCCTGATCGGGAACATCGGCGATACCGACATGGGCGACCTTGTTGCGTCGAAGCGCCAGTACGAGTTCGGCATGGACAAGCGGGACCTGCTGCCCCAGTACTGCATGGACTGCGATGTCCGCTTCGCATGCCACGGGGAGTGCCCCAAGAACCGGTTCGTCGAGGCGCCGGATGGCGAACCGGGCCTGAACTACCTGTGCGCCGGCTTCAAGGACTTCTTCCACCACGTCGACGAGCCCATGCGGGTCATGGTCGAAGCGATCCGCGCCGGCCAGACGGCCTCACCGGTGATGGCCTACATGGCCAATCGCGACGCCGCATTTGAAGCATCGGTTTCGAGGGCGGGGCGGAACGATCCGTGTCCGTGCGGGAGTGGCGCAAAGACGAAACGATGTCACGGTGCCCGACGGCAGGAGTTGGCGGAGCGCCCGCAGATGCCGAGCGGGCCGGGACGCCCACGAGCGAGAGTCGGAAAGCGAAGCGAGGAGCAAGGAGGCTCGTCATGACCAAACGCCCGAACATCCTCATCCTGTGGGGTGACGACATCGGTTGGTTCAACATCAGCCACAACAATCGCGGAATGATGGGGTACGAGACGCCCAACATCGACCGTGTTGCCCGCGAGGGGATCGAGTTCACCGACTACTACGCCCAGCAATCCTGCACGGCTGGTCGTGCGGCCTTCATCACCGGCCAGAATCCGGTGCGGACCGGACTCACCAAGGTAGGCGTTCCGGGAGCGGAAACCGGGCTACAGGCGGAGGATCCGACCGTTGCCGAACTCCTCAAACCACTCGGCTATCGGACCGGCCAATTCGGCAAGAACCACCTCGGGGACAAGGACGAGTTCCTTCCCACGAATCACGGATTCGACGAGTTCTACGGCAATCTCTACCACCTGAACGCCGAGGACGAACCCGAGCATCCGGACTACCCGAAGGACCCGGAGTTCCGCGAGCGCTTCGGACCCCGTGGTGTGATTCACTCGTTTGCCGATGGTCGGATCGAAGACACGGGTCCGCTCACGAAGAAGCGAATGGAGACCATCGACGAGGAGATGACGGACCGAGCCGTGGAGTTCATCCGCGAGGCCCACACCGCCGACAAACCATTCTTCGTCTGGTGGAACGCCACACGCATGCACTTCAGGACGCGTTTGAAAGACGAGTCGGTTGGACTCTCTGGGCAGGGGGTCTACAACGACGCGATGGTCGAACACGACGGATTGGTTGGTCGGATGCTCGACATCGTCGACGAGTTGGGGATCGCCGAAGACACCATCGTCGTGTACTCGACGGACAACGGACCACACTTCAACACCTGGCCGGACGCGGCGATCACGCCATGGCGGAGCGAGAAGAACTCGAACTGGGAAGGCGCCTACCGGGTCCCCTGTTTCGCGCGTTGGCCGGGGAAGTTCCCGGAGGGTGTCACACTCAACGGAATCGTGTCCCACCAGGAATGGCTTCCGACCCTTCTGGCGGCGGCAGGGGAACCCGACATCGTCGCCAAGTTGGAGTCGGGGTACCGGGTCGGTGACAAGGACTTCAAAGTGAAGATCGACGGCTACAACTGCCTGGACTACTTCACCGGAGCGACAAACGAATCGCCCAGAGACTGGTTCTTCTATACGAGCGATGACGGCCTGATTACTGCAATCCGCTTCGGCGACTGGAAGGCAGTGTTCTACGAGCAGCGAGCCAAGACGATGCAGATGTGGGCTGAGCCTTTCGTGGCGCTCCGCTTGCCGAAGATCTTCAATCTCCGCAGGGATCCCTTCGAGCGCGCAGACGAGAATGCCAATACCTACTGGGACTGGATGCTCGACCACGCGTTCATCATGTATCCAATGCAGGCCCTCGCCGCCGAGCAACTGCAGTCGTTCCGTGAGTTTCCACCCCGACAGAAGCCGGCCGCATTCAACCTGGACTCGGTGCTGGCTTCATTGGATGACGCGAGCGGAGGTGGCCTCCACTAGGCACTCGCCGTTGGTTTGGGGGCGGTATCTCTGTTTCGCCCCCAAACCGGCCTCTGCCACCAAGAGTCCGGCGAATCAACTTGGACACAGTTCACCGGGAGGTCGTTGCCGCTCACTTCGAAGTCCTTGCACGTGAGGAACACATCGTTGCGGACCCCAGTCAAGGAGCCAGTGGCGAAGAACACTACGAAGACCGTTCTGACGGTGACCTTGGAGGGCCGGGCGAGATCACGGAACTGAAGGCACCGAGGTCGAACGCCAGTATGAAGGTCACGCTGGCGCTCCCGACCGAAATGAACAGCGTGGCTCGCTCCGCAGGCGTCCCGTAGCGGTTCGCGCTGTCATCGGTCTGCCCCGGGGTACCCGTCTGTGCCTCCGAGTCGAGGCGGCAATGCTGGCACGTGGTGCCCGGCGGCGCGTGCAGTCGGTGTGCCGGAATCGCGTCGTTTCCGTTCAACCCCGGGGAGTCGGCGTTCCCCATGCAACGACAGCAGCTCGGATGCGGCTCGCCCGCTGAGAACAACTGGTGACTAGTGCGTTTGGTGGCGGCGAGGTTGGTCCTCGTGCAAGCGCGACAGATGCCGATGTATGGCAGATGAGCAACCGTCCGACTCTCAGCCGATGGACCCGAAAAGCCGGGGCAGCCACGGCAGATCATGAGCCAAGGCCGTGGCGGTCGGACCGCACTTTGGGGGTTCACCGATGACATTCTTGACGATCGGCAACAAGACCGACGACGGGTATCTCGAGCGGACAGCGCACCGCCTGCGCACGATGGCCGAGCGCACGACGGGTCTCAACGGGGCAGACCCTGTTCGGGTCCGCGAGCGCATTGAGCACATGGACCGCCACGCCCGACGGAACGAGGCGCTCCCTCACACGGCTGCGTAGCGCGCTTCGCATTCTTCCATTCGTCACCGCGCCGGGCGACGACTCTGGTAACTAGTCCCTCGGACACCCGATGAGTTGTGTCTGACCGGAGACAACGAATCCGGGCATACTGGCATTCACACAGGGCGGAGTGATCCGGCCGACCGTGGGGGTCGGCGACTCGGGACACCCGTCGGTCGGGGACTTCAAGGAGTGGGGAATGCGGACGTTCTGGTCCAAGAAGAACGATGAGGACGCTGAGCGCTATCGCGAGCGAACGGTCGGTCGACTCCGCGGTCTGGCGAGCATCGAAGTCAAGGAAGACTCCTCGCAGGCGGATCAGATCCGCGCCCGGATCGAACGCATGACGACTGAGATGGCCAACGAACCAACACCGGGCGTTCCAGCCGTCTAGCCGAATCCACCGATCCCGCGGTGCGGGATCTGACCAAGCCGTCCCGCCTCGTAGTCCTCGTACGCCGCGACCAACTCGGCCCGCGTGTTCATCACGAACGGTCCTGCCCACGCGATGGGCTCTCTGATCGGTAGGCCGCCGAGCACGAGGACATCCATGTCGGGGCTGCGCGACTCCTGTATCTCGTTCGCGCTGATCGTCACGCTGTCCCCGGCGCCAAAGACCGCAAGGTTGCCCGGCTCTGCAGGATGCCGCTCAACGCCGAAGGATCCGTGCCCGTTCAGCACATACGCGAGCGCGTTGAAATCCCGACGCCACGGGAAGTGAAGTCGAGCGCCCGGACTCAAGGTTGCGTGGAACATCGACATAGGAGTGTGGGTGGCCCCCGGCCCACGATCGCCTGCGAGGTCGCCCGCGATCAGCCGCACCAACGTTCCTCCGTCGGGGGTGGTGAGCAAAGTGACTTGTTCGGCGTTGAGATCCTGGTACTTGGGAGCTAGGAACTTGTCCGATCGCGGAAGATTCACCCACAGCTGGAATCCGTGGAAGAGTCCGCCGCTCAACACGAGTTCCTCTGGCGGTGCCTCGATATGAAGGATCCCCGAACCGGCGGTCATCCACTGCGTGTCGCCGTTGGTGATGACCCCGCCGCCGCCGTGCGAGTCCTGGTGCTCCATGGTGCCGTCGATCATGTAGGTGACGGTCTCGAACCCGCGGTGGGGATGCCACGAGGTGCCTTTCGGCTCTCCCGGCGCGTACTCCACTTCACCCATCTGGTCGAGGTGGATGAACGGATCGAGATCCGCGAGGTCGACCCCCCCAAACGCACGGCGAACCGGGAACCCCTCACCTTCGAAGCCGGTCGGTCCCGTGGTGACGGACCGCACGGGCCGATCGACCGAGTTGGGCACCGGCGGTCCGATCCGGGGCAAAACGAGCGTGTCGTCAACGGTCACGGCTGGCACGGTGTGTCCTTTCGGCGGGTCGGTGTACACAACACATTCGGTGCTGCACCAATTCCGGACGTCGGGACCACCCGCTCCAGGTTGCGCCGCGGTCGGTGGACCTAGCTCGCCGCATCGGCCGGTGCGCCGGCGCCGCTCGTGGTGTCGTCGTTCGGGCCGCGATAGACGACGTCGTAGCTCTTCGTGAAGTTCGACGCGAACGACATGATGAGCGCCGCGACCGGCAACGCCATGAACGCGCCCATCGGGCCGGCGATGGAGCCACCGGCGAGTGCCGCACCGAACGCAACGGCACCGTTGAGGGCCATCGTCTTCGAACTGATCTTTGGGCTCAACCAGTAGTTCTCGACTTGCTGGTAGACGAGCGCGTACCCGAGGACGACGAGGGCAGCGACCCAGCCCTGGATTGCCAGCGTGACGAGGACCGGGATGGCTGAGCCGATGTACGTCCCGATCGCCGGGATGAACACGGAGACGAAGCCGCCAAATATCGCGAGCGGGAGGGCGAGCGCCACCGGCATGCCGACCAGGACCATGGTGAAGAAGAACCCGGTGCTGTTGATGAGCATCAGCAGCGTGCGGGAGTAGAAGTAGCCGCCCGTCTGCTTGATCGCCTCATCCCACGTCCAGCCAACCCGCTGCTGGGACTCGGGGCTCATGTGCGAAAGCACGGTCCGCTGGAAGCGAGGGGCGTCCGCGGTGAAGTAGAACGTGAACATGGCGATCGTGGCGACGTTGAAGATGAACGCCACACCGGTCGTCGCAATGCCGACAATGTTGCCGATCGCGCCTTTCGCCCAGTCCTCAACGAGCTGGCTCGTGCTCTGCGCAATGTCCTCTCCGGTACCGGGCGATGGAAACTCCACACTGAAGGTGTCAGACAACCATGTGCTGCCCTTGGCGATCCATTCGCTGCCGCTCTCGCCGATCGCCTGGGCGAGTTGGGCGATCGCGGGGATGAGAATGAGGATCATGAGCGCTCCGGCGAGGAAGCCGATGCCGTAGATCGCACCGACGGCCGATCCTCGGCGCCACCCGTATCGCTGGACACACCAGTTCACGGCGGGTTGGAGCGCCAGGCTGAAGAAGAACGAGAGGACGAGCATCCACAGCAGGCCGCGCATCTGCCCCATGGCCCAGAGCGCGCCGAGGGTGAGCAGCACCGCCCCGATCACCTGCCAGATCGTCTTCCCGGTGAGCTGAATACGCACGACCGGCTTTGAGCCGTTCTTCGACACCATGTCTCCCATCGGTCGTCGCGATCCGTCGGTTGTCGCCGCGGATCCGGTGCCATTGTGACGGCCGAGTGGGCCGATGCAGCGCATTTGACGCCCCGGGGGCGAGTACCGTCGAGGGCGACCACGGACGGAGGCGCTTGATGTCGGATCAGATCGGGTTCATCGGACTTGGAATCATGGGAACGGGGATGGCTCGGAATCTCCTCGACAAGGGCCACGTCGTCGTGGTGTGGAACCGAACGGGCTCGAAGATGGATCCGTTGGTCGAGGCAGGCGCCACGGCGGGGGATTCACCGGGCGACCTGGCACGGCGCTGCCAGATCGTGATGGTGTGCGTCTCGGACACGCCGGATGTCAATGCCGTTCTCCACGGCGAGGGCGGTTTGCTTGAAGGCATCTCCGAGCGTTCACTGGTCGTCGACCACTCAACGATCAGCCCGGGTGCGACGGTTGAGTTCGCAGCCGAGGTAGAGGCTCTCGGGGGCGCATGGATCGACGCTCCGGTGAGCGGTGGCTCCGAGGGGGCGGCGAAGGGCACGCTTTCGATCATGGTCGGCGGGTCTGACGAGGACGTTGCTCGAGCGACGCCCGCTATGGAGGCCTTCGGCACGACGATCACCCACGTAGGACCGGTCGGTGCCGGCCAGAAGGTGAAGATCGTCAACCAGATCCTCGTCGTGGTGAATCAACTCGCCGTTTCCGAAGCGCTGCTGTTCGCCCAGGCGGCCGGCCTTGACCTCTCCGCAACGCTCGACGCGGTCAAGGGCGGAGCCGCGGGGTCGTGGATGCTCGCCAACCGGGGACCCCAGATGATCGAGCGTGACTGGCGGCCCGGGTTCACGATCGACCTCCAGCAGAAGGACCTGCGGCTGGCCCTCGAGGCGGCCGATGCTGCCGGCACCCCGCTGCCGGGTACCGCGCTCGTGTTTCAGCTCTACCGCGCCCTTCAGAACGAAGGCCTCGGCCAAGAAGGCAACCACGCCCTCGTGAAGGCCCTCGAGAAGATGTCCGGGATCGAGATCGGCGCCTGAAGCCGGTCCCCCCGGCCGAAGGACGGGGGGACGCGGAGGAGCGCAGCGACGACGAAGGGGGGCTTCGGGGGCAGAAACCTGCGGATGAGGCCATTTGGCGGGCGGACGGTGGGGGCGACTACCACCGGGACGGTGGGCGCACCTACACTCGCCTGCATGACGACTGAGCAACCGGCGGCGGCCCCGGCACCGCAGAAGTCGAGCAAGACCAAGACGATCGTCGGCGGGATCATCACGCTGATCGTGCTGGTCCTCGTCTTCGGCATCGTGCTGCCGCAGATTCGGCGACTACGACCAGGCCTGGGCGGCGATCCAGGCCATGTCCGCGCTCGCTCTGGGCATCTTGTTCGTGATGACGGTCTTCAACATCATCGCGTACGTCTGGCCATATCAGGCCGCCCTGCCGGACCTCACCTACAAGCCGGCATTCACGATCCGGCAGACGTCGTTCATGATCAGCAACGTCATTCCGATGGGTGGCGCATTCGGCATCGCGGTCCAGTACGCCATGTTGAACTTCTACAAGATCGGGGCGGCGGACGCGACGGCCGGCATCGGGATCGTGAGCGCCTGGAATACCTTTGTCACGCTCAGCCTGCCGATCTTTGCGGCGGTCGGTCTGGTGATCATCGGCCAGGCACAGGGCATGGCATTCGTCGTCGCCGTGGTCGGGCTGGTCGCCATCGCCGTCGTGGTCTTGCTGGTTGCTGCAATTCTGCGGAGCCCGGACACGGCCCGGAAGGTCGGGCAGTGGGGCGACGGCGCCGTCAAGTGGGCATACGGCTTGTTCAAGAAGGTTCCCGGTTTCAGCGTCGTGGACGAAGTTCTTGTGTTCAGGTCGTCGACGGTCGACGTGGTCAGCCACGGGTGGCTGAGGATCACGGCGACGAGCTATCTCCAGCAGTTCATGCAGTTCCTGATCCTCTGGGCGGCGATCTTCGCAATCCAGGGAGCCGAGAACGCGCCGGTGACGTTCCTCGAGGCGTTTGCCGCATTCGCATTCGGCCGGCTCACAACCTTCATCCCGCTGCCTCCGGGCGGCCTGGGAACAACCGATGCGGCGATCACGGGCATCCTCGTGGGATTCGGTGCCGCCAACAACGATGCGCTGGCGGCCGTCATGGTGTGGCGTGCGCTCACCTACTTCCCGCAGGTGTTCATCGGAATCGGAACCTACCTCTACTACAAGGCGAAGGTGGGCAAGGCCCAGGCCGCGTCAGCCTGAATGCTGCCGATTCGATGTACACGGAGTTCAGTCGACCGCCGCGTCCCCTGCGTGGCGATCCGTTGGTGATACCTCGAGGTGGATCGATCGATCCTGGTGTTCGTGGCGTTCGGGTGGATGCTCATGGGCGGGATCGTCGAGGAATAGCCGGGTGTCTTTCATGTGGATCAGGCCCGGCCCGTACGCGGCACGCAGATTGTCCTCGGTGAGAACGGCTTTCGGAGAACCCGATGCCACGATCCTGCCAGACATCAGCACGACGTAGTCGGCAACCTGTGCGGAGGTGAGGTCGTGAGTTGTTAGGACGATCGTGCATCCGTGGGACTGTTCCTCATGTATGACTTCGTCGATGGCCCGCGCCGAGGTGATATCCAGTCCGGTCAACGGCTCGTCGAGGAGCAACATGTCATGATCCTGAGCCAAGCCCTGTGCGACGAAGACTCGTTGGCGCTGGCCACCGGAGAGTTCGGTGATGTGCCGATCGGCCAGGCTGCTGATCTCCATCCGATCCATGGCCGCGTCTACCGCGGTTCGGTCCACGCCCTTGAGCCGGCGGTAGGGGCCCGTCGACGGGTAGCGCCCCATGGTGACGACCTCGCGAACGGTGATCGGCAGGGACTCGTTGACACGGGTCGACTGCAGCACGTACGCCATGCGCCGGGACCTGCCGGCGGTCGGAAGGGTCGAGATCGAACCCGAGGAGGGCTGAATCAGGCCGGCAATGCCGTTCAGCATCGTCGACTTCCCGGACCCGTTCGGGCCGATGATCGCGGTGATGCTGCCCTCCGGGATCGCTGCGGAGGAGGGGGCGACGGCGGTTCTCAACCCGTAGCGGAACGAGGCCTCATCGACGACGACGGCCGCGCTGATCACCGGCATGACTTGCACCGTCCCTCGATCTCGAACCGATGGCCGGTGACGGCGAAGCCGGTAGCCGAGGCCATCTCGTTGATGAGTCTCTCGATGGCATGCTCCTGGGCAGGGTTCGGTGTCACGTCGACAGCGGTGCCACACGATACGCAGACGAAGTGGTGGTGATGTCCGGCGAGCCACTCGGCGAGTTCGAAGCGCATGATGCCTTCTGAGTCGTGCTGGGCGACGAGCACACCCGACTCGGTCAGGACCGCGAGTGAGCGGTAGAGCGACGAAAGGGGAATCGCGTCACGGACTTCGACCTGAATCTCGGCCGCGGTGCGCGGTCCACCGGCGTTGGCGATCGCTTGAACGGTGGATCGACGGCCGCGGGTCAGCCGGATTCCCTCCGAAGAGAGTCGTTGTTCGACGGCCTGCTCCAGATGTTGCATTACCCACGGCGATTGATAGCGTTCAGACAAGAATAGGAATCATTCTCATTTATCGCAAGGAGTCGAGAATGCGCAGAATCGCGGTGGTGGTGGCCATCGCCGGTCTGATCGGCGGAATCCTGAGCGGTTGTTCCTCCGACGACGGAAGCGACGGGGCCGTGCGTGTTGTCGCAACAACCACGATCCTCGGCGATCTCGTCCGCAACGTGGTTGGGGACCAGGCCGACGTCGAGGTGCTGATGCCCGCCGGCGTCAATCCGCATGACTTTCAGCCGTCGTCCCAACAGGTTGCCGCGATTCAGCGTGCCGACTTCGTGGTCGCGAATGGCCTCGGCCTTGAGGAAGGGCTTCACGATGTGCTCGAGGCGGCCGTGGCCGACGGGGTGCGGGTGTGGGAGGTGGCCCCGGACATCGAGCCACGCTCGTTCGTCGAAGTGGTCGATGCCGAAGAGGAGCACGACGATCACGAGGACGGCACCCTCGACCCCCACTTCTGGCTGGACCCGCTCCGGGTCGCGACGGCCGCCACGATGCTCTCCGACCATCTCGCCGAGATCGCTCCCGACCTCGACTGGTCGACGGCGGCAGCCGAATACTCGGCCGACCTCGCCACGCTGCATGCGGACAGCGTCGAGCGGCTGTCGGTCCTTTCACCGGCGGAACGGAAGTTGGTCACCAATCATCTGTCCTTTGGATACTTCTCGGACCTCTACCGCTTCGAGTTGATCGGAACCGTGATTCCCGGTGGCGCCTCGCTCGCGAACCCCTCCTCTGCCGAGCTTGCGTCGCTCGTGGAGGTCATTGAACGAGAGCAGGTTCCCGCGATCTTCACCGAAACGATCGAGCCGGATGCGCTTGCGCAGGCCGTTGCCGCCGAGGTTGGACGCGACGTTGCCGTGGTCGAGTTGTACACCGGTTCACTCGGCGAGCCCGGGACCGACGGTGACACACTGATCGGCATGCTGGAGACCAACGTCAAGCGAATCGCAGAAGCTCTCGGAACTCCATGACCGGCCGCCTGCGCGTCCGCTGTACCGTATTGGTCCCATGGATTGGCTGACCGCCCCTTTCGAACTGGCCTTTCAGCAACGAGCGCTGCTGGCCGGGTCGCTCGCCGCCCTCACGACATCCGTGGTCGGAACCTGGGTGGTGATCCGCGGAATGACGTTCCTCGGCGATGCGCTTGTCCACGGCGTGATCCCGGGGATCGCGCTCGCCATCCTTATTGGGTTCAGCCCGCTGCTCGGAGCGGCGATCGCCGCGCTGGTGATGATCTGGGGCATCAACCTGGTGCACCGGCAGACGACCTTCTCGGAAGACACGGGCATCGGCCTCCTGTTCGTCGGGATGCTCGGCTTCGGCGTGATCCTCATCTCCAAGTCGAGTGCATACAGCGGGAACCTCACCGCCATCCTCTTCGGCGATGTGCTCGGCGTCACGACGACCGACCTCGTCATCCTCGCTGTGATCACCGTGATCGCCGTCGCGGCCTCGGTGTTGTTCTATCGCAACTTCCTTGTGCTCTCGTTCAACGAGCAGAAGGCGAGCCTGTACGGACTCCACCCCCGAGCCACGCACGTGCTGTTGTTGGCGCTCATCGTGGTGTCGATCGTCGGCTCGTTCCAGACGGTCGGGACGTTGCTGGTGTTCGGCCTGCTCGTCGGTCCGCCTGCAACGGCGGCGCTGCTCGTGCGGCGAGTCCCGGCGATGATGGTTGCCGCGGCTCTCATCGGGATCTTCTCGGTTGTCACCGGCTTGATCATCTCGTACCACGCGAATACGTCGGGTTCGGCGACGATGGCGGTCGTTCCGATCGTGCTGTTCTTCGTGGTCCTCACGGCGAAGAACATCGCAGCGAACGTGCGGGGTCGGAGCGTCGACGAGGCCTCTCGAACGGCGGCCGGTGCGTGAAGGCGTGATCGAGTCCCATCCAACACCCGGTGTCGGCGCCGTCGTCGTCCACGACGGCATGCTGCTGCTGATCCGGCGCGGCCGCGGGGCATACGTCGACCATTGGGCGGTCCCCGGCGGGCGGCAGCGGCGCGGCGAGACGATGCGTGAGGCCGCCGCCCGCGAGACACTCGAAGAGACCGGTCTCATCGTCGAGGTCGGAGATCTGGTGTGGGCCGGGGACATCCTGGATTCCGCCCGCCCGCCGGCCTACCACTACACCGTCGTCGACTTCGCGGCGACGCCGGTCGGGGGACACCTCGAGGCCGGCGACGATGCCGCCGAGGTGCGATGGGTTCCGGTGGGAGATGTGCGATCGATGCCGCTCACCCCGACGATGTTCGAGCTCCTCGATCGGCTCGGGTTGTGATGCGCGGCCAGTGCTGCGTCCACCAGCCTTTGCGCTGTTCTGTCGACCTGTTACGCCGCTCGCGGCATCCCAGGTCCTCGGCGCAGTCCCGACTGCGCCTTCGTCCTGCGTCCTTGCGCCCAACACCCCTGGCTCGACATCGACACCAGGAACGTAGGTGGATGCAGCACTAGCGTCCGTCACATGATCGACCTTGCTGCCGTGAGAGCTGATACACCCGGAGCCGCCTTCGTCACCCACTTCAACAACGCGGGTGCGTCGCTCGTCCCGCAACCGGTGCTCGACACCGTCGTCGGCTACCTGAACGAGGAGGCTCGCTTCGGTGGCTACGAAGTGGCCGACGCTCATGCGGAGGATCTGCGAGCGGTGTACGCCACGCTGGCCGAACTTGTCGGCGCCGGTCGGTCGGACATCGCGATCACCGACAGCGCCACCCGTGCCTGGGACCTCGCGTTCACCGGGATGGGCTTCGGCGTGGGTGACCGCATCCTCACCACCGCGAGCGAGTACAACTCGAACGTCATCGCCTTCTTCCAGGTGTCGCAGCGAACGGGTGCATCGGTTGAAGTCGTGCCGAGTCGTCCATCGGGTGAGATCGATGTCGATGCCCTGGAGTCGATGATCGACGAGCGCGTGCGTCTCATCGCGATCAATCACGTCCCGACCAACAGCGGCCTCGTGAACCCTGCCGCCGACGTCGGGAGGATCGCGAGAGCGCACGCCGTCCCCTACCTCCTCGACGCCTGCCAGTCGGTGGGTCAGATGCCGATCGACGTCGAAGACATCGGCTGCGACATGCTCTCGGCCACGTCGCGCAAGTTCCTTCGCGGACCACGTGGGACGGGTTTTCTCTATGTGCGCGAGGCGATGCTCGACCACCTCGATCCGGTGGTCTTGGACTCGTCTGGTGCCTGCCTGGATACGGAGCATCGGATCGTCGTGCGTCCCGATGCTCGACGATTCGAGCTCTGGGAGCGATCATCCGCGCTGGTTCTCGGGATGGGGGCAGCCGCAACCTACGCCTTGAATGTCGGACTCGATGAGATCTGGGGGCGCGTGGCAATGCTGGCAGCCACCCTTCGAGCATCGCTCACCGCAGTGCCCGGTGTGACTGTGCACGACATCGGATCGGTCCAGGGGGCAATCGTGACGTTCTCCGTGGCCGGGATCGAAGCGAGCGACGTCAAGGCGGTGCTCCAAGAGGACGCGATCAACGTCTCGGTCGTGATGCCGTCGTCAGCCCCGTTCGATGCAGAAGAACGGCGACTCCCCGCCCTGGTGCGAGCGTCGGTGCATTACTTCAACACGGAGCAGGAGATCGAGCGACTTGTTGGCGCGCTGATCAGGGGTACGGGTCGCCGGCCTTGAACGCCGCGATCACGCCGGCCGCAGCCTCGGTCGGGACCACGTAGGCGCGGCCGTCGCTGCCCTTTGAGTTCTTCACGGGGAGCGTGATCCGCTCGACGCTGCCGGAACTCAGGCCCAGGGCCGCCCGTCCGAGCTCGGCTATCAGGCCGAGGCTCAGGCCTTCGTCGGCGGTGATGTTCTCCGCGAACGTCGGGAGGAACGTCGGGAGGTTGAAGGCGCTCGAGGGTGAGGTGACCTGATCGAACATCTCCACCAGGATTTCCTGCTGGCGCTGCGTCCTGGCGATGTCGCCACCACCGGTGCTGGTCCAGGATCCGTTTTCGTAGACCTCGTACTGGCGGGAACGGGCAAATGCGACCGCCTGCTCGCCGTTGAGCGTGTGCGTTCCAGCCTCGACCTCGAACTGCGACTTGGAGTCTCGGGCGGCGGACGGGAAGTCGATGGTGACTCCGCCGAGGGAATCGACGATGCGGCCGAAGCCGCCGAAGTCGATCTCGACGAAGTGGTGGACGGGGATGCCGGTCTCTTGCTGGACCGTCTTGATGAGCAAGTCCGGACCACCGACGACGTAGGAAGCGTTCAAGCGGTTGGTCCCATTGCCGTCGATGTCGACCTTCAGGTCCCTCGGGAGGCTCAGCAGTTGGATCCGCTCACCGGGAATCATGTGTGCGAGCATCATCACGTCGGTGCGGCGTCCGGAGAAGTCGCCGAACGCGTCTTCGTTCCAGTCTTCCGGCAGGCTCGACCGGTCGTCGGTGGCGATGACGAGGAAGTTGACGGGTTCTCCGGATCCCGGAGCGACGGTGGCGAGACTCACCAGTTCGGCCGAATCGATCCGGTCGATCTTGCTCTCCGTCCACCAGACGTATCCGACGGTCGCGAAGACGGCGATCGTCGCAAGAAGGAGCAACAACAGCAGCGCCTTCTTCGCGAAGCCGCCCTTCTTCTTCTGAGGGGGTGGGGCTGCGGGAGGCGGCGGCGGTGGGGTCGCCGGGATGGCTGGGAATGTATCGGTGTTCATGATTCCTATGCGACTGGAGCGCCCTGTGAGCCTAGGAACGATCTCTGATTAGAAGGCGCGCGTTACCCTCGCGTTATGGCAACTGAGACCCCCATCAAGATTCATTCACAAGATGTCACCGAAGGACCCGCCAGGGCCGGGGCGCGGGCCATGCTGCGCGCCGTCGGGCTCAGCGAAGCCGACTTCGCCAAACCCCAGGTCGGTGTGGTCAGTGCGGGCAACGAAGTGACACCCTGCAACCTGACCGGTCCGAAGCTTTCGGCCCGGGCCAGGGAAGGCGTCTACGAGGCAGGCGGTGTCGGACTGGTCTTCACCACGATCGCGGTGTCAGACGGTATTTCGATGGGTCACGAGGGGATGCGAGCCTCACTTGTCTCTCGCGAAGTCATCGCCGACTCGGTCGAGTTGGTCATGCACGCCGAACGCTTCGATGCAATGGTCTCGATCGCCGGGTGCGACAAGTCGCTCCCCGGCATGCTGATGGCCGCGGCCCGCCACAACCTCCCCTCGGTCTTCCTCTACGGCGGTTCTTCGCTGCCGGGAAAACTGGACGGTGTCGATATCTCGATCGTCGATGTCTTCGAAGGCATCGGGGCGCACTCGGAAGGGCGAATCGACGACGAACAACTCCTTCGTATCGAGCGTGCCGCCTGCCCGGGTGACGGCTCGTGCGCTGGGATGTTCACCGCCAATACGATGGCATCGGTCGGTGAAGCACTCGGCATGTCGCTGCCCGGCAGTGCCTCCGTCCCTGCGGTGTCGACCCGCCTCGATGACTACGCCCGTCAGTCCGGCGAGGCAGCCATGGAGTTGCTCCGGACGGGCGTCCGGCCCCGCGACATCATGACGAGAGAGGCGTTCGAGAACGCGATCACGGTGGTGATGGCACTCGGCGGGTCCACCAACGCCGTTCTCCACCTGCTGGCGATTGCCCACGAAGCCAGGGTCGACGTCACCCTCGAGGACTTCGACCGGATCAGCCGCAGAACCCCCCACATGGGCGACCTCAAGCCGTTCGGGCGCTATCACATGGTCGACCTCGACCGCATCGGCGGTGTGCCGGTCGTCCTGCGTGCGCTTCTCGACGAGGGCCTGATCCACGGGGACACGCTGACGGTCACCGGCCAGACCATGGCCGAGAACCTCGAAGGGGTGCTGTTCCCTGACGAGCAGGATGTCGTGCGGGCCGTGGCGGATCCCGTTGCGGCCGAAGGAGGCATCGCCATCCTGCGCGGTTCCCTTGCACCCGGCGGTGCGGTCGTGAAGATCGCAGGGATCGACCTGGACATCTTCGAGGGTACGGCTCGGGTGTTCGATGACGAGCAGCACGCGCTGGAAGCGCTCTGGGCGCACGACCTGCATCCGGGAGACGTCGTCGTGATTCGATACGAGGGCCCGTCCGGAGGACCCGGGATGCGCGAGATGCTTGCGATCACCGCGGCGATCAAGGGAGCCGGTCTCGGCAAGTCCGTGCTGCTGATCACCGACGGGCGGTTCTCCGGAGGTACGACCGGTCTCTGCATCGGCCATGTCGCTCCGGAGGCTGCCAAGGGTGGTCCGATGGGGCTCGTCCATGAAGGAGACCGGATTCGAGTCGATCTTCCAGAGCGTCGACTCGATCTGCTCGTGGAGGAGGAAGAGCTCGACCAGCGGCGGGCCGCCTGGACGGCTCCGGAGCCCCGCTATCTGACCGGCGCCCTGGCGAAGTACGCGAAGCTGGTCGGTTCGGCAGAGAGCGGCGCCGTCTGCGACTGATCACACTGCGGCGCGAGTCCGGGTTCCTTTCGCCGTCGATCGACTAGCGTGCCTCGCATGAAACTCAGCATCGAATACTGCGTCGTTTGAAGCTATCGCAGCCGTGCCGTGAGCATGGCCGATCAGCTGCTCGAGGAATTCGAGCGCTCAATTGATGAGCTCACCCTGATTCCCTCGGGCGGTGGACGCTTCGAGGTTGTGCTCGGCGACCGCCTGGTCTACTCCAAGGCGGCGACCGGTCAACACCCCGGGTACGAAGAAGTCGCCGCCCCGATCAGAGAGATCCTCGGGTAGCAGCGGCAGTTCCGAGATGCGCCCACTGCGTCACCGCGAGGTCGGGCTCCGTCGATTTCGCTTGCTCGGCAATTCCGCGTTCCCGATAGCCTCCACATCGTGAAACAGGGAACCGGCAGAACCGTGCTCGTGACCGACCTCTTCGCGTCCGAGGGTCCATTCCAGGACGCCGCGCGCGACTTCGTCGCCGGCACCTGCAGCATCTGCGGCATCGCCATCGGTGAATCGGACGCTCGCTTCCACAACGCCGGCTACCTGTGCACCGACTGCTGGCAGTTCGCCGGGGGCCTCGGGAGCTGAGCCGTCCCGCTACCCGGCGTCGACGTCGACGCGTTCGCCGCGGACCCAGGTTTCGTAGACCAACGTCTCTCTCAGCTGATCGGGGTCGCAAACGACGGGATCCCGATCCACAATCACCAGATCGGCAGGACTACCGGGTGAGAGGGGGAGCGGTTCGCCGAGTGCTGCTGCCGCACCGTCGGTGAAGAGCGCAAGCGCGCGATCGGGCAGCAGGCCCTCGCTCGGCGTTACCCCGGCACGATCCCGCGCCAGAGCCATGCCTGCCCACGGGTCGGGAGCCTCTACCGGGCTGTCTGAGCCACCGCACATGGGCACACCTGCGAAGTCCAGCGATGCGAACGGATAGGTAGAAACGATGCGGTCGGCGCCGACTCGGTCTGCGATCCACTCGAACTCCGACCCGAGGAACGACGGCTGCACCGATGCCACGACGCCGAGTCGCGCGATGCGTTCGATGTCGGCTCGCCCGAGGACCGAGGCGTGTTCGATCCGCAGCTTCCGCGGATCCGCCCCGTCATCGATCAGATCCGCGTACAGATCGATGACGGCAGTGTTCGCCCGGTCGCCGATGGCATGAAGCGCGACCATTCCTCCCATCATCAGCGACGCCTCAGCGAGTTCGCGGTCGGACGCATCGAGCCTCATCGTTCCCAACTCCCCCGACCGATCAGCGAACGGCGCGTGCATGGCCGCGGTGTGACCCCCGAGGCTGCCGTCGGCGAAGCCCTTGTATCCGATCCAGCGAAGCCGGTCGCTGCCCTCGTCGAGGCGGCGCGCTGCGTCGACGAGGGCAGCGACGGATCGAGCGATGACGAAGGCGTGGACGGTGATCGGGAGGCGGTCTGCCACGCCGACGATGCGGGCCACTTCGTCACCCAGACTGGCCCACGGGCCGTCTCCGAGGCCGACGATGCCGCCGATTGACGTGATACCCACGGCGGCAAGGCCGATCAGGGCATCGAGCAACATGCGGTCCGTGATCGACCCGGAGACGTCGAGGCGGGTGGAGACGAGTTCGATGGCCGTCTCGCGGAGGACACCGGTCGGCTCGCCTCCCGGGTCGCGGTCGATTGAGCCGTTCAACGGGTCCGGTGAGGACCGGTCGACCCCGGCCCGTTCGAGCGCCGCCGTGTTGGCAACGGCGATGTGGCCGCAGTAGCGGTGGATGAGGACGGGTCGGTCCGGTGCGGCCGCGTCGAGATCGAAGCGCGTCGGGAGTCGCCCCCCGACCATCGACTCGTCGTCGAGTCGCAGGGCGACGAACGGAGCGTCCGGGGCAAGGGCGGTAGATTCGCTCCGAATGATGTCCTGCAGCGCCGCGATGCTCGTGGCCGCCTCGAGCGAGGTTCCAAACAGTGCGGAGGCGTATGGGACGGGATGCATGTGTGCGTCGCGCATACCCGGCAGAAGGTAGGCCCCCGGAAACTCATGCACGGCGAGTCCCGGTGCGTCGAGCGTGCGGCGATCTCCGGCTGCAATGACCCGGCTTCCGTCGATCAGGACAGCGTTGCCGTGGACACCCCGGGCCGTTCGAACGGCGTTGGCAACGAGGAGTCGACGGCCGCCCGTCATCTCAACCGGTCGGGAACGAGCGGTTCGACGATGTTCCGAAGACCCTCATGAACGACGGTGTTGCTCGCAAGGACGAGGGGCGTGACCGGTACCGAATCGACGCCGTACATGTCGGTGACTCGCCCGCCGGCTTCCCGGACGATGAGAATCCCGGCTGCCTGATCCCACGGCTGGAGATTGAGTTCCCAATAGGCCTCGTAGCGGCCGGCGGCAACCCACGCGAAGTCGAGAGCAGCCGATCCGAACCGGCGAATCCCATTGACGGAAGCGAGCACGGCTCCGACGACCGCCGCGTACTCGTCTGCGTAGTCGCCGTGGTCGTAGGGAAAGCCGGTGGCCACCACGGAGCGATCGAGATTCGAGGTCGCAGACACCGTGATCGGCCGGTCGTTCAGGGTTGCCCCCTCGTTGGCGGCGGCGGCAAAGCACTCGTCTCGGAGTGGGTCGTAGATGACACCGGCCAGCGGCGTGGATCCCTCCCAGAGGCCGACGCTCACCGAAACCTGGGGGATGCCGTGCACGAAGTTGACGGTGCCGTCGAGCGGATCGATGATCCACAGGCGGCCGTCCGGAATCGTCCCGCCGCTTTCCTCCGCGAGGACGGCGTCGTCGGGACGGTGTTCCGCAAGGAGCGAGAGAATCGCCGCCTCCGACGCATGGTCGGTCTCCGTCACCGGGTCGAAGCGGCGCTTGTACTCGGGAACCACAGCACGGTCGAAGCCGTCGCTGACAATCGTCCCACCGGCCCGAGCGGCAAGCACGGCAAGTTCGAGATCGTTCATGGAGGGGAGACTAGGGGGCGGGCGCGAGTCGGTGTTCGCCGCCGGCGATCGGAGTAGTCGAGTGACTGAGTGGCTGAGGAGTGCCTCAGCGATCAACGCTTCCGACTCACTACCCTCGCTCTGCCATGTTTCCCTACCTTGCCGCATTTGCCAGTGCCTTGCTCATGTGGGCTGCGTTCCCTCCGCTGGACATCGGTCCGATTGCGTTTGTCGCGCCCATTCCGCTGTTCTGGGCGCTGCGGCGCGTAGAGCGGGGCTTTGAGGCCGTGACGATCGGATTCCTTTGGGGGACGGTGTTCTTCGGGATGCTGCTCTACTGGATCACGATTCTCGGCTTCATCGCGTGGGTTCCCCTGGTACTGCTCATGGCGGCCTACTTTGCCGCCTACGCCCTGGTTGTGTGGCTGTTCCGCCTTTGGCCGGCGTGGCGGTGGTGGCTCATCGCCGTCGGAGCGTGGGCGATTATCGAGTTCCTCCGCGCCCGATTCCCCTTCGGCGGCTTTCCATGGGGCAACATCGGATATGCGGCCGGCGGATTCCCGCCTCTGCTCGGGAGCGTGCAGCTGATCGGCCCCGCCGGCTGGACCGTTCTCGCGGTGGCGTTCGCTGCAGCGACTGCGCTCTTGATCGAGTCACGAGAACACTGGCGGCAGTTCGTCGACACGACCGTGGTCATCGTCTTGCTCGGCGTGGCCGGGGCGCTGTTCGCCCCAAGCGCCGACGGGACCCCGGTTCGTGTTGCGATCGTCCAGGGCGGTTCGCCGTGCCCCATGGTCCATTGCCAGAACGAGAACCAGCGCATCTTCGAGTCGCATTTGGCGCTCACGGAGACGATTCCGGACGGGGGCGCACGCCTTGTGGTGTGGGCAGAGAACTCGACCGGACCCCCGTTCGATCCCGAGAGCAACGATGCGGTGAAGGCGGCGATCATCTCGGAAGCCGGACGAATCGGTGCGTACTTTCTCGTGTCGGGCACGCGCAAGGTCGAACCTGATGCGTTCCTGAACGTCAACATGCTGTATTCACCCGAGGGGGTGAAGATCGGCGAGTACGCCAAGCAGCACCCGGTTCCGTTCGGGGAGTACGTGCCGTTGCGGTCGCTGCTCAGCTTCATCCCACAACTGGATCAGGTTCCACGCGACATGGTGCGTGGCACCGACCCGGTGGTGTTCCCGATGACCGAGGGGCAGTTGGGTTCGGTGATCTCGTTCGAAGGGGCATTCCCGAGAAGCATCCGCGCGATCGCACACGCCGGGTCTCAACTGATGGTCGTTGCAACCAACGAGAGTTCCTACGGCAACTCGTACGCGTCGGATCAACTCGTCGACATGACCAGGGTGAACGCGGCGGCGATCGGCCAGGATCTGGTCCATGCGGCGATCACCGGCAAGTCGACGTTCATCACCGCGGCGGGCGAGGTCGGGGAGGAGACGGGCCTATTCACAGAGCAGGTTCTGTACGGGAACGTTGCGATGCGTTCCGCCGGTCCGACCCTGTTCACTCGATTCCCGAATTGGATGACGTTGCTCGCGGTGATTACTCTTGCTGCTGCTCTCTTCTGGCCGGGAGAAGGTGGTCTCGAGGCAATCGTGGGCCGTCACCGGCCCGACTGACGCATCCCGGGCAAAGATTGTTTTGCAATGTCGGGATAGTGCAAATAGTATCTGAACAGCACATTCTCTCGAACCCCGTTCGGTGTCGTCCACCACCGACCTTACGGGCCAATCCAATCGCTCTCCTCGGAGGTCAAATATGTCCGACATCATGAAGGCTTCTCGCCCCCAGGGCCGATCCCGCCGGCCGAAGACGTACGACGAAGGCCGCGTCTGTGGCAGCGACGCATGCGACACCGTCCTGTCCCGCTACAACCGTGCCGAGTTCTGCCACACCCACAAGCCGGTCAAGTACCCCCGCCTCCGCGGTGTGCTGACACAGAACTAGAAGAGAGCTACGAGCGACCGGTACCAGCTACCAGCCAGGAATCAGAAGAGAGCCGGCGCCGAAGGCGCCGGCTCTCTCGCGTTTGGTACCGTGCTCGCATCTATGCCTCGTAGGCGGTGATCGCTTGGTCGAGGATGTCGATGCCGGCCTCGAGGTCGTCAAGGGACACGTTGAGCGGCGGGATGAACCGGATCACGTTGTTGTCCGGACCACAGTCGAGGAGGAACAGACCGAGGTCTTCGGCCTTCTTCGAGATGCTGGCCCAAGCCTCGGTGTCCGGCTCCCGTCCGTTCTTCACAAGTTCGATCCCGATCATCAGGCCGAGGCCCCGGATGTCGCCGATGGTGCGGTGACGTTCCTGGAGATCGCCGAGTCGCGTGAACGCCAGGTCGGACCGTTCGGCGATTCCGGGGATCACGGCGCGCAGTTCGTCGACCACCGCCGCTGCGGCCGCGCACGACACCGGGTTCCCACCAAAGGTGGTGCCGTGTGATCCGGGCGGGAACTTCGAGAAGATCTCCTTCGAGGAGCCGACCGCCGAGAGCGGGAGGCCGTTGGCGATCGCCTTGCCCATCACGAGGATGTCCGGGTCGATGCCGTAGACCTGGCTTGCGAAATAGTCGCCGGTTCGGCCGAAGCCGGTCTGGACCTCGTCCGCGATCATCAGAATCCCGTGCTCATCTGCAATATCACGGATCGCCTTCATGAACTCGTAGCCCGCCGGGTAGTAGCCGCCTTCGCCCTGCAGCGGTTCGAAGAGGAACGCAGCGATCTCGTCCGGCATGACCTCGTGCTTGAACAGCAGGCGCAGCTCGTTGAGGGCGTACGCGTTGGCGTCTTCCTGCGACATGTTCCAGCGGTAGGGGTGCGGGAACGGCGTCACGAAGACCGACGGCACCAGCGGGAAGTACCCACTGCGGTACTTCGACCGGGAGGTCGTGTACGACACCGACCCCATGCTGCGGCCGTGGAATCCACCTCGAAACACGATGATGCCCTGGCGCCCTGAGGTCTTCCTTGCGAGCTTCACCGAACCCTCCACGGCTTCGGCGCCCGAGTTCATGAAGAACAGCTGCTCGACCGTGTCCGGGGCAACGCCGATGATCTTCTCGGCCGCGGCGGCCACCGACTCGTACAGGAACGATCCTCCTGCGTGCCAGAGGCGGCTGAGCTGGTCCTCGGCCGCGGCGGCGACGGCAGGCGGACGGTGGCCGAGGTTGGTAACGGCGATGCCGCACGCGAAGTCGATGTAGCGCTTGCCGTTGGCGTCGGTGACCCAGGTGCCGTCGCCTTCGACGATCTCGATCTTCGAGTCATAGGTGATGACGGGGGCGATGAGGTCTTCAATTCGGCGGGAGAGGTCGGTCATGGTGTTCCTCCTGGTTCGCTGGCGGATACGTACGAGGCTGGAGTTCGCTACGGCGCAGCGAAGAGGTGGCCGCGTTCAGTCTGAGGAGTCCAGAACATGGTGACATTATGCCTCGCGGATGGGGCTGAGGAGCCGGGGAGGTGAGCAGGTGAGGCGAGAAGCCGCAATTCACGCCTGTTGGGGAAGGAATTGGACGATCTACTCGCCCTTGAACTCCGGGGACCGACGTTCGATGAACGATGCCATGGCTTCGCCGAGGTCGTCGGAGTGGAGGAACGCGGCGTTCCACAGGGCGACGTAGTCGAGCGCCTCGGCCACCGTCCGCCCATCACCGGCGCGAAGCACCGCCTTGGTGCCTTGGACAGAGAGCGGCGAGTTGGCGGCGATCAATTCCGCGGTCTCTACGGCCGCCGCAAGCACCGACTCCCGGTCGGGGAGCAGGCGGGTGATGAGCCCCAGCGACGCGGCCTCTCCGGCGTCGAAGTCGCGCCCGGTGTATGCCAGCTCGGCAACGCTTCCCGGATCGATGATGCGAGGCAGGCGCTGAAGGGTCCCGACGTCAGCCACCATGGCGAGGCGAGTCTCCCTGATCGAGAAGACGGCATCGGCCGACGCATAGCGAATGTCGCAGGCGGTGATCAGATCGACGCCCGCACCGATGCAGTAGCCGTGGATCGCTGCGATCACCGGTTTGGCGCACGCAGCGAGGGACGAGAAGGTGTGCTGCATCGCCTTGACGAGTTGGCGAGTCCGTGCTCGATGGACAACGGGCGACGGCGGATGCGACGCCGCAGGGTCGAGGCTCCCGGTCGCCATTGTCGGGCCAAACAGCTTCAGGTCGAGGCCAGCGGTGAAGGCCGGGCCTTTCGCTGCGATCACGATCGCCCGCGTTTCGATGTCGTCGCTCAGTTCCTCGATGATGGCTGGGAACTGCGTCCAAAACTCCGGGGCGAACGCATTGCGCTGGTCGGGGCGGTCCAGCCACACAATGGAGACCGGGCCGCGACGCTCGACCGATACGGGGGATGTTGTTTCCATGCCGAAAGCGTAGCGATCGGCCTCAGCCGAACCTCTCGATGCCCGTAGCGAGGCGATCGAGGGAGTCAACGCTGAACCATGAGCGTCCGTCTTCACCCCACGACCGCCACTGCTTCTCGTCGACGAGGCGAGTCTCGACACGATCGAGGGCAGCGATGATCGAGCGGCCCCCTTCATCGAGGATCCCGGATGCAGCCTCGAGAAACTCAGGCCGGTAGATCGCGCACGTGACCTGCTGCCAGCCAGCGTCCATCGGCACGACCGCATCGCCGTCGAGTTCCAGGAGTGCCTCCAGCGTCTGCGCGCGGACGAAGGGGTGGTCGACGGCCACCAGAACGACGGTTCGGTGGGGGTGCACGCTGAGCACCGTCTCGAGGCCAATCAACGGGCCACGGGCGTCTGATCGCCGGTCCGCGAGAGCCGCCATCCCGTTCGGCGCTCCCGGGCGGCCAACCACGACGATGTCGCCAATCGAGGCAACGGAAGCCGCTACGGCTTCGAGCATCGTGGCTCCTTCAATCGGGGCCATCGCCTTGTCGAAACCCATGCGGGTGCTATCTCCGCCCGCAAGCACTGCGACGATCGGTCGAGTCATGGGGCGACGGTACCGGAACCGGACTGGCAACTCAGACCGTCATATCGGACGAGGCCCGGTGGTGACACCGGACCGCACCCGACAAGGAGAGAGACGATGAAGAGATCGAACCGGACGGGAAAGACACGAATCGCAACGGCGGCCTTGCTGGCCGCCGTTCTGTTGTTGGCGGCCTGCAACGGGTCGGACGACGCCGAAAGCGCGACGACCGCGGCCGCCGACATCGGCTACGCCACGGAACAGACGATCGCCGCCGGTGACAGCGACGGCGGGGCTGATGCGGGATTGGCAAGCGCCCAAGGGGTCAATGTGTCTGCGGCGATCGGGACCGATATTCCCGTCGACCTGAAGGTCATCCGCGACGGACAGGTCGATATCAGGGTTGAACCAGGAACGTTCGGCCAGGTCTCGGCGCAGCTCAGGAGCATCGCCGCGGATCTCGGCGGGTATATCACCGCTGGAGAGACGCACCTCCAGGCGATCGACGACGTTGACTACACCGTCGGATGGCTCACGCTGCGAGTCCCGGAGGACCGGTTCGACGACGCCCTCAGTCGGGTCGACGGCCTCGGCGAACGGCTGAGCCTCAGCGTATCGAGTCAGGATGTCACCGAGGAGTATGTGGATCTCGAGGGTCGTCTGAGCTACTGGCGAAGCCAGGAGGAGTTCTACATGCGCCTCATGGGCGAGGCCACGGAGATCGACGATCTCGTGACGATCCAGACCCGGATGCAGGATGTGCTCCTCAGCATCGAGCAGATCGAAGGGCGTCTGCGCTATCTCGACAGCCGCACCAGCTTCTCGACCCTGACCGTTGGTCTCACCGAGGTCCCCGGGTCGACCCCGATCGATGAACCGGACGATCCGGGCATCATCGAGAGCGCCATCGAACAGGCCGGCACGGTCCTGCTGGCAACGATCGGCGGACTCATCGTCGGCGCCGCCTTCGTGCTTCCGATCGCCCTCCTCGCTGTCGTTGGCTTCGGACTCTGGCGTGCAGTCGTTGCAGTCCGCAAGCCCAAGGGATCAGTGCAGCCGTCGTCAGAGACGCCGGCATCGGAAGAACTGCCCTCGGAGGAATAGAGTGGCCAACCGATCGGCGGAGGGTCAGTTGAGCGTGAAGGGCGGGTACTCGTCGGTCAGTGCGACGGTCCAGCCCCACGCTCGTGCCCACCACCGTTGGTAGTTCAAGATGAACTCGTGGAAACCGAGCGGCAGTTGGCCCGTGAACACGACGGTCACGTAGCCGACCCAGGCCACGAGGAGTACGCCGAAGCTCATCAGGAAGAGAATGATGAAGTGGGGGAGGGCGGCGAGGGTGCGGATGAGGAAGATCCCGAGCACCGCCAGGAGCCGGTTCCGCGGCTGGGGTGCCGTCTCCACGGTGACGGTCATCGGGTAGTTGTCGTCGGTACCGAACGTTGGATAGACGTCCGTGGTGCCTGCGAACCAGGCGACCACGCGCGTGGTCCAGGCGAGGAAGATGATCTCGAGGCGGCGGATGGGGTCGGGCAGGCGGTCCGTGAACGCGATACCCCAATAGCCGATCCAGGCCAGGATCTGGATCATCATGCCGAACAGGAACAACAGGACGATGTGTGGCAGCAGGAGGACCAGCTTCAGGGCCACGATTCCGGCTGCGGCCAACCACCGGTTGCGCTGCTCGTCATCGACGGGCATCTCGACGGTGATCGGGTAGTTAGGGGTTCCACTCATGGCCGCAACGGTACCCGGTCCGTGCGCTCCCGTCAGCCCAGTGGGACTCTTGATAGCAGAGCAGTTCGTCGGGGAGAAGGCGCCGGGTCGAGTACCGGTCGTCTGCGGGTCTGCGCAGCGCCGGAATTCGGTGCGTAGCCTGTGGCCATGGGCGAACAACGTTCGGGGATCCTCACCGTGGCCTTTGGTGTCGCGATCGGTCTCCTGATTGCCATCTTGGTATTTCTCGCAATCCGAGCCTTCGGCGGCGATGACGAGGCCGCGCTCGAGACGACCACGACTATCTCCACGACGGAAGCGACCACGACGACGTCGAAGGCCACCACCACGACGATCGGATCCGCTACGACGACCACGACGGAAGCTGCAACAACTACCACCGTGCCGCCAACGACCACCTCCGAGGCGAACACAACCACGACGGCGGCGCTCCCGCCGCTCGAACTGGAAGCGGACGGGATCGGCGGGGTGAAGTTCGGGGCTTCCCCAGATGAGGCGATCGCCTACGCCACGGCATCTCTCGGGTCTCCCGATCGTGACACCGGGTGGGTCGACTTCTTCAGCGAGTTTGGGACCTGCCCGCCGCCGGAGGTGCGCGGGGTGCAGTGGGGTACGAACCCTTCCGGATTCGGCCACGCCTTCACCTTGCTGTTCACGAAGGCGAACACGACCCACAAGCCGGCCGGCGGAGAGCATCTGTTCGGCTACGACTACTTCGGTGGCGATGTTGACCTGGCGACACCGGCAGGCCTTACCGTCGGATCGACACTGCTCGTCGGTCGTACGTTGTATCCCACGATGGAGGTCTTCGAGAGTCCGTGGGACCCCGCGGACGGCACCTGGAGGATTGACGACGATCTATCCGACGACTCACAACTCTTCGGCTTCGCAACCGGCCAGACCGATGATTCCTTCGTGACCAGCATCATCGGCGGCGTCACTTGCGGCGAGTGAGTTGAACCGGTCCCCCCGCCGGAGGTTGGGAGACGAGGAGGAGCGCTAGCGACGACGCAGGGGGCCATTGGGGGCTCGAATCGTGCCGATGAGGTCTGCCGCTTCTCGCGCTCTGCGTCTAGACGATCTCCACGCCGCCGTCACCGTCGACGATGCGGCCGATGACGGTGGCTTCCTGGTCGTAGGACCTGAAGCCTCGGATGAGAAGGTCGGCATCTTCCTCGGGGGCGATGGCGACGAAGCCGATTCCCATGTTGAACGTGCGGAACATCTCGTCTTCGGAGACCGACCCCAGGTTCTGGAGCACATTGAAGACCTCCGGAACCTCCCAGCGGGACCGCTCCAAGACGGCCGCGGTGCCGTCGGGGAGAATCTTCCCCATCCCAACGGGCAGCCCACCGCTCTTTATGTGGGCCAAGCCGTGGGCCTCGGCACGGGCCAGCGCGTTCACCACGGACTGGGCGTAGACCACGGACGGTTCGAGCAGCACCTCTGCAAAGGTCTGGTCGGACCCGGGGAAGGTCGCGTCGAGATCGAGTTGATCGACGATCAGAGCCCGAACGAGCGAGAAGCCGCTTGTCCGGAGATTGGGGCTGTGGACACCGACCACCACATCGCCGACCTCGATCCGTTCGTTGTCGATCTCGTCGCCGAGTTCCACGATCCCCAACGCCGTGGCCGCGAGGTCGAAGCGGTCGCCGTCGATGACGCCCGGGTTTTCGACCGTCTCACCGCCGAGCAGCGCAACGTCATTGTCGGCGCATGCATCGGTGATCGACTCAACCAGCAGTTCGACGCGGTCGAGGTCGAGGTAGCCGATGGCGATGTAGTCCTGAATGGCGAGCGGTATCGCGCCTCCGCTCGAGAGATCGTCGACGACCATGGCGAGCAGGTCGTAGCCAAGGCCTTCGATCAAGCCCGTCGCACGGGCGATCTCCGACTTGGTGCCAATGCCGGCGGTTGACATCACCAGCACCGGCTTGTTGAACCCCGGCGGGACACGGAGGCCGGCGGAGAATCCGCCAAACCCTCCGAGCACGTCGTCGGTCCACGTGGAGGTGACCCGCCAACCGATTCGGTCAACGAGTTCTTCGGTCGCGTCGAATTCGACGCCGGAGTCGTGTCCGCTGCTCATCCGTACAGGTCAGAGGGTACCGCCCTCGAGCCACGGTCCCGCGCTCCCTCGGAAATCTTGTCGCCCACGCGGGCATGTTCGATGGTTTCGTAGGATGAGAGTCACGGAGGACATGTGGAACCCGATGCCCATCGAGCGTTCACCCGGTTTGTCAAGGAGACAGAGCCGAGACTCTCGTACGCACTCGCCGCGGCCTACGGACCGGAAGTGGGAGCAGAGGCAACCTCCGATGCTCTTGTCTGGGCGTTCGAGAACTGGGAGCGCCTCGAGGCCAAGCGGAACCCGGCCGGGTATCTGTACCGGGTTGGCCAGTCGAAGGCCAGGCGCTATCACCGTCCGCGGGTGCTGTTCCCAGCGCTTCCCGGGGCGGAAGCCCCGTCGGTTGAGCCGGGGCTCACCGCTGCTTTGGGGAGCCTGTCGAAGAATCAGCGGGTGGCCGTCGTGCTGATTCATGGGATGGACTACAGCGAACGAGAAGTCGCCGATCTGTTGGGGATCTCCCGATGGTCGGTCCGCACCCACGCCGACCGCGGCCTTCGGCGAGTACGCAGCGCATTGGGGGTGAGCGCAGATGTCGGGAGTTGAGCATCAATTGCGCGAGTACTTCGATGCCAGCGTCGAGCGGATCTCCGTCGATGACGTCATCGCACACGCCGAGGTGCAAGAGGACCTACTCCAACCGCTCCGTTCGCGGCGGACGCTCAAGCCGGCATGGGCGGCGGTTGGAGCATTCGCCGCCACGATCGTGGGCCTTGGTGGGTTCTCCGCTGCCCTCAAGCTGTCGGAACGGGTTGCCGGGGAGTTCGGTGCGGGTGGTTCCGAGATCGTGGCCACCGACGGCGGGACACTCGGCATCTGGCTGATCGCGGCGTTTGTGGCCGCATTGGCCGCCGCAGGCGTGACCTGGCTTATTCGCAGGCCCGCGGAGCAGCCACCAACGGACCAAGAGGACCAAGGAAAGGTGATGGTCATGGAAACCATCGAAGACACCGACCGCGAGGTCGGCGCGACCAAGGAAGTGAAGAATTCCAGCCGCTGGCCGATCGTGCTCGTCGTCGTGCTCGCGATCGCCGTCGCTGGCCTCGTCGCCTGGATGACCCTCGCGATGCGGCCGAATAGCCCGAACGCGGCGCCTGCAGAGATCGTCCAATTGATGGAGGACTACAACGCGGCGTGGAATGCCTACGACGCGGATGCATTGGCCGGGCTTGTGACGGATGGATACCGGATCTATGGCCCTGAGGCTGCCGACTTCGATCACGACTTCGAGAGTCTTCGGACGTACCTGATGCCTCTGCTCGAGGATTGGGACTGGGAGGTCACGGCGCCTGGACCGATCTACGCCGTAAACATCTCCGGAAGCACGTGGGCTGTGTCCGGGGAGGGTTCCACGATCACTCGCAACGGTATCGAGCACGAGCAGAACGCCGTGTGGACGGTTGTGGACCGTGACGGTGAATTCCTCGTGAGCGAGCACTACATGGTTGGCGGCTGACCACAACCCAAGTCGAGATCAATCCCTCGGGGGTCCACCCCGGGGGATTCGTCCGTTCTCACTCGATCGCCTGGTTCGCGGACCGCTCAGAACGGCGCAACCATCAAGACGACGACGAGATCGGCGGCAATCACGGCTCCCGCAATCGCCGTTCGTATCCCAACGGCGTTTGCCTTCCCCGCCGCGAAGACCGACCAGAGCGCGGCGATGCCGAGGCCGGCCACGAAGCCGCCGAGATGGGCGAGGCCGTCGATGCCCGGCGAGAGGCTGATCACGACGTTGATCGCCAGGAGCACGAACAACTGGGTGAACATCGAACGCCCGCCCGGGGTGTTGCGCATCTTCCAAGCCACGAAGATCCATGCTCCGAAGAGGCCGAAGATGGCACCTGACGCCCCGATGCTGACCTGGTTCAGCGGGCCGATCAGGTACGAGAACAATCCTCCGGCGCCGGCCGCGGCCAGATACAGAGCTGCGAACGGCACTGATCCGACCTGCTGCTCCATCCGCGGTCCGAAGAGATAGAGCGCGTACATGTTGAAACCGACGTGGATGAAGGATCCGTGAAGCAGGGCCGCGGTGAAGATGCGCCACCAGTCTCCGTCGGCTACGAGCCAGTTTGCCTGTGCAAACGCATTCGTCAGCCAGACGTCGAGGTCGGTCGAGAGCATCCCGACAACGAAGATCGCAACCGTGACGGCCATGATCGCGAAGCTGACCGGCGCTGTCTGGAACGTCGGTCTTCCGTAGATCTGGCGGCCCTGGATGACCCGGTGCCGGTCGCTCGGAGCGGCACAGTCAGGACAGAGTTGACCGACCGCGTTGTCGTGGCTGCAGTCGACGCAGATCGGCTTGCCGCATCGACTGCACGACAAGCCCGTGATCCGATCCGGATGGCGGTAGCAGACGGGTACGGTCGTCTCTGATGGCTCCATGTCGAACGCAACCTACCGATCGAGAGGAGATAATCCGACTGCGACCGGTGGGGCCGGCGTTGGGCTGACCGGGTTTCCGGCTATCGGCCGATGCGATCGAGATTGCGGAAGATCATGCCGCCGGCCGGGAGGAACCACGGCTTGCCGCGGTAGTAGAACCGGGTGGGGTGGGGGAGGCCGAGGAACGGGTCGTCATCGGAGACCCCTCCGATCAGGCCGCCGACCGCCGTGCCGAGGTAGGTGGCGAGGCCCATGCCGTGGCCGCCATAGCCCACGGCGTACCAGACTCCGCTGCCGGTCTGTCCGAGATGGGGGAGCAGGTCGAACGTGGCCGCGAGTCTTCCGCCCCACACATGCGTCAGTTCAACACCGGCGAGATCGGGGAAGAGCGTGCCGATCGCGGTCTGCATGCCGGCCGCAACCTCCGACAGTTCGAGGTTGGGGGAGAGGTTCGGCCGGCCTCCAAACAGAAGCCGGTTGTCCTCGGAACGACGGAAGTAGTTCAAGAAGCGTCGCTTCGTCCAGTAGATGCGGTTCCCCGGCATGAGGCGTTCGAGCAGATCTGGTTCGAGGGGGACGGTCGCGACCATGTACGACCCGATGGGGACCACCTGGCGCCGGACTTCGGGAGCGAGGTCCTCCGGCGTGTAGCCGTTCGTTGCCAGGAGAACGTCCCCGGCCTGAATCGTCCCCTTGCTCGTGGCGACGAAGTGGACAGAGCCCGACCGGTACAGGCCCGTGACCTGGCAGTTCTCGACGATGGGGACACCACGATGGGCGACGCCGCCGGCGAGTCCGAAGTTGTACTTCGCCGGGTCGACGGCGGCGTCTGCGGTGCTGACCACGGCGTACGCGAACGCATCCGATCCGATGACGGAGGGAAGATCGTCGCCCACGACGACGGTGGTCTCGAACCCGTAGGTCTCCTTCATGGTGCGAGATACTTCGCGAGCACCGTCGATCGCGTCTGTCCGATAGCCGAGGGAGACGGCGCCGCACCGTCGAAAGTCCGCATCGAAACCATCTTCGGTGATGATGCGGCCCGCGAGGTCGATCGCCTCGAGGGAGGCATCCCACAACGCCCCCGCCTTGTCGGGGCCGAAGCGCTTCGTGAGGGTGGCGTTGCCCGGCTTCAGCCCGTAGTTGAGTTGGCCGCCGTTCATCGAGGAGGCGCCCTGACCGAGCGCCATGGCATCGACGACGACGACCGAACGTCCGAGGTCCGCGAGGCGCCGTGCGGCGGTCAGTCCGGTGATTCCGGCGCCGATGATGACGACGTCGACAGTCGATGGCGGCTCTTCGACTGTTAGGCCATCGGGCCGAGGTGTCCGATCGGTCCAGTAGGGAACCGTCTTCATGGGCGTGATCTTACCGAGTCGTGACGAATTCAAGGTTGCCTCGACCAGAGCGGCCCTCTACCCACCCAGCCACTCACATGTGCGGAGCGTCGTCGGGTCGTAGTGGACCAGTTCTTCTTCGATCTGACCGCCTTCGTCGACCTCCCATACGACCGCAACCGTTACCGGACAGGCGTCGTCGACGACGTCGAACACCACGCCGGCACGGTCGCCGTGCTGCTGCGCGAACGGCACGACGGTCTCCCAATTCGCCTCAGGCAGGGATGCGAACCATCGTTCCGCCTCTGCCTCGATGTCAGATCGGCCCGCGGCGTCGATCCGCGCCAGCCCGTCATGGCGTGTTGCCTGCTCGGTGTAGAGGGCGCCGACTTCGGAAGAATCGCCCGTGTTCCATGCACCCACATAGCGCTCGATGAGACCGAACAGTCGATCTTCCGCGCCGAAGATGCTCATGAGCGACTGCTTGTCGTAGAACAACACATTCGACGAGATCGTCCCGTCGTCGGCCACTTCCATCACATCGACCTCGACCAGCGGCTTGTCCTCGGTGAACGTGGTCGAACCAAGGGTGACATCCCAGAAGTCGATGACCGAGACGGCTGTTGCGTCACCGAGGATGTACGGCCGGTGCGAGATCGATGCCTCGTCCATATAGAACAGGAACGTCCGGTACATCAGGGCCACGGCCTCAGTGCCTTCGTCGTATTGTCCGAAGGTCACATCATCGAAGACGATCTCGGGCGAATACGAGGCCGCGACGAATGCAGTCACCGCCTCCGAATCGGCGTCCTCCGAGCGGAGCTCATCGAAAGCCTTGGCTTCGGCATCCAGCACTACGAACTTGGCCTCAGCCGCCGCCACGGCGTCTCCGTCGAGGCCGGGCAGGCCTGTACTCCCGTCGCCGCACCCTCCAACGAGCAGGACAAGCGCCGCTAGCCACGCGAGCCGCAGGTACAACACCGGAGCCTCCTTCCGTGCGATTCACCGGCGATCATCGCGCCGCACGCCCCCGCCGTCCAGGGGAGGGCCGGGCCCCCTCGCGCCTGCGGGAGGCCTCCGGCTAGGCCGGATCACACCTCGTATGCCACGTCGCCTTGGACCATCGTCAGGTCGACGCTCGCGGCGAAGGCGTCCAACGCGGTGACGAGGGGACGGTCGATGATGACGAGGTCGGCGTCGAAACCGATGTCGATCCGGCCCGTATGGCCTTCACGATGAGCGAGCCACGCCGATCCGGCGGTGTAGGCCGTGATCGCCTCCTCCATCGTGATCCGCTGCTCCGCCAGGAAAGGCTCGGGACGTGAGGTCGGCCTGGTACGCGAGACCGCCGTGCCGATGCCGAGGAGCGGGTCAGGGGAGGAGACGTTCCAGTCCGAACCGAACGCGAGCGGCGCGCCGGCGTCGAGAAGTGAACGCCATGGGTACTGGTGTCCGGCAGCTGTGGGGTTGAGAAACGGGATGGTGAGGACATCCATCTGATCCTCGTGACGGGCCCAGAGCGGCTGAGCATTCGCCCCCGCCCCGAGGGAAGCGAATCGGGGCACGTCGGCACGGTCGACGACCTGGATATGGGCGAGGTGGTGCCGTCGCCTGCCGTCTCCGTTGGCCCGGATCGCAGCCTCGATGGCGTCGAGGCCCTGACGCACGGCACGGTCACCGAGGGCGTGGAAGTGCACCTGGAAGCCCGCGGCGTCGAGCATCGTCACATACCGGATGAGGTCGCCGGGTTCGATGAAGTCGATACCGCGGTTGTCGGTCGGATTGCCGTTCGCATCGAGATACGGTTCGAGCATCGATGCGGTGTAATTCTCGGCCACACCGTCCAGCATTATCTTGATCGACGTCGCGCGATAGCGGCCGGGTGGCGTGGAATCGCGTCGGGCGGCGAACGCTTCGACCTGCTCCGCCCCCCGCGTTCGCTCCCACCACAGTCCGCCGATGACATCAGCGATGAGTCCGCCGCGGCCATCGAGAGTCACGTACGCGTCGTGCGTCGCCGGATCGACCATGGCGTCCTGCCAGGCCGTGATGCCGAGCGAGAGGAGGTACTCCTGCCCCGCCAGAATCCCCGCGATGCGTTCGTCAGGGGTCGGTTCCGGCATGAAGGGCAAGATCATGTCGACCGCTCCCTCTTGGAGCGAGCCGATCGGGTTGCCGTGCTCGTCGCGATCGATCCGGCCATCCGGCGGATCGGGTGTTGCTGCTGTGACCCCGGCGATCTCGAGGGCCTTCGAGTTCACCCAGGCGCCGTGATGGTCCGAGTTCCACAGCATGACCGGGCGATCGGGAACCACGGTGTCGAGCGCTGCGGTCGTTGGAATACCGCGGTCGAAGGCCTCCATGGACCAGCCGGCGCCCGTGATCCACGGCTTGTCGGACCGATTCGCGTACGCAGCGAATCTCGCTCAGGTAGGCCTGTTCAGTGTGCGGGGTCTCGAGGAGGTGGCAGGCGACCAGTTCGAGACCGGCCATCGAAGGGTGAACATGGGAGTCTTGGAAGCCCGGGAGAAGTGGGCGTCCGCGAAGTTCGATGACGTCAGCGGCCCGAGAGGCCAATTCATCCGATCCGATCTCAGTGATCGATCCTCTCTCGACGAGGACGGCGGACGCCGTCGGATGTCCATGAACAAGTCCCCCGACGAATGCAGTGATCATGCGCGAGATGGTAACGAATTTGCCGAGCCCGGCGTTCTTGCGCAACTATGGGAAGGGCTTCCACTATCTACGCAGGAACGGGAAGGGGGCGGCTGAAGCCGCCCCCTTCCCAATCGTCTCTGCGTCGGCTAGCCCTTGGCTTGGGCGAAGGCGTCGGCGAAGTTGAGCGAGAAGTCTCCGACGTCCGCGATGAACTCGAGGTTCGCCATCGTCGCCTCGTCCGGGAAGATCGAAGGATCTTCGAGGATGTCCGGGTCGATATATGCGTGAGCCGCCAGGTTGGGGCTCATGTAGTACGTGTAGTTCGTCAACTCCCCACCGTTCTCTGCATCGAGGATGAAGTTGATGAACGTGTGCGCCGTGCACGGATGCTCGGCCGTGATCGGGACCGCCATCAGGTCGACCCAGATGATGCCACCCTCCATCGGGACGGCGTAGCCGAAGTCCTCGTAGGCGTCATAGTCGTCCGTCGAGATCTCGTCGAACGAGCCGAAGAACCCACCGTTCCACCCGTGGGCTACCACGGTCTCGCCTGCAATGAGCAGATCGTCGAACGCCGCAGAGTCGTACGCGGCGATGCGGTCGTTTGCCTCAGAGAGCAGCGCGGTCGCTTCGTCGAGTTGGCCCTGATCCGTGGTGTTGACCGAGTAGCCCAGGTACTTGAGGGCGGCACCCAGCGTCTCACGCTCATCGTTGAGCATCGAGATCCTCCCGGCAAACGGTTCGCTCATCTCCGGATCGAAGACGAGGCCCCACGAGATGCCGTCGGTATCGTCGACGTACTCGTACGCGAACCCAAGACCGCTCGTGCCGGCCTGATACGGCACCGAGAAATTGCCGTCCGGGTCGAACGGCATTCCGGTGAACAACGGATCGATGTTTGCGAGGTTCGGGATCGCGGCCTTGTTGATCGGGGCCAACAGGGCGACTTCCGGGTCCGCCATGGTCGAGACCATGTAGTCGGACGGCACGATCAGGTCGTACGGGGCGCCGCCGGCCTCGATCTGGGCGAGCATCGTCTCGTTGTCCTCGTAGAACGTCTGGATGATCTTGACGCCGTACTCCTCCTCGAACTTCGCGACGAGGTCGGTGACCTCGTAGTCCTCTGCGGCGGACCCGTAGGGGATGTACTCGGTCCAGTTGTAGAAGTTCAGGTCGCCGTCGGTCTGCCCGGGTTCACAGGCCGCGATCATCACCTCGAGGTCGCTGCCGCCGGTGTCGGGCGCGACCGTCGTCGTGGTCTCGTCGGTCCCCGATCCGGCGGTGGTCGTGGTCTCGCCTTCTGAGTCGCTGCTGCACGCCGCGGCGAGCATCGCCACCACAGCAATCAGTATCAAGAGTCGCTTCATGTTCTATTCCTCCTTGTTTCCGCCCATCCCCGATTTCGCCTGGAACCCCAGGGAGATGAAGACGAGCACCATCGAGATGGCCAGCATGAGTGTCGATACGGCATTGATTTCCGGTGTGACCTGCCTCCTGATCAGCCCGAAGACGTAGACGGGCAGGAGGTTGGCACCCGGCCCCTGGACGAACTCCGTGATGATCACGTCGTCGAGGGAGAGGGTGAGGGCAAGCAGCGCGCCGCCGAGGACGCCGGGCATGATGAGTGGCAGGGTCACCCGACGGAACGTCGTCCACCGATTCGCGTAGAGGTCCATCGCCGCCTCCTCGAGCGAGTCGTCGAGGTTCGCGAGGCGTGCCCGCACAACGATTGCGACAAACGAGGCAGAGAAGGCGATGTGGCCGAGGATGATCGTCCAGATGCTGAGGTTGATCGGCAGGACCTGGGTGAACCAAATGAGCAGCATCGCCCCCATCGTCACCTCGGGAATGATGACCGGGAGGTAGAGGATGACGTCGAACGCCTGCTTCCCCAGCCACCTCCGGTACCGATCGAGCGCGATGCCGGCCATGGTCCCGAGGATTGTGGCAACGACCGTGGAGACGATCGCGACTTTGATCGAATTCCCCAGCGCGTTCATCATCTCGGGGTTGTTGAACATCCGGTCGTACCACTTCAGCGTGAACCCTCCCCAGTCGCCGACGTTGCGGCTGTCCGAAAACGAGTAGATGACGAGGATGAGGATCGGCAGGTAGAGGAACCCGAAGACGAACCAGCCGTTGATCCCCAGGATCCGGTCCACCCACGGCCGATGCGCGGTGCCTTGTTGCACGCTCACAGCGTCCGCCCTCCCTTCCGGAAGTAGATGACGGTGGCGATCATCATCACCGCGAGGATCGTTACCGACAGTGTTGCGCCGAACGGCCAGTTTCTCCCCGACTTGAATTGCGTGACGATGTAATTGCCCAGCAGGGTGGTCTTTGCTCCGCCGAGCAGGTCGGGCGTGACGTAGGCGCCGAGGCTGGGGATGAACACGAGGATCGAACCGGCGATGATCCCGGGCTTCGACAGCGGCAGGGTCACCTTTCTGAAGGCTTCCCACGCACCGGCGTAGAGGTCACGCGCCGCTTCGACGAGGTTCCAGTCGAGGTGCTCGATCGCCGCGTAGAGGGGGAGGACCATGAACGGGAGGTACCCGTAGAGCAGACCGATGAACACGGCCGGCTCGGTGAACAGCATCTTGCCCCAGAGCCCGGTTGCCTCGCCGATCTCCGTGACGAGGCCGTTTGAGTCGAGCAGCGTCCGCCAGGCGTAGGTGCGGACGAGGAAGTTCGACCAGAACGGGATGAGGACGAGCACGAGGAGGAAGTTGCGTGTCATGGCCCGTCTGCGGGTGGCGATCCAGTAGGCGAACGGGTAGCCGATGAGGAGGCAGAACAAGGTGTTGAGGAACGCCAGCCACAAGCTTCGGACGGCGACCGTTCGGACGAGGGGTTCGCCGAGCTTGATCCACCATTCGAGCGTCCACTCCCCGAGGATCGGTTTGCCGGTGCGGCTCCGTACGGTGAACGAGAACACCACGATGATGATGAGCGGGAGGACGAAGAAGAAGACGAGATAGGCGTACGTGGGGAGGGCGATGAAGAACCCGCGCCATCCTTCGGCCCGTTCTGCCTTCTTCTCGAGATCGGGGCTGGCGACCTCCGGCGGTGGGTCCTCGAGCATCGTCATGACGTCAGCGCTTCCGCAGCCTCCCGATGGAAGCTCAGCACTACCTCTTCTCCTGCCGTCCAGCGGCGGAGCGACGGGATGTTCTCGAGGCGGGCGTCGATCACCTCGCCGCCGGGGATCTCGACCTCGTAGTAGATCGATTCACCGAAGTAGAGCTGACGGACGATCTTCGCAGGAAGCTGGTTCCGCTCCGGCGGAGTGTCCGGATCGTTGGGGGTGTGGATTTGGACCTTTTCTGGCCGGAGGGTGAGTGTTACGTCGGTCCCGGCCGACGCCTGGCATCGGGCGTAGACGAGTTTGCCATCCCCGATCCGGATGCGCCCGTCATCGGTGACGGTGCCATCGATGAAGTTGGTCTCGCCGATGAACTCGGCCACGAACCGGTTGACCGGATGCTCGTAGATCTCCTCAGGGGTTCCGATCTGGAGGAGCTTGCCGGCATCCATGACGCCGATCCGGTCGGACATCGTGAGGGCTTCTTCCTGATCGTGTGTGACGTAGATGAACGTGATGCCGACCTCGGACTGGATGTCCTTGAGTTCGATCTGCATGGCCTGGCGGAGCTTGAGGTCGAGAGCGCCGAGGGGCTCGTCGAGCAGGAGGACCTTCGGCCGGTTCACGAGCGCCCGAGCGAGCGCCACCCGCTGCTGCTGACCGCCGGAGAGTTGGCTTGGCTTGCGTTGCCTCATGCCCTCGAGATGGACGGCCTTGATCGCCTCGGCGACCTGGGTCTCGACTTCGTCCCTCGGGACTCTGCGCATCTGGGGGCCGAACGCCACGTTCTTTTCGACCGTCATGTGCGGGAACAGCGCGTACGACTGGAACACGGTGTTGATCGGGCGCTTGTTCGGCGGACGCAGCGCCATCTCCTCACCGAACACCTGAATGCTGCCCTCGGTCGGGAACTCGAGACCCCCGACCATTCGCAACATCGTCGTCTTCCCGCATCCGGAAGGACCGAGCAGCGAGAAGAACTCACCGTCGGCGATGTCGAGCGACACATCGTCGACGGCGGTGACGTCGGTGCCGAAACGCTTTGTTACTCCGCGGATGCTGACGGCCGCTGTCATTGCACCTTCCCTATGTCGATCACCATGGTCTGAAGGTCGGTGAAGTCGTCGATGGTTCCGCGGCCCCATCCGGAAGCCGTCCCGGCCGCACCTCCGAACGGCTGGAACGTCTCCCAGAAGTCGGTTGAATCGTTGATGACGACCGTTCCGGCCCGGATCCGGTCGGTGTACCAGAACGCCTTCCCGATCGACGATGTGAAGACCGCCGCCTGGAGGCCGAGGTCACCACGAGCCGTGACGGCAATTGCTTCGTCGTCGTCGCGGACGGTGATGATCGGCAGAACCGGGCCGAACGTCTCCTCCCGGGAAACCAGGGCGTCTTCCGGAACGGCGTCGATCATCGTGAACTCGTAGTAGAGGTCGGTGGGGAACCCGGCGGCTCTCCTGCCGCCGGTGAGGACGCTGGCACCCCGCTCGCGTGCGTCGGCGACGTGCAGGTCCATCTTGTGTGCGGTCGGCTCGTTGTTGAGCGGACCCATGGTCGTGGCTTCATCGAATGGGTCACCGAGGACGATCTGCGCTGCGTGGTGCAGTGCACGCTCGACGAATTCGTCGTGGACCGACTCGAGCACGATCACCTTCTCGGTTGCGCAGCAGACCTGGCCGGCGTTGTAGCGGGCCCCGAAGACGGCGAGTTCGGCTGCGGCATCGAGGTTGGCATCTTCGGTGACGATGGTCGGGCCGTTGCCCGACATCTCCATGACCGACCGCTTGATCCCCATCTGCGAAAGGATTCGTTTCCCGGTTGCCGACGAGCCGGTGAAGCCGATGGCGTCGATCCCGGAGTGCGTCACGAGCGCTTCGCCGATTTCGCCGCCACCCGGGATGATCGAGACGAGTCCCTTCGGAACGCCGGCGGCGTCGAACGCCTCGGCGAGCTTCAGGAGTCCCCACGACGTGAACTCAGGCGGCTTCGCGATGACGGCGTTGCCCGCCGCGAGTCCAGGACCGATGTACTCCAGCGGGATCGTGACTGGAAAGTTCCATGGAGTGATTGCAGCCCATACCCCGATCGGGCGGTGGAATGTGAACATGCGTTTGTTGCGATCGGACGTCGGGATGACACTCCCAGTGAGGCGTTTCACGTCCTCGGCGGCGTTGAGGAAGTACTGGTTCGCTTCGGCGATGTCGGCGAGGGATTCCTCGTGATACGGCTTGCCTTGCTCGAGGGTCTGGATGCGGGCGATCTCGTCGATATTGTCGGCAACCGCTTCGGCGATGCGATGGAGCAGGTCTGCCCGTTCGATCGCGGTCCAGTGGCGGAACTCATCCTGGGCCCGGCGGGCGGCGTGGACAGCCCGGTCGATATCCGCTCGCGATGCGAGGGGAACGTTCGCGATGTGCTCACCTGAGCCGGGACTCGTGATCTCGCGATACTCATCCCCGGTGCCGGGGCTCCATTCGCCCGCGAGGTAGATGTCCAGATCCCGGACCAAGCCGGTCCCCTTTGCTATTTGGCGACGTTGTGCCGCAATGTAGTCGATCAGTTGTGCGCCTGTCGGAGACGGGAAGCTCCCTCGGGGACACCGTGTCGGTTGTTCGAGGGTCCCTGCCAGCCGGTATGATCGGCCGTGATGCTTGGCCACGCGGCACCGAGCCGCGGGTCCCCGCCGGAAGGGTGAGCAACATGGGTCTTCAGGGTCCCAAGACAGCTGAATGGTTCGGACGTGCCAACAAGGCGCTGGTCAACGGAGTCTCGAGCGGCTTCCGCTACTGGGGTGACGATGACACGATGGTCATCGACCGCGGTGAGGGCGCGTACGCCTTCGACATGGATGGGAAGCGCTACATCGACTATCAACTCGGCTTTGGCCCGATCATCCTCGGTCACGGGTACAAGCCGGTGGTCGACGCCGTGTCGACAGCGGCTTCCCGCGGAACGGTCTTCGCTATGACGACCGCGATCGAGGTGCAGGCCGCTGAAGCGATGCGCGATGCGATTCCGTGGGTCGACACGCTGCGGTTCACGAATACCGGAACCGAAGCGACGATGCACGCCATCCGGCTCGCACGGGCCGTGACGGGCCGGGATCTCATCGTGAAGTTCGAAGGTGCCTATCACGGTGCCCACGACTACGTCGGCTACTCCACGGCGGGTTCGCCGGTCGGCAACCTCGGCAGCAGGCGTTCCCCGGTTCCTTTTCAGGTGTCCTCCGGCGTTCCGCCGACGATCCGCGACTACATCCGCATCGCACCGTTCAACGATCTCGACTTCATGGAGCGGCTGTTCCGGAGCGACGGTCACCGGATCGCTGCGATTCTCGCCGAACCGGTACTCGGCAACGTGTTCGGTCTGATGCCGGTCGACGGCTACCTCGAAGGTCTCCGGGCCATCACCGAGGAGTGGGGCTCGATGCTCATCTTCGACGAGGTGAAGACCGGGTTCCGGATGGGTCTCGGCGGAGCCGCCGACCACTTCGGCATCGTGCCCGACATCGGCACCTACGCGAAGTCGATGGGCAACGGGTATCCGATTGCCGCAATCGGCGGGCGCCGGGAAGTCATGTCGGCATGGGCCGAGGGCGGCGTCATGCAGGCCGGCACCTACTCGGGCAACTCGATCGGTGCGGCGGCGACCGTCGCTACGATCGCCGAACTCTCCACCGGTGCCCATTACGAGCAGATCGACAAGGTCGGCAACGCGCTCATGACCGGGTTGGCGAAGATCTGCGCCGACCATTCCGAGCCGGCGTCGATCATCGGCATCCCGTCGATGTTCTCGATCTTCTTCTCCGACACCGAGTTGAGGGAGTATCGGGACACGAAGCACCACGACGAGGACCTGTACACCGAGGTGATCATGGGCATGATCAAGCGTGGTGTGATGCCCGTCGATGACGCCAAGGAACCCTGGTTCATCTCGTCGGCGCACAGCGACGAAGACGTCGCCGAGACCCTGACCGCCTTCGAAGAAGCCCTGGCAGAAGCGAGAAGCTGAGGACCCTCGAGGTACGCCTCCCCATGGGTGGGTGGCGCCTCCGCAGCAGGCGGCGGAGGGGGTCACCACCTTGCTTCGCACGCGGGAGACCCCTTCTGTCAGCGCCTTGAGGCGCTGCCACCTTCCCCTGAGGGGACGGAATCGGCGAAGGAAGAGATCGAGGGGCGGAAGAGGAGCCAGATGAGAGGGAGGCCGCCGAACATGGCGATGGCGCCGACCACCATGGCGGTCTCGAGGCCGAATCGGTCGGCGAACGCGCCGTAGACGACGGCGGCAAGCGAGCGGATAGCCATCGACATCGCGAGGTAGAAACCGTTCGCGAGCGCCCGGCTCCTCGGCGCCTGCTCCTGTACGAGGGCCATGACGACCGGCGGAACGGCGAGCAGCGAGAGCCCGATCAAGGGAAGCACGGCGATGCGCACCCAGCCGTCCGCGGCGAGAAAGAGGAACAGGGCAATCGGGGCGGCGACGTGCCCGAACACGAGGACGGCCTTGCGCCCGACGTGGTCGCTGATCCACCCTCCGCCGAAGGCACCTGCGACCCCGGCGGCTTCGACGATCGACAGTGCCGCGCCCGCGAGCCAGATACTGCTCCCCGTCTCGGTGAGGTAGAGCGGCAGGAAGACCGTGGCAGCAAGCATCATCATGCTGCGCATGACGGTGAGTCCGGCGATCACGAGCATGAAGCTGCGCATCCCGGCAAGTGCGGTCCTCCACGGCACCTGTTCACCGGCGTCGCGCGTCTGGAGCGGCACGTCGCGGAGGCGGAAGTAGAGGATCACCGACGTGGCGATTCCGGCGAGGGACAGGAACGCGATCTGCTTCAGTGACACCACGGTCAGGGCGGTCACCACGATGAGTGGCCCCAGGGTGCGGCCGAGTTCACCGCCGACCATCCAGAATCCCATGCCGCGTCCAAGCCGGTTCCCGGAGAGATACCCGACGGCAACCGGCGCGGTGGCATGGAATGCGGCCACGCTCAACCCGGCGACGAGGAGCAGCAGCGCGAGCGCCGTGTAGGTGGGTGCCCAGCCGAGGAAGCTCATCAAGGTTGCGGTGATCCCGGGACCGAGTACGACGATCCACTTCAGGATGGTGCGGTCGGAGAGGTGGCCGATTACCGGTTGGAGGAGTGACGGGATCTGGATGAATGCGGCGAGGAGGCCGGCGGCCGCGTTGGTCAGGGAGAACTTCTCGACGAAGGTCGGAAGCAACGGTGCGAGGAACGCGGTGAAGGTGTCGTGTACCGCGTGTCCGGCCGCGATCGAGGTGACCCGGCCGGTCTGAAATCCGCCGCCGCCCGGTTCGAGTTCTGTAATGGGAGCACGTTCGGTCATGCGTCTTCGGTCCCTCTCGGCAGTCTGCCATGATCACACATCGCGACCCGGCCTCGGTCGTCGGGTCGGGGGAGGTGGGCGACGTTGAGACCGGCACCGTCCATTCGACGCAGCACAGCAAGCATGATATCGTCGATAATCGATTATTCTGGTGTGTCTGTACGGGAGTGTCCTTGAGGAGGAGCGACGTCATGGCGAAACGTCTGAAGTACCTGGTTGGTGGGGAGTGGAAGGACACCGAGAGCGGCGTCTACTACGAGATCACCAACAGCAGCACCGGCGAGGTGATGGCCGAGGCCCCGCGCTGCACGGCCGGCGAGGTCGATGCCGCCGTCGAAGCCGCAGCGGCAGCGTTCCCCGAGTGGCGTGATACTCCGATCACCAAGCGTGTTCAGGTCATGTTCAACCTCAAGAGCATCCTCGAAGAGAATCTGCACGACCTGGCCATGCTCCTCGCGACCGAGATGGGCAAGACCTATACCGAGGCTCGCGGTGATGTCCTGAAGGCGATCGAGGTCGTCGAACTCGCCTGTGCCACACCGGTCACGATGATGGGCGACTCGCTGATGAACGTCGCCACCGGCTACGACACGGTCACCTACCGCGAGCCGCTCGGCGTGTTTGCGGGAATCGTGCCGTGGAACTTCCCGGCCATGATCCCGATGGGCTGGATGATGCCGCTTGCCGTCACGACCGGCAACACCTTCGTGCTGAAGGCGGCGTCGTACGTCCCACAGACCGCCATGCGGATGGCGGAACTGCTCGAAGAGGCCGGCCTGCCGCCGGGCGTCTTCAACCTCGTGACCTGCTCCCGCCACGAGGCCGAGCGGCTGCTCACGCATCCGAAGGTCAAGGGTGTGAGCTTTGTCGGTTCGACGGCGGTTGGTCTCCACATCTACTCGACGGCGACGGCGCACGGCAAGCGGGTTCAGGCGCTCACCGAGGCGAAGAACCATGCGCTCGTGATGGAGGATGCGCCGATCCGGGCGACGGCACAGCGGATCATCAACTCGGCGTTCGGCTGCGCGGGGGAGCGCTGCATGGCGTTGCCCGCGATCGCGGTTCACGAGTCGATCGCTGACGAGCTCGTGGCGACGATCGCCGAACTCGCCAGCGGCCTCAAGATCGGGCCTTCGTACGACGAGACGTCCGAAATGGGCCCGCTGGTCAACGCCGAGCACATGGCCTTCGTCAACGGCTGGATCGAGAAGTCGGTTGAAGAGGGTGCCGTTCCGGTCCTCGACGGACGGGACCTCGACGTCGAGGGTCACGAAGAGGGATTCTTCGTTGGACCGACCGTGTTCGATCACGTCACGCCTGAGATGTCATGCGGGAACCAGGAAGTCTTCGGACCGGTCCTCTATGTCAAGCGGGTCGCCAGCTTCGACCAGGGCGTGGAGTTGATCAACTCGAGCGAGTTTGCCAACGGCGCCTCGATCTTCACCCAGAGCGGCTATTACGCCCGTGAGTTCGCCCGTCGCATCGATGCAGGAATGGTGGGCGTGAACGTCGGAATCCCGGTGCCGATCTCGGTCTTCCCGTTCAGTGGTCACAAGAAGAGTTTCTTCGGTGATCTGCACGTGATGGGTCGCGACGGCGTGATGTTCTACACCGAGACCAAGGCCGTTACGAGCTTCTGGTTCGACAAGGACGCCATGAAGGGCGACAAGGTCGGCACCTGGGAGGGAACGATCTCGAGGAGCTGAATCTCAGGGAATCCAAACCCCCACCGGTCACCCGCCACGGACCTCCTCCCCCGTGGCGCCGATTCCGGGTCGTGCATCATCCCCCCTGATGCGCGACCCGGAATCCTTCGTTTGGGGAGAATCCTGCTCCACCTTCCCCTCAGGGGAAGGTGGAGCCTGCGCAGCAGGCGACGGAAGGGGTCTCTCGGTCGTGTCGCGAGCACGTGACTGCTGCGCAGAAGCTACTTCGCATCCTCGGGGGCGAGGGGTTCTCGCGACCGGGAGTCGCGAGTGCTACGCGTTCCGCGCTGGCTGCCTTCTCCATGGCGTCGAGGAGGGGGAGGGGCTGGCCGCTGATGAAGCGGATCAGGGCGCCGCCGGCGGTGCTGATGAAGCCGATGTCGTCATCGCTGACGAAGCGGCGGGCGCTCGCAACCGTGTCGCCGCCGCCGATCACCGAGTATCCGTCCGATGCGGCAACGGCTTCCCAGAGTGACCGAGTTCCGTACTCGCCCGCTGCGGACTCGTAGACCCCGGCAGGGCCGTTGACGAACAGTGTGGCGGCGTTGGCGATCACGGTTTCGTAGGCAGCGACTGTCTCGCTCCCCACATCGATCAGGAGATGATCTGTCGGTAGGTCCGCGACCGCGAGTTCCCGGCGCTCTCCGTTGTCGTCGAAGGCGAGGTCGGTCGGAACCTCGATGCGGTCTCCGTAGGCCTCGAGCAGCTCGGCAGCCCGAGGGATGAACGTCTCCAGCGAACGGTCGTAGATGAACGCCGTGGTCGGAACCCCGAGATCGACGCCTTGCGCGATCAGCATGACATTCGCGGTGATGCCGGTCGTGAGGATCGTGTCGGCGGTGCCGTCTGCCAGCACCTTGTCCATCATCGAGAACGCGTCCGAGATCTTCAGGCCACCGAGCAGGAAGACGCACGGCCGATTCGGATCAGACGCCACCCCCGACAGGGCGGTCACCTCGTCGATCAGCAGCCGACCGCCGGCCGAGGGCAGCAACTCCTGGAACGCAACCATCGAAGGTGCGTTCCGGTGCGCCGCGGCGAATGCATCGTTGACGTACATGTCGACCAGGGGTGCCAGGTTGCGCACCAGGTAGGTGTTGGTCATCTCGGCCGGCATGAGCTTCACGGCGCTCTCGAATGTCGAGACCTCTTCGGTGAGGATGCGGACGTTCTCGAGCAGCAGGATGTCACCATCGCCGAGCGCCTGGATCGCCGCACGAGCGGCCGGACCTGCGACGTCGTCGATGAAGCCGACCGGCCGACCGAGCTTCTCCGAGAGGATCTCGGCGTGCTCGCGCAGCGACACGAGGTTGTGATAGTCGAGCGTGTCGCCCTGGTGAGCGATGATCACAACGCGCGCGCCCGCATCCGCGAGGTCGGCAATCGTCGGCAGGCTCATGTTGAGCCGGTTGTCGTCGTTGATCTTCCCGGTCTTCCGGTCGATCGGCGAATTGATGTCGACACGCAGGAGGACAACGCGTCCGTGCACATCGAAATCGTCCAGGGTCGGAATCGTCACCCTGCTGCCTCCTTCATCTGCTATGCGCTGCGGCCACTACATCCCCAAGTATCGGTTGGTCGCCGCTACCGCTTCGAGGCGGTCGGTCTGCATCGAGAGCGCGGCACGGATGGCGTCGATCGTCTCGGGGATCGTCACCGACTCTTGGGGGATGTTGATCGCAAACATCACGTCCTTGCCGGACATCCCGACGGTCTCTTCGAAGAGGCCGATCTCGTACATGTCGCCGCGCGGGTGGCCCAGGAAGCGGGCGTAGTTGAACAGCGACGTGTTGGTGTTGAAGCCGTCCTCGATCCTCACGACGCGGATGCGCGGGTGGGCCTTGAAGATCTCGACGACCTCTTCAGGTGTCGTCTCGCGCTTGGTGGTCACGACCAGTGTGATGATGTGGCCGTGCGTCACCGGCGTATGGATCAGGAGGCCCGTGGCGTCGATGTGCGGCATGATCGCCATGAGGTCCACGCATTGGTGGTTTGGGATGCCTTCGAGCTGAAGGCTGTCGACGAGACCGCGGTGCGTGTCGCCCGGATCGGCGACGCGACGGATGATTGTGATCGCGACCTTCTCGACGCCTACCTCACGATCGAGTGCGTCGACGGCACGGACGAAGCCGGTCGTGTTGCACGACGTGAGCTTCAGGTAGTCCTTGCCAATACCTTCTTCGTAGTTCGCGTAGCCGTGGAAGAACACATCGGCGACTCCGCTGGACTCGCCGCCCTGGAAGATGGCAGGGACTCCTGCTGCCTCGTACTTCACCTTGTTCTTCGCCCCGATGCCACCCGGCGCCGAGTCGAGCATGATGTCGACCTTGCTGAGAAGGTCGTCGAAGTCGCCGGACACGGGGATGCCCGCGGCCTCGAGGTTCTCCTTGGCCCCCGGCATTGCGGCGTAGAGGTCGTACGGCATGCCACGCTCGGCGAGGGCCATGACGGCGAGCGTGGGCGCGACGTCGGCGACGCCGACGAGTTCCATGTCTTCCTGCGCGGCGACGCCGTCAGCGAGACGCTGGCCGATCACTCCGTAGCCGGCTACTCCGACCTTCACTTTGCTCATATCCGGGTCTCGCCTTCCCCTAGGCAGACGCGCGCATTGCTGTGACGACCGCGGATCCCATTTCGACTGTTGAACTCGTACCGCCCATGTCCTTTGTCCGGGTCTCACCGGCACTCAGGGTGGCGGCGATCGCGGCCTCGATGTGGTTGGCCGAGTCGGTCTCCCCGAGATTGTCCAGCATCATGCGGACGGCTTCAATCGTTGCGATCGGGTTGACCACGCTCTGCCCGGTGTACTTCGGCGCCGAACCGTGGATCGGCTCGAACATCGACGGGTAGTCGCCCTCCGGGTTGACGTTGCCGCCCGCGGCGAAACCCATGCCGCCCTGGAGCATCGCTCCGAGGTCGGTGATGATGTCGCCGAATAGGTTCGACGCCACCACGACGTCGAAGTAGTCGGGGTTCTTGACGAACCACATGGTCAACGCATCCACCAGGGCCATGTCGGTCTCGATGTCCGGGAAGTCCTTGGCGACGAAGTCGTAGGCCTCATCCCAGAAGACCATCGAGTAGTTGAGCGCATTCGACTTGGTGCAGTTGGTCACCCGGCCCACCGGCGGCGTCGAACCGAGCTTCTGACGCTTGCGTGCTGCCTCGAAGGCGTATCGGATCGTGCGCTCACAGCCCTTCCACGTGAAGATGCCGGTCTGGAGGGCGAAGGCATCGGGCGTGCCCCGCTTGAAGAAGCCACCGTTTCCGGAGTACTCACCCTCGGTGTTCTCCCGGATGACCAGGATGTCGACCGTCTCGGGTGTGGCGGTGGAGATTGGGGAGGAGACGCCCGGATACAGCTTGATCGGGCGGAGGTTCACGTACTGATCGAAGCCCTTGCGGATCGCCAGCAGCATCTGGAGGGAGATGTGGTCCTCGACCTTGTTGGCGTCACCGATGCAACCGAGGAAGATGGAATCGAATGTGCTGAGGGTCTCAAGGGCGTTCTCGGGCATCATCTCGCCGGTCGCGAGGTACCGGTCACAGGACCAGTCGAAGCTCTCCGTGGTGACCTCGAAACCGAAGATGTCGGCGGCGGTAGCGAGGACCTTCTCCGCCTCGTCGGAGATCTCGATCCCGACTCCGTCACCGGGTATGAGCGCGATCCGATACGACTTCATGTGGCACCTCCAGGGGGTCCAACGGTGGGTGTGGCCGATACTATCGATCGACAGTTTCGGGTGTCCATTCGAGGCGTTGGGCGGTTCAAACGCTCAGTCCCTTGAGTAGATCGAACACATCGCCTGTGTTGCGAAGGAATCGCTCCACCGAAAAGCACGCGGCGAGTTCGTCTTCCGTGAGGTCACATTCGGGGTCGGCGGCGAGGCGGTCGAGGAGGTTCTTTCCCTCGTCCCAGGTGGCCATCGCGTTGCGCTGCACGATGCGGTAGGCGTCGTCGCGGGTGTGCCCGTTCTCGGCGAGAGCCAGGAGAACCGCCTGTGAGAACACCAGGCCGCGGGTCGCTTCGAGATTCTCCGCCATGCGGGCGATGTTGACGACGAGGCCGTCGATGAGGCGCGTCATTCTCACGAGGGCGTAGTCGAGCAGACCGGTCGCATCCGGCAAGGTCACCCGCTCGGCCGAGGAGTGGCTGATGTCCCGCTCGTGCCACAAGGCGACGTTCTCCATGCCGACCGACGCGTAGCCGCGGAGCAGGCGGGAGATGCCGGTGATGTTCTCGGAGGCGATCGGGTTCCGCTTGTGCGGCATCGCAGACGAACCCTTCTGCCCGGAGCCGAACGGCTCGCGGACCTCTCCGATCTCGCTGCGCTGCAGGTGCCGGATCTCCGTGGCGAAGCGCTCGAGCGACGACCCCGTGAGGGCGATCGCGTTGAGGAATTCCGCATGGCGGTCCCGGTGGGTGATCTGCGACGACGCCGTCTCGACGCCGAGGCCAAGCTTGGCGCAGACATACGCCTCGACCGACGGGGGCGTATGGGCATACGTGCCGACGGCGCCCGAGATCTTGCCGACCGCAACACTGTCGCGTGCGTTGGCCATTCGGCGATAGTCCCGCTCGATCTCGAATGCCCAACTCGCAAGTTTGAGGCCGAACGATGTCGGTTCGGCCCAAATACCGTGCGTGCGCCCGATGATGGGCGTGTCCTCATACTCGAACGCCTTCGCCTTGATGACGTTGAAGAGCGCAGCGATTCGTGTCAGCAACAGGTCGGCCGCCTCCCGGAGGAACACGCCGTTTGCGGTATCAACCACATCCGATGAGGTGAGCCCGAAGTGAACCCACTCGCCGCCGATGTCCACCGACTCGGCCAGGAGATCGACGAACGCCGCCAGGTCGTGGTTGGTGACCTGCTCTAACTCTTTCCACGCCTCGGGATCCACGTCGGGAGCGTTGCGAAGGGCCTCGGCCGCCTCGACGGTCGCAACGCCGAGGTCAACCCACGCCTCAACGACAAGCGTCTCGACCTCTTTCCAGACGGCGAGCTTGTTTGCTTCGCTCCAGATGGCCGTCATTTCGGGGAGGGCGTAACGCTCGATCATCGGACAACGCCGAAAGTCCGAAGTCCGTGGTCTACAGCGCGGTAGGTTGCCGGGGTCATCGCATCAAGGTGGCTTCACGACCGGGACCGACACCGACGGACGAGACCCGCACGCCGCTCATCTCCTCAACCCGCTCCACATACCGCTTGGCGGCGGCCGGCAGATCGTCGTACGACCTGACTTTCGTGATATCGGTGTTCCACGGCTCAACCTCTTCGTAGATCGGGGTGCAGTGATAGAGCACCGTCTGCTGGCGCGGGAACTCGTCGTAGCGAACGCCGTCATGGTCGTAGGCCACCGCGATCTTGATCGGGTCGAAGTTCGACAAGATGTCGAGCTTGGTGAGCGCGATCTCGGTGAGGCCGTTGACCCTGGCCGAATACCGGAGAGCAACCGCATCGAGCCAGCCACAGCGGCGGCGCCGTCCGGTGACCACGCCGTACTCGCCGCCGATTTCGATCATCCGGTCGCCGGTCTCATCGAGCAGCTCGGTCGGGAACGGCCCGGTGCCGACTCGCGAGATGTAGGCCTTGGCCACGCCGATGACGTTGTCGATGTCGCGTGGACCCACGCCCGACCCGGTCACGGCGCCGCCGGCAGTTGGGTTCGATGACGTCACGAACGGGTAGGTTCCATGGTCGATGTCGAGCAGCGTCCCTTGGGCGCCCTCGAACAGGACGTTCTTGCCACTGTGGATCGCTTCCCACACGAGCAGCGACGTGTCGGCGATGTGACCTTCGAGCCGCTCCGCGTACCCGAGGTACTCCTCGTAGATCTCGTTGAGGTCGAGCGGCAACTGGTTGTAGACCTTCTGGAACTGCTTGTTCTTGTCCTTCAGCACCACTTCGAGCTTCTTGTGGAAGATCTTGGGATCGAAGAGGTCCTGCATGCGGATGCCGAAGCGGGAGAACTTGTCCATGTACGCCGGCCCAATGCCGCGCTTGGTGGTGCCGATCAGCTCCTCGCCGAGGTAGCGCTCGAGCACCGCGTCCATCTTGCGGTGATACGGCATGATGACGTGGGCGTTCCCGGAGACCCGCACCCGCGAAGGATCGATGCCACGTTCGGTGAGTTCGTCCATCTCGCGGATGAGCACGGCCGGATCGACGACCGTGCCGTTGCCGATCACCGGCGTGACCTGCGGATACAGCACTCCGGAGGGGATCAGGCTCAACGCGAAGCGTTCACCTTCGACGACGATTGTGTGCCCCGCGTTGTTGCCACCCTGGTACCGGACGACGACATCGGCGTCACGGGAGTACCGATCGGTGATCTTGCCCTTCCCTTCATCGCCCCACTGGGAGCCAAGGATCACCGTCGCTGTCATGTGGTCTCCTCCACTGGTGAGAATCAATTGTACCGGACCCACGGAACCGTCCCGTGGTGCGGTGGCAAATGGCGTGGCGGGAGGTTTGACACACCGGTAACCTGACCTACTCACTAGGGTCTCGCCGACGATCCACAAGGAAGCCCATGGACGAACGTATCGCGATTCGTAAAGCCACTGTCGACCCGGTCGGTACACCGGTTGTCCTCGCATCTTCCGAATCGCCGGCGATCCGGACCGAGGCGATGCACTTCCACACCAGCGCTTCCGATGAGTTCTGGGATTTCACCGACATCGTGCGAGACGTGGTGAAGCGATCGAAGGTCAACCACGGGCAGATCACCGTCTACACCCCGCACACCACCACCTCGGTTGTCATCAACGAGTCCGAGACCGGCTTCCTGAACGACTTCCGGAAGGCAATCGACCGCGCGGTCCCCATCGATGCCTACTACGAGCACGACGATCACGATGTGCGCACCGAGAACATGCAGGAAGACGAGTTCATCAACGGACACGCTCACGTCCGGCAATTGCTCGTCGGCCAGCCGTCGGTGACGATCCCGATCGTCGACGGCGAGGTCCTTCTCGGTCAATGGCAGCGCGTCCTCTACGCCGAGTTCGACCAGCCGAGAGAGCGTCGCATCTTCTTCCATGCGCAGGGAACCTGACCCGGCGGAGCCGAATCAGAACCCTGTGTCGGACGCCGCATCACGAGGCCGCCCATCCCTCGGTGGTGACATCATCATCGCCACCGATGTGAAGAAGTCGTTTGGCGACTTCGTAGCCCTCAACGGCATCACGACGACGGTTCGCGAGCGCGAAGTGGTCGTCATCATCGGACCCTCCGGTTCAGGCAAGTCGACGTTCGTCCGCTGCATCAACCGCCTCGAAGCCCAGGACGAAGGCACGATCGTCGTCGACGGGATCGAACTCACCGACGACGTGAAGAACGTCGAGAGGATCAGGTCGGAAGTCGGCATGGTGTTCCAGCAGATCAGCCTCTTCCCCGACCACACCATCCTCGAGAACATCACGCTGGCACCGGTCCAGGTGCGCGGGCTGACGCAGACCGAAGCGGACAGGATCGCGATGAAACTCCTCGAACGGGTGGGGATTCCCCAGCAAGCGGACAAGTACCCCGAGCAACTCTCCGGTGGCCAGCAGCAGCGGGTGGCGATAGCGCGGTCGCTGGCGATGGAACCGAAGATCATGCTCTTCGACGAGCCCACCTCGGCCCTCGACCCGGAGATGATCAACGAAGTCCTCGAGGTGATGCAGGAACTGGCACGCTCGGGCATGACGATGATCGTTGTCTCCCACGAGATGGGTTTCGCCCGCGAGGTCGCCGACCGCATTCTCTTCTTCGACCAGGGAACCATCCTCGAAGAAGGCACCCCCACCCAGATCTTCACCAACCCCAACAATGACCGCACGAAGGCATTCCTCGGCCAGATCCTGTAGGTCGTCCTCCCAGACGTCCGATTCCTCCCGGCAATTCCTCCCCTTCAGGGGGTGGTGGCCCCAGCGCAGCGAGGGACGGAGGGGGTCTCTCCGTCCCCCCGATCTCGAGTGATGCCTTCCGTCAGTGACTGGTGGCGCTGCCACCATCACGCAGGGGGAAGGGATGAGTCGAGACGAAGAGAGGTGCAACGAGCCCCACGGTATTGTCCTCACACCATGCCAGATCAGCCGTCCACCGCAAGAGCCATCAACTTCAGTGCCGGGCCGAGTGTTCTGCCGGTCTCGGTGCTGGAGGAGATCCAGGACGAGATCGTCGACTATCGGTCGGCGGGGATGTCGATGATCGAGATGAGCCACCGGTCGGCGCCGTACGACGCCGTGCACCAGGGAGCGATCGACCTGCTCCGGAGACTCCTCTCTGTACCGGATGACTTCGACATCCTGTTCATCCAGGGTGGGGCGACGATGCAGTTCGGGATGCTCCCGATGAACCTGCTCGTCGGCGGCTCGCTCGGCGCGTACGTCGACACCGGGGCCTGGGCGCTGAAGGCGATCCAGGACGGGTCCCTCTGCGGCGACACGTATGTGGCGTGGAGCGGACGGGGAACCGGCTACACCCGGATTCCGGCGACGTCCGAGATCCAACTCCAGGACGATACGCGGTACCTCCACATCACGAGCAACGAGACGATCGGCGGGATCCAGTACAAGGACTGGCCGGACGTGCCGGTTCCGCTGGCCGCAGACATGTCCTCGGACATCATGAGTCGACCCATCCCATGGGAGCGATTCGACGTCGTGTACGGCGGAGTCCAGAAGAACCTCGCGCCTGCGGGCCTCGCGCTCGTGATCATCAGGCGGAGCGTCCTCGACCACACCAACCGGGATCTGGCCTCGTACTTCCGTTACGACGTCCATGCATCCAAGGGCTCGATGTACAACACCCCTCCCGTGTTCCCGATCTACGTGATGGAGAAGGTGCTGCGGTGGGTGGACGAACGCGGCGGCCTGGGGGCGATGTACGCCGCTGCCGATGAGCGTGCCTCGCTCCTGTACACGGCGATCGACGACAGTGACGGCTTCTACGTGAACCCGGTCGTACCGGCGAATCGCTCCAACATGAACGTCGTCTTCCGACTCTCGGACGAGAGAATCGAGGCGCGGTTCATCGCCGCCGCCGCAGAGCGGGGCATGGTCGGACTCAAGGGTCATCGCAGCGTCGGCGGCTGCCGGGCGTCGCTCTACAACGCCATGCCCGTCATGGGCGTCGAGACCCTGTGCGAGCTGATGGCCGACTTCCGGAGGACGGCGGTCTAGCGGTCTGTCGCAGAAGTGGCTGCCGTGTCTGTTCGGCCCTCGACGCCATCGGCGGCGTCTTCCGCCTCGACGCAGTCCCGACTGCGCCTTCGTTGCGCGTGCTCGCCGGATGACGCCGATACCTCAGAGATACCCAGACACCACCTCAACGACAAACCACTAGAACACGACCTTGGTGATGCGCTCGATCGGCGCTGTCTCGGCCAGTGACCGCAGGGCGCTCTCCGGGACATCCGAGTCGACGCTGATGAACGACAGAGCCCGGCCGCCGGGTGCCGATCGGCCGGTCTTCCAGGTCGCGATGTTGATGCCGAGTTCTCCGAGCGCCGTACCCACCGTCCCGATGAACCCCGGCTCGTCGTGGCTGACCGTCACCAGAATCGTCCCCTCAGGCACGACATCGACGCGGTAGCCGTCGACCTCCACGATCCGCGGTTCATCGTGGCTGAACAGCGTTGCCACCACGGTGCGTTGGCCACCGCCCCACTCGACGCGGCACGAGATGATGTTCGGGTAGTCCATCCTCTGAAGCCCGGAGACCTGCGACACGGCTATGCCCCGCTCCTTCGCGACATGCTGCGCATTGACGTAGTTGACGGGCTCCGTCACGAACGGCTCCAACATGCCCTTGAGGATCGCAACGGAGACCGGCGTGATGTGCTCGTCGAGATCGTCGCCCTCGATCGCGACTTCGACCTTCGTGATGGCTCCCTCGGCGAGCTGCGTCTGCAGGCTGCCGACCCGTTCGGCCATGGCGAGGTAGGACCGCAACTCCTCGAAGACTCGCCCGTCGACGATCGGCATGTTCACGGCGTTGCGGAAGTCGGTCCCTTCGAGAGCGTCGATGACCTGACCTACGATCTGGATGCCCACCTCGCGCTGCGCCTCGGCGGTGCTCGCGGCCAGGTGAGGCGTCACCACCACGTTGGCCATGTGGAGCAGGGGGTTGGACGGATCGGGTGGCTCGTCGACGAGCACATCGAGGGCCGCTCCGGCCACGCGGCCATCCTCCAGCGCCTCGACCAGCGCCTCCTCGTCGATGAGGCCGCCGCGTGCCGCGTTGATGATGCGAACCCCGGGTTTGGCACCGGCAAGGGCTTCACGACCGATGAGACCCTTCGTATCCGGCGTGAGGGCGGCATGCAGGGTGATGAAGTCGGAGCGCTCGAGCAACTCCTCGAGTGAGACCTGATCCACTTTCAGCAGTTCGGCCCGCTCGCCGCTCAGATAGGGGTCGTAGCAGATCACATCCATGCCGAAGGCCCGGCACCGCCGTGCGACGCGCTGACCGACCCGGCCAAGGCCGACAATGCCTATGGTCTTCGACCGCAGCTCAATGCCCTTGAATCGATTGCGTTCCCACTCGCCACGCTGCAGGCTCGCTGCCGCTTGCGGGACGTTGCGGCATAACGCCAGCAGCAGAGCCATCGTGTGCTCGGCCGTCGCGACCGTGTTCGCCCCGGGCGTGTTCATCACGACGATGCCTCGTTCGCTCGCTGCCTGCAGATCGACGTTGTCGACGCCGGCCCCCGCGCGGCCGATGACCCGGAGACGCTTGCCCGCTTCGATGACGCGGCCCGTCACGCGGACACTGCTACGGATGATGAGACCGTCGTAGTCGGTGATGAGCGTTTCCAGTTCGTCCTGGCTGAGCCCCTTGTGGACGTCGAAGTCGAAGCCCGGGTGCTCGTTGAGGAGGTGCACCGCATCGGCGGAGAGGTCATCGGTTGCGAGGACTCGGAAGGTCATGACGGGAGGTCCCTCTGGATGGTGAGTTCGCCGGCCTGGATCATGGCCCGGCTTGTGTCGATCACATTGCGGTAGGCGGTGGTGCCCAGTATTGCCTCTTCAGCGGCAGTCAGCGCCAGACCGAGGATCGGGGCAAGTGAGGCACCGGTTACCAGGACATCCGCTCCGGCCGCGACGCGGGCTCGTTCGACGACGCCGGTGTACGCCACGAAGAGGTTGACCTCCGGTGCCGCGACGAGATCGCTCACCCCATCACCGACCAGCATCGAACGGCCGTCGGTGCCGCTCAGTACCTCGCGAACGACGGCCGACTTACCGTTGGCCTGCGTGAGTGGGTTCGCCTCCGTGTTCAGATAGCGGTCGCTCGGGCGTTGGGATTCCGGGTCCATGAGCGGTGTGCCCAGCGGCGTCTGGTAGCGGATACCGACCGCACGGATGTGGTCGGTCGGCACACCGAGCCACGTCCCGAATGGTTGCACCGCATCGAGTAGGCCACCCGACACGATGTAGACGTGCTTGCCGGCGGCCTGCAACGCCCCGACGACCTCGCGGGCATCGGCCACGGCCTCCTCCCGATAACGGTCGGCGACGGCGGCAATGTCCGCCCGTTTCGGCTTCAGCATCGCGAGGCGACGGTCGTAGACGTGCTCGAGGGGCACGTCTCCACCCATGGCGGCATCCGTCAGTGCCTTGATCTCGTCGTACCGGCCACCGATGCGTGCGAGCTCGTCGATGCCTTCAATCGTTGACAGGGTGCTATCGCAGTCGAAGATGATGAACTGGAACCCACGCCATTGGTCGGGGAGCGCTCCGGTGTTCATGATGCAGCGTCAGCGACCGGTGGCGGCCCGTTGCCGCCACTTCCAGAGTTCGGCAACCAGGATGATCGCAGCGGCCGCCGACAGTGAGATCAGGAGGTCCTTCCCGTCGAGCGCGACGGTTCCGAACACCTCTTGGAAGAACGGCACGTAGATCAGTGCGAAGTGGGCGACGATCCCGATGCCGACGGCACCGAGCATCGCACGGTTCGAGAACAGGCTGTTCGAGAATAGCGACCGCTTCTCGGTGCGGACCTCGAGCGCCAGCGCCAACTGGGCGAAGATCAGCGTCGTGAACAGCATCGTCTGCCACGCCGGATCATCGACGCTCCATGCGTACCAGCCGACGAGCAGCGACAGGGCGGCCATGAGTGCCCCGAACGAACCGATGTACTGGACGACCCCACCGCCGAAGATCGTCTCGCTCGCGGAACGCGGCGGGCGATCCATCACGTCGTCCTCGGCCGGTTCCACACCAAGGGCCAGTGCAGGGAGACCGTCGGTGATGAGGTTCATCCACAAGATCTGTAGTGGGAGGAGCGGAATCGGGAGACCGAGGAACGGGCCGACGATCATCACCGCCAGTTCGGATGCGTTGCACGTCAACAGGTACTTGATGAACTTGCGGATGTTGTCGTAGATGACCCGGCCCTCTTCGACCGCCGCGACGATCGTGGCAAAGTTGTCGTCGAGCAGCACCATGTCGGCCGCCTCCTTCGACACGTCCGTCCCGGTGATGCCCATCGCAACGCCGATGTCTGCCCGTTTGAGGGCCGGCGCGTCGTTCACCCCGTCTCCCGTCATCGCCGTCGGCGTTCCGTCCGCCCGATAGGCCGATATGAGGCGCAGCTTGTGCTCGGGGGAGACACGGGCAAACACGGAGATGGTCTCTATCGCTTCGATGAGTTCGGACTCACTCATGAGGTCAAGTTCGGCGCCCGTGAGGAATCCACCGTCGGGATCGATGCCGACTGCGGCAGCGATGTGGCGGGCCGTCAGCGGATGGTCGCCCGTGATCATGACGGTGCCGATGCCGGCGGCCTTCGCTTTCGCGACGGCCTCGGACACCTCGGCTCGTGGCGGGTCCATCAACCCGAATAGGCCGATGAAGACGAGATCTTGCTCGGCGTGGTCGTCGTCGGGTGGTGTGGCCCAACCACGGGCCGCGACGGCGAGGACGCGGGTCCCGGTGGCGGCGATGGACTCGGTGCGGTCGACGATCCGTTTGGACCAGTCGTCGGTCATCGGTTCGATCACTCCGGCGACCAACACCGATGTCGAGGCGTCGATGACCCGCTCCACGGCTCCCTTCATGAATGAGGCGGCCGTGGTCCCTGCCGGGAACACGGTCGCTATTCCGTCGACCCAGGCCGGCAGCGATAGCGGAACGGAGTGGATCGTCGTCATCCGCTTGCTCGTGGAATCGAACGGCACCTCGCCGATGCGAGGGAACAGGTCCTCGAGTGCGGGCTTCGGAATGCCGAGTTCTGCCGCCGCAAGGACGATGGCCGTCTCGGTCGGATCTCCGACGGACCGGTAGCCCATGTCGGTTGTTGTGAGGGTGGCATCGCTGCAGAGCGCGCCCGTGGCAAGCGCCGCCTCGAGACCCTGGGCGATGGCATCGGCGCCGATCTCGGTTGGGGTGAGCGGTCCGCTGCTCTCTCCGGTCAGCACTACCGCTTCGTTGGCGAGGTCGAGCACGGTGACCGTCATGCGGTTCTCGGTGAGTGTTCCGGTTTTGTCGGAGCAGATCACCGATACGGACCCGAGGGTCTCGACGGCCGGGAGGCGACGGATGAGGGCCCGGCGCTTCAGCATGCGTTGCGCGCCGAGTGAGAGAGCGATCGTCACCACGGCCGGCATCGCCTCGGGGATGGCGGCGACCGCAAGGCTGACCGATGTCAGCAGCATTATCTCCACGCTCTCGCCCTGCATGATTCCGATGGCGAACAGGAGCGCCACGATTCCCAGGGCCACGATTGCCAGCACCTTGGCGAGGTGGTCGAGACGGCGCTGGAGCGGCGTGCGTTCTTCCTCAACCGACTGCAGGAGGCCGGCGATTCGGCCGAGTTCGGTCTGCATCCCCGTGTTGGTCACCGCGACGATGCCTCGGCCGCGCGTGACGGTGGTTCCGCGGTAGACGGTATTGCGCCGGTCGGCGACCGCAGCCTTGGAGTGGTAGACCTTGCCGGCGTCCTTCCCAACGGGCACGGACTCGCCGGTGAGCGGAGCCTCCTCGACATCGAGGTTGACCGCTTCGATCAGTCGGCCATCCGCGGGGACGATGTTCCCGGTCTCGAGGATGATGATGTCCCCGGGCACGATGTCGCTCGACGTCGTGACGATGGTCTCGCCGGACCGGACAACCGCCACTTCGGGAACCGACATGCGCTTGAGGGCCGCCATGGCCTCCTCGGCCTTCTTCTCCTGGACGAATCCCATCGCGGCGTTGAGGATGATGATCGCGAGAATGGCGACGGCCTCGATCCAGTCCTCCAGGAACGCCGAGACCACCGCTGCGACAACGAGGATGACCGTGAAGAGGTCCTTGAACTGGGAGAGGAAGATTTGAAGCGATGAGCGGCCGCCGCGGTCCTCGAGGTCGTTCGGGCCGCCGGTTGCCAGGCGTTGGGCGGCCTCAGCATTGGAGAGACCGGCCCGCGAGGAGCCGAGTTGGTCGAGTGCCGCGTCGGTGTCGAGTTGGTACCAGTCGGTTTCCGTCAGTGTCGTCTCGGAAGGCATACCGGGACGATAGGCCATTAGCCGTCACCCGATTCGTCGATCAGGGGAGGGCAACCGCGAGCTCGTCCCAGCGATCACCCTCCGCCAGGTCGATGACCGTCATCGCCATTGCGAGGGCGCCATCGGTGATGGCCGCATGCCCGGCAGACGTCAGCGTGTGTGCTGCGAATTCCTTCTGGTGGTTGACGGCCGGCGCTGCTTCGATGTCGAGCATCGGGTGGATCGTCGGCACCTCGTAGGAAACGTTCGCCATGTCGGTCGAGCCGGTTGCAGCCAGGTCGAACTCGAAGCCGCGCCGCATCGGTCTGCCGATCGCTGCCGAGTTCTCCGCGTAGAGATCTGCCATCATCGGGTTCGGAATCATGTCGGTATACGCGTGACCCCGCACTTTCACATCGAGCGAGCATCCGGTCGCGAGCGCCGCCCCTTCGAATGATGCAAGGACCCTGGTGTACAACTCCTCCATCCGTTCCTTCGTGAAGGCCCGGACGTACCAGGACATCGACGTGAACGCCGGGATCACATTCGGGACATCGCCGCCGTGGGTGATCACGCCGTGGATCTTGTCGGTCGGGTAGATAGCCTGACGGAGCGTCGAGATGTTCACGTAGGCCTGCACCGCCGCGTCGAGGGCGTTGATCCCCACTTGCGGCTTGAACGCGGCGTGCGATTCCTTGCCGTGGAACTCGACGTCGAACTGGGTGACCGCGAGGAAGTTCTTGTCCACGACGTCATCGTTGGCGGGGTGGATCATCATGGCCGCCGCAACACCGGTGAACGCACCGGCGTTGATCAGGTCGACCTTGCCGCCGTATGCCTCTTCAGCCGGTGTTCCGAGCACGGTGACGCGGATCCCGAGATCATCCACGAGCGGCGCGAGTGCGATACCGGCGCCGATTGCGGCGGCTGCAATGAGATTGTGGCCGCAGGCATGGCCGACCTCTGGAAGGGCGTCGATCTCGGCACAGATGACGACCTCGGGTCCAGTCGAACCCACACGAGCGGCGAAGGCGGTCTCGAGACCGTACGCCGGGCACTCGACGTCGAAACCCTTGCTTGCGAGGTACTCGACGAGCTTCGCCGACGTCTCGCGCTCCTCGTAGGCGATCTCCGGATGGTCATACATCCACTGTGAGAGTGCGCGGAGCTCATCCTCGACCTGGCCGAGGGCCTCCCTCGCCGTGTCCTTGGCGGTCATCGTTCTCCTCGTCCGTACTCGGATACCCAGCTGCTCAGCTACGGCCCACGAGGCTACACGGCCTCCGCAGACCCACATTCGCTCTCAACGGTGACGCGGAATGCGGATGGTCGGCATTGGCTTGAACCTCGTAGGATTGCGCCGAACAGGAGGTGCCATGGGCGAGTATCAAGACGAGATCAAGAGAATCGCACCGGCCACGCAGGAACTGAGGGAGCGTATCCCCGAGGTCTACGAAGGCTTTGCGACGATCTACCGCGCCGTCTACCAGGACGGAGCCCTGTCGGCCGGCACCAAGGAACTGATGGCCGTCGGCATCGCCATCTCGAAGGGCTGCCGCGGGTGCATCGCGAGCCACACCCGCGGTGCCGCTCGCAAAGGTGTCACCGAAGAGCAGATGGCTGAGACCATCGGCGTCGCGATCCAGATGGGCGGAGGACCGGCCTCCATCTACGGTCCCCAGGCCTGGGAGTCCTTCAAGGAATTCAAAGAGCGCTACGGATGATCGCTCTGCTCGCTTCCATCCCGTCTCCGTCCCGCAACGTCATCGAGATCGGTCCTCTGACGATCCACTTCTACGGAATCATGATCGCCGTCGGCGTCATCGTTGCGGTTCTGGTGGCGAAGCGCCGGTATGAGCGCTACGGCGGAAGCGGCGAGATGGTCGAGCGAGTATCGATCTGGACCGTCATCGTCGGCTTCCTTGGTGCCCGCCTGGGATACGTCATCACGCACACCGGCGACTTCGTCGACCAGCCGTGGGAGATCCTCTTCATCTGGAAGGGCGGACTCGCCCTGTACGGAGGCCTCATCGCGGGAACGATCACGGCGGTCCTCCTGCTCCGCAGGTGGAGAGGCGACGTGTTCGCGTTCGGCGACGCTGTGGCGGTGGGCCTCCCGTTGGCACAGGTGATCGGCCGGTTCGGGAACTACTTCAACCAGGAGCTCTTCGGCACCCCATCGGATCTCCCGTGGGCGGTCGAGATCGACGGGAGGATCGCTGATGCGGCGGGCTATCCCGGATACACGACGTTCCATCCCACGTTCCTCTATGAGGCACTGTGGAACCTCTTCATCACCGCCGGGGTCATCTTGTGGCTCGAGCGGCGAGGGAAGCTGTTCAAGGGCGCTTCGATTGCGGTGTACCTGATGCTCTACGGGGTCGGGCGCTTCCTGATGGAATTGATGCGGACCGACACCACGTTCCGCTTCCTCGGCCTCAGTCGAAACGGCTGGGTGTCGGCGGGTGCCGTGCTCGTCGGAGCCGCGCTGTTCTGGTGGATGCAACGACGCCACGAGGTCCGAACCCTGGTTGGGCCCCCGGTGTTCATCGCTCCCGGCGCCGAGACGGTGTCCGCGCCAATCGAGGCCGATGAGGATGCGGACGACGGTGATGAGGCCTCCGACGGTAGCGACGAAATCGAGAGCGCCGACGAAGAAGCAAGCGACGGAGACCATTTCGTCGCCGACGACCCCGCGGTGACGGACCCGCCTAGCTGAAGCCGCGGGCGGACAACTCGGCCCGGACCCCCGCGTCTTCGAGCAGGCGCCGAAGCGCAGCGACGGCAGGGCGGTCGGCGCGGTCCTCGCGGAAGGCCACGTCGTAGCGTTCGTTAGCAACGAATCGGAACCCGAGACCGGCGCCATTCGCCACCGTCTCGAGCGTCATACCCCAATCGGCCCGCCGTTGTTCGATCGCCGCGGCGACCCCGTTGTGCGTTTTCGCCTGATGCAGATAGCCGGGCGGTCGGAGTCCGTCGAGCACGTCGTCGATGAGGAATCGCGTGCCGCTCCCAGGGTTTCGGTTGACCATGCGGTGGCGATCGCTGCGGATCTCGTCGATCAGGTCGACACCGTCGCCGCCCAAGACCGGGTCGTCGAGGCGGTAGACAATGCCCTGCCGGCGGTCGTACCCGGGAATGAGGCCCACGCCGGCGGGGAGGAACGCCTCGTTGTAGATGCCGGTCGTGCCGTCGAGGAGGTGGGTGCCGCCGACGTCGCCTTCCCCGCGGCCGAGCGCGGCGAGTCCGGCGGTTGAACCCACCGGGATCGACTTGATGCGGAACCCGTCGTTGGCCAGCAGGCCGAGGAGGTAGTCGAGGCCGATGCAGTGGCTCCCGATGGCGACGAGATCGTGGGTCCGCAACCGGCTGCTCAGCAGACGGACCGTGACCGGGGCCCCTTCAGCGACGTATTCGGTTGTCGCCGGAATCCGGACGAACCCGTCGGCCCGCCCGAACGCCGTCACGCTGCCGGATCCCGCCCCGAGCGGATAGGCGGCCAGACCGGCCGCTCCCTCGACCAGATCGACGAGCGAGTACTCGGCGCGACCCGGGACCGATGTGATGCGCAGCGGAGCGAACGCCTCGACCGTATGGACGGCATCGTCCGGCACACCGGAGAGCCTGCGCAGCAGCGGCGCCACGAACTCGTGAAAGGTGAAGATGGCGGATGTCGGGAAGCCCGGCAGCACGACCACGGGCGTGCCTGCGACAACGGAGAGCAAGATCGGCTTGCCGGGCTTCAGGGCGACGCCGTGCACGACGACACCGGGGGAGCCGGGAAGTCGATTGGCTAGGCGGCTCACGGCATCCGAGTTGACGTCACCTTCACCTTTCGACGTTCCACCGGACAGCAGCACAACGTCGACGGCGTCGGGGCCGGTGATCAGATCCTCGACGGTCGATTCGACGACGGCGAGGTCGTCGGGCGCGATCCCGACCGCAACCGGATCGCAACCTAGCTCCCGAACGGCATCGAGCAGCATCGGTTGGTTGGAATCCGGGACCTGAGCGACTCCGGGAATCGACCCGGGGGCAACGATCTCGTCGCCGGTCGAGAGCACGGCGACCCGGGGGCGCACCACGACATCGACCGTGGCCGCGCCGACCGCGGCCAGGACTGCCGTATCTCGGGAGGTGAGCACGATCCCACGCCGGAGCACGGTGTCGCCCCGGCCCACATCGGATCCGGCGAACGAAATGTTCGACCCGGGAGCGACGGAGCGCGAGATGGCAATCCCGCCGTCGGTCGGTTCGGTGTACTCGACCATCACGACGGCATCGGTGCCGCGGGGCGCGACGCCACCGGTCGCGATCTGCACGGCCGTTCCCGGTGGTGCTTCGAAGTCGTCCGGCGGAGCGCTGCCGGCCGCGAGTGTGACGGGTGAGACGGCAACCGTGATCGGGTCGAGTTCCTCGGCGCCGTACGTGTCGACGGCACGGACTGCGTAGCCATCGACGTTGCTGCGATCGAATCCGGGGACATCGACTTTGGCGATCACGTCGGCGGCGAGGACCCGGCCGTGTGCATGTTCGAGTGCAACGCTTTCCGTGTGGGGGCTGAGGTGGGCACATGCAGTTCGGAACGCGTCGTGAGCGACATCCTCGTCGACCACGTTGAGGAACTGCCGCTGCTTCATGATGCGCAGGCGCCGTCGTAGCAGTGGACGGTCACGATGGTGCCCTCGGCGTAGCCCTCTGACGACACCGGCACAACAACGAACCCGGACGCGGCGGTGACCGACGACAGCACCGAGGATCCCGAGATTGCCACCGGTTCGACGCGATCGCCATCGACCACGACACGGGCGTAGTCGGTACGGCCGACCTGCGAGACAAGCCTGCGTGCCAGCGTTCGTGCGATGGTTCGATATGGCCAGTCGGGTGAGCGCCCGCCGAGCGTCCGCACGACCGGGCCTGCGAAGAAGTCATAGGCGGCGAGGCAGGCCACCGGATTGCCAGGAAGGATGAGAACCCGAACGTCGTCGACGGTGCCGACTCCGGTGGGTGAAGATGGCCGCATGGTGATGCCGTGGACTGCGAGGTGACCGAGTTCACCAACGAGCACGGGGACCCGGTCCTCCGACCCCACCGATGCGGCCCCGGCCGTGATGATGAGGTCGGCACCTGCGCGCGTGAGGGCATCGGCCATCGCTTGGCGCTCGTCGGGCAGGCGGACGACGTCGGGGATGCCACCATCTCGTTCAACGAGAGCGGCGAGCATGGGAGAATTCGAGTCGACGATGTTGGATCCCGAGGGTGAGGAACCAGGCGGCAGGAGCTCGTCGCCGGACACGATGATGCGCACGGCAGGCCTGCGCACCACCTCGACAGGGTGGTAGCCGACCGCCGAGATCAGGCCGATGTCCTGGGGGAGGAGGCGTCGTCCGGCGTTGAGGATTCGGTCGCCGGCGTTGACGTCCTCGCCGATGCGCCCGACGTTGCGGCCGTGCGGCACGGCGGCGGTTGCCTCGATCTGTGATCCCGATCCGTTGGTGTCTTCGGCCTTCAGGACGGTATCTGCGCTGTCCGGGACCGGCGCTCCGGTCATGATGCGAAGGCACTCACCGGGTCCGATCGACTGGTCGTCGTCGGTTCCCGGCATCGAAGACCCGAGGACGCGGAGCGGGATGGGGTTGTATGCGGATGCCCCGTAGGTGTCCTCGGCTCGAACCGCATATCCGTCCATCGTGGCTCGACGAAAAGCGGGCACGTTGACGGTGCTCTCGACGTCTACCGCGAGCACCCGCCCTGCGGCTTCGGAGACCGGGAGTCCCTCGGACGGGAGTGGCTTGATGCCGTCGAGAGCAGCAGTCAGCGCATCCTCGACCGAGGACCGCTCACGAAACCCCCTCATCCGGATGTCTTCGGCTGGTGACATGGGCCGGATGGTAATGGTGTGCAATTCCTCCCCCTCAGGGGGAGGTGGCCCGAGCGCAGCGAGGGACGGAGGGGGTCACTCCGTCAGGCGGAATGCGAGAAACCCCTTCCGTAAGCGCCTGGCGGCGGACCTCATCGGCGCGATTCAGGCTCCCAACGGCCCCCCTGCGTTGTCGCCGGCGCTCCTCCGCGTCCCCCCACCCTTTGGGCGGGGGGACCAAGCTAGACGCCGAGTTCGTCGGCTACCCAGGCTAGGTCCAAGTCTTCCAGGAGGGACCGTGGCGGGTTGCCGGTTTCGGGATCCCAGCCGGCGAGCCGGTAGTAGGTGTCGAGGGCCTCGGTGATCGTGTCGCGGTCAAGGACTCGGCCCTTGCTGGGGCCGTCCTCGAGCGGGTCGTCGTAGAGGCGTTTCGGGAGCGTGTCGCGTTCGCGGGTGATGCCCTCACGGGCGTTGAACGCTCGCAGCAGGTTGAGGCGGCGCTGCCCGTAGGTGAGGAGGTCGTCGACCGTGATGCCCATGCCGGTGACCGCATTGATGACGTCGGCGAGGTCGGCCATGCCGAGCATCTCCCAGCCCGGGCCGTAGACGAACTGGCAGACGTCTGCGGTGTCCATCGCGGAGTAGGCGTACTGGGTGATGAGGGCGTAGCGGATCTTCTCTTCGTTGAGCGCGTCCTCCGGCTGCGGATCGGTGAGACCGATGTCGGCCATCCGCTTCTGGTACTTGTCGGGGCTTCCCTCGATCGTGCCGGGTGTGTACATGCCGTCGTGTTCGCTCGACTGGTGGTCGGCGCCGAACGGGTTGACGGCATAGATGACGCCGAGCGTCGGCTTCACCCGAGGCATGTGCGCCGGGAGTTCCTGGTTCTTGGACGTGACCACGAAGTCTTCAGCGCCGTTGCCGATCGAGATGGCAGCTGCGGCGGAACCTTCGGCGAGGATGTCGCCGAAGCCTTCCCGGTTGAGGGTCGCTTCGAGCATGGCGATCATCGCGTCGGCGTCACCCCAGGCCAGTTCGATCCCGCCGGTGTCGTTGGCGGTGATGAGGCCCTTCTCGAAGCACTCGATGGCGAACGCCATCGTCGCTCCAGCCGAGATCGTGTCGGCTCCGTACTGGTTGCACAGCTGGCTGGCATAGGCGATGGCGTATGGGTCGTCGATGCCGCAGTCGGAGCCGAACATGGCGACGGTCTCGTACTCCGGGCCGCCGGACTCGGCGTTGATCGCCTTCTCCTGCCACTCGGCCTCGGCCACCCGCTTGCATCGAACGGCGCAGGAGTAGCACGTGTCGCGCCCCTGCTTCAGCTGATCACCGGTCGCAGCGCCGCGGAGGATCTCGTCGAAGTAGACGTCGGCGCCGATCTTCTTCGCCTTCTCGAATCCGAACGAGCCGCTCAGGTAGTTGCGGGTTGGCAGGCCGCCGACGGCGCTCTGGCTCTCCGTGATCCCCATCGTCCCGTACTTGGCGAGGTCCCACACGTCTTCGTCGTCGCGAACGAGTGGGATCGACCGCTTGACGATTGCGCGAAGTCCGTCCGGGTCGGCCATCGGAAGCTTCTTCTTGCCGCCGCGTACGACGATTGCCTTGAGCATCTTGCTGCCCATGACCGCGCCCATGCCGGTGCGTCCATGGGCTCGTGTCGCCATGGAGAGGATGGCGGCGAACCGGACCTTCTTCTCTCCGGCCGGCCCCACCTGGAGCACCTCGATGCGCGGATCGTTGAGTTCCTCTTCGAGAATCCGGTCGACCTCGTTGGTCGTCTTTCCCCACAGGTGCGACGCGTCGCGCAGTTCGGCCTTGCCCTCTTTGATCCAGAGGTAGACCGGCTTGGGGGAGATGCCGCGGACGACGATGCCGTCGAAGCCCGCGAACTTGAGTTCCGCCGGCCAGAAACCGCCGGCCTGGCTGTCTCCGACAGCGCCGGTGAGCGGAGACTTCGCGACCACGGTGCAGCGGCTCTGACCTGCGACGGGTGCCCCCGTCGTTCCGGAGAGCATGAAGGCGAGGGTGTTCTCGGGCCCGTACGGGTCCGCGCCGGCGGGGGTGTTCTTCAGGAGGTAGTAGAGGCCGAGGGCGCTGCCGCCGAGGTACGTCCGGTAGCGCTCTTCGGGCGGCTCCTCGACTTCAAGGGAGCCGGTCGTGAGATCGACGTGGAGAATCTTCCCGGCGAAGCCGAACATGATGTGGTCCTCCTGGGTGGCGGCGACAGAATCACGATAGTTGAGAAGGCGAGCCGCCGGTACGGCAGCCGCCCGGTCGTGGTCGTGTTCGGTCCGCTAGTTCCTGTTCGCGAGCGCATCTCGGATCTGGGTGAGAAGCTCGACCTCGCTGGGTCCCGTGTCCTCTCCCTCGTCGGCAACGGTACGAGCCTTGTAGGCGTTGTACGGCTTGACGATGAACAAGAACACGGCGAGGGCGACCAGCAGGAACGCCACCACCGCGGTGATGAACGTGCCGATCAAGATCTCCGAATCGTTGATCGTCCAGACGATGTCGTTGAAGCTCGGCTGGCCGAACGGGATTGCGATGATCGGCATGAGCAGATCGTTGACGAGCGAACCGATCAAGGCTGTGAACGCGGCACCCATGATGAAGCCGACGGCAATGTCGATCATGTTGCCCTTCGCGATGAAATCGCGGAATTCTTGAACCATGTGGCTCCCCTGTTCGTGTGTGGTTGACTGAACCGATCGAACGATAGTTGACGGCAGGTCGCCGCACACGACGGAGGGAGCGGATGTCCGCTCCCTCCGCATTCGACGCTGCTGCTTCCTCTACTGGGCGAGTGTGTCGTCGGTGGATCCGAAGATCTCGCCGATCGCCCCGAGGGATCCGAGGATTCCGCTCGTCTCGAGGGGCAGGAACAACTTGGTCGCCTTCCCGTCCGCGATGCCTTGGAGGGCATTCAGGTACTGAATCGCGATCAGGTCGGGGGTCGGATCTCCGTTGTGGATTGCCGCGAACACCCGCTCGATTGCCTGGCCTTCACCTTCAGCCACGGTCAGCTTCTGGAACTTGTCGGCTTCGGCGACTTCCTTGATCGCCTGTGCCTGGCCTTCGGCCTCGAGGATGCGGGACGCCTTGACGCCCTCCGCACGAAGGATCTGGGATCGCTTCTCACCTTCGGCCTCGGTGACGACCGCACGACGCTCGCGCTCTGCCTTCATCTGACGGTGCATGGCCTGCGTGACATCGGTCGGGGGATCGATCCGCTGGATCTCGACACGTACGACGCGGGTTCCCCACACGTCGGTCGCCTCGTCCAGGATCTGGCGGAGTTCGGTGTTGATGGTCTCGCGAGACGTCAGAGCGTCATCGAGATCCATGTCGCCGATCACGTTGCGAAGGTTGGTCTGCGCCAGCTTCGTGGCGGCCAGGATGAAGTTCGACACGTTGTACTTCAGCTTCACCGGGTCGGTGGCCTGGTAGTACACGACGGCGTCGACGGTGACGACGACGTTGTCCCTCGTGATGACTTCCTGCGGCGGAACGTCGACGACCTGCTCCCGCATGTCGACCTTCACCATTCGCTCGATGAACGGGACGATCATGTGGAATCCCGGGTCGACGGTCTTGCGATACCGTCCGAACCGTTCGATGAGGCCTTGCTCGTACTGCTGGACGATCTTGATGGCAAGTGCCACATAGATCACCAAGAGCACGATGAAGGCCAGGACGACTACTGCTGCTGCAGTCATTGCTCTCCCTCTCTCCTAGATGCTTTCTCCGGAATCGATTGTGCTTGCGGCTATTCGGTTGTCGGCGGGATCGGCTTGACCACGAGTCGTGTTCCCCGCACCTCGACCACTTCCACGCGTGCACCCTTCGGGATCACGATGTCGGAGTCGACGGTTGCGCGCCACTCCTCGGTGCCCATCCGGACCATGCCGGTCGTTTCGAGGTACTTCACCGGCTCGATCACCACCGCGAGCTTGCCGATGAATCGGTTGGCCCCGGCGCGGGCAGCGACCGTGTTGTCCTGCTCCTGCCTGGCGAACCGCTGGAGCACCGCCAGGAACACGACCGAGATCACGACAAAGGTGACCAGCTGGATCGGTACCGACACGTCGACGAACGCCAGGACTGCGGCGGCGGCCGCGCCCACGGCGAACGGCAAAAGGAAGAATCCGGCGGTGAAGAGTTCGCCGATGGCGAGCACCACAGCGGCGCCGATCCAGATCCATCTCCATTGTTCAGCGTCCACATCTGTTCCTTTCGGTGCGAGGATCGCCACGGCCGCAAAGGCAATGCCGATCAATCCGATGGTGAGCCCGATCCAGATCGCGCTCGATCCGCTCTTGTCGTCCTCAGGTGGGCGAGTCCGTATGGGATTCCGGTACGCCGAAGCCCACTCTTCAGCGAAGGCCCCGAGGTCGGGTCCAACGACGCCGTCGACCGATTGCCCGGCAGCGACGGCTTCGTTGAGGTGATCATTCAACTCGTCGTGCATTTCGGCGACGCGGTCGCTCGGTACTCCGGTGTCCCGCCAGTAGCGGGCGCACTCCGCGACGACCTGGTCGATGCTGCGGTCAGTCATGCTCACCTCCGTTCAGTATCGTCGACACTCCGGTGCTCAAATCCTTCCACTCACCCGACCACTCGATCAGCCGCTCCCGGCCCGGCGCAACGATCCGGTAGTACTTCCTTGGAGGGCCGCTCCCATCGGCTTCGACGAAGTATCCCTCGACGAGGCCGGCCTTCTGGAGCCGCGAGAGCGTGGGATAGATGCTCCCGTCGCTCACGAGTTGCAGGCCTCGGTCCTTCAGTTTCGCAGCCATCTCGTATCCGTAGCTCGGCTCCTCTGCGATCAGCGAGAGCAAGCACATGTCGAGTACCCCTTTGAGGAGCTGTGAATTGTGGTCCACCGTCGGCTCCCTCCAAGTCTTGCGATGTCAGATATAGTGCTTCATAGAATACCTTGCATCAACATATATCATGGATTGGGTGGGTTGACAAGGTGGTTTCGCGAGATAGCTCTCGAAGGTTGGAACCCGGCGGGGTCGTGGTCGGCAGCTGCGGTGTGGCGTTCGGCCGATCAGCCGTCGAACCCGCACTCCGGACGCCATTCGGACTCGCCGAATACCTCGATGAGGAGGGCGTGGAGGAGCGGGTCGTAGGCGCGGAGTTCATCCCTGGTATCGACCTGGTTGTGGACCTGATCCTTCTCGTCCGTCTCTTCGTTGTTTGCATCGAAGAACGACTGCACACCTTCGGCCCAGTACATGTCCGAGTTCACTTCGGCGACGGTGTTCTGCCACAGATCCGCCGCGATAGCGCGAATGTATGCGCTCTCGATATCGCGATCGAGGCCCGGGTCGACGGCGGCGATGCCGAAGCGGCGCATCATCCAGCCGAACTCACGGACGAACATGTCTTCGCCCTCGTAGCGGTCGGATTCGAGACACAGCAGGTTCTCCTCGGCGCCGGCCATCACCGGGATCTCTTCGGTGCCGGGGAACGAGCGACCGAGTCGATTCCAGTCGGTCCCCGGATGCGTCGAGTAGAGAGCTTCGAAGTCGGGGAGGGTGGTGATGCGCTGATCCCGGCCAATGATCGCAACGCGCTCGATCGAGGAGGCGATGGCCTCGGCGATGTCGGGTCGTGCAGCGAGCATCACTGCCATCCGTTCTGCAGCGGCCTCGAGGGCACCGGCCGAGACCGGCTCGGCGGCGACGATGGGGATCCCCGTTTGGTCGCATGTCTTGCGATAGAAGTCGTCGTCGGTGCCGACGGTTTGAACATCGCATTCCGCCGTTGGAATCGTGGTGGTGGTGGTCGTGGCCGGGGACGTTGTGGACGTGGTCGTGGCTTCAGGGACCGTTGTCGTGGTCGCCTCGATCGCGATCGTCGTCGCCATCGGAGCGAACGTCGTTGTGGTCGAGGGTGCGTCCTGGCCGGAGGCCGATTGGCACCCTGCAGCAACGGCGGCCAGGGCCGCGAGCAGCAGAAGGGGGCGGAGAGTCCTCATCGATGCAGGATGCTACGGCGTTCGACAGCCCAAGCGGTTCACCGCCGACCGATGTGGAGGATTTGCGATTTTCCGCTACATTCCCGGCGGGGCCAGAGGGGGCTGTACATAGCAGCCAAGCGAAGAGGTAGGCACATGCGGTCCCGTCACGACCGGATCCTCGATCTTGCCGAGAGCAGACTCAGCCTCGGTGTGGAAACCGGCATCATCCACCGCCGCATCGAGGATCACGCGCTCGACGGGGCCATCATCACGATTGACGGACGCCAACTCGTCGACTTCAGTTCGTGCGCATACCTGGCGCTGAACCGGGACGATCGGCTGAAGAAGGCCGCCATCGAAGCCGTTCAGCGATACGGAACCAACTACTCCTCGTCCCCGACCTACACGGCGCTGCCCATGTACGACACGCTCGAGGATCAGTTGCGGCAGATCACCGGTGGGTCCGTTGTCCTCGCCCAGACCACGACGCTGGCCCACATATCGGCGCTGCCGACCATGGTTGGGCCCGAGGATCTCGTCCTGATCGATGCCCTGACCCACGATTCGGTGCATCTAGCGACGCAGAACCTCAGGGGCAATGGCGTGCGCGTCGCCACCGTCCCACACAACGACGTCGACGCCCTCGAGCAACGAATGGAGAAATCGGCCTCGGAGTATCGGCACGTCTGGTACCTCGCCGACGGCGTGTACTCCATGCACGGCGACCTCGCGCCCGTCAAGGAGGTGGTCGCCCTCCAGGAGCGGTTCGAGAACCTGTACACCTACTACGACGATGCCCACGGGTTCGGCTGGCAAGGTGAGTGCGGACGAGGCCACGTATTGAACGAGACCCCGCTGAACGAGCGGATGGTGGTCGCCGCGGGCTTCGCGAAGTCGTTCGGATCGGTCGGTGCCGTGCTCGCATTCGGCGATCCGGCGATCGCACGGCGGGTCCGTCTCGTCGGCGGTCCGCTCACCTTCTCCGGGCCGATTCCCCCGCCCGACCTCGGTGCCCTTGTCGAGTCGGCGTCCATCCATCTATCGCCGGAGTACCCCGAACGGCAGGCAAGATTCCTCAGTGACATCGAGTGGGTCCGCTCTGAGGTCGTGCGGCGCGAGTTTCCCGTTGCATCCCTCGCCACGAGTCCGATCTGGTTCATCAGGGTCGGATCGCCGACGCGCGTCGCCGAGATGATCGTCCGGCTGATGACCGATGGGTTCTACGTCAACGCGGCTGCGTTCCCCGCGGTCCCCCTGGGAGACGGTGGCATTCGGTTCGCTCAGACACTCCACAATACGCGCGAGCAGCTGACGAATCTGATGGATGCCATCCTGCGGCACCTGCCGGAGGTTGTGCCTGAGTTCTCGGCGATCTCCGAACCCCGGATCGTCGTAGATCTTCGCGACGATGCTGAGGTCTCGGTCGAAGAGGGCGACACGGCCAACTGATCACCCCTTCACTTGAAGGAAGGTCGCGCCGATAGACCCCTATGAAGGTCTTCGCGCCGTTTGAATCGACGCGTGAGCGAACTCGCGTTCCCCGGTACGCCGTGGCGACCTATCTCATGCTCGCGGTGACCGCCCTGGCAGTCGTATTCGGGGATCCCGACTTGGTGCATACCGTGGCCCCAATCGGGATCGTGGTCGGTGATGCGGTTGCCGGCGTCGTGTTCGTGCGTCGGGCGCGGAACCTCGTGGACGTTGAGCGCCGTGCGTGGACGCTCGTTGGCGTGGGGTTGATCACGGCGACGAGCGGAATCGTCCTTCTCGGGCTTCAGGTTCTCGTCATCGGCGATCCATCCACGTTTGGGATATCGGACGCATGCTTCATCATCGGATACACCATCGTCCTCATTGGGATTGCGTCTCTCCCACACACCGACGGCGACCCGCTGCACCGCGCCCGTATTGCTCTCGACGGGATCATCGGAGCGATTTCGATTGGCGTCCTCGCTTGGGTGCTTATCCTCGATCCAATCATCATCGGGCTCGAGAACGCCCCCCTTGTCGATCAAATATTCGGCACGCTGTATCCGCTCGTCGATGTCGCTGTGATCATTGTTGTGATGATTGTCACAATTCGGCGATCCTCCCTGCGGTTCGATGTTCGGCTTCTGTTGTTCTCGGGGGCAGTTCTCCTGCAGGGAATCGCGGACGTGAGCTATCTCATCGAGGGCGCCGGCAAGAGCTTCACCGAGGCGGAGCCCCTCTTCGTGGTGTATCTCTGCGCTGCAGCGCTGTTTCTCACCACCGCCTTGACGGTGGATAGGGTGCCGCCCCTGAGGGAGTACGCGGACAGGCGCGTGCCGCTGTGGTCCATGCTCATTCCGTACTCGGCCGCCGTGGTGATGGTCGGGGCGCTCCTGGTTCGGCTATCGGACGGAATCGTTGACCGCGATGACCGGATTCTGCTCCTCGCAACCCTCGCCGTCGCCGTGCTCGTCATCGCTCGTCAGGGCATCGCCATTCGGGAGAATCGGATGATCGTGGAACGCGAACGGTCCGACCTCGTCTCGTCGATATCCCACGAGCTTCGAACACCGCTTACCGCAACCGTCGGATTTGTGTCCCTGTTGCAGGAGGACCCGAAGATCGATCTCGAGCAACGTATTGAGATGATCAACGTAGTGGTGGAACAGACGACGTATCTCGAGCGCATCGTTCAAGACCTGCTCCTTCTCGCGCATGACGAACCTACCCAGATGACACTGCACGCGGCCGAGTGGCGCATCGAGCCGCTCGTGGAGAACGCGATCCTCTCGTCGACGGTTGGGCGCGCCAATGTCACGACCGAGATCGAGCCGGGACTGTCTGCGTTCGTCGATGCAGATCGCCTGCAGCAGATTCTGGTGAACCTTCTCACGAACGCCGGACGGTATGGGGGAGATTCGTGCCTCGTGGTGGCGCAGGGGATTCAGGGCCATCTCGTTGTCGAAGTCCACGATTCCGGTCCGGGCGTTCCAAAGAAGTATGAACTGACGATGTGGGATCGATTCGAGCGTGGTCCCAATCGATACAACGCTGCCGTCCCCGGGACGGGGATCGGGCTCGCCATGGTGAAGAACATCGCGTTGGCGCACGGGGGCCGGGCCGGGTATCGGCAGTCGGAACGTCTCGGCGGAGCCTGCTTCGCCGTCGAGTTCCCCGGTCGTGTCACCGACGCCGCGCCGATCGCCGTCGTGCAATCCAACAAGTTGGCGATCGGCTGAACAGTCGCCTGAACCCGCTCGAACCGGCAGTCGCTATACCTTGGAGAAGGAGAGCGCGTCTCCCTCGACGGTCACCTCGATCGTGTCGCCGTCCCGGAACGTGCCGTCCAGCATCGCCAGGGCAAGGGGATCGGCGATCGCGGTCTGGAGCAGGCGCTTGAGAGGACGTGCCCCGTAGACGGCGTCGTATCCGTTCTCGGTCAGCCAATCGGCCGCTTCGTCCGACAGCTCGAGTTCGATGCGACGGCCGGCAAGCCGTCCCGCGAAGCCGCTGAACTGGATTGCTGCGATCTGGCGCAAGTCCTCTTTCGTGAGTCGGTGGAACACGATGACGTCGTCGATTCGGTTGAGGAATTCGGGGCGGAAATGTGCCCGCACCAGATCCATCACCCGGCTCTCGACCGCCCCGTCCGGAAGGTCCGGCTTGATGAACTCGGATCCGAGGTTGGAGGTCATGATCAGCACGGTGTTCGAGAAGTCGACGGTCCGGCCCCGACCGTCGGTCAGGCGGCCGTCGTCGAGCAACTGGAGCAACGTGTTGAAGACATCCGGGTGGGCCTTTTCGACTTCGTCGAGCAGGACGACGGCATACGGGCGCCGCCGCACGGCTTCGGTGAGTTGCCCGCCCTCGTCATATCCGACGTAGCCGGGAGGCGCGCCGATGAGACGGCTGACCGAGTGCTTCTCCATGTACTCCGACATGTCGATACGGACCATCGCCCGTTCGTCGTCGAAGAGGAACCCCGCCAGAGCTCTGGCGAGCTCGGTCTTGCCCACGCCGGTCGGGCCCAGGAAGAGGAACGAACCGATGGGTCGGTTGGGGTCGGAGAGGCCCGCGCGAGATCGCCGGATTGCGTTGGCGACCGACGCAACCGCGTCGTCCTGTCCGACCACCCGCTCATGGAGGTGGTCTTCGAGGCGAACGAGCTTCTGGACCTCACCCTCCATCAGCTTCGAGACCGGGATGCCGGTCCAACGGCTGACGACCTCGGCAACGTCTTCGTCGTCAACCTCTTCCTTCAGCATCTTCGTCTCGATCTGCAGGCCTTCGAGGTTCGCTTGACGGTCGACAAGCGTCCGCTGCAGATCCGGGAGATTCCCGTAGCGCAGCTGCGCCGCCAGCTCGAGGTCCCCGGAGCGCTCGGCCTTCTCGGCCGCGGCTCTGGTCTCCTCGATGTTGTGCTTCGTCTCGCGGATCTCGTCGATGGCGTCCTTCTCGAGCTGCCAATGGGCGCTGAGGGCGTCCAGTTCTTCACCGAGGTCTGCGAGCTCCCGCTCGATGGTGGCGAGGCGCGCCATCGACGCATCGTCGGTTTCCTTCATGAGTGCCTGTCGCTCGATCTCGAGTTGACGGCGGCGGCGCGTCAGTTCGTCGATCTCCTCGGGCATGGAGTCGATCTCGATCCTGAGGCGGGATGCAGCTTCGTCGATCAGGTCGATGGCCTTGTCCGGGAGGAGGCGGCCGGTTATGTAGCGATCGGACAACACGGCGGCTGCAACCAGGCCCGCGTCGGTGATGCGGACCCCGTGGTGCACTTCGTAGCGATCCTTGAGGCCTCGGAGGATTCCGATCGCCTCTTCCACCGACGGCGGCTCCACGAGCACGGGCTGGAATCTACGCTCGAGAGCGGAGTCCTTCTCGACGTACTTGCGGTACTCGTCGAGGGTCGTCGCTCCGATCAGACGGAGCTCGCCGCGCGCCAGCATCGGCTTCAGCATGTTCGACGCGTCCATCGAGCCTTCGGACGCACCGGCGCCGACGATGGTGTGCATCTCGTCGATGAACGTGATGATCCGGCCCTCGGATGACTGGATCTCGGCCAGTACTGCCTGGAGGCGCTCCTCGAATTCGCCGCGGTACTTGGCGCCCGCCACGAGGCTCGCCATGTCGATCGCAACGATGCGCTTGTTCTTGAGGCCCTCGGGCACGTCGCTATCGACGATGCGCTGGGCGAGGCCCTCGACGATGGCCGTCTTGCCGACGCCCGGTTCACCGATCAGTACCGGGTTGTTCTTGGTGCGTCGCGACAGAACCTGGATGGTGCGGCGGATCTCCTCGTCGCGTCCGATGACTGGATCGAGTTTGCCCTGCTGGGCGAGTTCGGTGAGATCCCGCCCGTACTTCTCCAATGGAGCGAAGGTGTCCTCCGGATTCTGGGAGGTGATTCTCTGGCTGCCGCGAATCTCGGCGAGGGCGCCGAGCATCGAGTCCTTCGTCAAGCCCGCGCCCCTCAGCAGGTCGCCGACCGAACCGTCGGAAGTGGCGAGTGCGAGCAGGATGTGCTCAACGGATGTGTAGTCGTCCTTTAGCGCCGCCCGCTCGGCGTCGGCCCGGTCGAGGATCTCGACGGTGGCGGGGGAGAAGGAGACATCGCCGCCGCCGACGACCTTCGGGATCGTGTTGAGGTTGCGCTCCAGTGGTCCCGTGACGTCCGTCGCGTGGATTCCCAGCTTCGCCATGATCGGATAGATGAGTCCGTCCGTCTGGGCCAGAAGGCCGGCGAGAAGGTGACCGGGTTCCACATACGGGTGGTTACGCTGCGTTGCGAGGTCCCGACCGGCGAGGGTGGCCTGCTGGGATTTCTGGGTGAAATTGTTGAAGTCCATGGGATTCCGTTCAGCGAGATTCAAGGTTCTCGTACTGTCAACACCAAGAGTGATGCGATTATGCCAGAAAACTTGAGTCATATACTATCAGGTTTGAGTGGAAAGGGCAGAGGGTGACGTTCTCGGAACGCGGAGGCTGGTGGGTCCTCGCTCAGCTGGGCCTGTTCGCTCTCTACATCTACGCCCTGCTCGGGACCGACAGTCTCACGGAGGGGTTCGGTCTGGGCTTCGCCAGGATCACGGGAGTCGTCACGCTGATCGTCGGCGTCGGTATCGGCGGATGGTCGATGGTGCTGCTCGGCAAGGACCTCTCGATCTTCCCCCATCCGGTGGAGGAGGCCAGGCTCGTCGACGAGGGGCCGTTTCGCCTCGTGCGGCATCCGATCTACCTCGGCGTCATCCTCGGGGCCCTTGGGCTGGGGCTCGCCTTCGCAAATCCGGTCGCGGTGATCGTCGCACTCGTCTTCATTCCGTTCTTCATGGCGAAGACCGGATTCGAGGAGGACCGGCTCGTCGAGAACGTTCCCGGCTACCGCGAATATCGATCGACCATCCCATACCGGATCATCCCGCGGGTGATGTGATCCGCCCACGGTGGAAATGCCGGCGGTGGTTCGCGTGTTGACGAAGCGAACCGACCAGGAAGACGTCCAATGCCGAGAGCCCTATGGAACGGAGCCGTCATCGCCGAGAGCGACGACACCGTGATCGTTGAGGGGAACCACTACTTCCCTCGTGAATCTCTCAACGCCGAGTTCTTCGCACCCAGCGACCTCGAGAGCCGCTGCCCGTGGAAGGGCACGGCCAGCTACTTCGACATCAGCGTCGACGGCGCGGCCAATCCTGGTGCAGCCTGGTTGTACGACGACCCCAAACCGGCGGCCGCCGACATCGCTGGGCGGGTGGCGTTCTGGCGGGGCGTGCGGATCGAGGGCTAGCGGCGCAGGCAGTATCCTGGCGGTCCGCAACCACGGAGTTACATGATTCCCCTCCGCATCGTTGAGACCGACCGCGAGGACTTCGACGAACCGGTCGTCGAGATCTGGATGGAGAACGAGTTCGTCGGCATGGTCTTCTGGGACGGGACGGCGACGGTCGTCCAGATCTACCCGGCTGGCGACGATGACGTGCACGACCTCGAAGTGCGCGATCTGTTCCGTGTGCTCGAAATGGCGGAGCGGATCGTCGACCCGCTGGCGTTCGACCAGGTCGAGGGGTTGGTGCAAGTCGGAGGCGCCCGTGCCCAAACCAAGCGCGAGGATACGGCGGACGATTGGTCGGACGAGGACCCTGCGACCGTCGAACTGCTGTCGGAGTTTGATCCCCTCGCTGCATTCCGATCTGAAGACGGTGAGGGGTTCTTCCCGCGCGAGGTCGCCCTGCAGTTCGTGCGGCGATGCCAGGACCTCAGGCTCGCCGTCGTGGAGATGGAGGCGTTCGACCTCGTCGGCGGCGAACTCAAGGCCCGGCCGGGTCTCGAACTGGTCGTCGGGCCGCAGCCGGTCATGTCGGCGGTCGAGTTCCAGGCACACGCGAACGCGACGGCACTCGATCACCTCGACGGATGGCCGCGGCGCGACTCGCTGGTAGTCGCATTCGTCGTCCAACAACTCGACGGCGAGACCATCGTCGCCTAACGCTGCGAACCCAGGGTTCACAGCATCGTATTTGGCGCCGACAGCCCGCGGAATGAGATCGCATCGCGCCGCCTCCGATTCTGTGGGCCCACAGCGCCAAATAGAAAGCGGAGAACCCTGGGTTCGTGGCGTGGGCTCGGGTAGCATCGCGCCATCCGAGCGAGAGGGAGTCGCATGCAGGCGTCGGTGTACCAAGAACTCAGGAGCTACTGGTGGCTCCTGCTCGTGTCGGGCATCGTTAGCATCTTCATCGGCGGCGCGCTGCTGTTCTGGCCGGGGAAGACCCTCACGGTCGTCGGCTTCCTGATCGGCGCCTGGATGCTCTTCTTCGGCATCATGCGCTTCTTGATCGCCCTCTTTGGTGGAGACACAGACGGCCGGTGGATGATCGCGCTTGTCGGCATCGTTGGCATCGTGCTCGGCATCGTCGTGATGCGCAACCCGTCCGAGACGATCGGCATCATCGCGCTCATCGCGGCGATCTTCTGGATCATCACCGGCCTCGTCGACGTGTTCCGCGGCATCGGAGACGGAGACATGGAGAACCGTGGCTGGGTGATCTTCGGGGGGGTCATTGCAGTCCTCGCCGGCGCGATCGTCCTGCTCTGGCCGGCCGCTTCGCTGCTCGTGCTCGCGATCATCGCCGGCATCTACTTCATCGTCGACGGGATCATGCAGATCATCGCCGGCTTCCAGGTGAAGAGCGCCTAGCGACCCAACCGATCTCAGGTGTCGGTGGCTGTTGGCAGCTCTGACGGGTCGTCCGAAGCTCGCTCCTGGGTCTCAACCCATGCTGCGTAGCGGTTCGCGCCCCACGGCGCCGTAGCTCCGTGGAGCACCACGCTGAGCGCGACGGTGACGATGACGGCCGAGATGATCTCTTCAGAAGCGGCAAGCCCGGCTTCGTCGACGAGAAGGCCGGCGAAGATGATCGATGCGAGACCGCGCGGCCCAAACCAGCCGAGATACAGGACCGTCGGCGGCCGGGACCCCGTGCCGATCATCGAAATCGCCACCGGGATCATCCGAACGACCGTGAGGCTCAGAATCCCGTAGAGCAGCGTCGACCACGTGAAGACGAACTGATTCGGTCCAAGGATGAACACACCGAAGACGAGGAATGAGATCATCGTGAGGATGGTTCCGAGGTCCTCGCCGAACTCGCCGGCCGAGCCCGTGTGGTCGAGAGGATCCGCCAGGCGACCGAATACGTTTCCGCCGACATAGGCAGCGATGAACCCGCTGCCTCCCAATTCATCGGCAACGAGGAACGTCAGAAACGCCACGGCCACAATGCTGATCCTCATCCACATCGGCGCGATCCACGAGCGCTCCCTTGCGTACCCGAGAGCCAGCGCCGCCCCGGCCCCCAACGCGACACCGACGAGCACGCCTACACCGATGCCCTCGATGAAGAGCCCCCACAGGGTGTGGCCCTCCTCGGCCTCGCCGATGGCGATCAGGAACAGGATGATCGGGAGGGCGATTCCGTCGTTGAGGCCGGACTCGATCCCGAGCGCCTCTCGAATGCGGATCGGGACGCTCGGATTCGTGATCACGGCATTGCCGAGAGCCGCGTCCGTCGGGGCGAGTATCGATGCGATCAGCGCCGCGGATACGAGGCCGATCGCAGGGAACACCCACGAAGCCGCAAACGTGCCAAGCACGATCGTGAGCGGCATCCCGATCGTGAGGAGGCGGGTCGGCAAGTCCCCGTCGTCCTGCCAGGACCGGAGATGCACTCTCGTGGCATCGGAGAACAGGAGAAGAGCGAGCGTGAGTTCCAGGACTCCTCCGATCCCGGAACCAATGACCTGGATGGGGTCGAGGATGCCGGTGGCGTACGCCACCAGACCGAGTCCGACGAACACCATCGGCCCGGAGATCGGGGTGGTCGTGAGGCGTTTCGAGACGAGCGCGTAGGCGAACAGCGCCGCTGCGGTGAAGATGATGAATGCCGGGTCCATGGAGTTCTCGCTCGGGCGAGGCTACATCACGAGTCGACCGCCGCACCGGCATCGGCCAATCGATCGAACGAATCCACGATCGCCGACACCAACGCTCCCTTGTGGAACCACAACAGCGAGGCATGGCCGCCGCCGACCCACCGCAGTTCGGATCCGGGCCAGTGGGAGTGGAGCATCTCGGTTGTCGCGGGGGGGACGTAGCCGTCCGACTTGGCCGAAACCAGGACGGCGTATCGGGCGTGGTCGGGAGGCGGTCGGTCGAGAACCGAGGCGGCGAGGAGCGCCTCGCGCAACCGCGGCTCGGCGGCCGCCTCTCCACCGAGTGCCTCCCACGCGATGCCTCCGCGCAGCGCCCCGTCCAAGTAGACCGGAGATGGCGAGTGCGCCGCCGCCAGCGGCGCTGTCGCAACGCGGAACGGCATGGTCGAACTGACCAGCGCCGAGATGTTTCCGCCCATGGAGTAGCCGGCGACTCCAGGGAGTTGGCCGGCTTCGCGTACGGTCGCGAGCAACCCCCGTCCTTCTTCGACCGCACCAATCCCCATCCGGAAGAAGTCGCTGACAGTCCGAATGGGCTGTCCGTGGAAATCGCTGGGTCGGCGGATGCCGTAGTACGGGTTCTCGAGGACCAGACTGCCAATCCCTCTCCTCGCGAGGCGACCGGCGATTGCGAACCGGGCCCGCGAGTCGTGCTCGTTCCACGCCGCCATCAGAACCACCATGCGCTCGGCACCGCCTTCGGGCAGGACCCGGGTGACCACCCCGTGGCGGGCGTGGTCAGGGAGCACGTCCGCCGGGCTTTCGAAGATGCCGACCGACGTCACCAGGCCATCGTCCGCGATCTCGGAGACCCACTCGATCTGGATGGGTTGCGGTTCACCGGTCGGCATGGCGGCGCTGTCGATGAGCGAGAGGTCGCCCCATCCGTCGTTGAAGAAGCGGAGGCGCTCCGGGCCGTGTGTGACGATCGCTCCGCCGACGCGGTCGATGGGATGCCTCATGGCCTTGGCACCTCGCCGGAAGCGGGACTCCGCTGGTCCATGCGGATCATCGGGCCGGCCATCCTTTCACCGTTCGCGTCCATGATCAGAGCGGTACAGTCTGGCCCATATGGAGATCCACGTCGGCGCAACCGGCTCGGCCACCCTTGTCGTTGGCGAGGCAGACACTGCCATCGCCCTCGGTAGCGGCGACGTGCCAGTGCTCGCCACCCCCCGTTTGGTCGCTCTCCTCGAGGAAGCCGCCGTTGCCGCGCTCGCCGGCACGCTCGAAGAGGGCGGCACGTCGGTGGGGACGCACGTCGCCATCGACCACCTCTCGGCGTCGTTCATCGGTACAGCAGTGAGTGCCACGGCAGAGGTGATCGAGGTTGACCGTCGTTCGGTGTCGTTCAGGCTGACCGCTCATGAAGGGGACCGGGTCGTGGCGGTCGGCAACCACACACGGATCGTCGTCGACCGGGCACGGTTCCTGGGGAAGTCCTAAGCCCGCCACTCGACGCGGCACCACGAGCGCCGCTGGCAATTCGGGCACTGCATCCACCGACTGAAGTGCTTACCGGGAATCCAGAGCGAGATGAGGGCGATCCGGACGCCGATGTCGACGTGGGACGCCCTGGTCTTGGTGCCGCAGTGCGAGCAGTCGATGACTCCGGTGGCGAACTGGTGCTCACCGGTCGAGAACAGAGCGGCGTGGCCTTCTCGCCGTTCCGGTTCGTGGAGCTCGTCGTCAGCGAGTGGGTCATCGAGTTCGGTTGGAGGAGCTTCGAAGAGGGCCCGCTTGCCCTGCGGGTCTGATCGGCCGGTCATGTTCTCATCTCGATCTGCTCGGCGAGCTCACGGTAGGCGATGGCACTTTTCGACGTACGGGCGTGGGTGAGAACCGAGCGGCCGCGTCCCGGGGCCTCGGCAACCTTCACCGAGCGCGGAATCGGCGGCGGGAGCACTTCGATGCCGTGGGTTTCGGACACTTCGACGAGGACCTGCCGCGCCAGGTTCGTCCTGCCGTCGAACATCGTCGCAACCGCGCCGAGCACCTCGAGGTCGGCATTGGTGTACGCCCGGACGTCTTCGATCGTTTCGAGCAGTTGCCCTACCGCCCGGTGTGAGAGGGTCTCCGCCTGAAAAGGGATCAGGACGTGGGAGGCCGCGGTCAGGCCGTTGAGAGTGAGGATGCCGAGCGACGGAGCACAATCGATGAAGACATAGTCGTAGTTGTCGCTCACCTTCTTGAGTGCGCGGCCGAGGACGAACTCGCGTCCGGTCTTCGTGAGGAGATGAATCTCGCTGCCGGTGAGGTCGATCGACGACGGGACGAGATCGAAGCCGTTGACGTTCACGACCACGTCCGCGAGGTCGGCCCGGCCGAGCATCACATCGTGGACGCTGGCTTCGAGCTCGTCGGGATTCAGTCCGCTCTCGTACGTGAGGCAGGCCTGCGGATCGAGGTCCACGACGAGAACCCGGCGACCCCGCTCGACGAAGGCGGCGGCGAGCGTATGCACCGTGGTGGTCTTCGCCACCCCGCCTTTCTGGTTCGCCACAGCGATCACGGGACTCATGAGTCGAGTGTAGGAGGCGCGATCGGGATGCGGTCGGGCGAGCAGGTGGCCGAGGACCGCCGGGGGCCGGTCTATTCCTCCCCTCCAGGGGGAGGTGGCGTCTACGAAGCAGGCGGCGGAAGGGGTCTCCACCACTCCACGAACTCGAGAGACCCTTTCCATCAGCGCCTGGCGGCGCTGCCACCGTCCCCTGAGGGGAAGGAAGAAGACAGCTACTCCGCGCCGGGGGCGGGAGCACAGGGGGATTCGTAGCCGGGCTGGAGGACGGGGTGGCCGGTTTGTTCGATTACGACCGGGACGAGGCAGGCGCCGATACGACCGTCGGGTTCGAATACGAACTGGGCGATCGCCGTCGTGCGCGCTTCCGCGGGATAGGCCTGCCACACGAAGTTGCCGAGGCCCCACGCGATCGGCTTCCCCTCGTACCATCCGAGAGGTTGGAGCATGTGCTGGTGGTGGCCGAACACGCCGTCTGCGCCGGCGTCGATGAAGGCTTCGGCGAGACGGATCTCGAACGGCCGCGGCTGCGTCGTCCCCTGCTCGCCCCAATGAATCGTGACGAGCACGAGATCGGCGATTTCTCCGGCAGCCCGGATGGCGGCGGTCATCGCCTCGGCGGAGTCGCCGTCGGTCATTCCCGGTCGCTCGTCCGTGACGATCCACGAACCCGTCTCGGGATGGACGCCGCCGCCTCCGAGGATCGCGATCGTCCATCCGTTCCGTTCTACGAGGACCGGGGCATAGGCCTCCGCCGGATTCGCACCCGCACCAACGGGATCGATCCCGACGGCCTCGAGGTTGTCGCGAGCGTCGAGCATGGCCTCGAACCCGAAGTCGATCGCGTGGTTGTTTGCCAGGTTCGCAACATCGACGCCGGCGTCCGCCATCGAAGGAAGCGCCTCAGGATCACACCGGAACGTCCAGGGCTTGTCCCAGGGCGTACCGAGGTCCGAAGCGGAGCACTCCAGGTTCACGACGGTCAAGTCGTCGTTCTTGAGGATGCCGTCGAGACCGGACCATGCGTACTCGTATCCCTTTGATGGAAAGGATCTGACGAACGTCGGGTCGAGATTCACATCGCCGGTTCCGCTGATGACGAGACGCTCCTTCGGAGGAGGGGGTGGGATCGTCGCCGTGGTGGTCGTGGTGGGAGCGAGAGTCGTGGTGGAGGGTCGGGGTGGCGCCGTCGTGGAGGTCGTCGTTACGGTCGTTGGGGCAGGGAGGGAGGTGATCGATGCGAAGGCAGTCGTCGACGGGGACGATGCCGACGCGCCGCTCGAGCAGGCTCCGACGACGGCTGCAAGAGCCAGGAAACCGAATACGCGACGGAATCGGATTCGATGCATCGAGAGAACGGTACCGTTCAGCGCTCGGAATGCTGTCGTTCGCGCGCGCTTGCGCGACCCGCAATGCCGAGTCGTCTTCAATCCAGGCAGAGAAGGAGCACAGGATGGAAAAGTGGGTCTACCGGTTCGACGAGGTCGACGAAGCCGAAGAATCAGTCGGAGGCGACTGGGATGCAGTTCGAGGGCTGCTCGGGGGCAAGGGTGCAAACCTTGGTGAGATGTCCAGAACCGGCGTTCCGGTTCCTCCCGGCTTCACGATCACCACACGCGCCTGTAACGCCTACCTCGAGAATGACGAAAGCTTCCCAGACGGACTCCTCGAACAGTTGAACGACGCGCTCGCGACCGTTGAGTCCGGCCTCGGCAAGGAATTTGGCTCGGCCGATTCGCCGCTGCTGTTCTCCTGCCGCTCCGGCGCCAAGTTCTCGATGCCCGGAATGATGGACACCGTCCTCAACATCGGCATCAACGACGAGGTCCTTCCCGGCATGATCGTGGCGTTCGGCGACGAGCGTTTCGTGTACGACTCCTACCGGCGCCTCGTTCAGATGTTCGGCAGCGTCGTCATGGGCGTCGACGACCATCCGTTCGAAGAGGTCCTCACCGAGGCCCGCGCCGAGGCCGGCGTCGAGACCGACTCGGAACTCGATGCCGCCGCCCTCGCGAAGGTGCTCGAGCGTTTCAAGGGCATCGTCAAGGCCGAGACCGGCATGGACTTCCCGCAGGACCCCCGTGAGCAGCTGTTGATGGCTGTCGAAGCCGTCTTCAAGTCATGGAACGGCAAGCGCGCCTTCGCCTATCGCGACGCCGCGAAGATCGCACACGACCTCGGTACCGCCGTGAACGTGCAGACGATGGTGTTCGGCAACATGGGCGACGACTCGGGTACCGGTGTTGCGATGTCCCGCAACGCGACCACGGGCGAGAACCGCCTCGAAGGCGACTACCTGATCAATGCCCAGGGCGAAGACGTCGTGGCCGGCATCCGGGTTACGCACCCGATCGCCGAACTCGCCGACGATCTTCCCGAGGCCTACGCCGAGTTCCAGGACTACGCCGAGAAGCTCGAGGCCCATTTCCGCAACATGCAGGACATGGAATTCACCGTCGAGAAGGGGAAGCTGTGGCTCCTCCAGACTCGTGATGGGAAGCGCACCGCGCAGGCCGCCGTCCGCATTGCGGTCGACCTGGTCGCAGAAGGCATGATCACCAAGGACGAGGCGCTGATGCGCGTCGAGACCGATCACGTCGACTTCTTCCTCCACCCCCAGTTCAACACCGAGTCGAAGGCTGCGGCGCTCGCGGGCAATCGCAAGATCGCTCTCGGCCTCAACGTCTCACCCGGCGCTGCGGTTGGCGTCGTCGCATTCGACCCGGACCTCGCCGAGGCCTGGGCGAAGGAAGGCAAGCCCGTGATTCTCGGCCGCCCGGAGACGAAGCCGGATGACGTGCACGGCATGCTCGCCGCCGAGGGGATCGTCACCACCAGGGGTGGCCGGACGAGCCACGCGGCTCTCGTCGCCCGCCAGTTCGGCAAGCCTGCCGTTGTTGGCGCTTCCGCTCTGACCATCGATCTCACGGCCCGGACGATGAGCGTTGACGACGTCGTGGTGAACGAGGGCGATTGGCTCTCGGTTGACGGTACGACCGGCGAGGTGTTCCTCGGCCAGGTCGAGACCGACGTTCCCGACATCGACGATCCGTGGCTGACCAAGATCCTCGAGTGGGCAGACGAGCGACGCGACCTCGACGTGTGGGCGAACGCCGACTATCCGATCGATGCGGAGCGTGCCCGTGCCTACGGTGCCCGCGGTATTGGCCTCTGCCGGACCGAGCACATGTTCTTCGAACCCGAGCGGCTCCCGATCGTCCAGAAGATGATCCTCTCTGATGACCTCGCAGAGCGTGAGGAAGTGACGTTCTCCCTGCTTCCGATGCAGCGCGAAGACTTCGCAGGGCTCTTCCGGGCCATGGACGGCTATCCGGTCGTCATCCGTCTCATCGATCCGCCGTTGCATGAGTTCCTCCCGGGCTGGGGCGAGCTCACCAACGAGATCGCCGATCTCAGGATCGAGTTGAGCGCCGGCGGCGACACTGCGGATATCGAGGCGGAGATCGCTGAGAAGGCTGCGATGCTCGACCGTGTCGAGGCGCTGCGCGAAGAGAACCCGATGCTGGGTTTGCGCGGTGTTCGTCTCGGCATTCTGCGTCCGGAACTGACGCGGATGCAGGTGCGGGCGATCATCGAGGCTGCCTGCCTGGTGGCAGGCGAAGGCGTCGATGTGCATCCGGAGATCATGATCCCGCTGACCAGCCACGTGAACGAACTTGCGCGTCAGCGCAGCGTTCTCGAGCAGGAAGCCAAGGACGTGATGGCCGAGCAGGGCGTCGAGGTCGACTACAAGTTCGGCACGATGATCGAGATCCCGCGTGCGGCCCTGACGGCCGACCAGATCGCCGAGTATGCCGAGTTCATCTCGTTTGGGACGAACGACCTCACGCAGATGACGTACGGCATCAGCCGGGATGACGCCGAGAAGGGCTTCCTGATGGAGTACCTGACTCAGGGCATCCTTGCTGATAACCCGTTCTTCACGATCGACCCCGATGGTGTCGGACAGCTCATGGCGATCGCACTCGAGAAGGCGAAGTCGGTTCGCCCGGACCTCGAGGCCGGCATCTGCGGCGAGCACGGCGGCGAGCCGCGTTCGATCGCTCTGTGCCACGACCTTGGTCTGAAGTACGTGAGCTGCTCACCGTTCCGTGTACCGATCGCCCGCCTCGCGGCAGCGCAGGCCGCGATCGTGAATCCGAGGTAGGAGCAGAGAGGGACTGCGAGCTCCGAACTGCGAGAAAGAGCCCGTCGTTGGCCCCCGAAAGGGGAGCCGGGGGCGGGCTCTCGCCTTCCTTCCCCTAAGGGGAAGGAAGCAGCGCGCCGATACCCACGTATGGACCTCCTCCAGGGTGACCTTGCCGCGTTTCCGCTGCGGGACGTCGTGTTGCTGCTTGCGCGGCGGCGCCAGACGGGCGTGCTGCGCGTCGAGACCGGTGGACTGACCGGCCGCGTATTCTTCGTCGAGGGGCGGGTTACGTACGCAACCACCCGCGAGGGGGACGGGTCGGTAGCCGCGCTGGCCCGCCTTGGAAGCCGCCCGGAGCGTGATCGCCGGGGGCGCAATCCTGGTGGGAAGTGGCCCGACCCGGCCAGATCCCTGATCCTCCAGCAGATCGGGGAGGTTCTCGTACGCCTCGGACATAGTGTCTCCGGACGCTTCTGGTTCGTCGAGGGGGTGACAACTCGTGCGTATGGCGCTAGCAAGATCGAGCGGTTCGAAGCCGACGCAGTCCTGGAATCTGCGGACGGCCGACGCAAAGAGTGGGCCGAGATCGCCCGCATCCTTCCGGATGCTTCGGTCCGCTTCGTCATGCGTCCGCATCTTGACCCGGGCGTCACCAGGGCCGTGATCCCGGCGGCGGCCTGGCCGATCCTTGCGGCGATCGGCAGCGGCGCAACGGTGCAGCAGGTCGCCGAACACCTCAGCCTCTTCGAACTATCGGCGGCCCGTCTCGTCGCCGACCTCTACATCGAAGGCTTGATCGTCTCCGAACACGAGTCGGAGGGTTCACCCACCGTGCTCGTCAACCTCGACGCTGCGTTCTGACGAGGAGTCAGACCGGCGGCGTCGTCCCCGCCACCAAACGGACAATCCAGACGACCACGAGCAACGCCGCGGTGCCACCGATGACCACGTCGACCCACCGACGATTCCGCCATTTGATCCAACCTGCCCGATGCGCCACCCAGATCGTCCAGGCCGCGAGCAGTTCGGCCACCACGAGGAGGATCAGCGGGTGATAGCGCAGCGCCTCGATGACGTTGCCCCTGACGAGGTGGCCGGCTGCCCTGGTCATCCCACAGCCGGGGCAGGCCACACCGGTGCAGTTGGCGAAGACACAGATCGTGGGACTCGAGTCCGATGGGCTGATCGTTGCCAGCGCGATTGCCGCGACAAAAGGGATCGCAAACAGCGACCCCCGTCCCATACGGGACCTCGCGGCGAGCGCAGTGGTCACGCGACGCTGGCGAACAAGCCGATGACGAGGAAGGCGAACAAGAGCGCAATCCCGATGATCATCAGGACCGTGGAGATGATCCCGAGAATCCTCCCCGCTTGGGCGGTGCCGCGGTTCTGCGGCGGCCGCGAGCCGGCATCGATCCCGGCGAGTTCCTTGTTCCCCATGACCCACGCGATCGGGCCGAGGATTTGGCACAGCACGAGCGACAGGATCCCGAGGACGAGAACGGTGGTCGCCTGGCTGTCTTCCTGGTAGTACTGATCAGTCATGGGACCAGTATGGCCCGACCGATCGAATGAGGCCACTCGAGAAGTTCTGCCCCGGTGCGCTGCGCGCGGGCCGCCCTGGGGCGGACGACCCGCAGTCGACAGCGGGCCCCTCTAGCTCCGCCCCGAACCCGCCAGCGGTTGGTCCTCTTCGACCTCGGTCAGATCGATGATGTCCGCGATCTCCGCGGTGTACGGCATGGCGATCGCCGCCAGATCATGGATCTTGGTTTCGACCTCGGTAACCGCTGCTCGCAGATGATCGAGGCGGGCAGAGATGCGCAGTTCCTGACGGCTCGCCTCGCCGACGATCTCATTTGCGATTCGGTCGGCCTCTTCGGTGGCCGCGGCGATCCGGGCTTCCGCAGCCTGTGCGGCCTCATCCAGAACCTGTTGCCGTTCGCTGAGCGCCGACGTGCGAGCGGCCTCGGCTTCGAGGATCAACCGATCCGCCGCCTCTGATGCCTCGCCTAGTTTGGCATCGGCGGCGAATTCGCTCAGTTGGAGCACCCGCTCGCGGTCGCCAATTGCGGAGGCGCGTGCGGTCTCGGCGTCGAGCAACATGTGGAACGACACTTCGTCGGCCTCGGACACCAGTCGCTCCCACTCTCCGTGGGCTTCGATCACGACCTGATCGCGCTCGAAGTGCATGGTGTCGATCTTGGCGCGGGCGGCCTCGAGGCGCCTGGCCGCATCACGCTGGGCGTCGGCCACGATCTGATCGGCCGTGGTGGCGCCCTCGCTGATCATTTCTTGCTTGGTCTGTTGAGCTGCAACGAAAGTCCGTCGGATGGCGTCTACCGACTCATCGGCTTCCTGAACCCTGACTTCGAGGAGTTCGGTGTCGCGTTCATACGACCGCAATGTGGCGACCAGGCGATCCATGACGCGATCGACCTCGACCGGGTCGTAGCCTTTGCGGCGTACGGTCCCGAATCGGTGCGCTTCAACGGTTGTGGCCTCGATCTTCATGCATCATTCTCCCCGGAATGCTCCGTCCGTTGCTGCCCCTGCAAACCATGCAGAGCGACCGGGTTGGCCGCAGTCAGGAACGAACCTTACGGCGCGTTTCGGCGGCTCGCAAGAGGTTGTCCACAGACCCGGGAGGGAGCGGGTCGCCTGCCCTCGCCGACGCACTCCTAGACGGACGGCTGCGCGTGGGGTAGAACGGGAGAATGAACCGCATCACCGTTGACATCAACAAGGAATGGCTCTCGGTCGCAGATATCTGTGAATACATGGATGTCTCCCCGTTTGTGGTGACGAGCCAGTTGCGCTCCGGTGGGCTCCCTGCAGTGAAGTTTGGCCGCGAGTGGCGTGTGGCGCGGAAGGACTTCGAGGACTGGATCAACGCGCAGCGGGAGCAGACCGAAGCCGCCGTCGACGTCTAGAGCGAAGGGCGACGGTGCAGAACCGGACGACCGTACGCGCGGTCGCCGAAGCACCGAGACGAGCCCGAAGGGATCTGCCCCTTCCGTTGGTTCGTCGTGGCCGACACTGCGGTAGCGTTACCGATCCCTTGAAGGAGGACCTGTGCCAAGGACCGTTGCTGTGGTTCTCGCGAACGAACCCGGAACCGGATTCACCGGCTCGAAGTTTCTGAGTGACTTCGGCGGAACCGCGCTCATCGATCGAGTGCTCGCCGATGTCGCCAGCTGGCCGGTCGACGATGCGATCGTCGTGTTGGGTCCCGATGCGGAAGACATCGTCGCCGCCATGGCACCAACCGACGCGACCGTGGTGATCGACCTGGAATGGAACGAGGGTTCGGCCGCCTCGCTTCGCGTCGGCCTCGATGTCGTGATGCGGGGACCCGCTACCGATCTGGTCGTGATTGTTCCGGCTGATCAACCGGGAATCACAGCCGACGACGTCGAGCAGTTGATCGAGGCGGCCAATGGAGCGGCCGCGTCGGTTCCGAAGTACCGCTACCGGCGGGACTTCCCGGTCGTGCTCGGTCGCGGCATTTGGGAGCGCCTCCTCGGTTCCGAGGGCGACGTCGATATCCTCGACCTCCTCGAGAGCCATCCCGATCGTGTCGAAGAGGTGTGGTTCGAGCACCTGGCCGGCTCACGGATCCGGGTACCCGGCGACTTGCCTGGTCGATAGAGAAGGGGCGGCTGGCCCGCCGCCGGCCGCGTCCGTTAGCATTGCGGCCGCATCGTCCTCAGTGTGTCTGAGAAAGTGGGAGCGGAGTGGCATCGATTTCGGCAATTCAGTCCATGGGTCACCGCAACGAGACCAGGTTGCGCAAGGCCGGTGTGCGCACCACCGACTCACTGCTCAAGGTGGCGGCCACACGTACCGGTCGACGGCGGCTGGCCAGGGAGACCGGGCTGCCCGAGGGCGACATCCTCTCGTGGGCGAACCGCGCCGACCTGCTCAGGATCACCGGTGTTGGCTCCGAGTATGCCGATCTCCTCGAGGTCGCGAGTGTCGACACCATTCGCGAACTTCGTCGCCGGAACCCGGAGCGCCTCCTCGAGGCGATGACCGAACTCAACCTCAGGAAGCGGCTCGTCCGTCGTCTTCCCACTGGAGGAATGGTCGCTGGGTGGATTGACGAGGCGAAGGATATCGAGCCGCTCGTCACCCACTAGTGGTCGGTCGCTGACGTGGTGTCGAGGGCCGGACAGACACGGCAGCCATTTCTGCGACAGACCACCAGGTTCCCCGGCCGAACGCATCGAAGCCCCGACCGATCGGCCGGGGCTTCGTCTTCGGAAGCTTCAGCTCGGGAAGCTTCGGTTTGAGAATCGGAGGGCTACTCCTCGATGACGGTCTTCTTGGGTGCCGTCTTCTTGACGGACGCCGTCGTCGACTTGGGAGTGGTCTTGCTCGCCGCCTTCTTCTTGACGGGCGCCTTCTTCTGGGCCGTCGTCTTCTTGGGCGCCGGCTCTTCCGCCTCGACCTCGACCTTCACCGGCTTCGGCCCTGCCACGCCCGGGGTGAATTGCTCGCGCCAATTGTGCAGTGCCGTCTCGAGTTGCTCGCGCAGAACCTCGACCCGATCCTGGAACTGGTCGCGGTCGACCCTGACCTGGATCTGTTCAATGACCTTCGCTTCCTGGATGAGCTCGACGCTCTCCTGGATCTGCTCGACGACGCGAGATTCGCGGATTGCTCCGGTCAGCTCGCGGCCGGCGTTCTCGAGGTCGTCGAGCGAGGTCTCCGCGAACAGACTCGTTCCGAATTCCCTGAACTTGCGACCGGTCACCATCGGTGTCCCGACGGCTGCATAGAACGCCCTCTTGACGTTCTCCTTCTGGGTGTCGATGACTGAGGTCATGATGCCTCCTCCTGTTTGCTGCGGGCGAAGCTCCGATAGATCTCCACCAGCGCCTGTTTCTGGGTCTTTGTGAGCGTCGCATCCGCGGCGATCGCCTCCTCGACGCCCGAGTGCTCGACATCGTCGAGCAGGCCGGCGCGTTCATAGAGCGATTCGGTGCGGAGGTCGAGCGCTCGTGCGATCGACATGAGTATCTCCGCAGATGGCTTGCGGAGGCCCCGTTCGATCTGGGAGAGGTAGGGATTTGAGATCCCTGCCTGGTCGGCGAGCTTTCGAACGGACATCGCGGATCGCGTCCGCTGCTCTTTGATGAATGCCCCTACATCGGGGACCGTCGGGCTCTTCACAATGATTGCAGCATATCGCAGAGTGCTAACTATTGCTAGCACATGTCGGGAGGCCGATGGCTACGAGAACGCGGTGCCCCGTGCGGCCAGTTGGGCGTCGAGCGCGCTCTGGATCGACCGGCGGATCTCTTCCGACCGCTCGAGCACGCGCAGCGGATCGGGATCGGTCCCCGGATTCTCGGGCATGACCGGAGGTAGGAACCTGATGTGCCACCGGACAGGGAGTGGGATCGGGTTGAGGAATATCGCGATTTCCTCTATCCGTTGCTGGGGGAACACCAGACGCACCAGTTGGGCGAGGCGTTTCGAGACTGCAACCGCCGGATGGACCTCCTCTGCTCCGAGGATCGCGACCGGCACGATGGGCACCCCCGTGGTCTCGGCGAGGTGCACGAAGCCACCCCGGCCGAATCGCTGGACGTGGTAGGCCTCCCAGACCGGCTTCATGAATCCCGAGGAACCTTCGGGGAACACGCCGAGGAGGCCTCCGTGATCGAGCAGGTACCTGGCATCATCCCGGCTTGCGTAGACGGCACCCACTTTGCGATACATGTGGGAGACCCACGGGAGCATGTTGAAGATCTCGGTCGCGCTCACTCGGACCCGACGGGGACGAGGGGCCGAGTTGAGGACGGCGAGCGTCAGCATGGCAGCGTCGTAGGGGAGCGCGGCGCCGCCATGGTTGGCGACCAGCATTGCGGGACCGTCCATCGGGACGTTCTCGATCCCCTCGACGTCGACGCGGAAGTAGTCGTAGTAGAGGCCGTTCATGACGTGCCACGCCATCTCGTAGATGACGGGGTCGAGTCCGATCGGATCGATGTCATACGTGGCGAGGTGGAGGTGGCGGAACAGGGTCGGCCATGTGTCGAAGCCGAGGCGTCCGGTCGCTGGAACGGCGAGGTCGTAGTGGTCCGGACCGCCGTGCAGGGTGCACGCATCGGTGCCCCGCACGATCGGGAGTCCGCAGCCGTGCCCCTCGGTGCTTCGCCAACTGCACCGGCGCTTCTGATCGACGAGGCCGGCCAGTCGCTCGTACAGGCCGGAGCGACGCACACGAGCCTCGGCCCGGTCCTCCTGGCTGACTCCGGGAATCGGGAAGAGTGTGGCGCCGTCGTCATCGGGAGCGTGGACGTCGTCGGGTTCACGGGCGGCGAGCGCTTCGACGAGTTGCGCCTTGTTCATCTTCGAACGACCAGCCAGTTCCACGGCTCGCGCCAGGTCGAGCAATTCGGCCTTGGTCATTGCGTCGAGCGTCTCGCGGGTCACGGACCGGCTCCTTGAGGAACCCGTCCGTATGCCACCATCACGATTTGGCGGCACGTGTGTTCCGGGTGGAAGCCGAGGACGTCCCCCATCCCGGACGTGTCCATCACGCGCCCGTGCCTCAGGAGGGCGATGGTGTGCTTTGGAAGCGCGACTCCGCTGCTTGCGAGGCCCCGGAGTGCCGCATGGAAGGCACGCTTCGGGAGGGGCTGCGGAATCCGTCGCCCGAGGCGGAGGATCCGAGAGAGGTAGAGCTGACCCGGCCCGGCGATGTTGAACGTCCCGGGGCTCGGGTTGTCGACCGCGTGGAGGAATACGTTGAGTGCGTCGCGTTCTGAGAGGAGCTGAAGGCGCGGATCGAAGCCGAGCAAGGTCGGTACCCCGGGGAGGGTGAGGTAGTCGCTGATCGGATTACGGATCGTGGGCCCGAAGACCGGAGCGAGTCGGAGGATCGTGTAGTCCACATGGTTGTGGCGGTCCGCGGTGTCGCGTACGAACGACTCCATCTGTTCGAGATCACGCTGGTAGCGGCCCCCGGATCGTTCGAGCTTCGAGTGCACCGTGACCACCGACGGGGATCGCGGCCCTGCGCCGTACACCGCCCCATCGGACCTGACCACGACGTGGCGCACCGTGGCGCAACGCCCGATGGCGCCAAACAGGGCCTGCGCCCCAACCGTTGTCTCCTCGTGGGCGCGGGTCGCTCCATGGATCGCCGACCGGTCGACGGTCTGGAGATGGACCACCGTATGCGGTTCGATGTCGAGCAGGTATCGGGCGAACGACAGGTGGTCGATGTCGAGCCGCTCGAAGTGGGATGTGAAACGCTCAACCGGGTTCAGGTCGTCGACGGCGAACACCTCGGTGTCCGGAGCTTGTTCGAGAGCCTGAACGAGCCGGCCACCCGTCCGGGTGGCCGCACCCGTGACAAGGATGCGCCGCATCCGATAGAGAGTAGAGAAGGCCGATTGACTCCGGCGAGCCGTGGAGGAGAGTTGCCGGTTGCCGTTCGTCGGTCGAGGGGGGGCTGGGTGGCCGGGTGGCGGAGCAACCGAGGAAGGCCGACGAACTGTCGTGGCCGTATCACTCCTACGCTACGGGCTCTACACGAAACGGAACTATGTCGGGAGACGGAAGCTTGATCATCGTGATGCGTTCGGATGCCACTCGAGCGGACGTCGATCACGTCTTGGCGCGCCTTGCCGAGGTCGGAGCCGAAGCCCATGTTTCCGAGGGCAGCCGTCGCACGGTGATCGGGATCGTCGGGGACCGCACGCTGGTGCAGCAACTGCCGTGGGAGGCGTTCTCCGGCGTTGAGCGAGCTGTTCCGGTTCTGAAGCCGTTCAAGTTCGTCAGCCGGGACTTCCAGGCCGAGGACTCGATCGTCGATGTCGGCGGGGCCAAGATCGGAGGCGGGCACTTCGCTCCGATCGCGGGGCCGTGTGCCGTCGAAACGAAGGATCAGCTGTTTGCCGCGGCGGAAGCCGTCAAGAAGGCCGGAGCGACGATCCTCCGCGGAGACGCGTTCAAGCCGAGGACGTCGCCCTACGCCTTCCAGGGGCTCGGGGAGGCCGGTCTGGTGCTGCTCGCCGAGGCTCGCGAAGAATTCGGCCTGCCGTTCGTCGTCGAGGTGCTCGACCCCCGTGACGTGGACCTGGTCTCGTCGTACGCCGACCTGATCCGGGTCGGGACCCGAAACATGGCCAACTTCTCGTTGCTCTCCGAACTGGGGCGCCAGCCCAAGCCGGTGATGCTGAAGCGGGGCTTCACCGCGACGATTGAAGAGTGGCTGAACGCCGCCGAGTACATCTACAAAGAGGGCAACCACAACGTGGTGCTCTGCGAGCGCGGCATCCGGACCTTCGAGACGGCGACGCGCAACACACTCGACATCGCGGCGGTCCCGGTCGTCAAGGGCCTTTCGCATCTCCCGATCATCGTCGACCCGTCACACTCCGGCGGCAAGCGGGAGCTGGTCGCTCCGCTGACCCGGGTAGCGGTCGCCGCGGGCGCCGACGGGTTCATGGTCGATGTCCATCCGTCGCCGGAGACGGCGCAAGTCGATGGGCCACAGGCCATCCTCCCCGGGGAATTCGCGGATCTCATGGACCAGGTTCGGGCGCTCGCCGCAGCGATGCACCTGCAGGTCTAGCTCCGTGGCTCGGGCACTCATCTCCGGAACGGGTCTGATAGGAACGTCGATCGCTCTCGGGCTCCGCAGCCTCGGATGGGAGACGCTCGGATGGGACGCAGATCCGAAGGCGCTCGAGGGAGCCGTGAAGGTCGGCGCCGTCGATCCGGTCGAAGGCATCGAAGCTGCCGGTCTCGGGCCCGATGACCTCCTGGTACTCGCCGCACCGCCGTCCTCGGTTCTCGCGGTCATATCGGAACTCGAGACCGAGGCCCTCGTGATCGACGTTGCCTCGGTCAAGGGTCCGATCGTTGAAGCTGCTCGGCCGGCCCGGTTCGTTGGGACCCACCCGATGGCGGGTCGCGAGGTCACCGGACCGGACGCGGCTCGTGCTGCGTTGTTCCGCGGGGCGACATGGGTCGTGGTCGCAAACGGGGCGAACGAGAAGGATGTGCAGTTCGTCGAACAGGTTGTAGCGCAGCTTGGGGCGCAGCCAGTTCGAATGGGGGCTGAGGAGCACGATGCCGCGGTTGCTCGGATCAGCCATATGCCCCAGATCCTCGCTGCCGCCCTGCTCGAAGGCGCGAGCGAGGTCCCCGGCGCGATGGATCTTGCAGCGGGCAGCTTCCGCGACCTGACGCGTGTTGCGTCGTCGGATCCCGTCGTGTGGATGGACATCCTCACGACCAACCGGCACGAGGTGGCGGACGCCATCGAGTGGCTGCGAGCACGCCTCGCAACCGTCATGGCATCCGAGGAGCAGCTGGCCGAGACCCTCGTGGGCGCCCGTCATCTGCGGACTGCCCTCGGCCACGGTCTCGGTGTGGTCCGGGTCTCCCTCGAGGACCGCCCGGGCGAGATGGCCGCGGTCGGGCGTGCGCTCTCAGACAGCGGGGTGGATCTGCGTGATCTGCAGTTGCGCCACGCCCCGTACGGCGGCGGCGGAATCCTGACGCTGTCGGTTCGATCCGGCCACGAGGCAGCGCTCCGGAGTTCGCTCGAGGCCCAGGGCTTCAGCGCCGTTGTTCCATCAGACGAAGAAGACTGATTGCACCGACCGCGATGCCGTGCTCGATCGCGGCCTCATCGATGTCGAAGGTCGGTGAGTGGAGATCGACCGGGTGCTGGTTCTTCCCGACGCCGAGCCGAACAAGCGCGCCGGGAACGTCCTGGAGGAACCATGAGAAGTCCTCCGAACCCATCGATTGGGGCGTCGGCCGGACGCCTTCGGGTCCAAGGACCGATGCGGCCGCCGACTCGATCGTCTCGATTACGGCCGGATCGTTCTCGACCGGCGGTGCCCCCTTGCGGTGCGTGATCTCGATACCCGCGCCGAACGAGGCCGCGATCGCCGCCGCCTGGCGGTCAATGATCTCCGCCAGTCTGTTCCAGACGCTGCCGTCCTGGACTCTCGCGGTGCCGGAGACCTCGACCTCTGTTGGGATAGCGTTTGCGGTGTCCCCGCCGGAGATGCGACCGAACACGATCGCGAGATGCTGTTGCGGGTCGAGTTCCGACCGAACCAGTGCAGGGAGATCGACGACGATGCGTGCAGCCACATGGACGAGGTCCACGGTGCGGTGCGGCCTCGAGGTGTGCCCTCCCGGACCCGTCAACCGAATGCTGATCTTGTCGGCGGCGCTCGTGATCGCACCGGTCTTGAGCCCGACTGCTCCCGGTGGGATCGTCGGATCGACATGGAACGCGATCAACGCCTGCAGGTCGTCGTGGGCGCCCTCCTCAACGAGCTTGGCGGCACCGGACGGGAGCTCTTCCTCCGCCGGTTGGAAGATGAACCTCGCTGTTCCCGGGAGGTCGCCGAGCAACGAGAGGGTTCGTGCGATACCGACGGCGATTGCCGCGTGCGCGTCGTGCCCGCACGCATGCATGACCCCGTCGATCTGTGACCGGTACGGCGCACCCGTGTCTTCGTGGATGGGGAGGGCATCGATGTCGGCGCGAAAACCAACGATGGGAGACCCACCGCCGACTTCGACGGTCAAGCCGACGAGATCGTGCCGCACAATGGGCTTGAGGCCATACCCGGTGAGCGCTTCGGCGATGCGATAGGTGGTCCGACGTTCGGTCCAGGAAACCTCGGGGTGGCGGTGGAGATCGCGGCGCATCCGGATGGCTTCCGGGGCGATGTCTCGTGCGTGCGCGACGATACGTTCGGCGAGGCTGGGCATGGAGGAGATTCTAGGGTTTCAAGCGCCCTCGACCCTCCCTACGCTACGGGCCGAGGAGGACCCATGCCGAAACAGCCCAGCTTCACCATTGGGATCGAGGAGGAGTACTTCATCGTCGATCGGGAGACGCGCGATCTTGTCCCCGACATGCCGGACGGTCTGCTCGCCGCGTGCGAAGAGATCACTGAGGGGATGGTGAGTCCGGAGTTCATCCGCTCCCAGATCGAAGTCGGGACCCCCGTGAGCGGCACGGTCAAGGAGGCCGGGGCCCACCTCGCCCAACTACGCACCGATGTGGCGAACGTCGTTTCGGAATACGGTATGGCGATCATCTCGGCCTCGACCCACCCGTTCGCGGCCTGGGGGGCGCAACTTCACACGGACAAGGCGCAGTACAACATGCTCGCCGAAGCCCTCCAGGGTGTTGTCCGGCGCCTGCTGATCTGCGGAATGCATGTACACGTAGGGATCGAGGACGAGGACGTCCGCATCGACCTGATGAACCAGGTGCTCTACTTCCTTCCCCACCTGCTCGCCCTCTCAACGTCCTCGCCGTTCTGGCATGGAGATGACACCGGCCTCAACTCGTATCGCACGGCCGTGTTCCGGACTCTGCCACGCACGGGGATGCCGGATGAGTTCCTTGATTGGAGCCACTACCAGCGCCACGCCCAGATCCTCGTGACCTCCGGCGTCATCGAGGACACGACGAAGCTCTGGTGGGACATCCGACCTTCCGGCCGGTATCCGACGCTCGAGATGCGCGCCACCGACATCGCGACCCGCCTCGATGACGGCATCACGCTCGCCGCCTTCTACGTATCTCTCTTGTCGATGCTCTGGAGGCTCCGGCAGGACAATCAGCGCTGGAGGGTCTATTCGCGGATGCTCCTCAAGGAGAACATCTGGCGAGCCCAGCGATACGGAATCTCCGAATCGTTGATCGACTTCGGGATCGGGAAGCTCGTCCCGATCCCGGAACTCGTCGAGGAAATGATCGAGCTCACTGCCGAGGACGCTCGCCGCCTCGACTGTGTCGAGGAGATTGCGCACGTGCGGGAGATCCTGCGGCGTGGAACGAGCGCCGATCGCCAGCGCCTCGTCTACGAGGGCGCTCTCGCTTCGGGTGCAAGTGGACGTGAGGCGCTGATCGGCGTCGTCGACTTCCTCATCGAAGAGACGGTTGCCGGGCTATGAAGACGATCAGGGTCGCCGGAGCACAGATCGATCTCACCGTCGGCGACCTCTCCGGAAACGAGGAGCGGATCCTCGAGGCGATGCGGTGGGCCGAGACCGCCGGCGCCGATGTCTTGGTTCTGCCGGAGCTCGCGATCTCCGGCTATCCGCCGGAGGACCTGGTTCTGCGCGAGGGCTTCGTCGAGGAGAACCTCGGTGTGCTGGAGCGCGTGGCGGAGGCCTCCGGCCGGTGTGCGGTGGTTGTGGGGTTTGTCGATCCACTGGACAGCGGCGTGATCGATGACGATTCGATGGAGCGCCGCGTCGCAAATGCCGCTGCCGTGCTCGCCGGTGGGCGGATTGTCGGCGTGTATCACAAGGAACTCCTGCCGAACTACGGCGTGTTCGACGAGGCCCGCTACTTCGCCGAGAGCCGGGAACCGACGCGTCTGTGGGAGATCGGCGGGGTTGCCGCGGGGGTCTCGATCTGCGAGGACATCTGGTCGCCGGACGGACCACCGGCCCGGCAGGCTGCGGCGGGGGCGACCCTGCTCCTCAACCTGAATGGGTCTCCGTTCCATGCCGGGAAGGGTGCCGAGCGAGTGGCACTGCTGTCGGCCGAGGCCAAACGCAGCTCCGCGGCGATCGTCTACGTGAACTGCGTCGGAGGCCAGGACGAACTCGTCTTCGACGGGGACTCGATGGTGTTCGATGCCGAGGGCTCCCTCGTCTACCGGGCGCCGCAGTTCAACGAAGAACTCTTCGTCCTCGACCTGCCGGTCCCGTCCGACCGTGAGCGAAGTGCACACGCCGTTCCTGCGGTGGAACCGACCCCCGATCGGATGCCGCTCCCTACGCCGGGTTCGATTGACCGCCTCTCGGACGACGCCGCTGTCTATGAGGCATTGGTGACCGGCCTCCGCGACTACGTCACCAAGAACGGCTTCAAGGAGGTCGTGATTGGATCATCCGGCGGAATCGACTCTGCGCTGGCAGCCACGGTTGCGGTCGACGCCCTCGGGCCCGGCGCCGTCCACACGATCACGATGCCGTCGCGCTACTCGTCGAGGGGGTCGGTCGCCGACTCCAGGGCGCTCGCCGAGAACCTCGGATGCCGGTTCTCGGTGGTTCCGATCGAGAACACCTTCGAATCGTTCCTCGAGACCCTCGACCCGCTCTTCCGCGGCACGCCGTCCGGCGTGGCCGAAGAGAATCTGCAGGCTCGGATCCGGGGGACGATCCTGATGGGTGTGTCGAACAAGTTCGGCGGCATGGTTGTCGCCACCGGCAACAAGTCCGAGATGGCGGTCGGCTATGCCACGCTCTACGGCGACATGGCCGGCGGCTACGCCGTACTGAAGGATGTGTACAAGACGGTCGTCTATCGCCTCGCCCGCTGGAGGAATCGGCACGGTGTGGTGATTCCCCAGGAGATCATCGACAAGGCCCCGTCTGCCGAACTCCGGCCGGATCAATTCGACACCGACTCGCTGCCGCCGTACGACGTCCTCGACTCGGTACTCGGCGAGTACATCGAGCGGGATCGGACCGTGAACGAGATCGCGTCCGAAGGATACGACCGGGAACTCGTGGCCCGGATCGGGCGTATGGTCGACCGCAACGAGTACAAGCGCCGGCAGGCGCCACCGGGTGTCAAGATCACCCGCAAGGGATTCGGCCGAGACCGGCGGCTACCGATCACGAATCGGTACCTCAGCCAATAGCGGCCGGCAACCGACCGAACGACCGCCGCGATGGGGCACCAACCAGACAGCCGACAGGAGGAAGCGTGACCGATTCGAGAGATTCGGGTTCGGCGACCCCGGATATCGAGACGATGGTCCTCGGCGAAGCCCGAGCCGTGAACGCAGCAGAACACCCAACGACGCGACGCAGCCTGGTCGGCCAACTGCGCTCGCTCGGCGTGACTGAGGGCATGACCCTGATCGTGCATTCCTCGCTGTCCGCGATCGGGTGGGTCGCAGGAGGATCCCAGGCGGTGATCGAAGCGCTGATCGAGGCGGTGGGGGAGGAGGGCACGCTGGTCATGCCCGCCCACTCGAGCGGCCTGTCCGAACCGTCGGTGTGGCAGCACCCGCCGGTCCCCGAATCGTGGTGGCAGACGATCCGGGACGAGACGCCGGCCTATGACCCGGTCGTGACGCCGTCGCGGCTCATGGGGGCCGTCGCCGAGGGATTCCGTACCTACCCGGGAGTCCTGAGAAGCAGCCATCCTCAAGTCTCATTCGCGGCGCGCGGCCCCCACGCCGCGTTCGTGGTTGACAACCACTCTCTGGAGCACCCACTCGGCGAGGGTTCGCCGCTCGGCCGCCTGTACGACCTCGACGCCCAAATCCTGCTCCTCGGCGTCGACCACGCGAACAACACGATGCTCCACCTCGCCGAGTACCGCGCGGACTATCCGGGCAAGGAGTGGACGAATCAGGGGGCGCCGGTGACCGTCGGCGGCGAGCGACGCTGGGTCATGTTCGAGGATCTCGAAGGGGTCAGCGACGACTTCGTGGAGATCGGGAACGACTTCGCTGCGACCGGCGCCGAACGACGACAGCAGGTCGGCAGCGGAGAGGCCCGCCTCGTTGGCGTGAGGCCGCTTGTCGACTTCGCGGTCGACTGGATGACGGTCCACCGAACGGAGTCGTAGCGACCTCGCGAGGAGGTTCGACGCGACATCGACCACCGCAGCTGGACGATGAAGCACGACGAGCCTCTACTCTTGACGTATGGCTGTTCTTGGATCTGTCCTCATCGACGGCGTGCCGTCAGACGCCGAGCACGCCGCGATCTCGGTCTTCGACATCGGCTTCCAGCGCGGCTACGGCTGCTTCGAGGCGATGCGTGCCTACGACGGAACGGTGTTCCGCCTGGACCAGCACCTCACGCGCCTCGAGATGAGCGCCACCAAGCTGCGGTTGCCGGTGCCCAACCGCGACACCATCGCCGAATGGTGCCGTTCCATCGCCGCCGAGGCCGGCGACTCTGTGGTGCGCGTCTTCATCTCTGGCGGCGTCGACCCGTACCGGCCGGGCACCGATTCGAAGATCGTCGTGTTCGCCGAGTCGGTCCATCCCGGACCCGTGACTATGCGCCTTCAGTCGCGGATCGCTCCGTGGCACAGTGACGGCGACTGGTTCGAGCTCACCGGGGCGAAGGCGCTCTCCTATGGCTTCAACCTCGCGGCGACCGTCGCCGCCCGGCAGGACGGATTCGACGATGCGCTCCTCCTCGGTCGCGGTGGACACGTGCTCGAGGGCCCCACGTTCTCGGTCGGCTGGATCAGCAATGGGGTCCTGTTCACACCGGGACTCGACCTCGGGATCCTCGAATCGATCACGCGGTGCACCGCCATCGAGGTCGCGGAGCGGGTCGGCATCGAAGTGCGCGAGGGGGTCTACGACATCGGCATGGTCAACGCCGCAGACGAAGTGATGGCGATGTCGACGGTGCGCGAGATCAAAGGCATCTCGCATATCGACGATCGGCTCTTCCAACCCGGCCCGGGAACTGCAGCTCTCCAGGAGGGGTTTCGGGCAATGGTGGCGGAGGAGGTCGGCTCGTGAGCCTTGCTCTTGTCTTCGCGATCGACGACCTGTACCGAGATGTGGTCATGGACCCGGACCGCTGGGGCGATGAGGCATACGCCGAATGGCTGGAGAACGTGGCGATCGACGCCCGTTCGATCGACAAGGCGAGCGCCCGCTCGCTGCGTCGGGCCGTTGGCATGGCGGGCAAGCTTCAGCGGTTCTGGTCGTCGCCGGACGCCGACCGCTACCGGGCGGAGACTTCCTGGGAGACCCGTGTCGACCTTGCCGTCGGCATCCCGGCGTGGCGACCCGGCCTCGAACTCGCGGAGCACGCATTCGGACAGTCTCCCTCTCAGGAGGGCTTCGATGAGGTGTGTCGTCGGTTCCGTGTGGTCAACGGTGTGCCATGGATGAACGGCGTCGACTACGAAGCGTGGGTCGCTGGCGACACCCGGTGATCCAGCCGGTAGAATCGGTGGCGATGCCGTCGAAGACCCTCCTCATAATTGCAGTGGCGATGGTCATCGCTTCGTGTTCGTCTTCGAGTGAGACAACGACCACCACGGCACCGACGACGACATCGACCACCACCACGGTTCCAACGACCACGACGACCACGACCGTGGCCACCACTTCGACGGTTCCTCAGGAGCCTCTTCCGTTCCCGGAGTACCGGATCGTCGAGCGCATCGTCGTTCCCGAGACGGGCGATACCGTTGTGCTGTTGCTCGACCCGGCCTCGTACACCAGCCTCTCCGATCTCGACCTCTATGAGGTGATCGCAGATGCGAGCGATCGGTTCCCCCCGATCCTCATCGCCCATGTCGTCGACTCGCCCGAAGCCGCAGAAGCCGTGCTCCTCGAAGAACCTGATGAAGCCCAGCAACGCATCCTCGAAGCCAGCTACCTGGCCAGGCTCGAAGACGGCTTCCGCATCGTGTACCTGGGGCCATTCGAGGAGTCGGGCACTGTGGTGCTGGGTTCGTAGAGGGTTGCCGGGCGCCAGTCCTGGTTGGACCTCATCCTCGGCAGTAAGGCCCCCAGAGTGACAGCGTCGTGGCCGGCGCTCGTCGGCGTCTGTCCGTCCTGCAGCAGGGGAACGGCTACTCGGATCTCCGGTTGCTACAACAGCAGCGTTGCGGTGGCCAAGAACACGCCGAAACCGACGCCGTCGGTGATCATGGTGAGAAAGATGTTTGATGCCATCGCTGGATCGAATCCGAAGCGGCGAAGGATGAGAGGTATCGAAGACCCGGCGAGGGCGGCCGTAGCGAAACCGATCATCATCGAGACGAAGATGATCGCTGCCATCTGACCGGCCGTGACGTGTCCGGAGTCGCCCGGGAACACCCCGACCGCCATCGCTGCAAGCAGCGATCCGAGACACGCGATGATCACACCGCGCGTCAAGCCAACTGCGAGTTCGCGCCTGACCGCACGCCATTCGCGGCCGCGCGGCAGATCTCCGACTGCGATGGATCTGATCGTGACCGCGATCGCCTGGGCACCGCTGTTGCCCGACAAGCCGGCAACGAGCGGCATGAAGGCCGCGAGGATCGCGAACTCGGAGAGCGTGTCTGCGAAGAGCGAGATCACGAAGACCGTCACAAATCCCGCAAGGAGGTTGAAGATGTTCCAGGGGAGCCGCATGCGAACCGACTGCGCCACCGGGGTGAAGACGTTCTCGGCCTCGCCGGCACCAAACATGACCGCCATGTCTTCGCCGGCTTCTGCCTGAATCGCATCGAGAGCCTCGGAGATCTTGACCATCCCCACGAGGGCACCGTCGTCGTCTGTGACGGGGATCGCCAGCAGGTGGTAGCGCTGTATCAACTCTGCAACGACTTCACGGTCGGTCGATGGCTTGACCGTCACGGGATCGGCCAGCATCACATCTTCGAGCGAGTGTCCCGGTCGAGCGAACACGAGTTCGCGGAAGGACACAACTCCGCGAAGGATGTTGCGGTCGTCGGTGACGTAGACGTAGGCGAGATTCGATCCGAGTTGGTCGTGAAGGCGCCGCAGGGCCTCGATCGACTCACCCGCCGTGAGCCCAGCCGGGAGGGCGGCGAAGTCGGTGGTCATCATGCCGCCGGCCGTGTCGGCGGCGTACGCGAGGAGATTGAGGATCCTGGTCGCCGCCTCCTTGTCGAGGGCCGCGAGAACGGCGGTGCGTTCATCTGGTTCGAGAGCGGCGATCAGGTCAGCGGCCTGGTCGGCGTCCATCATCGAGATCATTTCGGCCGCACGAGCGGGGCGAATGGTCTCAAGGACGTCGGCTGCAGCCTCCGGACGCATCTCATCGAGGACGTCGCCCGCATCGTCCGGGTCCAGATCCTTCAGAAGGTCGGCAGCACCCTCCTCCTCCAACGCCTCCAGGATGTCGGCAGCGTTTTCCGGTGTGGATTCGGCGAGTTCTTCCCACTCGTCCTGATGCGCGTCGAGATAGGCCTCGGCCTCGTCGGGGCGCCGACGGGCGAGGTCGAGGAGCGTCTCGGTGACGTTGCGCGGGCGCGGAAATCTGAGGCGCATGATGCACGCAGCCTATCGCTCGACGGTTCGAGGCGAATTCACCCCTGAAATGGGCATGCCCCCACGGGGGGAGAGGGGGCATGCGCAGTCGGTCGAGTCGACCGACGAGACCTTCAGCGTAGCAAACGGATTCGGGAGACGGCCCGTCGGCAGTGACTATCGAACAGTGATCAGAAGGTCGGGCGTTGCCGGTTCGATCCGACCGACAACCGCGGCGAGATCTCCACCGGCGGTGATCGCCGCAACGAGCGGCGGGAGATTCGATTCGGCGACGGCCAGCAGAAGGCCACCGCTGGTCTGTGCGTCGGCCAGCAACGTGCGCACATCCGACGAGGTGTCACCGAAGTCGATGGCACCCTCCACCGATCGCAAGTTGCGTCTGGTGCCCCCGGGCACGTTGCCGGTGGCCGCACAATCGAGAGCGCCCTCGAGGACCGGGATCGCCGCGGCGGTCAGCACGGCCGATGCCACGCTGGCCCGCAGCATCTCGACGAGGTGGCCGAGAAGGCCGAATCCGGTGACATCGGTTCCGGCCCGCACACCGGCATCGACGGCGGCGCGGGATGCCGACGCGTTCAGCCTTCGCATGGAGGTGATCGCCGCTTCCTGTGCTCTGGTCGAGGCGACACCGTTCTTGATCGCCGTCGAGACGAGGCCGGTACCGAGCGCCTTGGTGAGGACCAGGGCATCACCGGGGCGGGCAGCATCGTTGGTGATCATGCGATCGGGATGAACGGTGCCGGTAATGGCGAACCCGAACTTCGGGGTTCGGTCGTCGATCGAGTGACCGCCGACCAGCGTGCATCGCGCCTCGGTCAGCACCTCGGCCGCACCATCGATGACGTCGGCCGCAACGCTCCACGGCAATTCGTCTCTCGGCCACGAGAGGAGCTGAAGTGCGGTCAGTGGCATCCCGCCCATGGCGTAGACGTCGGAGAGCGCGTTGGCGGCTGCGATGCGACCCCACTCCGCCGGGTCGTCGACGATCGGGGTGAAGAAATCAACGGTTTGGACGAGTGCGAGGTCGTCCGAGAGGCGATAGACGGCGGCGTCGTCCGACCCGGGGATCCCAACGAGGAGGTCCGGGTGTTGCGTGACCTCGGTTCCGGGCAAACGGCGCAGAACCTGCGCCAGCTCGTCAGCGCCGAGCTTGCATGCTCAGCCGGATCCGTGGCTGTACGACGTGAGGCGGATGAAGTCCATTCCAGGCATCGTAGCCCCGGCCGCTTGCGGGGGACGCGGCGGCGATGCAGACTCCAGGCATGGTCGACACCACCCGGCAACGTCTCGACGCCATTTCCCGATCCGTCGGTATCGGGTCTCTGAAGCGCCACGTCTTCCTCTGCGCGGACCAGTCCGTCCCGCGCTGTTCGACGGCGGAGGAGAGCCGCGAGGTCTGGCGGCATCTGAAGCGACGCCTCAAGGATCTGGAACTGGCGTCGGCCCCGGCGCCATGGCGCGGGGTCGATCTCGACGATCCTCCACCCGACAACGGCGGGAACGGAGGCGAGATCCTCCGTTCCAAGGTGGATTGCTTCCGGATCTGCGAGCGCGGCCCGATCGCCGTGACCTACCCGGACGGGGTCTGGTACCACTCGGTAACCATCGACGTAATGGACCGCATCATCGATGAGCACCTGATCGGGGGAGTGCCCGTGGCGGAATATGTGTTTGCGGTGGACCGGATGGGTGCCTAGCTGCCGGCTGCCAGCCCGAACTCGTCGGCGGAGGCTTGTCCCCTCGGCCGAAGGAAGGCGGGACGCGGAGGACCGTCAGCGATGACGCAGGGGGGCTGAGGGAGCTCGGACCGTTGCGGTGAGGCCCGCCGAGCTTCCTTGCTGGTAGCTCAATCGCCCAACAGCTCCAACGCCCTCGCTACCACCGTCTCCGGAGCGTCCCGATGGATCGAGTGCCCCGTACCTGTCACTTGTTCGAAGGTGAGGTTCTCGCCGTTCTCCCGGTGTCGGGCGAACGCGACGGCGGTGTAGAGGGGTTCTTCGTCGGCACCGAGGAGGTGGACCGGGACGGGGATGCCGGAGAGTTCGGCGCCGAGCGCCCAGTGACGATTGTCGGCGAAGGTTCGATTCATGACCGTGACCGAAGTGGAGAGGAGAGCTTCGCGTTTGCGTTCGGCGTCCTCCGGGGTCCATTGGGGGCGATCGATCAGGAGTTGCTCGATGCTCGGCGGATCGGCGACGTCTGCGACGAGCGCCGTACGCACCGTCTCGGCCGCCACCGGGTCGAAGTCGATCGCCGGATCGATCAAGAGGTAGGCCGCTGCGAACTCCGGATCGAGCGAGGCGGCACGGACCGCCGCGGCACCGCCGAGGGAGTGTCCGATGACCAGCGGCCACGGTCCAGGGCAGGTCTCGATGACGTCGGAGGCGTAGCCATCGAGGCCGTACTCGGCCGGATGCCCGCTCTGCCCGTGTCCGCGAAGGTCGGGTGCGATCGACGAGTACCCGGCTACCTGGAGCATGGTTCCGATCTGCCACCATGTTGGGCCTGCCGAGCTGAGCCCGTGCAGCAGCAGCACACACGGGGTTCCGGATCCGAACTGAAGGACGTTGAGCCGCATGAGGGCCGCCACTGTACTTTCCGCAGGATCGGCCGAACCTCTACGCTGCGCCGGTGAGAATGATGGGACGACTCCTCGGCGCTTTCGGACTCGGATGGGTGCTGTGGCGGCTGCTGGGACCGGAGGTGGAACCCGCGTTCGAGGGTGAGCAGGAACGTCCGCTCTCGATTCCCGGCCGTACGGTTCTCGTCGGTGAGCGCGAGTTCTTCGTACGCGAAATAGGGCCCGAATCGGCCCCGCCGCTCGTGCTCCTGCACGGATGGGGATTCGACGGCGAGATGACCTACTACAAGATGATCCCGACGCTTGCCGAGCGCTTCCGCGTCATCGTCCCGGATCATCGCAACCACGGGAAGTCAGACCGCATACGCGGACCGGTCGATGTGGAGGATCTGGCTCTCGAGACGATCGGGGTCATCGACGCGCTCGGCTACGACCGGTTCGACCTGTTCGGCTACTCCCTCGGGGGCATGGCCGCGCAAGTGCTCGCCTACCGACACCCGGATCGAGTCCGGCATCTCATTCTCGGAGGGACATCCGCGTATCCGATTGATCGCCTGCGCATCCCCGCTCGGTTCGCGTTCTGGCTGGCCCGGGCGGTTGCGCGGCTGTCGAGAAAGGAGGTCATCATCGGGACGTACCGCTTTCTGCTGCGGTCGGGAATCGTCGAAGCGCAACACGCGAGGTGGTTCTGGGCGGCGATGCTCAACCGTGACCCGACCCTGTATTACGAGTCGGGGAAGGCGGCCTGGAGATTCGATTCCCGGTCATGGGTCGGCCAGATCGATGTTCCGACGATGGTGATCGTGCCAACCAACGATCAGGTCGTCGCCACGAGGAACCAGCACGAACTCGCCAGACTGATCCAAGCGGAACGCCTGGTCGAGATCGATGGGGCCGGGCACGAATCGGTCCTGTCCCGTCCCGCGGAGTACGTCGCCGCCATCGAGTCGTTCCTCTCTGAGTGTTGAGGCCACCGATACCTACTCGGGGCAGAAGTCCGATACGAGCCGTGCCAATGCGTCCGGATCGTCGAGGATCACGTTGTGCCCCGCTCCGCTGATCGACACATGGGTGCCGCGAGGCGCGGTGCGTGCCATCTCGCTGGCGAGGCCCGCGTAGGTGGCATCCTCGGCCCCTGAGACGGTGAGGAGTGGAACTCCGAGGTCCGCGATGCGGTCGCCGACGTACGGTTGAGCGCCCTGGCCGATGCCTCGCAACGCGGCGGCGAGTCCATCTGCCGCGTTGACGGAGCGCATCTCGCGATCGCGTTTGCGGGCGGCGTCGTCGACGTGAGCGGTTCCCGCGATCGGCCCGTCGAGCCACTCGTCGAGGAAGGTCTCGATGCCAACCTCCACGATGTGGTCGGCGAGTCGCTCATCCCGCTCGCGGCGCCTCGCCCGCTCAGCCGAACCCTTGATTCCGGGGGATGCAGAGATCAGCACCAGTCGATCGACCAGCTCCGGATGCTCGAGCGCTGTGAGGAGCGCCATCCGACCTCCCTGGGAGTAGCCCATGAGAGGGACCGGCTGCCCGAATGAAGCCAGCCACCGCGCTGTTGCATCGATCGTGGTCGGTATGTCGATCGGCGTGAGGCGTGTCTCGCCGTGTCCGGGAAGATCAGCGGCGTGGATCGTCAGATCGTCCGAGCCGAGCGCCTCGAATTGAGCGCCGGTGAGCGTGAAACCGTGGAGCGCGAAAACAGGGCGTCCGGCGCCGTAGCGCCGAACGAAGACTTCGTGCCGGGAGGTGTCAGGCCTGATCCTCGACCGGGACTTCGACCGTCATTGCCTTGTAGATCTTGAACCCAAGGGCGACCGCAACAGCAAGGATGATCAGTCCGAGTAGTGGTTTCTTCATACCCACAGCATACCCCGCCCCAGAGCTGACGACTCTGCCCGATGTCCTTTGGGGTGCAGGGCCACAGGTCGGTACCCTGTAGGTCGTGGAAACCTCCCCCGATCAACGCCGGAACCGATACCGGCTGCTCGCGTGGTCGGTCCTCGCGTTCAACGTCCTCGTGATTCTCGGGGGAGCGATCGTGCGGGCCACCGAATCCGGCGACGGCTGCGGGGCCTCGTGGCCGGTGTGCACCGGCCGGATCTTCCCCTCGAATCCGGCCGTCGAGACCGTGATCGAGTTCAGTCACCGGATCACGAGCGCCCTTGCGATTCTCGGCGTCGTTGCGCTCTACGTCCTTGCCCGTCGCCTTCACACCCACGGTCATCGCGTTCGCCGGGCTGCCGGAGCCGCCCTGATCTTGATGGGAATCGAGGCGCTGCTCGGCGCCGGCCTGGTCGTGTTCGGTTGGGTCGCACAGGATGAGTCCATCGCACGCATGATCGTGGTGCCGCTTCACCTCACCAACACCTACCTGTTGCTCGGTGCATTGACCCTGACCGCCTGGTGGTCGTCCGGGAACCCGGGCCCGGAATCGTCGCGCGAACCGGGATTGGATCGGCGCCTCGCACTTGGCGCCCTCGGCCTGCTGCTGGTCGGGGCGATGGGCGCTCTCAACGCCCTGAGTGACACGCTCTACCCCGTCGACAGCTTCTTTGCGGGTGTACAGCAGGAACTCGCGGCAGATGCATCGTGGCTCGTTCAGGTCCGAGTGCTACACCCGATCGTGGCCATCGCCATCGGCTTGGGCGTCGCCTATCTCGTCATGCGTCTGTCCGCCACGGCAGCCGATCGCACCAGGCGGATTGCCGGCGTCGTCATGGGTCTCGTTGCGCTCCAGTTCTTTGCAGGTCTCACGAACGTCTTGCTCGCCACCCCGCTCGAGACCCAGGTCATTCACCTCGCGATCGCCGATGCCATGTGGATCACATACGTGGCGTTCGCCGCGGCCACGCTCGGTGAGCGCCGGGCAGCCAACGCCCCTGCCGAGGCAGCTCCATGAGCCATGCCGCGCGGATCACCGATCCTCGAAAGCCGAGCGCCTCTGCCACCGTTCGCGCCTACGTGGAACTCACGAAGCCACGCATCATCGAACTGCTGCTCACCACGACCCTTCCCGCGATGGTTCTTGCGGCGGATGGGTGGCCGCGATGGTGGCTCGCGATCGCCACACTCATCGGGGGGACCCTTTCTGCGGCGGGGGCGAACGTCATCAACCAGGTGATGGACTCCGACATCGACCGGGTCATGCGCAGAACTCGCGGTCGCCCTATCCCCACGCACCGGGTCAGCGAGCAGGCGGCGATGGTATTCGGGATCGTCCTCGGCATCCTCGGGTTCGTGTGGCTGCTGGCGACAACGAATCTGCTCGCCGCATCACTCTCGACGATCGCTCTTCTGTTCTACGTCATCGTCTACACGCTCCTTCTCAAGCGCACTTCGACGCAGAACATCGTCATCGGCGGAGCGGCGGGTGCCATTCCGCCCTTGGTCGGGTGGGCAGCGGTCACCGGGTCGCTCTCAATTCCTGCATGGGTTCTGTTCGCGATCATCTTCTTCTGGACTCCGCCACACTTCTGGGCGCTCGCGCTCCGCTACGACGAGGACTACCGGGCCGCCGGCGTGCCGATGCTCCCAGGCGTCGTCGGGACCGCGATGACCGCCGACCACATCGTCCTCTACAGTTTCGTCACCGTCGGCGTCTCGCTCCTCCTCGTGCCGTGGGCGGGATGGATCTATCTCGCTGCCGTGATCGTGCTCGGAGCGTGGCTCATTGCAGGAGCGTTCCATCTCCGGGCGCACGCCGACATGGCGATGCGCTACTTCACGGCGACCAATGGGTACCTCGCCGGGGTCTTCCTGGCGGTCGCGATCGATGTGCTGGTGTTGGGATGAGTGCGAAGTCGCCGGTCGGAACCTCGGTGGTGTGGCCGTGAGTACCGGCGATCTTGTAGCGCTCGTTGTGGGGTCGGTCCTCTTGTTGGGGGGGCTTGCTGCGATCGTGGGGCGGGAACTCTTGACGCATCCGGAGCGGCGGCTGGTCGGGCCGGTGCGCAACGTTGTGGAAGTCGTGCTGCCGCTCTTCGGAGCGGTCGTGCTCGTCGCTGCGGTCTGGGCCTCAGCCGGATGAGCGACGTCGAACCGGATCGCCCCAACGGTTCGCGCTTTACTGCCGACGGGTGCGGCAGTACCCTCATGCCCGTGACCGCACGCTATCGATTTTCGTATTACTTCACCGGGCCTTGCGCCCGGGTCGACGTGATACGGCGGTAGCGGCACCACACACCAACACACCCCCACGGAGACCCGGAGCCAAGGCTCCGGGTCTTGTGGTTTTCCCGGAGCCCTCCACGAAGGAGGCACCATGTCAGAACAACCAATCCTCAAGAGCCATCGACGACCCGGCATCGAGACCACGGTCGTCTCGGTCGGGACCGTCAAGTTCGGTGACGGCTCGTACCCGGTCATCGCTGGGCCGATCGCGGTCGAGAGCGAAGAGCAGATCGTCGAAGCGGCCAGGATCGTGGCCGAGAACGGCGGGTCCGTTCTGCGAGCGGGAACCTTCCTCGCCGGCTCCTCTCCCTACGCCTACCGGGGCCTTGGCAGTGAGGCATTGTGGATGTTGGAGCATGCCGGGCGCGAGTCCCGCCTTCCCGTGAGCACCGAGGTGCTCGAACCGGACCATATCGCCGTCGTGGCCGAGCATGTCGACATCATCGAGGTTGGCCCCGACAACATGCAGAACTTCGTGTTGCTGCGTGCGGTCGGCGCGACCAACCGACCGATCATCATCCATCGGGCTTCGGCGGCGACCATCGACGAGTGGTTGCTGGCCGCCGAATATGTGCTCGACGCCGGCAACAACGACGTCATCCTGTGTGAGCGGGGAAGCCGCGGCTTCGACCCCCGGACCACCGACACGCTCGATATCTCCGCGATTCCCACCGTCCAGCGGATGTCCCACCTGCCGGTCATCGTCGACCCTTCGCCGACGGCCGGTCACCCGGAACTCATCCAACCGTTGGCGCTTGCAGCGCGCAGCGCCGGGGCGGACGGACTCATGGTCCCATTCCATCCGGATCCGGCAAGAGCGCTTGCCGGAAACGGGTCACACCTCGATCCGGAACGCTTCGCCACGCTGATGGAGGCGCTTGGCATCCCGTCGCTGCGCGACGAGATCGACCGTATTGACCGCCAGGTCATTCGACTCCTCGGCAGAAGGCTCCGTAACTCGATCGACATTGCCCGCATCAAGGCGGTGCGAGATCTCGCGCTGAGGTCACCGGATCGAGAAGCCGAACTCATCGCTGAAATGCGCGAGGAGGCGGAGGCTGTCGGAATGGATCCGGACTACGCCCAGGAGTTGATGGAGGTCGTCCTCACGCACAGCAGGGCGGCGCAGGCAGCGGCTGTGGGCAGGGACAAGGAGCCGTCGGCCGGGTAGCGTCGGCTCCATGGACTTCACGGATATCGGCGCCGACGGGGTCACCCGCTGTGCCTGGGGCAACGGCGCGCCGGAGTACGCGGCCTATCACGACGACGAGTGGGGACGGCCGGTCGACGACGATCGGAGGCTCTTCGAGAAGCTCAGCCTCGAGGGATTCCAGTCCGGACTCTCCTGGATCACGATTCTCAGGAAGCGGGAAGCGTTCCGCGAGGTGTTCGAGGGCTTCGACATCGAACGCGTGGCCCAGTTCGGCGATGTCGAAGTCGCCAGGATGCTTGGCGACGCTCGGATCGTGCGGCATCGGGGCAAGATCCTGTCGACGATCAACAACGCGCAGCGATCACTGGAAGTCATCGCCGACGTAGGCTCGCTCGGCGCCCTGGTCTGGTCTTTCGAACCCGCGCCGGCCCCGCCAGCGCAGGCTGCGTCCACGCCAGAGTCTGGGGCTTTGGCGAAGGATTTGAAGCGGCGTGGCTTCACGTTCGTCGGCCCCACCACCGCCTACGCCTTCATGCAGAGCATGGGATTGGTGAACGATCATGCGGAGGTGTGCGCTGTGCGCGCCGGGGTGGAAGCGGAGCGTGCGGGCTTCGTGCGTCCGAAGTGAGTAGCCGAACACGGTCGCACCGCCCATCCGTCGCTCTCCTGTTCTGTCTGTGGGCTTGTTGGTGGCGGGGTGTTTGGCCTCCACTCCTCATCCGGCATGCGGTGAGTCGACGCCGTAGAGTCGCCTATGGATTGGACAAGGGCGAGACCTCGTTCGTGTCGCAGGTTCTCGGGGACTCCGGGAGCGAGGTACTCGACCCGCAGTCTGCGGAGCTCTCCCATGGCTGATCGTCGTCGCCGACATTCGGCCTGGAGGGGTGAAGTGGCTGGTGCCGCTCGCCCCGGTTCGACGGCGCCTCAGGACTCGCCGTAGAGGTACCGACCTGCCACGCTCAACGCAAACGACGAAAGTACGACGCAGCCGCTGATCCCCCAGACGGCAAACACCGCCTGTGCGACTGACTCCTCCCACTCGGCCGCCAATCCGATGAAGAACACCGACCCAACCAGTCCGAAGGCTATGGATGAGGCCACGAACACCCGTGTAGCGATCTTCTGCATGTGCTGAGCGTACCGGCCTTTCCCAATACGGAGGGGTTGGCTTCGCAACCCACGACTTCCACCGGGAATCGCAGCCGATATGGGCGGAAAGCGCCTGACTGCCGTTGGACTACAGGAACACGATGTCCCCGAGGGAAGTGATGTATGAAGTGACGTCGAATCCGCCCTGTCGGGTGATCCATCCCCCGACAACGACCGGAGTCGATTCTCGGTCGATCACCGGGTTCGTCGCCTCGCCACCCACACCGCTCCGGTGGAACCTCCGCGCCCGAAACGTCGTCGAATCGTGCGGGATCTGGTGCTCATTGGCGGCGTCGCCGTCGCAATGCTGCTGGCGGTGCCGTTCGCGGACGTAGCGAACCCCGACTACCCGGAGGCGAGCGCCATAGCGGAACGCCTGAACGCCGCATGTCGGTCGGTGTGGAGCGGCGGGGTCTCGATTGAGGAAGCTGCCAGCGCCGAGTACCTGGTCGTGTACCAGTATCCAGCGGAGGAGGGAACCGTGTCGGTATTGACCCACGCCCAGCCGACCGCAGCGGGCACGTGCTACGGGATGCGGATGACGACGGTGTGCTTCATCCCTGCGCTGGTCGTACTCATCGGTTGCGTGGTGGCCCTCGCGACGAACATCGTGGTGGAGCTGCTGCGCCGATAGATCGATGATGCCGGCCGCGGCACTGGAGAGGAAGTCAATACCGAAGACGCGCACATCGGCGGCGGACGGTCCGTGTGCCACCTTCCCCGACCCGGACATGGAATCGGAACGTATCTCTGGGTCCGTCTGTGAGTTGCCAACGATTGAGCCGTCTGACTCCGCTGTCGGCCTCTCCGTTCCTCATTCGGGCTTCGCTGATCTTCCCATGAGCAGGGCGATCGCTTCCGAGACCGAGGCGCCGTCGTAGAGGACGCGGCCCACCTGTTCGGCGATGGGCATCTCGACCTCGTAGCGATCGGCGAGGGCGAGGATTCCCCCGGTGGACTTGACGCCCTCTGCAACCATGCTCATCTCCGAGACGATCTCGTCGATCGTCTTGCCGCGGCCGAGTCCGAGCCCCACCCGGTGGTTCCGGCTCTCGGTCGACATGCACGTCGCGATGAGGTCACCCATGCCGGCCAGGCCGGCGAACGTGGCGGTGCGGCCGCCCATCGCCGCGCCGAGCCGCGACATCTCGACGAGCGCTCGGGTCATCAGCATCGAGACCGTGTTGAGGCCGAATCCGAGGCCTTCCGTCATGCCGGCGGCCAGGGCCATGACGTTCTTGAGTGCTCCAGCGCTCTCCGCCCCGATCACGTCGGTATTCGTGTACACCCGGAACCGCGAGCCCATGAAGAGGGCTTGGAGTTCAGTCGCCGTGTCCTCGTTCTCCATTGCGATCACGGTCGCCGCGGGTTGGCCGGCCATGATCTCTCTGGCGAGATTCGGCCCGGTGAGCGCACCGATGCGAGAACGATCGTGGTCCGGGAGGACGTCCAAGGTCACCTCGGTCATTCGCATCAGCGTCGGCTGTTCGATGCCCTTGGTGAGCGAGACAATTGGCGTCTCGGGGGCGAGCAGCGGCGCAGCCTGTTCGAGCACCGCGCGGTAGCCGTGCGAGGGCACACCCATGACGACCACATCGGCGCCCTCGACGGCTGCCTCGACGAATGGTGTTGCCTGCAGCTCGGCCGGAAGGTCGAAACCCGGGAGGTAGTCGGGGTTCGTCCCCTCCTGGATGAGGTCTGCGAGTTCCGGGCGCCGGCACCACAGCACGGTTTCAGCACGCGGGGCGAGCATTGCCGCGACGGTCGTTCCCCAGGATCCGGCTCCAATGACGGCGACCTTCATGGTTCCTCCTTTCCCGTTCCCGGAGTATGACACGGAGAGGAGTCCGACCGGGGTCCTTGAATTCCGCCCGCAACCCGGCGACGCTGACGGCGACACGTACCGTGCGAGAGCGAGGCCCTTTGACGACCACGAACTACGTCCTCGATACCTGCGTTCTGCTGGCCGATCCACATGCCCCGCTCAGATTCGATGAACATCAAGTGGTGCTTCCGCTCGTCGTAGTTGAAGAACTCGACCGGCAGAAGACCCGGATGGATGAGGTTGGAGCAAATGCCCGGGCCGCGATACGGCTCCTGGAGGAGCTCGGTGCCTCCGAACCGGGAGGTCTGGCCGCACCGACAACGCTCGCGACCGGAGGATCGCTCCGTCTCGAATTGAACGGCGTGACCTCGGACCGACTGCCGGATGTGCTCGACCCGAACACCTCCGATCATCGGATCCTCGCGACCTGCCTGAACCTCGTCGATCGCGGCACCCGGACCGTGCTTGTGACGAAGGACGCCGCCTTGCGCATCAAGGGCGCCCAACTCGGCGTCATGGTTGAGGACTACCGCGGCGACACCGTTCCCGTCGACGAGTCCTATCGGGGCGTCGCCGAACTCGAAGTGCCGGGTGAGGCCGTGGACGAGCTCTTTCGCAGCGGGAAGGTAACGATCGAGAACACAGAACTGGTCATCAACCAGTTTGTCGTCCTCCACGGGCTTGGTTCTCAGTCCGGGCTCGGCCGGGTCGTCGATGACGGCGACCGTGCCGTTGTCACCAGGGTTCCTGGGAGCCGCCACGTGTTCGGGGTCGAGACCAAGAACATGCGGCAGGCCTTTGCCTTGGATCTCCTGATGGATCCGGATGTCGCGGCCGTTTCCGTGATGGGCATGGCAGGAACCGGCAAGACGTTCCTCGCCCTCGCCGCTGCGCTGGAGCAAGTGCTCGAGCTCGGGCGCTACCGGAGGGTCTCGGTGTATCGGCCGTTGGTCGCCGTCGGCCGCCAGGAAGTCGGGTTCCTTCCCGGGGATTTGACCGACAAACTCGAACCGTGGATGGCTGCGGTGCATGACAACCTGCACGCCCTGTTCGCCAACGCCGAGGGGTCGCCACGGGACGCCGTCGACGAGCTGTTCGAGCGCGATGTCCTCGAGATGGCGGCGGTCACCTATCTCAGGGGACGGTCGATCACCGGAGAGCTCGTCATCGTCGACGAGGCTCAGAACCTCGAACTACCAACACTGAAGGTGATCCTGACGCGGATGGGTGCGGGATCGAAGGTGGTGTTCTGTGGCGACCTCACGCAGGTCGACAACCCATACATCTCCCCGTTCGGTGGGCTGGCGGCCATGATCGAGAAGTTCAAGGGAAATCCGCTGTTTGGGCACATCACCCTCGACCGGACCGTCCGTAGTCCGCTCGCCGAGTACGCAGCGAACATCCTCTAGGAGTCACTCGCTCAGCACGTAGGCGCTGAGGCGCTCGGCGATCGCTGCCGGGAGACGGACCGTGACTTCCGTTCCTTCTTCGCCGTGCTGTTCATCGAGCACCTCGCCGGCTTCGTGGACTGCGGCCACGACATCGCCCCGGTCGTACGGAATCAGGAGGGTCGCCTTCACGGTGACGGCGTCGAGACCCTCGACGATGGCGGCCGTCACATCTTCGATATTCGCTCCCGTGAGCGCTGACGTGGCGACCGACCCCTCGTAGACCGTCAGAAGCCGGCGAACGACGGCCGGTTCGGCGATGTCGATCTTGTTGAAGATGAGGATCTCGGGGACGTCGGCCGCATCGATCTCGTTCAGGACCTCCCTCACTGCGGCAATCTGACCGTCGGGATCCGGGTCCGACGCGTCGACGACGTGTACGTGCAGATCGGCGTCGGCCGCTTCTTCGAGGGTCGAGCGGAAGGCCTCGACGAGTTCGTGAGGGAGCCGGCGAACGAACCCAACCGTGTCGGACATCAAGGCTCGATGGCCGTCCGGGAGATCGAGCTTCCGTACCGTCGATCCGAGCGTCGCGAACAGGCGATCCTCGACGAGGACATCGGCCTCGGTCAGGCGGTTGAACAGCGTCGACTTCCCTGCATTCGTGTACCCGACGATTGCGGCGACGGGCAGTCCGGACCGCTTGCGAGACTTGGCCCTCGTGTCTGCCGACCGAGCGGCCTCTTTCAACTCGCGCTCGATCTTGGAGACCCGTTCGAGAATCCGGCGACGATCGGTCTCGAGCTTCGTCTCACCGGGGCCGCGGGTGCCGATGCCTGCACCGAGTCTCGACAACTCCACACCCTTGCCTCGGAGGCGAGGGAGCCGGTACCGGTGCTGGGCCAACTCCACCTGGAGGCGACCCTCGTGGGTGTGCGCATGCTGGGCGAAGATGTCGAGGATCAGGGCGACGCGGTCGACGACGTCACACTGAAAGGCCTGCTGGAGGTTGCGCTGCTGAGCGGGGGAGAGTTCGTTGTCGAACACCACGACATCGATGTCGAGCATGTGCGACTCGGCCACGAGTTCCGAGAGCTTCCCCTTGCCGATGAAGGTCGCCGGGTCGGGACGGTCCCTGCGCACGAGGACGGCCTCAACGGGGTCGGATCCGGCGGTGTCGGTGAGAAGCTCGAGTTCTTCGAGGCTCCGGTCCCCTTCGGTGAGGGCGCTCCCGTCGTGCACCATTCCAATGAGCAGCGCTCGCTGCCGAACGACATCGAGGTCGGTGACCGACGCCGTGAGGCGCCGCCGACTCCGCGCCACGTGAGATCGGGAATCATCGGTCATGAGTGGAGTATGGCGTGAATGGGGGAGCAACGAGCGGGACCCGATCGGCCACTCGGCTACGGCTTCGGGCCGGCGAACGGCGACCGGCGAACGGCGAAGGCCTTGCACTTCCAGGTCCTTCCGGCCTATCTTGCCTCGACCCCGGCGCTTGCCCGGGGTTCCTGGTTATCCAGGGCTCTCATTTGGAGGCAAAACCATGAGCGACAATATGAAGAAGTGGCTCCCGTGGATCTTGGTCGCCGCCGTCGCTGTCATCATCGTCGTTGTTATCGCCGTGAACGCTGGCGGAGACGACGACACTGCGGCAGAAACGACGACGACGGCCGTTGAGGATTCCACGACCACCACAGTCGGGGAAGAGACCACGACGACGGTCGAAGATACGACCACGTCGACCACCGAAGCACCGATGGCCTACGAGCCGATCCCGGTCAAGATCGGCACCGTGCTCCCCCAGACCGGGCAGCTCGCACCGATCATCGAAGCCCTCGAGAATCCCATCAAGATGGGCGTGGACGAGATGAACGCGGTCTCTGCGGGGCTCGTGACCGTTGACTTCGGCGACTCGGGGACCGACCCGAACATCGCATCGACAACAGTCGACAAGTACCTGACCGGTGACTACGCCGGGATCATTGGTGCGGCCGCTTCCGGGGTCTCACTTTCGATCGTTGACAAGGTCCAGGGCAGCGGCGTCGCGATGTGCTCGGGCTCGAACACCGCAGCCACCCTCAGCTCTCCCGACTACGACCCGTACTACAGCCGCACGGCGCCTTCGGACAACCTCCAGGCGCCGACACTCGCCGACGTCATCGCCGAGGATGCTCCGGCTTCGGTTGCTGTTCTGTGGCGCAATGACGACTACGGCGTTGGATTCGGTTCGCTCCTTGCCGCCGAACTCGACGGTGTTGTCGTACTCGCTCAGGCGTACGACGCTGCCGCCGGGTCGTTCGCGACGGAGGCTCAGGCCGTCGTAGCCAGCGGTGCCGAGGCGCTTGCGATGATCACGTTCGAAGAGGGCGGACAGCTTCTCCTCGACCTCGAGAGCGCAGGCTTCACGGGCCAGGTCTATGTCGCAGACGGGTTCAAGGACACCGTCGGCTCCGACCAACTGGGCGGCAATACGGCGCTGCTCGACGGCATCAAGGGCACCGCTCCGTCGGCTTCACCGGAGAACGGCGAAGCAACATTCCCGGCGCGGCTCGAAGCTGCGTTCCCCGGAACCGCGACGATCTTCTCGGCCCAGATGTACGACTGCCTCGTGGTGACGGTGCTCGCAGCACAGGCTGCACAGAGCGCCGATCCGACGGTGTTCATCGCTGAGGTCGGAAACGTCACCAGGGATGGGGAGAAGTGCTCGCTCTTCGTGGACTGCTTCAACCTGCTGATGACCGGTGCCGACATCGACTATGACGGTGCGTCTGGTCCGCTCGACTTCGATGCGAGCAACGAGCCGACGATCGGCACGTACGACATCTTCCTCTACGACGCCGAAGGAGCCACCACGACGCTCGCGCAGGTCGTTGGCGGCTGATCGTCCGAACGATCATCGATCAACGGAAGTATCGATCAACGGAAGTGGGGCCCGGCATATGCCGGGCCCCACTCCTGTGCTTGGCGACCGGCGTTCCTAGTCGACCTTCCCCAACGTTCCGAGATAGAGATCAATCACTCGTGAATCGTGGAGGAGATCCTTACCAGGTCCGCTGTGTGCGTTCCGTCCCTGGTCGAGGACGTAGGCGCGATCTGCGATCTGGAGGCACCGGCGTGCATTCTGCTCGACCATGATGATCGACACGCCAGAGTCGGCGATGAGGCGAACCCGCTCGAACACGAGATCTTGATTCGCTGGGGAGAGTCCCGCGGACGGTTCGTCCAGCAGGAGCACGCTCGGATCCATCATGAGGGCGCGGCCGATCGCCACCATCTGCCGTTCACCGCCGGAGAGGAAACCTGCTCTCTGCTCCGACCGATCGGCGAGCAGGGGGAAGATGTCCACGACGGCTGCGAGTCGCTCATTCCAGGCCTTCGGGTTGAGGTAGAGGCCCATGCGGAGATTGTCTTCAACGGTGAGCGACGGGAACACGTTGGAGCGCTGCGGCACGTAGCCCACGCCGAGCGCCACGAGTTCGTGAGCGGCCAGATTCGAGATGTCGCGGCCCCGCAGCGTCACGAAACCATCCCTGACGGGCACGAGACCGAAGATGGCCTTGATGAGCGTCGACTTCCCGGCCCCGTTCGGGCCGATGATGCCAACGAGGTCGCCGTCGTTGAGCGTGAGATCGACGCCGCGCAGGATGTCGACGCCTGGCAGGTAGCCCGCAACAACGGCGTCGGCGACAAGGAGATGGCTGCTCATGAGGCTGCTTCTCCGTGATGCTCGCCAAGGTAGGCATCGATGACGGCCCGGTTCTTGGCGATGACCTCGGGTGGGCCTTCGGCGATGACCCTACCCTCGGCCATCACGACAACCCAGTCCGAGATCTCCTGGACGACATCCATGTCGTGTTCGACGAAGACCACGGTCTTGCCCCCATCTCTCAAGCCGGTGATGTGCTTGAGAAGGGACTGCGTGAGAGCGGGGTTCACACCGGCCATCGGCTCGTCAAGCATCACGACGTCGGGTTCCATCATGAGCGCCCGGGCCATCTCGAGGAGCTTCCTCTGGCCACCGGAGAGACTGCCGGCGAACTCGTCGGTCATGTGATCCAGACCGAACCGTTCGAGGAGTTCGTTCGCCCGGATCTCGTTGGCGTCCTCGGTAGCGCGCCAACCGCCGGTGAGCGCCCCCCAGAGCCCCTCGCCCTTGTTGTCCTTGGCCGCTACCAGCATGTTGTCCATCACGGTGAGCCGTGCGAGAGAGCGCGTGAGTTGGAATGTGCGCACCATGCCGCGTCGCGCAACCTGGAACGCTGCGATTCCGACAAGCGCACCACCGTTGAGGTGCCACTCACCGAAGTCGGGTGTGTCGAACCCGGTGAGCAGGTTGAAGAGCGTGGTCTTGCCCGCCCCGTTGGGTCCGATGAGCGACGTCACCGTGTGACGTTGGATCTCCAGGTGTTTGACATCGACTGCGCGGAGGCCGCCGAACGATCGTTGAAGATCGCTGGCTACGAGCACCGGATCGGGCTTGTGGACCCCAGGCTCCGGGGCGATACCGTACATGGGGTGATCAGCGTTCATCGATCAACGCCTCCTCCCTGGATCCCAGGATGCCTTGTGGTCGGAAGATCATCAGCACCATCATGCCGATGCCCACAAGGACCAACTTCACCTGGCCGGCGGCTGCCGGTGTGAGGAGATCACCAACCCAGTCGATGTTGGCTTGCGAGTTGACCATGAGCGCATCGATAGTGAAGAAGAGGAACTGGAAGACGACGGCCCCGACGATCGGGCCGAGGATCGTGCCGGCACCGCCCAGGATGACGATGACGTAGAGGATGAACGTCACCTGCGGCAGATAGGCGTCGGGGGTCACGTTCTGCTGCTCGATGGCGAGCAGCATCCCGGCAACGCCACCGATCGCTCCACCGATCATCAGAGCCTGGAGCTTGTAGGCGAAGACGTTCTTGCCGAGGGAGGTTGTTGCGTCCTCATCTTCCCGGATTGCCTTGAGGACACGACCCCATGGGCTGTTGATGAGTCGCCTGACAAGGAGGATGAGCAGCGCCGCGATCGTCCAGCCGACGATCATGACCCACAGCTTGCGGCCCGTGACTACCAGGCTCCCGATGCCATACAGTTCTGCCGGCGGGAAGGGATTGAGATCGAAGAAGGAGTCTGCGAAGCGCTGAATGCCGAACACGCCATTGGTGAGCGGTTCTGCCCAACTCGAGCGGACGACGAGGCGGATCACTTCGGCGGCAGCGATCGTGGTTATGGCGAGGTAGTCGGCCCGCAGGCGGAGGGTCGGCAAACCAAGGAGGAAGCCGAGGAAGGCCGCAACGAGGATTCCTACGATGATGCCGAGCCAGAGCGGCCCGCCGAATTCCACGGTGATCGCCATGCCGTAGGCCCCGACGAGCATGAACGCGACATGGCCGAAGTTGAGTAGGCCGGCGTAGCCGAACTGGAGGTTGAGTCCAATCGCCGAGATCGCGTAGGCCGCGGTAACCGGGCCGATCGTGGCGAGGATGCCATCAATGAAGACGCTGCCCCAATCCATCAGCCGATCCTCTCCCTTGTGCCGAAGAGGCCCTGTGGCCGGACCAGAAGCATCAAGATGAGAACGACAAGCCCGACCGCGGTCTTGAGTTCGTTCGGGACGAAGAGCGTGCTCATTTCGACAGCCAGGCCGACGACAAATCCACCGACCATCGCCCCGTACGCGGTACCGAGACCGCCGAGCACGACGGCCGCGAAGATCAGCAGAAGAAGACTGAAGCCCATATCCCACTGGACGGCTTCGTTGAGCCCGAAGAAGATGCCACCGAGCGCTGCGAGGCCGCCCGCGAGCATCCAGGTGATCAGAATCACCCGGTTCACGTCGATCCCCGAGGACTCGGCGAGGTCGGCGTCGTCGGAGACTGCCCGCATTGCTGTCCCTGCACGGCTGCGCTGAAGGAAGAGTCCGACGCCGGCAAGGACGACGAGAGCGACGGCGATGGTGATGAGGTTCTTCGGGACGACCGAGATGCCAAGAACCTCGGTCGGCGGCTGTCCGGCGAAGTCGGGATAGGCTCTCGGCTCGCCGCCGAAGATGATGAGGATCAGGTGACGCACGGCGAACGAGAGACCGATGGAGACCACCATCATCGCCACGAGGCCGGTATTGCGAAGCCGGAGCGGCTTCCAGAGGCCCTGCTCTTGTGCCCAGCCGAAGGCGGCCCCAACAAGAACGGCGGGAACGGCGGCGATGGCGAGAGGCCACTGCGGGCCGGCCGGTGAGGCATGGAAGAAGTAGGCGGCAACGGCACCGAGGGTCACCATTTCCGCATGAGCGAAGTTGACCAGTCCTGTGACCCCGAAGACGAGCGAAAGGCCAACCGCACAGAGTGCGATGATCGCGCCGAGCTTCAAGCCGGAGATGAAGAGGGCACCAACCCGTTCGTAGGTCGACGTCGATGACACCGTGCCTTCGCCGAGGGGGAAGATCACCTTCTTTGCCTGCCCTTCCCGGACGTTGACCTCCGAGAACTCTTCCTTGGTCGGGTCGGTCAGTCCGATGCCGTCGGGGAGGGTCGAGGTGTCAAGGCGTACCTGATAGACACCTGCCCCGGGGACTGCGACTTCCCAGGTGCCGTCCGCGATGGAATCGCCGCTGCCGACTTCTGCACCGTCCAGCGTGACCACGATGGTGACGCCCTCCACGGGCGACTTCTCCTCGCCGACGGTCTGGATGAGCTTCCCGCCAATCGACTCGCCGGCGGCGATGGACGCGGCAGGAGAGACCGCGACGAGCAGGATCGTCGCGAGCCAGAACCATGCGAAGCGGGCACGTCGTGACACGTCCGGCGAGTGTAGGTGCTGCTGGGAGCTCGATGTCGTCTGAATCGGTCCGGCACGATTCGAGGTAGGCGACTATGTTCGTGGTGCAGGGAAGGGGTCGATATGCAACGGAAGGTCGCAGGGATTCTCGAGGAGAAGGGCACCGGCGTTTGGTCGGTCTCGCCCGACGATACGGTCCTCTCGGCGCTCGAAACGATGGCGCAGCACAACGTCGGGGCAGTCCTCGTCCTCGACGGCGACGATCTGAGCGGCATTCTCACCGAGCGGGACTACGCCAGGAAGGTCAAGCTGGCGGAGCTCGGGTCCGCCGAGACACCGGTCGCGAACGTGATGACCACGGTCGTGCACACCGTGGCGCCGAGCACGTCGGTCGCCGAGTGCATGCAGATGATGACCGACCGGCGGGTCCGACATCTTCCGGTCCTGGACGATGATGGACGCCTGATCGGCATTATCTCGATCGGGGACGTCGTGAAGGCGATGATGGCTCAGCAGCGCGACTTGATCGCCGACCTCGAGCGCTACATCACCGGCTAACGCCGCGAACCCAGGGTTCTCCACCTTCTATGTGGCGCTGTGGGCCCACAGAATCGGAGGCGGCGCAACCCAGACCGCTGCGGAACTCCGGCCAACGTTGATCGGCCTCAACGACCTGCACCTCATCGGCAAGCAGGCCCAGTGGCCCGCGCCTCGGTGTTCAACGTCCTCGACGACTTCACATCGGCGGGCATCGTGACCGCGGCGTCAGCCGATCCGGGGGCTGCCCGGTATGAACTCTCGGACGTGCGCCACGACCATTTCGTTTGCCGCATCTACGGGACGATCCAGGATGTTCGACGCACGATCGCAGTCGAGGACCTCGTCCTCGACACTGATGCCGGGCGTGCCGAGGACACCCACGTCGTGTACTGCGGCTCATGCGCCGATTGTCTGGACCGCACTACCTCATGGGGCCGTGCCTCCGTGTGCGGCGAGTCGACCGACCGTCACTACGATCGCATCATGAACGTCCACATTCGCCCGGCGCGCGCGGCCGACCTCGTTCGCATCAACGAGATCTATGACCACACGGTCGTCGACTCGCACATCTCGTTCGACCTCGAACCATGGGACCTGGAGCGACGCACGGAGTGGTGGACGCACTACGGCGATACCGGCCCGTACCGGGTCTTCGTCGCCGAAGTGGATGGGTACGTCGTGGGCATCGCATACAGCAGCCAGTTCCGGGAGAAGGCGGCGTATCGGTCGTCGGTGGAGACGACGGTTGTCGTTGACCCCGGGTTCCGTGCTTCCGGCATCGGCCGCCGCCTCCTCGTTGCGGTGCTCGATACCGTGCAGACCGAGGGTGTCCACCGTGCCTATGCCGTAGTGACGCTGCCGAATGAGGCCTCGATCGGTATCCACGAGGCGCTCGGCTACCGCTTGGTCGGCACACTCGATGAGGTCGGATTCAAGGCCGGCACCTATTGGACGACCGCCATCCTCGAGAAGCGGCTCGATGAGGATGGTGAGTGATCGCGAGCCGCCCAAGGTCGGGTAGGTTTCTCGGTGGAGGCGTCCGGATGCCTGGTGGGTCCCTCGGTCTTCAAAACCGATGAGGGTGCGAGAGCGCCCTGGCGGGTTCGATTCCCGTCCGCCTCCGCGAAAGGACCGCTCGCTAGACGCGGGCGGCGAAAGCCATGTGCTGTGCGGGTCGAAGCCTGCGGGTCGAAGCCGTCGGGCCGTTCGTCCCTGGCGCAGCGCCGGGCAAACGACATACGGTGCACCCATGCAAAGCGGTCAGGTCGGTTTCGTTGGTGATGTCTTCGTCGCCATGACGGGTGCGTTCGCGTGACGGCGCCTCTCGAATCGCGCAGCGGAGGCGTGCCGCCGCCATGGCCCGACGGGAACCCCGACGTCATTCCCACCGGGAGCCCCCGCGGCTGGAAGCGGGCGAGGCTCGCAACCGATGGCGAGGTGCACACCGCCGCGCTGTATTCCGATGAACCCGTTGACCTCTGGTCGGTCACCGACGCCGCGTTCTGCCACATGGGCGGCAACCCGTTCGAACCAGGCCACCTCCAGCACTGCAAATGTGGTCTGCGCGTCTGGGACTCCAGGGCAAGGCTCGACCGGGACCTCTCGTGCGGGATCTACGCAACGATCCTCCCCATCGCGGTGTTGTGTGCCGTCGTGTGGCAGCCGCCGAGCGTCAAGGAAGAGCGCTGCCGACGCGTCGCTCGGGCCGAACTGATCGGGGTGTCGGTGCGGAACTACTGCATGCACTGTGCGCGGAGGGGCGTCCGCGGGCTCGTCAACGGGCGAGCGCTGGGGCGGCACACCTACGAGTTGTGGACGTCCTGCGAAACGTGCGCTGACGACACCTGGATCTCGATCGAAGATGCCGCGAAGAGCCTCGGTGTTCCGATCCGGGTCGATCCCTGGCTGCCGTAGAGCCTCCCGGCCTGCCGCGTACACTTGCGGTATGGATGCTCCGCGATCTCGGACGACCAGGGTGTTTCTCGTGCTCGGTATCGCGCTCATCTGTGCGGGGTTCCTCGCGTTCGTGTCGCTGGTGTGGCGATCAGACGGAGCGATCTGGCTCAAGGTGGCTGGCACGGTCGGCCTCCTCGCAATGGTTGCGTTGGGATCGATCCGTCTCGTGATCGCGTCGCGGCCATACGGCTATCCACGCTGAGTCCGCCGCCGTCCCCTGCGCTACGATCGCCCACATGGGCGACCGACCGATCATCCCGTCACTGGCCGATGCCGACCTATCTCGACGAATCTCGAAGGGGGAGGCGAGTGAGCGACTCACGGCAGCGCGAACCCGGATGCTGCAGCTCCGCCTCCAACTTGGCGGGAAGCTCGGCAGGGGAGAGCTCGGCAACGGAGAGCTCGGTCCGCCGGTCTGTTTCGTCTTCGAGGGATGGGACGCTTCCGGCAAGGGCGGAGTGATCAAGCGATTGGTATCGCCGATGGACCCTCGCCACGTGAACGTCATCACCATCGCCGCGCCATCCGAAGACGAGCTCCGGCACCACTGGCTGCAACGCTTCTGGCCCCATTTGCCGGGATGGGGCGATGTCGTGGTTCTCGATCGCTCCTGGTACGGCCGCGTCCTCGTGGAGCGGGTCGAGGGCTTCGCCGATGTTGAGCAGTGGCGGCGCGCCTACACCGAGATCATCGACTTCGAACGGACGCTGGTTGCCGAAGGCACGATCTTCGCAAAGTTCTGGATGCACGTATCGCCCGAGGAGCAGCTCGAGCGGTTCGAAGCCCGCCGTGTGAACCCGCTCAAGCAATGGAAGCTAACCGACGAGGATTGGCGGAACCGGGAGAAGCGAGCCCAGTACGAGGTGGCCGTCGACGAGATGCTCGCTCGAACGTCATGGGACAAGGCGCCCTGGTTCGTGATCCCAGGCGAGTCGAAGAAGCTGGCCCGGGTCGAGGTACTCGAGACCGCGATCGCCGTCGTGGAAGCGGGAATGCGCGAGCACGGGATGGAGCCGGTACCGGAGTTGTGAGTCACCGGTCGCCGGCCGCCAGTCGAGATCGGGAGGCGCGGCCGGCCGCATCGTCGGCTTCGGGATCCCAGAGGCTCCCCTGGATCGTCGCTGGCGCTCCTCCGCGTCCCCCCGTCCTTCGGCCGGGGCTGACAGAAGACGCGCATCTCCACGCGAAGGTGCCCGTCGAGCTCGTCGCTAGCGGCCCTTCTTCTTCCTACTTCTCGTAGAGTCTTTCTATGTCGTCGCCGTAGCGGTCGAGGACGGCTTTGCGCTTCACCTTCAGGCTGGGGGTGAGCATCCCGTTCTCCGGGCTGAACGCTTCATCCTCGAGCACGAACCCCCGTACCCGTTCGTAGCCCTTGATCGGACCGGAGAGCCGGTCGATCTCGCGCTGGTACAAGTCGTTGACCATCTCGCTCTCGAGAAGGGCTTCTTCCGACAGGTCGCCGAGCCCGTGGTCCGCCGCCCACTTCGTGAGGGCCTCCATGTCCGGGACGATCACGGCCACGTTGTACGGGCGCTGTTCGCCGTACACCATGATGTTGGTGACATACCCGGATAGCTGCAGCTGCTCCTCGATCGGTGACGGCACGACGTACTTGCCGTTCTCCAGCTTGTACTGCTCCTTGATCCGTCCCCGGATGAAGATGAACCCGTCCTGGTCGCGGTACCCGAGATCGCCCGATCGGAATCCGTGGTCGACGGTGAGCGCCTTCTCGTTCTCCTCCGGCAGATTGAAGTAGCCGAGCATGACGTTGGGACCGTGAATGACGAGTTCGCCGATCTCCGGGTCGCCGGTCACCTCGCGATCGATGTCGATGGTGACTCCGGGAATCTCCTTGCCGATGGACCCCACGCGTCGATACGCCGGCGTGTTCGCTGCTGCGACCGGTGAGGTCTCGGTGAGCCCGTAGCCTTCGTAGACGGTCATGCCGAGCGCCGAGATGAAGTCCGCCACCTCGACCGAGATCGCCGCACCGCCGGAGATCGAATACCTGAGGCGGCCGCCAAAGCCGGCTCGCACCTTGGAGAAGACCAGCTTGTCGTACAGGTCGTGCTGCATCTCAACCCAACGCGTGGTCGTGCCGCTCGCGGCGAGTGCGATTCGCTTCCTCTCGTTGGCGAGCGCCCGATCGAAGAGCTTCTTCGTGACACCGCCCTTGGCAGCCATCATCTTCTGGAGGGCGTCGTACAGGCGGTTGTAGACCGCAGGCACCGACACCAGGATCGTCGGCCTGAGATCCGCCAGGTCGTCCATCAACGTCTGCGCGCTGGTGAGGCCGGCGGATGCGCCGGCGCCGATCATGAAGTGCAGATCGATCGTCTGTCCGAACGAATGCGCCCACGGCAGGAACGACGCGGTGCGGTCGTCGGGCCCGATCTCGAACATGTCGGGGAACACGTTGACGTTGCTCGTGATGTTGCCGTGGGACAGCATCACGCCCTTCGGTTGCCCCGTTGTCCCCGATGTGTAGATGAGGCAGGCGAGGTCTTCGGAGGCCGGTTGGACGGCGTCGACCAGAGCGTCGGCGCCGCGGGCCAGCATCTCGGCCCACGTGATCGAGTCTCCGCCGGCTTCGCCGCGTATCACAACGATCTGACCGAGGTCGGGGAGGTCGTAGCGGAGATCGTCGAGCTGGGCCCGGATCCCGTCGTCACCGACGATGACGATCTTGGCACCGGAGTTGCCGAGGATGAACTTCCACTCCTTGGCGAGTTGCGCTTCGTACATGGGTACCCATGCCGCCCCCAAGCCATAGGTCGCGTAGGCCCCGACCGCCCATTCGATCCTGTTGTCCGAGATCACCGCGACACGGTCGCCGGCCCGGATGCCAAGTCCTGCAAGTCCTCCGCGGGCGTGGTCGACCTTCTTGCCGAATTCGCCGTAGGTGATCCACCGCCACCCATCGGTGTGGCGCGTTCCGAACAATTGATTGTCGGTGAAACGTCCGACGCTGGACTCGTATAGCTCGACGAGGTTCCGGAAGTTCGTTCCCACGTGTGCCTCCATGTTCGCTCTCTCTCGACGATAGTGAATCATGAAGCCGCATAGGCCGTGGCAACTCCCCGGCGCGGATATCCTGGCCTCATGAGCGATCCGAAAACCTTCGGGCAAGTCCTCCGGCAGGCACGCCTTGCGAAGGGGATGTCGATGGGGCAGCTCGCCGCCTCGGTCGAACGATCGACGGCATCCGTTCGACGGTGGGAACGGGACGAGGGTGCTCCTGCCAGGGAGATCATCGATCAACTCGCGACCGTGCTCGGCCTCGACGGCGAGGACCTTGCCCTGATCGGTACCCCGTCGGTCCCGCCCGCCACGCCTCAATCGCCCGCTCCGCCGGGGCCTGTGATGCAGACCTCGTCCCAAGCGACGCAGGCGGGCGTCAGTCGCATTACGGGCGTCACCCCGGTGACGGAACCCGAGTCGACGGGCCTCAGGGGTTGGTACTCGACGCTGTACGACCCCGCCAATCCATGGCTCGGATATCTCCGCGCCGCACTCACGGTGGTCATCCTGCTCATCCTTGCCTGGCTCCTGGTGTGGGCGCTTGCAGGACTCTTCGAGGCGGTCGGCGAAGTCTGGGACTTGATGTGGGTTGAGGAAGCCTGAGCCGACTAGCCAATCGCCCGGATGATCAGGCCGATGGCGCCTGTCGTGGACAGAATCAGGATTGTCACCTTGGCGAACCGTTGTGGAACGAGATTCCCGAACCGGAGGCTTGCCGCATAGCCGAGGGCCAGAGCCGGGAACAGGATGAGGGCCACGAGCACGTCATCCCACGTGATGTTCCCAGACGCGACTCTGCCGATCAAGGTGATGGTGAGGCCGAGGGTGAACACCACTGCGAGGTTCGAGCGGCGTGTCGGACCGTCGTCTCGCGAGTACAGGAGCGCGAGCGGTGGGCCACCGAGCGAGGCAACGAAGCTCGAGACACCTGAGAGGGTACCGGCTCCGAACTCGGTGAGTTTCGTACGGCGCACGTTGTGGCCGGCGGCGATGATCGCGACGGCGAGCAGCACCGCTGCCGCGATCGCGAGGTCGAGCAAACGTTGTGTGGCGACGGCGAGCAGGCCGACGCCGAGGAGCACTCCCGGGATGCGTCCGGCCACGATCCACTTGACGTTGGAGAGCTGGACATGGCTTCGCTCACGCCATGCCATCGAGATGGTCATTGGCATGGTGATCAACAACTGCGGTACCGGGGCCAGCGCCGGGTCGATGAGGGCGAGGATCGGAACTGACACCATCGCGAAGCCGACGCCAACGACACCCTGGATGGCCGCAGCAAGAAAGGTCACCAGCAGCGCAACGATGAGACCGACGAGGGACATGCGTGAAAGATAGGGGCGGGCGCCGACCCACCAACCGAGGCTGCGATACTTGGCGGATGGCCGAGGAAGAACCGATCGAATCCGATCAGGCCGACGAGTGGCAAGCCTACGTCGAGGGGCGCGACCCGCTCGAGCCCGGGAACCGACGACGCGTCGACCCGTTCGTGGTGTTTGCCGTGGCACTCGGCGTCGTCATCACCCTCGGCATGATCCTGTTGCGGCCAACGGGGGTATCGCAGGAGCAGGCCGACGACCTCGCAGCCCTCGGGGTCCCGACCGACTTTCACCATGCGACCGTCAACGATGTCGCAGAAGCGCCGTGCACCGGAATCGAGACAGAGACCTGCACCATCGTTCGCTTCGAACTCCGTGACGGCCCCGAGGCCGGCTTCGTGTTCGTTCAGGAGTTTCTGCCCGGTGCCGTAACGCCGGTGTTCTCCCCGGGAGACCGTGTGGTGTTGTCGCGCGTCGCCCCCACCGGGACGATCACCGCTGTCGCACCATCTCCGTGCTCGTTCGATCCAGAAACCGACTGCGTCGCCATCGGGCTCCTGATCGATGACAACGGCGACCGACGAGAGGCCGCATTTGAGGCCTATCTGGGGGAAGACGCCGCCACGGTCGCCGTCGGCGAAGAGGTGCTCGTCGACTACGTCTACGACCGGGACCGGCTGGAGATCCTTTCGGTACGACCGGTCGATCCGCAGTCGATCTATCAATTCGCCGATTTCGATCGCCGACTCGTACTCGTGCTCGTCGCCGTCGCGTTTGCCCTCGTTGTTGTCGTACTCGGCGGATGGCGCGGTGCGACCGCGCTCGTCGGCCTCGTGGCAAGTGTGTTGATTCTGCTGATGTTCGTGCTTCCGGCGATCCTCGACGGGAGGAGCCCTGTGCTCGTCGCGGTGTTCGGCTCTGCAGCTATCGCGTTCGTCACCATGTATCTCGCGCACGGATTCGGCCGCATGACCACGATTGCGCTGGCCGGAATGACCGCTGCGCTGCTCCTCACCGCGATCCTTTCCGCCATCGTCGTCGACCTGGCAAGGTTCACCGGGTTCGTCACCGAGGAGACATCGTTGCTGACGTTCTTCGAAGGTATCGACGTCACCGGACTGCTCCTTGCGGGGATCGTCCTCGGCGCAGCAGGTGCGCTGGACGACGTGACGATCACCCAGGCGGCAACAGTGTGGGAATTGAAGGCCGCCGATCCTTCGCTGGGACACACCGGGCTCTTCCGAAGCGCGCTCCGGGTCGGGCGAGACCACATCGCTTCGATCGTCAACACGCTCTTGCTCGCCTATGCCGGGGCTTCTCTGCCGCTCCTCGTGCTGTTCGTCCTCGCCAGGCAGTCGCTCGGAACCATCGCCAACAGCGAGGTTGTTGCGATTGAGATCGTGCGGACGCTCGTGGGGAGCATCGGTCTGGTTGCGGCGGTCCCGCTGACGACCTGGCTTGCGGCTCGCTTCGCTCCTGCGAAGACCGAATCTGCGAATTAGCCTCAATCTCCGACAAAGCCGTTGCTGCAAAAGCTTCGGTGGTTTACTATCCCGCCCACTTCGGTCGCCGTCCCCGGGGAACTACGTGAACAACACCGTTGGTAACGACGACGCTCGTCGCCGCCTCCTGCTTCGCATCGCCATTGTGGTGGTTGCGTTCGGCGCGCTCTTCTTGGCTTCCTGTTCCAGCGACCTGCCGCAGTCGTCCCTGAACCCACGGTCTGCCGAGGCCGAGTCCATCGATCGGCTGTGGAACTTCATACTCGTGCTTGGGACCGTCGTCTTCGTGATCGTCGGTGGAGCTCTGGCCTACGCAGTCATCCGGTTCCGGAAGCGACCGGGCAACGAGGCCGAGCCGAAGCAGATCCACGGGAACACCCGCCTCGAAATCGGATGGACGCTCATCCCGGTTGTGCTCGTTGTGGTCATCGCCGTCCCGACGCTCACCACACTCTTCGATCTCAGAAGCCCCGCGGAAGGTGACTTCCTTCGCGTGGAAGTGACTGGTCATCAGTGGTGGTGGGAATTCCAGTATCCGGACATCCTCGACGAGAACGGTCGACCGCTCACGACCGCCAACGAGATGCACATTCCTGTGGGCAAGACATCCGAGCTGAGGATGACATCCGTCGACGTGATTCACAGCTTCTGGGTGCCGAGCCTCGCAGGGAAGCGAGATGTGGTTCCCGGCCGGGAAACGGTCATAAAGATCACCCCGGACGCCGATATTGCCGGACAGATGGTTCCGGGCCAGTGCGCCGAGTACTGCGGGCTCTCCCACGCCGACATGCGTTTTCGTGTGTTCGTGGATTCCGAAGCCGACTTCGAGAAGTGGGCGGCCGGCCAACTCGAGGCGGTCCCGGTTCCAACGGTCGGTGCGGCCGCCGCCGGCTACGACACCTTCACCCAGTTCTGTACGACCTGCCACCAGGCCAAGGTGGTTGCGGCCGACGGAACAGTCGAGGTCATCGGAGCAGCGCTCGCCCCCGACCTCACCCATTTCGGCGGTCGGACATCGATCGGAGCCGGCGTCGAAGAGAACACGGCCGAGCATCTTGCCGCGTGGATTGGCGACCCGTCATCGGTCAAGCCGATGTCACCGGAGTTGAACGACGTCGCAGCGGGCCGGATCATGGGCATGCCGGCCTATGGGCTCGACGAGCAGCAGATTCAAGAGCTCGTCGCCCTGTTGGAGACGTGGAAGTGATCAATCGCACCACCGTTGAAGGAGACCTGACGTGGCGTTGACCGCAACCAACGAGGACCTCGGCTACACGCCTCCTTCGACGAAGGGTCTTTGGAGCTGGATCACGACCATCGACCACAAACGGATCGGCATCATGTATGCCGTTTCGTCGCTGGTCTTCTTCCTCGTCGGCGGTCTCGAGGCACTGCTGATCCGGTCGCAGCTGGCAACCGCCAACGGCACGCTGGTGTCCGCGGACGCCTACAACCAGTTGTTCACGATGCACGGGCTCACGATGGTGTTCGCCGTCATCATGCCGATCGCTGCGGCATTCCAGAACTACTTCATCCCGTTGATGATCGGTGCCCGCGATGTCGCCTTCCCCCGGCTGAACGCATTTGCCTTCTGGCTGTTCCTCTTCAGCGTCGTTCTGCTGACCTCCTCGTTCTTCCTCGGAGGGTCACCGGATGGGGCGTGGGTCGGCTACGCACCGCTCTCGACGCAGATCCAGGAGTACGTCCGGATGGACTACTACTCGATCGGTGCGCAGTTGCTTGGCTTCGCTTCGCTCGCGGGTTCGATCAACTTCGTCGCAACCATCTTCACGATGCGGGCTCCCGGCATGAGCCTCATGCGGATGCCGGTCTTCGTCTGGATGTCCGTCGTCTCCTCGTTCCTCCTCATCTTCAGCCTCCCCGTCATCGGCGTCGGCCTCTGGCAGATATTCATCGACCGCAACTTCGGCGGACTCTTCTACGAGGCGCAGGCCGCAGGTGATCCGCTGCTGTGGCAACACCTGTTCTGGATCTTCGGGCACCCGGAGGTCTACGTGCTGATCTTGCCCGCCTTCGGCATCGTCTCCGAGGTCCTTCCCGTGTTCTCGCGCAAGCCTCTCTTCGGATACTCGTTTGTCGTGTTTTCCGGCATCGCCATCGGCTTCCTGGGCTTCGGCGTGTGGGCCCACCACATGTTCACCGCGGGCATGGGGCCTGTTGCCGAGGCAGGGTTCGGCCTCGCGACCATGCTCATCGCCATACCCACCGGGGTGAAGATCTTCAACTGGATCGGCACTATGTGGGGTGGACGACTGACGTTCGCTACGCCAATGCTGTTCACCATCGGATTCATCGCGATGTTCCTGATCGGCGGGATCTCGGGCGTGACCCACGCAGTCGTCCCTGCGAATTCGCAGCAGCACGACAGCTACTACGTCGTGGCCCACTTCCACTATGTGCTCTTCGGCGGTGCCGTGTTCGGCTACGTCGCGGGCGCCTACTACTGGTTCCCCAAGTGGACCGGCCGGATGATGAGCGAGACGATTGGGAAGTGGAACTTCTGGATCATGTTCGTCGGGTTCAACCTCACGTTCGCACCCCAGCACCTCCTCGGACTCGACGGCATGCCACGCCGGACCTACCGCTACGCGGAGGGAATGGGGTGGGACCTGTGGAATCTGATGTCGACGGTCGGGGCGTTCCTGATCGCCGTGTCGTTCCTGTTCTTCATCTACAACCTGATCTCGAGCTATCGCAACGGCAAGGTCGCGGGCAACGACCCCTGGGACGGGCGCACGCTCGAGTGGACGACCACGTCGCCGCCTCCGGTATACAACTTCGAGGAGATCCCCGTGGTGCACCACCAGGATGATTTCTGGTACCGCAAGTACGGCGTCGACGAAGACGGCCGTTCGGTCAAGCTCACCCCGGAACAGGCAGGCAAGCCGGACGTCGTGGTCGAGGAACACGGGATCCACATGCCGTCGCCCTCGTTCTATCCGATAGTTGCATCGGCCGGTGTAGCGATTCTCGGTGCGGGCCTCGTGTTCATCTCATCCGGCCCGATCGGCTTCGCCGTGTTGGCTGTTGGAGCGATCGTGGCGCTGTGGGGCATCGTCGGCTGGGCGGCCGAGCCGATCACGAGGGAGGCGCACTGATGGCAACGGCCACCGACGGCGTCTTCGAGATTGACGGCCGGAGCGATTTCGAAGCGGACGGCGATCCGATCCACCGGACCCGCAAGACCGCCATGTGGGTGTTCCTCGGCTCTGAGGTCTTCTTCTTCGGCGCGATGATCGCCACCTTCCTCCTCTATCGGCACACGACCAACGGTGGGCCGGGCGCCGAGATCTTCAACATCCCGTTCACCTCCGCGAGTTCATTCGTCCTGCTGATGAGCTCGCTGACCATGGTGCTTGCCGACAACGCCTTCCAGAAGGCGGACCAGCGCCAGGGGCGGATCTGGCTGATCGGCACGGCACTGCTCGGCCTCTCGTTCCTCGCAGGCCAGATCTTCGAGTTCACGGAGTTCGTCCAGCGAAGGACTCACCATCAGCACGAGCCCCTTCGGGTCGTCGTTCTACATGCTGACCGGCTTCCACGGCATCCATGTCGCCGGCGGGGTCTTGATGATCGCGCTGCTGGTCGCATTCTCGCTCCGTCGCCGGCTCTCACCCGACGAGGGCATGAACGTGGAGCTCGTGGCGCTCTACTGGCACTTTGTCGACATCGTCTGGATCGTGATCTTCACCGTCGTCTACCTGCTTCAAATCTGACCATGACAACCGCATCACACGCCCATCCAACGCCGAAGACCTACTGGCTGATCGCCGCAGCGCTCGCCGTTGCGACCGCCTTCGAGATCGCGACTCCGTACATCGAGTTCCTGGATCCGGTGAGGGCTCCGCTGCTTATTGCGTTCGGCGTGGCGAAGTTCGTGACGGTTGTTGCCGTGTTCATGCACCTCAAATACGACCTCAAGGGATACCGCTACGTGTTCGGGATCGCCGTCGTGGTGGCGATCCTCTTGTTCATCGTCTTGCTCGCGGTGTTCCAGGCACTCTGACCCATGGACCTCACATTCCACCCGCACCTCGACGTGTACGGGGTCGCCATCGCTCTGGTCTTCGTATACGAGTACGGCATTCGGAGGCTTGCCGGCCGATATGCGCCCGCAGGGAAGCCGCCGGTGACCACTCTTCAGCGGGTGATGTTCTACGGCGGCGTTGCGTTCCTCGTGATCAGTTCGACGTGGCCACTGCACGACATCGGAGAACAGCGGCTCTACATGTTCCACATGATCGAGCACATGCTGATCACGCTGGTTGTGCCGCCGCTGCTGCTCGGAGGCATGCCGTCGTGGCTGATACACGCATACGTCGAGCCAATCATCCCGCTGCTCAGGGTCATCACCCGTCCGATCTTTACACTCGTGTTCTTCAACGTGTGGCTGGCGTTCATCCACGTGCCATCGGTCGTGGAACTGATGCTGACCAGCGACATCTTCCACTTCTTCGCCCACCTCGTGCTCTTCGTGGCTGCAGTCCTGATGTGGTGGCCGGTCATGGACCCGATTCCCGAGACGAAGACGCTCGCCCCGTTCGGCAAGATGGGCTACCTGTTCCTGCAATCGCTGGTCCCGACCATCCCCGCGTCGTTCATGACGCTGGGGGAGACCCCGCTGTACGAGGTCTACACCACCTTCCCGAGACTGTGGGGTATCGACGTGATGACCGACCAGATCATCGCCGGCCTGATCATGAAGATCGGCGGCGGCCTGGTTCTGTGGGTCGCCATCGCCTGGGTCTTCTTCTCCTGGTATGACAGCGAACAGCAATACGAAACCGGCCCGATCGTGGTACCGAGCACTGCGTCAAGCGGAGTAGCGGAGTAGCGCCGCTTGTTTTCGAGCAGCGAAGTAGCCGGGTAGGCCAGTCGCCAGTCGCCGGTGAGCTGTCACCCGCCAGCTCCGATCCTCGCGTCCGGGTTGCACAGTCGTTGCGGTTCTTCACGCCCATCCGGCAGCGCCGGGACGCGCTCGCTCGGGTCTTCGGGCTGGTAGCCGGCGACTGGTAGCTACTTCCTATCCCACGGTCGCAGCGCCAGCAGGGTCGTGCCGCCGAGAATGGCCGCGCCCACGATGGCGAACACCGAGACGACGACGGCGGTGGAGTCTGCGTTGAGGAGTATCTGCGCGAGGCCGACGGCGAGAAAGGCGCCGATGGCGATGGCAAGAGCGGGAATCCCGATCGCCCGTCCGAAGTCCGACCAGAACGCTTCGCTCGATGACGGCGTCGCCTCGTTCGGGTCGCCGATCGACGACTGGCGCGAGAGACCGTCGATGATCGGGACCGTGACGGCGCCCGCCACGAGACCGGCGAGCGCCGACACCACGACGAACTCCGTGACCGGCACCGCAACCACGCCGCCGAGTGATGTTCCGAACAGTGACAGCCCGAGGCTGATAACGGCGAAGGAGAGTGCGCCGGGTAGCAGGATTCCGATTGGCGCTATCACCGGGAACGAGAACCGGGGTGTGTCCGGATCCTGAGATCGACCGACGGCGTAGGTGGCCGCGCTGACAACCAGACCGCCGACTGCGCCGGCGAGAAACACGAGCAAGCCGATGATCGACCCTGTGGCGCTCAACTCGGGGAGTGCGGCGCCGGTGGCCGCAGTTCCGATCGACACCGTTGTGATCGACGTCGCTCCGACGATCACCGCCAGCAGCGCCATCGCCGCCGCGAAACCGGCGACGGAGCCGACGAAATAGGGAACAACCGGATTGCGAGTCGTCACGTCGGCGATGCTAGCGGTTGAGTATCGTCAAGGTCGGCGCGATCAGCTTCGGTTGCACACGTCCGGGGCGTAGATCCCTTCGACCCGCGAACCATCATCGATCCCGCCTACCGGACCCCACAGGAGCAGCTCGCCAGTGTCGGACCCGCTGAGCAGGAAGATATCGCCGAGTTCGGGATCGGTCGAGAACTCCACCTTCTCTGACCTGTAGATCTCCTTGAGGCGTCCCACCGTGTCGCCGGCCTTCAGGCCGCTCAGCGTCGTCAGCTCGTCGGCGTCAGAGCCGAGATTGCCGTAGCGGAGGTCCTGGCGATAGCCGTTGAATACTTCGCTCTCGCCATCCAGGGTCACGATCGCAGCGAACGGGCCGAAGCGGACGACCCGCTCGAGATCCCCCGTGCACACACCCCACTCGCCCGTTGAGACCTGCCAACCGGTGTCTTCGTCAGATTCTCCGAAGCTCGCGGTCAAACGGCCGATGGTGAGGTCCGCGGCGTCGCCGAACACCAGGTCCGGAACGTCGTTGATCTGGACGCCGATCCGATCACTCTTGAGCTTGAGCTTGTCGACCTCGATCGGATTGCCGACGGGCGGGTACGGGTCCGATGGCGGTGTGGACGTGCCGATCGTGGTCGACGTGGTCGACTCATCGCCGGGCACGGTCGTCTCCGTGCCCTCGACTGTGGTGGTCGTGGTGGACTCCGCTGTGCCCGTAGTGTCTTCGCTCTTCAAGAGCTGGAACACCGCAACCGACAACGCAACGAGTAGGAGTCCGACGACGAGACCGGTGAGGAGTGGCGATCCTGGCGGGGTCGCCGGGGGAATCGTCGGGTCTTCGAGCGGAGGAATGGGCGCGTTTCCCGAGATGTCGGTCAGGTCGGCGTAGGGGTCGGTCCATCCCGGCGGATTGCCGTAGGGGTCCTGTGGGTCACTCACGTCGTGTCGATCCTCCAAGCGATTGGCACGCATTCTATGGCAGCCAGCGCGATCCCGTGAGTCAAGCGGGGATTTCGGCCGAGCGGGCGCTACGCGAGAGCGAGTTCGCTCTTGGAGATCACGGCCGGGAGGCGGGCCTCGAGGACGACACGGTGCCTTCGCGCATGACCGATACGATGGCGATCTCGTCGCCGTCGTGGCGGGCCGCATTGGAGACCAGGTTGACCATGAGGTGGCGCAGGCCCGCACGGTCGGCCCGGATCGTCACTGCAGGTTCGCGAGCCGTGATGGGGATGCCCGCACGGCGAAGACGTCGACATCTTCGGTCACCGCGGGATCGAGCTGGAGGTCGTCCGTCGGCATTGCCAATGTGCCCGCTGCGACCCGTCCGGTTGTGGTGAGGGCGTCCACCGACGGCCGCGACGACAATCCGGCCTCCGACGACTACCGCGACAGTTGCCGGGAGCCCGACCACGACAGCGACCACATCACCGGTGACCACAACGACGGCTGTCGGGGCTCCGACCACCACACTTCCCGGCAAGGCCTCGTCAACGACCATATCCATAGCCACGACCACCACACGTCCGGTGGTCATCGCGCCCCCGGAGGTGCATGAAGCGGCGGTGTGGCAACGCCCCCGACGGATTCGACGCTCGAGGCCTCTGCCGCAGCACTTCAGACGCCGTCTCCCATGACTGACCTCTCAGGGTGGTTGGCGTCGATACGCGACGTCGCGCTGCCGACGCTTGCTGTCTCGGTAGTGATGTCGCCACTCATCGTCGAAGTGCTTGGTCGCTCGGTTCTCCGCAGTGGATTGGCGATGCTTCCGCCGATCCTGCTGCTTGGGACGGCGCTGCTGCTCTTGCGGTCGCGGCAGCGGCGGAGTGATGCTGCGCGTGGGCGGTGGGCGATGAACCGCTCGCTACGACGTCCTGAGAGCGACCAGGAGAGCGATCGCTACGAAGATGGGGAAGCCATAGCCGTCTGGTCGGCGAGGAGCGTGGGGTAGAACTCCGCTAGCACCTCATCGAACGGCCGCGTGGCTCTGAGTATCGACTGGCCCTTTGTCGTCCGTCCGAGCTTCACCGGAACGGTTAGGCGCTGGATGGTCGAGACGTCGGTGCCACGGAGACTCCACGCCAGCGACAGCGTGTCGGCGAGGCCGAGCCCATCGTCGACGATGAAGGCGTCGGAGAGTTCGTTGATCTTGTTCGAGAGGTCGGTCGGCGACTCGAACGTCCGGAGCTTCTCGGCAAGGAGGAGGAGCACGTCTTGTTGGTGCTGGTTCCGCAGGAGATCGCCCGCACCCGGGACGGATCTCCAGCTCCCATCGACCTGCTGCTGAGTGTGCCGGGATCGCACCCAGGCAAGGGCGGTTGCGCCGTCGGCGTTCACGCACCCTCCCGGGAAGTCGAGTTGGGCCTTGGCGTCCCGCAAAGGGTACTCCGAGCAGAGCTCGATACCGCCCACGCCGTCGATGATCTCCTCGAACCCCTCGAAATCGAAGATGGCGAAGTTGTCGACGCTGATACCGGTGAAGTCCTCCACCGAAAGGGCGAGCATGGTCGGTGCGTTGACATTGCCGCAGGCGCGATAGGTGGAGTTGATCCGCCCGTAGCCATTCGTGCAGCGATTCGGGACGTAGAGATCCCGAGGAAGCGAGACCATGAACGGGGCAAGGTCTTCGTCGGCCGGGAGGACCGTGAGGAGTACGACGTCCGCGAGATCTGCAGCAGTGTCGTTGCCGATGAGCAGGAACGATCGGTACGCACCTTCGATCGTCGGCGCCCCGACAACCACTTCTTCGAGGGGCTGTACGTCCGGGTCCTCATCCTCGACCACATCTGAGACCGGGGGGAGCGACGTCGACGGCAGGGACAGTCCAGCCTCGGCAGTGGAGAATGCTTCACGATCGACGTTCGACCACGATCCGTAGATCTGGATCGCCATGAATGCCGAAAACACCAGGGCGATCGCAACGAAGGTCCCGGCGATTCGCTTCGACATTCGCACGATCGGGCGTCGCCAGAACGATGGCGCAGAACGGTTGAGGACGTAGCCGATGATAGGCGCACCGGCCTTCGCGAGTCGGTCGCGGGCATCTGCGACGCTCACGTCGGTTGCCTGCTCGGTAGTCACGAGGATTGTGCCGTCGACATGCGCGGCGAGGGACTCGGCGGCGCCGTCCCAGGCGATCGGCGGCACGTCGATGAGTACCGCGTCGGCTCGTTCGGCAATCCGGTCAATCGCCTCGGCGAGCCCCAGTCCGGCAAGCGCCACCTCCGACGGGTCGTTGGAGGACCCAGAGGGCACGATGGGTAGCGCGGAGCCAGAACCGATCGTCCAGAGCCTCGAGGCATCCGCGAGTGTCGCCGTACCGTTCGCAATGTCGGTGAGGCCGGGCTCACTGCCGGTTGACAGGAACCGTGAGACGCCACTTCCGTCGACGTCGCCGTCGATCAGGGCGATCCTTCGGCCGCGTTGGGTACCGGAGATGGCGAGGTTGAGCGCCACCGTCGAAGCCCCTTGGCCTGGTGCCGGCGATGAGATGAGCAGCACCTGTCCGTTGGTCTGGCCTTCGATTGCGGTCAGGAGATTGCGATAGGCGACGCTCGATGGTGATGACGTGTCGGTCAGCGTCGGCGCCGGGCCCGAGTCGTCGTCGGGGATCGATCCGAGACATGGCGAGTCGAGCAACCGGTCGGGGTCGGTAGGGCCGTTGACGAACCACCACATGAGCCAGACCACGCCTGTGACGATGGCCGCGGCGATGGCCGCGAAGAGAACGCCGCGATTGGTGCGCCACGCAACCAGGCCGAGAACGAAGACGATGAGACCCGCCGATACGGAGATGACATTCGACGTTGAGAACACGCGACGCAGTCGAGATGTATCTCCGGAATTCACTCAAGCCCTCGCAGTCGGGAGTTATGCCCTGCAATCCTACTTTGGGGATCGGCTATCGGTCTTGCGATGTGCAGGCGTCGGGGGAGTGGATCCCCTCGACACGGCCTGTCTCCTCCATCGAAGATACGGGGCCCCACAGAAGGAGACCATCGGCGTCAGAGAGGCGGAACAGGCTTGCTCCGCCGTCCGACACGTAGTCCACCTGGTACGACGAGTAGATCTCGGCGAGCGACGATACCGGGTCCCCGACGCGCAAACCCGACGGGGTGGAGAAGTCGAGGTGCATCGTAGGAACCGTTGGCTCCATGTATCGGTAGCCGGCGAACGTACCGTCCTCGAGCGTGCCGGAGACGACCGCAGTGAGACCGGCCCACCGCACGAAACGGCCGTCATCCCCGGCGCAGAGTCCCAATCCCTCACCGGCGACACCAATCTCTTCCGGGCGACCGAGACTGGCCACGAGACGGCCAATTGCGTCGGGCGCGGGATCGCCGATCAGGATCGGGCCGATGCCCGCGGTTCGTAGCGTCAACGAAGACATCGGAATCGCATCGCCGACCGGGTCAATCGCGGCCGGTGCGGGAATCGTCGTCGTGGTCGGGGCCGCGGTGGTGGTCGGCGCCTGGGTGGTTGTCGAAGGTGCGGCGGTCGTCGAAGGTGCGGCGGTTGTCGGGATTGGAGTCGTCGCTGGGACCGGCGCCGCCACCGGTTCGGCACTGTCGAGGAGACCGGAGCCGAACAGTGCGACCACGATGACGGCCGCGACCCCGATCAACGCCGGAATCAACCAGACGAAGCGCTGGCTCGGGTCGGTCTCGTCGCCGTCGTCGGTGGAGAAAGGGGGTGGGCCATCTGCGACGTTCGTTGCGGTATCGGGTGGCGACCGATCGGAACCTGCATCGTCGTTCCCAACCCGGTCGCTTTCTGTCTCCAGGCGTGCGACGGGCGCGTCATCTGTCCGGGTGACGGTGCCGGCTGCGGTTCCGACCACCGCTCTCGCACCGACCATCGCCGGCACTCGCGAACGGTCGGATGCATGGGCAGTGCTCCCGACGCGGACGTCGATCCACGGGCGGCCGCACTGAGGGCATCGTGTTTGATCGGCCGGTCGGGCGGTCCCGCAGTACACGCAAAGAGGGAGGTGGGTAGAGGTCGACATCGGCCTTGAGGATACGGACGGGTCCAAAGAATGCGAGGATTTCGGGGCCGGCGGCCTGTTGCCCCAATGAGGCTCGCCCCTGCGACCCTTGGCGTACCCTGGGGTGCGAAGCAATGCGTCCGGTGGTGTTGCACGGACCGGAAGTGAGGTGACGGCATGGCGGATCGACGAGCGGCAATCGAGGACTGGCTGGTTCCTGCGGTGCTGGTCGGCCTCGCGCTCGGGCTGCTGGTGGTGATCGGCATCGTCCTTGCCGTGTCCGCGGAACAGCGGTCCGAGGCTCCGGCGCTGATAAAGGAACTCGACACGTACACCGCATGTCTTGTCGGCCACGGGGCCGATGTTCCCCGGGTCGAGGTCGGCCGCAACGGCGGTTTCGCGGTGATCGTGCCCGGCTCGCTGGTCGATGGCGAATTCGATGAAGCAGGTTGGCGCCGGGCCGCGGATGCGTGTGCGGACGCTGCGCCGGACCTGCTTGGCGCCTTCCTCGGCACAATCTCGCTCGACTGGTTGGAGGATTTCGAAGGGATGGACGAGACGATCGACGCGCATGCATTTCGACGTGGTGTCGATGAGGATGTCGCTCGACACGAGTGGTCGCGACCGGGGCCGTGGGTGCCACCGCCGGACGAGCTGAGGCGTCGGTGTGACGGGTTGGAGGCGGGCGGAATCGGCGTGCACGGCCTCCGCGGCGACCGCCTACGGCGTCTCTGCGAGGTTCTCGATCGTTGACGTCGCGCTAGGCGGATTTGCTCCGTACCCTGAACAAAGAGAGTTGGTGTGCCGTCCGGCATCGTTTTGGCCCCGTGACTTTGGGGGTTCACAAATCGGTCCGGATGTGTGATATTGAATTGCTCCTCGCTTCTTGGCGCGATTCGCGGGCGGGGACGGGTGGAGTGCTTGACGTTGGTGGAGGATCACTCAATGACAAATGGCTCGAATCCGAGCAAGGCCGTCCTGAATCGCGCGGCAAAGGAGCGCGAGGAAGCGAAGGAGCGGGTTGACCGCGACACGCTGACTCGCACACGCCGCGATCGCGACCGGAGCAAGCTCACTGATGATCGGGGCCGTTTGACCACCGATCTGGTTAGCCAATACCTGACAGCCATCGGGGAATACGAGCTCCTGACCGCCGAGAAGGAGGTCGACTACGCCCAGAAGATCGAGGCCGGTCAAACCGCCCAGGATCGTCTCGACGCCGGTGATCACCAGGGACGGGCCGAGCAGATTGCCCTCCGTCGCCAGGCCCGACGAGGGCAGGAGGCCAAGGACGCCTTCCTCACAGCCAACCTCCGCCTGGTCGTCGCGAACGCACGCCGCTACGCGAATACATCGGGAATCGACTTCCTCGACCTCATCCAGGAAGGGAACCTGGGTCTGATTCGTGCGGTCGAGAAGTTCGACTGGCGCAAGGGTTTCAAGTTCTCAACGTATGCGACGTGGTGGATCCGTCAGGCCATCACCAGAGCCATCGCCGACAAGTCGCGCACCGTTCGCATCCCGGTTCATCTGCATGACACGCTGGCGGCGGTACGGGCCGCGCAGGCGAGCCTCAAGGCCGAGCTGGGTCGTGATCCGAAGCCCGAGGAGATCGCCGAAGAGGCGGGGGTCGACGTGACGAAGGTCGAGTTGGCACTGAGTGTGGCCGACACCGTCTCACTCGAGCAGCCGATCGGCGAGGATGGCGCGCAACTCGGAGACTTCATTGAAGACGAAGAGGCCGTTGACCCGGTCCGCGTGACCGAGGAAATGGACATCGCGAACAGTCTCCGCAGGTCGATCGAACGACTCCCGGAACGGGAGGGGCGCATCCTGGCGCTTCGCTACGGGTTCTACGACGGTGTGCCGCGTACGCTCGAGGAGATCGGGGATGAGTTCAACCTCACGCGTGAGCGGATCCGCCAACTCGAGAAACTCGCACTCTGCCGGCTACGACATCCGAGCTTCGGAATCCGCGAGCAGGATCTCGTCTAGACGTTCGCACGCACGAACGCCCGACATCGACCGGCCCGTGGTGGCTAGCCTGACTCACAGAGCAGCCGGAGGGAGTTGCCGTGCGAGTTGAAGCGCTGGTGAGCGGGTCATCGGACGTTGTCGGCCCGGAGACGACGCTCGGCGGCGCGGCCGAGGTTCTCATCTCACGATCCATCGGCGCCCTCGCCGTCGTCGACGGTCGACTGGTCATCGGAATCCTCACTGACCGCGACGTGGTGCGCGCCGTCGCGCAGGGGGCTGATCTTGAGGATCCGGTCACGGCGTGGATGACGGACGCGCCTGATACCGTCCCACCCGAGGTGAGTGTGTCTGAAGCAGCGGACTGGATGCTCGAGACCGGCTACCGGCACCTCCCCGTCACGGTCGGTGAGGAGCTGCTGGGGATCGTCGACATCCGCGATGTCCTCTGGGCTCTCCGAAAAGGCTAACGCTGCGAACCCAGGGTTCTCGGCATCGCATTCGGCGCCGAGAGCCCGCGGAACGGCTTGCTGATCGGACCTCTGGAAATCGCCCCGTGACCGTGGCACCTTGTCGGCATGAATCCTGACCGCCTGCTGATCGAAATCGCCGTGGAACAGGGCGGTGCCGTACGCCACGACCAGGTCCGAAGCTGCGGTTTCACGAAGGGACAGATCGACCAGCGGGTTCGGGACGGCCGCTGGAGACCGCTCGGCCGTTTCGGCTACCGGATTGTCGACATGTCCGGTTCGATGAACCTCGTGAGAGCCGCGGTGGCGACGCTCCCGAAGGCCGTCGCGTCACATGACTCGGCTGCGGAGCTTCACGAGCTCCCCAAACTGCGTCGTGGCCTGGCGACGGTGCTGGTGCACTCCCGCACAACGCACCTCTTCCCAGGGGTTGTGGTTCATCGGTGCCACGACCTTCGGGATGAGCACGTAGAAGAAGTCGCTGGCCTCCCGGTGACATCGGTGCCGCGAACGATCGTGGATCTGGCACCGTTCCTGACCCGGCGGCACGCGGCTGCCGTCCTTGAGTCGGTGGTCGCCGATCAACGGATACAGATCGATGCCGTGGAACGGGTCGTTGATCAAGTGGCTCGGCGCGGCAAGCCCGGAATCCAGAAGATCCGGTCGATCCTCGACGACCGGAAGCCAGGTCCCCGCAACGGATCGCCGCTCGAGCGGCGGGGTGCCGACGTCCTGAGAATCGGCGGCCTGCCGGAGCCGCGATTCGAGTACTCGATCCCGTGGGATCCGGACCGACGGTTCGATGCGGCCTTTCCCACTGAACGTCTTGCGATCGAATGGGATTCGAGACGATGGCACGATCTGGCGGATGCGTTCGCCCGGGATCGAGAACGAGACCGCCAGGCGCTGCTCCACGGGTGGAGAGTTGTCCGATTCACATGGTCGGATGTCACGGACCACTCGAATGATGTCGTGAACACGGTCCATCGGCTGCTGGCGACGAGCATGGTGGCTGTCGGAGAGCGTTCCGTGGGCTAGCAGCGTCAAATACGAGGTGGAGAACCCTGGGTTCGCAGCGTCAGGCTCGTGGAATCCAGACGAGGGCCGTGTCCGAGACGGCGATGTCGTTCTTCTCGAGACCGATCACTGCCTCTTCGACCTCCAGCGCCTTCTCGTCCCACGCGGCGACGAGGTCGGCGACCTCATCCTGGAACTCCTCCTGCAGGACCGCATACTCGGCGACTTTCTCGTCGACCCGCTCACTCGCGGCGTCAACTCGCCGCTGCGCGACCCTTCTAGCCTTCGCCGCCGACGAAATGCTCCGCGAGCGACTTCGCCCGGCGAGCATGTCGAAGACCGTGCCGGCGATCAGTTCGAGGTCCCCGGATCGGGCATCCCCTGCGGCCGTCTCGGCCTGCGCACCGTACTTGTCGATCGCCAGCTGGACGCGACGCAGCTGCCTCTCGTACTTGTCCTTGAGTGTTGCCGTGGCGGCATCCGCTGCGTCGTCGGCTGCCCGGTCGCACCGTGCGGCGAAGTCGTCTGGCGATTCGCCGACTCGTGAGTACATCTTCAGCGGTGCGTTCTTGAGAATCGTCACCTTGCCCTCGCGGTACAACCGCTCCTTGACGGCGGAGGACAGTGACGACCAAAAGGCCTTGGTGTCGATTCGTGCGTCAGGGAGCGAATAGGGGATCGCCTGGGCAGCTGCTTCCATGAAGTCGCGCGGATCGTGGTCGACCTCGATTGGGGCCCAATCACCGTCAGTGAGCGGAACAATGACCGCCTCCCACTCTGTGACGTGGTCGACTCCGGCGGCGGCATCGTCGTATCGGGCGGTGACGCGCACGGCGGCGCCCGCCTCGTAGCGCGCCGGGGCCGCTGTTGCCTCAACGGCAGCGGCCCACTCCGCGGCCGGATCAAGGTGGTAGACAGGGATGCCAGCGGCGACCGGGGGCATGATCGCAACCGTCCGGTCGTCGACAACAGGTGTCGGCGCGGGTGCAACGGCAGTCTCGGTGGTTGGTTGCGCAGCAGCCGAGTGAGGCCGTTCGTCCGTCAGCCTGCCGATCTGGGTCGGCGTGAGCGGGCCGCGCAGGTACGACATCGCCCATCGTGTCGTGAACATCTGCGGCTCGCGGTCGCGCGTGTTGTGGAGCAGGAAGGTCCGCTTTGCGAGACTGGAGATCTGGTCATCGAGGAGTTTGACGTCGACGTCCCCGGTTGCCGACGCTAGCGCCTCAAGGATTCGTGCCTTGTCCCGCTCGGTCTGCAGCCGACCGATGCACCAGGTACCCGCGTTCGACATCGCCTTGTAGTCGAGGTCGACGGGGTTCTGGGTCGACAGAAGGAGGCCAACACCGAACGCCCGTGCCTGTTTCAAGAGTGTGAGAATCGGTTGCTTCGCCGGTGGGTTCGCGGTCGGAGGAACGAATCCGAACACCTCGTCCATGTACGCGAGCACGCGCAAGTGGCCGCTGCCGGGTTGGGAGCGCATCCAGGTGATCAGCTTCGACAGGACGAGTGTGACAACGAACTGCCGTTCCTCGTCCGAGAGGTGGGCAAGGTACATGATTGCCGCCTGCGGACGGCCTTCGGAGTCCCACAGCAGGCTTTCGATGTCGAGGGCTGCCCCCTCCATCCACGTTCCGAAGCCTGGAGAGGCGAGCAGGCCGTTGAGCTTCATGGCCAAGTCAAGCCGATCGTCAGAGGGGAAGAAGGCTTCAATATCGAAGACGCCGAGCTTGCGGATCGGCGGGCGTTGAATCCAGCCGAGCAGCGTTTCCATGGCGAGGGACTGGCCGCTTCTCCACGCGTGTTCGATGAGGTTGGCGATGAGAACGTTCTCCCGAGAGGAGATTGGATCAGCTTCGATGCCGACCATGCCCAACAGACCGGCGGTGAATCCCTGGATCTCGTCGCGAAGAGTCTCGGCGCGATCATCGAATGACCCGTCGGGAGCTACCAGAGACCCGACAACGTTCAGCGGCACGCCGGCGGTGGAGCCGGGTGTGTAGATCGTGAACCCGGCGCGTTCGCGCAGAGCCCCGATGTCGCTTCCATTCAGGTCCCAACTTGCGAGGCCGTTGGTCCAGAGCCGCGCCGTGTCGGCTGCCACCCCGGAAATCGGCTGGTCCTGCGCCGCCGCCGGGTCGATCCACGGCTCGAAGTCGCTCGGGGCGAGGTTGGGAAACGTAAGCAGCAAGTTGGTCATGTCTCCCTTGGGATCAAGAACCAAGGTCGGGATGCCCGAACGGAGGGCCTCCTCGAGGTAGATGATTCCGAGCCCGGTCTTGCCCGATCCCGTCATCCCCACGATCACTCCGTGGGTGGTGAGGTCTTCGGCCTCGTAGAGCGTTGTCTGCGTGCTGGCGCGTTTGCCCGTCTGAGGATCAACGGGGCCACCGAGATAGAAATCAGCCATGCGGAGAACGGTAGTGGATGGCCGCTCCCCGATCCGTTCTGTGGGCTGTTGGCGTCACATACGAGGTGGAGAACCCTGGGTTCGCAGCGTCAGCCGTTCTGTGGGCTGTTGGCGTCACATACGAGGTGGAGAACCCTGGGTTCGCAGCGTTAGACGCCGAAGCGGGCTCGGATGACGGCGAATGCGTCGTCCGACTCCTCGGCGATCATGAACGAGAAGCCCTCGTGGCCCGTCAGCTTCCGAACGAGTTCGACCGAAGCGGTGGTGTTCGTTGCGATCCCGGCGACGATGTCCGGTTCGTACCCGAATCCGGCGATGACGCCGGAGACGGCGTAGGGATCGGACGCGCAGAGCACCGTGCATCGCACATGAGGCCGCAGTTCCTCCAGGACGATCTCCCCGTTGTAGGGCTCCAGCGGCGACGCCCCCGCCTCGGCGACGACGATGTCCGGCTTGCGTGCCGCCACCAGCGAGAGCAGGTCGCGCAGTCGCAATCGGTACTCCTCCGGTTCAACGATCGTGGACGGCAGGCCGACATCGACGAAGTCGAAGACGTCGTCCGCTCCGGCATCCCACATGGCAAGGACATCGCGGTAGCGGCCCGCTCCCGTCAGCTTCGTTCCCACGATGTGGAGTCCGATCCCTTTCAGGTGGCGGATGATGCGCTTGGCAGCCGTTGTCTTGCCTGCCGACATCGACGTACCGATGATGAGAAGGGTCGGAATGTCGTAGGGGACAGCGGGGATCGGCGGCACAAAATCATCCATCGTCAGCTTTCGCCCGTCCCGCGTGACGTGGCCACGGTAGCGCAGGCGCATGATCGGCGGCATCAGGGGAGCGAGCGACGTGACCCGCCCGAAGAGGCCCGCCGCCGTCATGGCGTGGAACATGCCGTCCTCGGTGATCTCCCGCCAGTCGCCGACCGCTTCGAGGGTTGCGCGACGGGTGCCCCAGGCGCCGACCACGAGGTCCCCTTCGACGACTTCCATTATCCGCCCGCTTCGGAGTTCGACCCGTGAGAGCTCGCCGGCGCGGCCGACGACCTCACCGACGACGTAGTCCCCCGTGTTCCAGTCGTCGCGATCCCACGGCACAAGCGTGAATCCCTCTTCGGCGAGGTCCGAGATGCGCGTGAGTGACGAGAAGAAGTACTTGATCACGATCCCCTCCCCGTTGAGTCGTCGATCGGTTCCATCATCAGGGCTGCGAGCAGGGCGGTTCTCGGGGCGAGGCTGCGCAGGTCGATGCGCTCGCTCGGTGCGTGGGCGCCATCACCGATGATTCCGAGTCCGTCGAGCGTCGCCGTGTGCTGGCTCGTCGTGTTGCCGTCCGATCCGCCACCCGCGGTGACCTCCCGCAGATCCATACCGAGCTGCAAGCCGATCCGCCGGGCCTGTTTGAAGAGCGCCGCGTTGCGAGCGGAACGTACCATCGGCGGTCGTCCGAAGCCGCCCGCGACCGTGATTGAGGTCCCAGGAGTCACCGGTTCCATGGCGCGTATGGCCGCATCCACGCTCTCGGCGTCCTCCGCCGTGAGCACGCGCACGTCGACGACTGCCTGGCTGCGCGGGGCAACGACGTTCGCCTGGATGCCGCCCTCGATCGTTCCAACATTGGTGGTGATATCTCGCTCCCGGTCGGTGAGGTCGAACAGCCGCTGGATCACGGATGAGAGTTCGAGGATTGCGCTGGCTCCGGCTTCGGGATCCAGCCCGGCGTGGGCGGCTCGTCCATGGACCGTGACGGTGTACTTTGCGAGGCCCTTGCGGGCGGTCTTCATGGCACCGGATGGGCCCAGACCCGGCTCGCAAACGAAGGCCCGGGCCGCCACCCTGCTCAACCGATCGATGGCCGATGTGCTCTCGCGGCTGCCGATCTCTTCATCGCTGTTGATGAGGACCAGCGGGGTGGCCGGGGGATCGAGGCCGAGATCCCGCAGGGCCTTCAGGGCAAACACGATCTGGACGACGCCGGCCTTCATGTCGAAGACGCCGGGTCCGTGAGCGACGCCGTCATGCACGCTCCACGGGCGGGCACCGAGCGTGCCGACGGGCCAGACCGTGTCAACGTGTCCGACGAGGAGCTGAGCCGGGGCGTGTCGACGTCGATCACCCGGTCTGGCGTAGAGGAACCCCCCTGAGTTGGCGGGCTCCGACATGCGGCAGCGATAGCCCAGGCCGTCGAGTTCCGGCGTCAGCCGTTGAAGGACCCGCCGGGTGGCTCGCGCATCCGGCGACGGGCTCTCGATCGACACCAGTTCGCCGCAGAGGTCGAGGAGTTCGTCCTCACGGGCCGTGAGGTGGTCGAGAATCTGCTCAGGCTCTGCCGTGGTGGGCATGGCCTACCTCGACCAACCGGCGGGGAACGGGAAGCTTCGGCTCTCGTCGATGGTCGCGTATCGGTTCGGAGGCAGGTAGACCAGGATGGGCGCCTCGTTGATCGTGTGCCAGTCTTCCCGGTCGAGGAAGCGGACCGCCGGCTCCGCGACCGCCGCCGCAACGATGCGGCCGATGACGAGGCTGTTCGGCCCGAGATCCTCGACCGTGCGTTCGAGCTCACATTCGAGATGGATCCTCGCACCGGAGATCAAAGCACCGTCGACGACCTTCGCCGGTTCGGTAGACACGGCGCTGAGACTGGGTTTCGAATCGTCGGGTGATCGCGGCGCCGCCGTGAGGCTGGTCGTGACCACTTGGTCCGGTGTGGGATAGGACACGGTGAAGGCGCCGCTGCGTACCGCATTCCGATAGGTGGCATGTCTCTCGCAACAGACGAAACCGAAGAGGTTCTCCCACGAGACCGGTCCGGCCATGTGCTTGGGGGCGAAATCCACGGCGCCGTCGAGGTCGACGGTCCCGATGATGACGAGCGGGTGAGCGAGGTGGAAGCGATCCCAGATCGGAACCGCACAATCGAGGGTGATCAGCTCGTCGCTCATGGTTCCTCCTCCATGAGCGTACCGCCGCGGGATCGAAGCCGCTAGGGGAGGAGGCCCTACGGGTTCTTCACGACCGGCGGCTCGAGGTGCTGATAGGCGCCGGTTCGCACGTGGCACGCAGCGAGATGCTCGCCGTTGTTTCCAACCGGAAGCAGGGTGGGGATCTCGACGTCACAGATACCTGCCTGGGCGATCGTGCATCTCGGATGGAAGTGACAGCCCGGAGGCGGATTGATTGGCGAAGGAACATCGCCTTGGAGGATCGTTCGATTGCGCGGGCGGTCCGGGTCGGGGATCGGGATTGCGGAGAGCAGCGCCTGGGTGTAGGGATGGGTGGGTTTGGCGTAGAGGGCCTCACGCTCGGTGATCTCGACGATCCGTCCGAGGTACATCACGGCCACTCGATCGGAGATGTGTTCCACCACGCCGAGGTTGTGGGCGATGAACAGCAGCGTCAGATCGAGTTCGCGCTGGAGTTCCTTCAAGAGGTTGAGCACCTGGGCCTGCACGGAGACATCGAGTGCCGACACCGGCTCATCGGCCACAACGAAGTCAGGCTCGAGGATGAGGGCCCGGGCGAGGCCGATGCGCTGGCGCTGGCCACCGGAGAATTCGTGGGGGTAGCGATTGGCGTGGCCGGGTTCGAGACCGACCAGGTCGAGCATTCGATTGACGCGCTCCCTCCGCTCCTTCCGGTTGCCGACGCCGTGGAGCTTCAACCCCTCCGAAATCGACTCACCGACCTGCGTCCGCGGATCGAGCGAGGAGTACGGGTCCTGGAAGATGATCTGGACCCGGTTGCGGAACGGCTTGAGCTGCTTCTGTTTCAGATGGGTGATGTCCTCGCCGTCGAAGATGATCGAGCCCGAGGTCGGCTCGAGGAGTCGGACCAGCATCCGGCCCAGCGTTGTCTTGCCGCATCCGGACTCGCCGACGAGACCGACGGATTGCCCTGCCTTGATGTCGAGGTTGACGCCGTCGACGGCGTCAACGGTCGCGATCTGACGCTGGAGGACGCCACCCCGGACCGGGAATTGTTTGACGAGGTCCTTGACTTGAACGAGTGCGTCACTCATCGTCGCCTCGATCTCTATCAGCAGCCGTCTCTTCGTAGAGCCAGCACCGCACCTCGTGGTTCGGTGTGATCTCACGGAGCTGTGGCTCCCTCTGCGTGCAGATCTCGAGGTTGTTCTCGAGGCGAGCCGAACAGCGCGAAGCGAAGCGGCAGCCCGGTGGGAGATCGATGAGCGACGGCACGATGCCGGGGATCGTGTCCAGCATGTCGACGAGATGTCCGAGGACCGGGATCGAGCCGATCAGACCCTTCGTGTACGGGTGCATCGGCTGCTTGAAGATTGCGCGGACGTCGGTTTGCTCGACAATCTGGCCCGCATACATCACCGCGACTCGGTCGGCCATCTCGGCAACGACGCCAAGATCGTGCGTGATCAGCAGGACGGCGGTGTTCGAGGATTCTTGGAGGTCACGGATCAAGTCGAGGATCTGAGCCTGGATCGTCACGTCGAGCGCGGTCGTCGGCTCGTCGGCAATGAGGAGCTCCGGTTCGCACGCAAGAGCCATGGCGATCATCACGCGCTGCCCCATGCCTCCAGACAGTTCGTGCGGATATGCCTTCGCCCGGGACTCGGGATCGGGGATCCCGACCTGCTCGAGCCTCTCGATGACCTTCTGCTGCTCGACGTCCTTCGACCAATCGCGGTGAAGCTTGTATACCTCTTGGATCTGCACTCCCGCTCGCTGCACGGGGTTGAGGGCCGATCCCGGCTGTTGGAAGATCATCGAGATGTGTTCGCCCCGGAGCTTCCTGACGTCATCCGCCTTCATCTTCGTGACGTCTTTGCCATCAAAGAAGACCTGGCCGGCGACGACCTCTCCGGGATGAGGGATGAGTCCCATGATCGAGAGCGACGTCACCGACTTGCCGCAGCCGGATTCGCCCACCAATCCGAGCACCTCGCCGCGCTTGATGTGGAAGGACACCTCGTCGACGGCCTTCACCACACCCTCACGGGTATCGAAGTGGGTCTTCAAGCCACGGATGTCGAGCAGAACCTCGCCGGCCTTGCCCCTGCGAGGCGGCAACGGCGTGACTTGATCGGCAGGCGGGGATCGTGTCGGTCATCGGTTGAGGGCCGGGTCGAGGGCGTCGCGCAGGCCGTCACCCATGAGGTTGAATCCGAGCACGGTGAGCATGATGGCCAGGCCGGGGAAGAAGACGAGGTGCGGGGCGGTGAAGAGCTGATTTCGCTCGGATGCCAGCATCGAGCCCCACTCGGCCGTCGGCGGCTGGGCCCCGAGGCCGAGGAATGAGAGGCCGGCAGCCTCGAGAATCGCCGTTGCGACGCCGAGCGTCGCAAGGACCACCAGCGGTGTGAGCGCGTTCGGAACGACCCGGCGCATCAGCAGTTGGCGCGGCGCCGCACCGAGGGCCCGTGATGCGGACACGAAGTCACTCTCTTTGATCGATAGGACCTGAGCGCGCATGACGCGCGCGTATGCCGGCACGGTGACGATTGCGATGGCAATGAGGGCGTTTCGCAGGCCCGGTCCGAGCACGGCGACGATCGCGATAGCGAGGAGCAGGGAAGGGAATCCCAGAATGACGTCCATGACGCGCATGATGACGTTGTCGAGCCACCCGCCGGTGAAGCCGGCGACGGCGCCGAGTGCGCTGCCGACGAGGAGCGCGATGGTAACGGTGAAGAACCCCAGCGTGAGGCTGACCCTGGCGCCGTAGATGACCCTGGAGAACTCATCGCGGACGTTGCCGTCGGTGCCCATGACGTGTTGTGGGATCTCTTCCGCGCACCCGAAGACGTGCACACAGGGCGGATCGCGGGGTCCGACGTCCTCCTTGCCGATGAGCACCTCGTTCGGCCCGTACGGGGCGAGGATCGGGGCGAAAATGGCCATGAGCACCAGCGCGGTGACGATTCCGAGTCCGATCATGCCGGACCTTCGACCGCGGAATCGCTTGAGGGCGAGGCTCCACTGGCTGGAGGGCTTGCCGAGCAGGTCGGTCTGCTCGGTGATCTCCTGAGCCTGCTTGACGGCGGCGCGGCGGTTGAAGAGGCTCATTTGACCCTGATCCTCGGGTCGAGATACCCGTACGAGAGGTCGACGAGCAAGTTCACCATGACGTATCCGAGCGCGATCACGACCGTGAAGCCCTGGACGACCGCGTAGTCACGACCGGTGATGGCGTCGAAGAGGGCGGTCCCGACCCCGGCGAGGTTGAAGACCGTCTCCGTGAGTACCGCACCACCCAGCAGTCCGCCCAGCGAGAGTCCAATGATGGTGACCACCGGGAGCATCGAGTTGCGCAATCCGTGATTTCGCACGACGCGGGATTCCTTGGCTCCTTTGGCTCGAGCGGTTCGGATGTAGTCCTTGCCCATCACCTCGAGCAGCGAGCTCCGTGTGATCCGGGCGATGATGGCCATAGGAATCGTGGCGAGAGCGAAAGCCGGGAGAATCAAGTGCCGGATCGCATCATTGAACACGGTCCACTGCGCCGTGATGAGTGAGTTGAAGATGTAGAAATTCGCAATGAATTCGTTGAGGTCTGCCCAGAACGTGCCTTCGGTGAGGTTCCACTGCCATGCCTCGTAGTAGGGCATCGAGGACAGGCCGGCCGTGAGACGACCCGAGGGAGGTAACGCAAACGGAGTGCCTTTCAGCACGAGGGCGAACACATAGGCGAGCATGAGGCCAAGCCAGAATACGGGCATCGAGACGCCGACGTTGGCGAAGGCCATGGTTGCACTGTCGATCGCGGTGTTGTGCTTCTGGGCGGCGATGATCCCGAGGGGGACACCGACGACGATTGCGATCGTCAACGAAGTCAGGGCGAGTTCGATCGTCAGCGGAAGGCGCTCGATCAGCAACTGGTTGACGGGACGCGAGAAGCGGACCGATTCGCCGAGGTTGAACGTGAGGACGTTCTTCATGTAGATGCCGAGCTGGACCCAGATGGGGTCGTTGAGCCCGTTGGCCTCGTTGAAGCGTTCGCAGGCCTCTTCGGTCGCTCGCTCGCCGAGCATGGACGTGCACGGATCGCCGGGGATGGCTCGGATCAGGAAGAACACAACGATGATGATCCCGAGGAGAACCGGGATAGCAAACAGCGTTCGTCGCGTGATGAATCCGAGCATGTGTGTATGTGGGAGCGTAGACGGAAGCGGGGGAGGCGTTGCCTCCCCCGCTTCCTACGAGTTGCGCGAGGGTTCTAGCCCTCGGCCGCCGGAGCGTTGATCAGGCCCCAGAGGTAGTCGTAGTACTCGAACACACCGCTGTTACCGGTATGCAGAGGACTCGCTGCATCGAGGCCGGCCGTATACGAAGCCACGACGTCGTTGGCATCGAACGTCGATCCATCGTGGAACGTGACGCCTTGACGGAGGGAGCATGTCCACACGTCAAGAGTCTCGTTCGGCACACACTCGGTGGCCAGCTGCGGCTGAACCGTGCCGTCCTGGGTGTAGCCGTAGAGAGCCTCAACGACCTGGGCGCAGGCCCGGAGCGACTCGCCGTCGGTCTCATCGGCGCAGTACAGCGAGATCGGCTCGTTGCCCTGGACGAAGACCAAGGTGTCGGTTCCGTTGTCCCAGAAGTTGAGCATCACTGAACCCCACGGTGGGGCGTAGGCGCCCGTCACGGTTGCCGTCGCTCCGAAGGCGCTACCACCGTGAGCGACCGGCACCAACGGCACCAGTTCCTTGATCGCGTTGTTCGCCTGCTCGTAGAGCGGTGCCGCTTCAGCGGCGCTTGCGAGCTGCGATGCCGTGGCAAGCGGTTCGTAGATCTCCGGGTAGGAATCCCCGAACTGCGTCTGCGACTCGCTGAAGTGGTAGTCCAGGAAGTTGGTGACGTGCGGGTAGTCGCCCGTCCATCCCAGCAGGTGAATGCCGTCCAGGCCGCCGGCGGCGGACGTCTGGATGAACTCGCCGGACTCCATGACCACGACCTCGGCGTTGATGTTCAGGTTCTCCTTGAGCTGAGCCTGAATATCGGCGGCGACATTGCCCGGGGTGGGCAGGTAGCCGCGTGTGACGTCGCGGTAGTAGATCTTGGTGTCGAATCCGTCTCCGAGGCCGGCACCCTCGAGGAGGGCCTTCGCCGCCTCGACGTCGAAGTCGTACCACGATTCGCCCTGACACCCGTTCTCAACCGTGCACGGTGTGAAGTGCGATGCTATCTCGGACCCGGGCGGGTAGAACGTGTCAACGATGCGCTGCCGGTCGATGCCGAGGGCAACGGCCTTGCGCACATCCGGGTTGTCCCAGGGCGTGAACGTGTTGGTGAAGCCCATGTAGAAGATGTTCGGCTCCGGCTTGTTGATGAGGACGAGATTCGGGTCGTTCTCGATAGTCGCGAAGTCCTCCGGACCCGGGAACGTCATGCCGTCGGCATTGCCGCTCTGGAGTTCCAGGAGTCGTCCCGCGCTCTCCGTCGACCACTTCAAGACCGCCGTCTCGGCTGCCGCCAACTGTCCGTAGTAGTCGTCGTTGCGGGTGTAGATGACCGAGTCACCCCGCACCCACTCCTGCAACTTGTACGGCCCGGTTCCGACGGGATCGTCGAGCGGGGCTCCGCCCGTTGCTTCGAGATGCTCTTCCGGCTGGATGCCGAAGACGGCGAACGCGATCTGCTGCAGGAACGCCGGGTGCGGTCCGCAGAGTGCGAATTCGACGGTGTACTCGTCAACCGCGGTGAGCGTCTTGATCCGACCTCCGTAGTCGCAGCCGCCGGCATCGAGGACGTAGCCTTCGAAGCCAGGATCGGGAGCAGCGGTGGTCGTCGTTGTGGTCTCGGCAGGCGCCGTCGTCGTAGTCTCGTCCGTGCCGCCTTCGGCGGCTGTGGTGGTCGTCGTATCGTCCGACGTCCCGGCACACGCCGCAGCAATGAGGGCCATTGCGAAGACGAGGATGAGTAGCTTGCTGATTCGTTTCAAGGGTGCCTCCTTCCCTAGAGGAACCGATCCAGCAGGATCGGTCCATTGAACGCTAGTCGATTCGCGTTTCGCGAGTCTCGTTCGATCTTGGGGGCGTTGCTTGGGCCGATCGGTATGGTTCGCGCCGTATCCGAGGAGTGCACCATCCGTTCCGTCGTCACGATGATCGCAGTCGGGGCATTGATCTCGATTCTGACGTTTGTTGCCGCGGTTGCGTTCTGGGTGGATCGCTCCGTCGTACAAGAATCGGCGTTCATTGAACACGCAACCGAAGTCCTCGAGATGGACGCATCCCGGCAGGTGCTTGCCGAGCGTCTGATGGACGACGCGATCGACTCGGTGCCGCTCCTCGCACTGGTTCGCGGCGCCGGTGAGCGGGCAATCGTCGCCATCCTGGAGTCGGGAGCGTTCGATCCGGCAATCGACAGCCTCGTCGTCGCGGGCCACCGGCACGTGATGTCACAGCAAGATGGACCGTTCGTGGCGGATCTCAGCGAGGTTCGTGCGGTTCTCGTCGAGCCGATTGCTCGGATCTCTCCCGATCTCGCGGAGCGGATCCCCGTGGACACATTCGAGGAGGTGGTCATCCTCGATGCCGAGGCGCTTCCGGTGATGGGTCGGGCAGCAGGGTGGATGCCCATCGTGACCGTGATCGCCGCTGCGAGCGCGGTGTTCCTGGCGGTTGCGGGCGTGATGCTGGCCCGGCGCCGTTCTGTCGCTCTGCTGGTTGTGGGTGCGGCGGTGATGATTGCCGGCGCGGGCGTGGCGGTGTGGAGCGTGGTAGGCGGGCCCTTGGCTCGCTCGCGGGTTGACGACTCGGTCAGCCGTGTCCTTGTCGAGAACGGCTACGCCGTCTTCTCTCGCTCCTTGACCGCCGGTGGCGCCTGGCTGGTCGTAGTCGGCTCCACCGTGGCCGCCGCCGGGTTGATCGGAATGCTGATTGGGGCGGCCCGAGGAACGGCCCCCGGCGAGAGCTCATCTTCTTGATTCGGGCTCCCAGAGTCCCCTGCGTCGTCGCTCCTCCCCGTCCCCCCGGCCTACTGTGCGGCCGGGGGACGGGCTGCTCGGCTACTCCGTGATTCCGTTGGCCTTCAGCCAGTCGGCTACCACGGTCTCGGGGTCCTGGCCGTCGATGCCGACGAGTTTGTTGAGCGAGATGAGTTCGGTGGTGGTGAGCTTCGCTGACACGGCGTTGAGCGCGTTGGCGAAGTCGTCACCGTAAGCGTCGATGATCTCGGAACGGACCGCAGGAACGAGGTTCTCGGAAGGCTGCAGCGCCTTGTCGTCCTCGAGCAACACGAATTCCTTGGCAAGGATCGTGCCGTCGCTCGTGAACATCAGGCCGACCTGGATCTCATCGCCTTCAAGCGCCGCGACCGTGATCGGGCCACCGGCGTCGAGCGGCTTGAACTCGGCGAAATCGAGACCGTAGACGCTCTGAAGGCCCCTCAGGCAGAACTCACGCTCCGGGCACTCGGGTGGTCCCCCGAGAACCAGCGTCCCGTTCGCCGCAGCAAGGTCCGATACCTTCGTGAGGCCGAGCGCCTCGGCGGTTGCCTGTGTGACCGCGAAGCCGTTCTTGTCCTGCGCCGGCGCATATTCGAGCACCTGGATGCCGGCCGGCTCCCACGCCGCCTGGAGCGCCGAGTGTGTCTCGTCCGAGTTGGAGGTTGCCGAGCCACCGAGATAGGTCAGCATCGACCCGATGTATTCGGGGATCAGGTCCAGTTCTCCCGATTCGAGCGCCGGTGCGTAGATCTCGCGGTTTCCGGTGTTGAGCTTGCGCTCCACCTGATAGCCCTCTGCCTCGAGGGTCTGGGCGTAGATCTCGGCGACGAGAGCACTCTCGCTGAAGTTCGCCGAGCCGATCTTGATCGCCGGTCCGTCCTTGGCGTCACCGTCGCCACCCGACCCGCACGCGGTCGCGATGAGCGCGAACGCGACGATGGCCGCCCCGGCGATGGTTCTGCGGAATGGTTTCCGCATGGGTTCCTCCCGTGAATTGACTGCTCTTCAACCTAGCGAGGGCAACCCGCCAAATAGGGAGGTTCTTCCGCGTTTATGCGACGACGGTCTCGACGACGTCCGATCGAGACTGGAGCGTCGTGGGCACCACGCGTCGCTCAACCCACCCGAGGAGCACTTCGAGGGAGATGGCGAGTCCGGCGACGAGGATGGCTCCGGCGAAGACCAGCACGTTGTCCCGAACGGAGAATCCATCGACGATGAACCTCCCCAGCCCACCCCACCCGACGAGCGCTCCGAGCGTTGCCGTGGCCGCGACCTGAACGGTTGCGACCCGGACGGCGGCGAGGATCACCGGCGAGGCCATCGGGAGTTCGACCTTGGAGAGGACCTCCCTATCCGTCATGCCCATCCCTCGGGATGCCTCAACAAGATCGGGATCAACGCCCGCGACCCCGGTGTACGTGTTCGTGAACATCGGAGGGACGGCGAGGAAGAGGAGCGCCAGAAACGTCGGCCAGAATCCGATCCCCAGACCCAGGCGGATGCTGATCGGAAGGAAGAGGACAACGATTGCGAACGACGGAATCGCTCGGCCTATGTTCACTACCGCCACCACGAACGTACCCCCGAGGCGCCGGTGGCCGAGCCACAAAGCAGGTGGAATCGCAAGGAGTGCTGCAGCGATGGTTGCGGCGACGGTCAACTGAACGTGTTCGCGGAGTCGGTTGAGGATGCCGGATGGGCCGATCCAATTCTGCGGGTCGGCGAACCACGCGAGTACCTCTCCCAGGAACTCGGTCATACCGCCGCCCTTCTTCTCGACCACGGCGTCGCGAGGTGCTGGATGCCGGCCAGGCTGAGGTCGACGATCACGGCGAGGACCACGGAGACAACCGTACCGACCACGATCTGCGTTGTGCCGATCGGTGAGTAGAACAGGTTGAGGCCGCGCAGGATGAAGAACCCGAGGCCGCCCTGGCCGATCAGCGCGGTCACCGTGACGAGACCGATCGTCGTCACCGCCGCGATTCTGATTCCGGCGATGATCACCGGCAGGGCGAGGGGCAGCTCGACCGAGAAGAAGAGGCCACGGTTGGTGTATCCCATCCCTCGGGCGGATTCGACCGTGGCGGGTGGTACGCCGTCGATCCCCGCGACGGTGTTCCTGATCAGGATCAGCAGGGTGTACGAGACGAGGCCGATCTCGGCGGTGAGGATCGAGAGACCGGTGATGGGGACCAGGAACGCGAACAGAGCGAGGCTCGGAATCGTGTAGAGGATCCCGGTGAACCACGTGATGGGTGAGTAGGTCCATCGGTACCGGAGGGCAACAAGGGAGAGTACGAGGCTGATCAACATCCCCACCGTGACCGCAATGGCGGTGAGGATGAGGTGTTCGACGGTGCGGTCCCAGATGTCGTCGAGGTGGTTGAACACCCACTCCCATGAGAAGAATCCGCCGGTCGCCTGCGCAAGGTGGATCACTGGAGGATCTCACGGCTGATGGCGGCTGCGGTGACCATTCCCAGCAGTTCGGTTCCGTCGAAGACGGCCGCTACGGATGTGTGGGACGACACCACGGCGTCGAGTGCCTCCTTGAGCGAGGCGTTTCGACTGAGTCGCGTCAGGAAGGGTTCCACCTTGACGCCGCCGACGCCGCCCGCAGGCACGTTCGCGATGCGAACCCAGCCCTCCACGGTGGAACCGGTGCCGACGGCCACCCAGTCGGTTCCGTACTCGAGAGCCGTGGCGACGGCCTCGGCGTGAGAGGCATCACGATCGACAACCGGGCCGCGTTCGAGGTCGAGATCCGAGATCGGGATCAGCGAGAGGCGCTTGATGCCTCGATCGGTCCCGAGGAAGTCCGCGACGAACGGGTTCGCGGGCTCGCGGAGGATCTCCGCTGGCGACCCGTACTGCTCGAGATGGCCGCCTTCGCTGAGGATCGCAACTCGGTCTCCGAGCTTGATCGCCTCATCGATGTCGTGGGTGACGAGCGCGATCGTCTTGTGGAGGCGCTGCTGGAGTGCGAGGAGTTCATCCTGGAGGTGGGCACGCACGATTGGGTCGACGGCTCCGAAGGGCTCGTCCATCAGCAGGACGGGCGGGTCGGCCGCGAGGGCGCGGGCGACGCCAACTCGCTGGCGCTGGCCGCCAGACAGTTCGGTGGGGTAGCGATCGAGCAAGTCGGGGTCGAGGGCAACGAGTTCAGTGAGTTCATCGACCCTTTCGTTGATCCTCGCCTTGTCCCAATCGAGGAGTCCGGGCACCGTTCCGATGTTCTGTCGGATGGTGCGGTGGGGGAAGAGGCCAATCTGCTGGATGACATACCCGATGCCACGTCGGAGTTCGTGGACCGGAACGTCTTCGACCGAGTGGCCGTTGATGCGGATGGTGCCCGACGTCGGTTCGACGAGGCGGTTGATCATCTTGAGCGTCGTCGTCTTTCCGCATCCGGATGGGCCGACGAGCACGACGATCTCGCCTTGGTCCATGTGGAGGTTGAGGCGGTCGACCGCAGGCGCTGGGGATCCGGGGAACGTCTTGGTCAGGTTCTCGAGGTCGATCATCGATCGCTGAGGGTCGAGGCGACCGCCTGGACGGCCTCATCGACCGTGTCGACCAGGGTCACGAGCGTGCCGTCGGTCTCGAGTTCCGACGTGAGGAGAGGGACAAGGCGCCGCCACTGCTCCCCAACGGCGATGACCGGTTTCGGCTCTGCGCCGGCGAATCGAGCGACGAACGCGAGGTTCCATGCGACGATGAGTTCGGTCGCTGTACCGAGAGAGCCGGGGAGGGCGATGGAGGCGATGGAGACCTCGACCATCTCGTGGATACGCTCGAGGAGGGATGCCGCGCGGGTCTCTTCGGTGAGGTGCTCATTGCCGCCGGGTCGGCCCGGGAAGACGTCGGGCACGGTCACTCCGATCACATGGCCGCCTGCTTGTCGAGCGCCGAGGGAGACGGCCTCCATCAGTCCCGCATAGCCGCCGGTCGCGACGGAGAATCCGGCCTCGGCGAGCAGCCGCCCGCAGCGGACACCCGCTTCGTAGTCCGGTTCGCCTGGCCGGGGTGCGGAGGCTCCAAAGACCGCAACAACACTCATGGCTGTCGAGGCTAGCGCCGATCAACGCCGGAAACCCAGGGTTCACGGCGCTATATACAAGGTGGAGAACCCTGGGTTCGTGGCGTCAACCATTCCGCGGGCCCACGGCGTCACATACGATGTGGAGAACCCTGGGTTCGGTAGGGTCGCGGGGTATGGAACCTCCAATTGCATCGCGCCGGCCAACCGAACGCCACCTTCACGACGATCTGGTCATTGACGACTACTTCTGGATGCGGGATCGTCGCGATCCGGAGGTCATCGCCTATCTCGAGGCCGAGAACGCCTACACCGAGGCGATGACCGACCACCTCGAACTCCTGCGCCGGCAGATCTTCGACGAGATCAAAGAGCGCACGCAGGAGTCCGACCTTGCCGTACCCGCAAAACGCGGCGAGTACTGGTATTCGACGCGGACCGAGGAGGGTCGGCCATATCGACTCTGGGTCCGGATGGCGGGTGGTCCGGACGGAGAGGAGACCGTGCTCCTTGACGAGAACATTGCGGCTGATGGTCATGACTACTTCCGCCTCGCCAACTTCTCCGTCAGCCCGGATGCCGTGACGGTTGGCTACTGCCTCGACACCGACGGCGGGGAGCGCTACACAACCCGATTCCGCGACGCCGCCACGCTGGTTGATCTTGATGACGAGATCCCGAACACGTCCTACGGGGCGGCATGGGCCTCGGACTCGGTCCACTACTTCTACACCGTGACCGACGCCGCGATGCGGCCGTGGCAGGTGTGGCGACACCGACTCGGAACCCCTGCGTCGTCGGATGTGCTCGTGCGGCAGGAGGACGATGATCGCTACTACCTGTCGGTGCATCGATCCCGCAGCGGGGCGTTCATCTTCATCGGGGCCGAGTCGGCGATCACCAGCGATGTGCAGGCCATACCGGCCGATGACCCGTGGGCTGATCCGATGCAGGTTCTGCCGAGGATCGAGGGCGTTGAGTACGCCGTTGACCATCGGGGCGACGAATTCTGGATCGTCACGAACGATCACGCCGTTGATGGGCGCCTGATCCGGGTGCCGGCAGTCGGCGGCGATCCAATCGAGGTGATGCCCCACGTGGCAGGCTCGAAACTCAAGGCGCTCGACTGTTTCGCCGACCACGTGGTTGTGTGGGGCAGACACAACGGGCTTCCGGCCGCCCTCATCGTGGATCCCGAAGGTGACGGCATCTCATACCTCGACTTCGAGGAGTCCGTGTACGACGTCGCCCCGGGGCCGAACTACGAGTTCGAGACGGATCTCCTGCGCTACGACTACCAGTCGCCGGTGACGCCGCCATCGGTGATCGACCACGATGTTGTCTCCGGCTCCCGAACGTTGCTCAAGCAGACGCCGGTGCTGGGAGGGTTCGACCCGGCCGACTACAAGACCGCACGAATCTGGGGAGAGGCCCGCGACGGCGCGCACATTCCGATCTCGATCGTCCATCGGTCCGACACGCCGATCGACGGCACCGCCCCACTCCTCGTCTATGCCTACGGCGCCTACGAGATCTCGATGCCGGTCCGGTTCTCAATTCCCCGGCTCAGTTTGCTCGATCGGGGTGTTGTCTATGCAATTGCCCACGTCCGCGGCGGGGGCGAGATGGGCAAGTCGTGGTACGAGGGCGGGAAGCTGGCGAACAAGATGGCCACGTTCGCGGACGTCGTCGACGCCACCAACCACCTCACCGAGGCCGGCTACGGCGACCCGCAAAGGGTGGCGGTGCGAGGTGGCAGCGCCGGTGGTCTCACCGTCGGTGCGGCGATCAACCTCGAACCCGGTCGGTTCAGGGCTGCCGTCGCCGAGGTCCCCTTCGTCGACATCGTCAATACGATGATCGACGACACGCTGCCCCTCACCGTTGTGGAGTGGGAAGAGTGGGGGAACCCGAACATCGCAGAGGAGTATGCGTGGCTCAGGTCGTATGCCCCATACGAGAACATCTCGGCAGGCCGCTATCCCGCTCTTCTGATCACGGCCGGGCTCAACGATCCGCGGGTACCGTACTGGGAGCCCGCAAAGTGGACGGCGAAGCTGCGAACGTCGCCGATCGGGGATCGACCTGTGCTCTTGAAGACCGAGATGGGCGCCGGCCACTTCGCGAGGTCCGGCCGCTACGACGCCTGGAAGGACGAGGCGTTTGTCTTGGCCTTCATCCTGGATGAACTGGGCGCCGGCAGCTGAGTAGTCGAGCAACCCCGAACAACTCGACGGCGACCGGCGACCGGCGACCGGCGGACTAGTCGGCGTCGGGGCCGCACTCGAAGGCTACCGAGTCCTCGGTTGCGTCTTCGGGGGCGATTCCGGCTCCGAGTATGAACTGTCCGCGACCCTTCTCACAGCCCGCGCCGTCTCGTTTCCAGACCTTGAGGAGGACGGTCGGGTCGACGCCTTCGGCGCCTGGGAGGGCGCCGATTCCCAACTCCTGGACTTCCTCGTGTACCAGTTCAATGATGTCCGGAGTGTGAAGGGCCTCGCGTTCGCGAGCGAGGTCGGCGATCGCCTCCTTCTTCCTGGCGCTTTGCATCCGACCCAGCATCACGAACGACACGATCACGGCGATCACGACGAGCACGATTCCAACGATCATTCTCTTCTCCCGGTGTCTCCGACGACACCGGTATCGACCGTGATCTGAACGACCTTGAGTCCCTCGATTGAGGACGCGTTCCCGACCCTGTGGTCGATCCCCGGCGGAACGACCGCCCCGGACCCTTGGTCGAGGCGAATCGAGGCGCCGCCGATGTGAGCTAGGGCGGCACCCTCCACGACGATCCAGTGCGTTGATTCGCGGTCGCGAAGCTGCGTTGGGAGCGAAGCGCCCGGTTCGATCTCAAGGAGAACGATACGACCCGTCGGGGGCGTGGCAAGCGTCGCGAGATCGCCCCACTGATGGGTCTCGTGCCCGTCCGTGTCCACCTCGGTCCGGCCCGCCTCTTTGAGACGATCCACAATGGTCTTCACGTTCTGGGACTGGTCGAGGCGGGCCACCAGGACCGCATCCGCCGTGTCGACCACCACAACACCGTCGAGGCCGATCGCGCCCACGAGGCGACCACCGCTGCGTACGTAGCTGTTGCGGACATCGACGAGTTCGACATCGCCTGCGACGACGTTTCCGTGCTCGTCTCGCGGGCCGAGTTCCCACAGGGCCGCCCACGATCCGACGTCGCTCCACCCGGTGTGAATCGGCACGACGGCGGCTGACGTCGTGTGCTCCATGACGGCGTAGTCGATCGAGATCGAAGGCGATGCCGCGAAGGACGACTCGTCGAGGCGGAATGCGATGCCGTCCTCGGAGCCGTTTGCGACAGCGAGACGGGCGGCGGCCAGAACATCCGGGGCGTATGTCCCGAGTTCGGCAAGGAACCTGGACGCCGGGAACATGAACATGCCGCTGTTCCAGAGATAGCGGCCGCTCGCGACGTACTCCTCGGCGGTGGCGGCGTCCGGCTTCTCCCTGAACTGCTCGACCGAGCAGACGCCGTCGGCAAGGCGATCCCCGAACCGTATGTAGCCGTAGCCGGTCTCGGCAGCAGCCGGTTCGATGCCAAACGTCAGGAGGTAGCCCTTGGCGGCGAAGTCCGCGGCAAGGCCGACCGCATCCGCGAAGGCGTTCTCGTCGCGGATCACATGATCGGCCGGCATGACGAAGAGGATCGGGTCGGACCCGTCCGCCGTGAGGCGAAGGGCCGCGACGGCCACGGCCGGAGCGGTGTTTCGGCCGATTGGTTCCAGGATCAGCGAGGCGTCCGAGCGTCCGGACTTCGACAGTTCCCGTTCGATACCTTCCCGCTGGCCCTCGTTGCAGACGATGAGGGGCGCACCGGCGGCCGGCAGAGGGTCCATCCGTTGAATGGTCATCAGGAGCATCGTTCGGTCGTCGACGAGCGGCAGGAGCTGCTTTGGCGTGCGATTCCTGGATGCCGGCCACAACCGGCTGCCGGCTCCGCCTGACAGGATCACGGGGACGATGGGACGATCGGTCATGGGGCCAATGTATCGGCTCGAGGCTCATGAACCAAGGTTGGAGGTCAACGCGTCACGGCGTGTTCCGCCACTTGCCCGTTGGTATCTCAACTGGTTCGGTGAGATGCCCGACCTCTTCACGTGCCTCTCCGGTCCCGAAGAACGTCAGCCGATCGCCCGGCTCGATCATGGTGTTTCCGTGGGGGATCAGGACACTCGTGTCTCTCCGGATCGAGACGAGGATGGCCCCGTCCGGCCATGGCACGTCCCTGACGCGCTGCGCGGAGACCGGCGACGCGCGCAGGATGCCCGCTTCGAAGAACGCCGCACCGGGTTGCGACCGGAGGCGGACCCGCTCGCGGTACAGCTCGCGACCAGTCGCGGTGCCGAGAGCGTGGTGGTAGGCGCGTACGACCGATTCGCGCCGGAACATGCCGATGACCTTCGTTGGGTTCGCGTCGTCGACGACCGGGAGTCGCCCGAGTCCGAAGGATGCCATTCGGGCCAAGGCGGCGGATACGGGGAGCTCCGGCGTGACCGTGATCGGGTTGCGGGTCATCACTTCTCCGACCGACACGAGGTTGCTCGGAACATGAACTCGCTCCACGTCGCCAAGGCTGATGACTCCGACGAGTCGGTCGTTCTCGATGACGGGCAGCCCATGATGGTGATGGCGCTCGAATAGTTGTGCGACTTCAGGAATGGTCATCGACGGCTCCGCTGCCTCGTCGAGGATCGTCATGACATCGCCCACGCTCACCGTGTCAAGCAGGTCGATGTCCTGGGTCGTCGGAAGGTGGATGCCGGCCCGCGTGAGGGAGATCGTGTATGCCGAGTCCGCGTGGAGACGGTCTCCCAGGAACGTCGCGAGCGCCGCCCCAAGCATCAACGGAAGGACGAGACCGTAGTCGCCGGTGATCTCGAACACGATGATGACCGACGTGAGCGGAGCTCGGGCCACCGCAGCGAATGTCGCGGCCATTCCGACCACGGCGAAGGCCCCCGGATCGATTTCGGAGAACGACCAGACCGGATCGACGAGCGTCGCGAAGCCGGCACCGACGGAACCTCCGATGAAGAGAGCCGCCATGAATACTCCGACAGATCCGCCGCCGGCCCGCGTCATCGACGTCGCGAGGATCTTCCACCCGGCGAGGATGAACAGCGACCACCAGACCAGGTTGCTATCGCTCGTTGCGGCCAGCAGCGCCGACAGGAATCCCTGACCGGTACCGAGGGCTTCCGGCTCGGCCAGACCGATGGCCGCGACGGCAAGGCCGGCGCCGACGGGCACGAGCCACCTCGGGAACCGATCGCCGAGATGGAAGCCGCTCGTGGTTGCGAGAACGCGGAGGAAGACGAAGCCGAACAGAACAGCGACGATTGCAAGGACGGCGTACAGGATGAGTTGTGCCGGATCGTCGAGCTCGTGCGCCGGTGATGTCAGGAGCTGATGGTCGCCGACTAGCGTCTGGGCGGTCACGGCGGCGATTACCGACGTGATGACGATCGCGTTGAGGTGACGGACCGAGAAGCTCCTGAGGATGACCTCCATCGCAAAGAGCATGCCGGCGATCGGAGCGTTGAACGACGCGCCGATTCCGGCGCCTGCGCCGGCGGCCACCAGGCTCTTGATGTGGTCTTGACCGAAGCCGGTGTAGCGTGAGAACGACGATCCGATGGCGCCACCGATGAGGGCGATCGGACCTTCTCGACCACCGGAACCACCGGCTCCGAGCGTCGCGGCTGTCGCGAGGATCTTGGCCGGGATGAGCCGTGTCGGCAGGTATCCGCCGTGGATCCCCGCGGCGACCATGGTCTCGGTGACCCCGCCGCTTGCGACGCCGGGACCGAATCGGCGGTCGAGGGCCCAGGAGATGAGCAGCGCCAGCGGGATGGCGAGTAGGATGAACCACTTCCCCCACCCCAGCAGGTGGTCGAGAGCGCTGAATCCGTTGTGGGAGAGTTCGATGGCCCACACGAGCACGGCCGCGCCGAGGCCGACGAGTACGCCCAGCACGAGCGCGGCGATGAGGAAGGCAGTCGTTCCACGTCGCGCGAGCACGTTGGAGACCCATCTTCTGAACGACGACATGGACCGAACGGTAACCGATGCGGGTTCCGTTCAGACGCCCCTGAACGGCCGAACGGCCCTGAGAGGCGGGGCGGCCGTTCAATATGCTGTATCTGTTGGGCGTCATCAGCCCCAGGCCCTGATCCAGGAGGAATAGATGAACTTCCGGCCACTCGTCGATCACGAGACCGGCGAACGGTATCTGCCGGTCGCGAAACGCGGTGATGCGCTGCTTCACGATCCCTTCCTCAACAAGGGGGCCGCGTTCACCCGGGATGAGCGCCGGGCGTTCGGTCTGCGCGGGTTGCTCCCGGACCACATTCCCACGCTCGAGGAGCAGTTGCTTCGGGTCCGGACGCAGATGGATGCCAAGATCTCCGACCTCGGCAGGAACATCTATCTCAGCAGCCTGATGGATCGTAATGAGACCCTGTTCTACCGGTTTGTCATGGACAATCTCGAAGAGACGGTTCCGATCATCTACACGCCGACCGTTGCTTCGACCTGCAAGTACTGGAGTCGGCTGTATCGAGCGGCACACGGCCTCTACATCACGCCGAGGGACCGTGGCCGCATTGCCGACATCCTGCTGGCTCGCGTCGTCGAGCAGCCCCCCGTGATCGTTGTCACCGACAACGAGCGCATTCTGGGAATCGGGGATCAGGGAGCGGGCGGTCTCGGCATCCCGATCGGCAAACTCGCCCTCTACACGGCGGCGGCAGGCATCAGCCCGGCGCGCTGCATCCCGATCTCGATCGACGTGGGCACCAACAACGCCGAACTCCTCGAAGACCCGCTCTACCTGGGCTATCGAGAGACTCGCCTGCGAGGCGAGGCCTACGACCAACTGATCGAAGAGTTCGTCCACGCCGTCAAGGAGGTGTTCCCGAGCGCGCTCCTGCAGTGGGAGGACTTCGCCAACCGCACGTCGTTCCACAATCTCGAGTTGTACCGGCGCTATCTGCCGTCGTTCAACGACGACATCCAGGGCACCGCGGCGATGGTGGTTGGCGGTGTCATCGCCGCGACGCGCCACAGCGGCGGCAAACTCACCGAGCATCGGGTCGTCATCGCCGGCGCCGGATCAGCGGGCTACGGAATCCGGGAGCTGTTCGCCCACGCAATGGCGGACGCCGGGATGGATCTCGACGAAGCGCGTGCGCGAATCTACGTCCTCGACAGCCGTGGTCTCGTGCTCGAGGATCGCAGGAACCTCACCGACATCAAGCAGCGCCTTTCCACCCCCGTTGCCGAGATCGCCGCCTGGGATGACCACGCTCCGCTGCCGTCGCTGTTGGACGTGATTCGGAACGTGAAGCCAACGGTCTTGATCGGCGTCTCGGGTACACCCGGCCTGTTCGCCGAGGATGCTGTGCGGGAGATGGCTCTCCACACCGATCGGCCGATCATTCTGCCGCTCTCGAATCCGACGAGCAGCACCGAGGTGATTCCGAAGGCGGCGATCACCTGGACCGAGGGCCGAGCGATCGTGGCGACCGGGAGTCCGTTCGCTCCGGTGGAGTACGAAGGGGCCGTCCATCGGATCGGCCAAGCCAACAACGTGTTCATCTTCCCCGCCGTGGGACTCGGGGTCGTGACGGTCAAGGCCCGTGAGGTGACGGACCGGATGTTCCTGGCGGCGGCATACGCACTGGCCGACCAGGTGAGCGATGACCTGCTCGCACAGGGCCAGATCTATCCGGACATCAACGATGTTCGTACCGTGTCGAGAAGGATCGCGATTGCGGTTGCGGAGGAGGCGATCGCGGAAGGCGTCGCCGATCCGATCGACCAATTGGAGCGGGCGATCGACGCCGAGATGTGGATGCCGGAGTACCTGCCGTACCGGTCCGCCGCTGACTGACGGCTACGAGATCGGCACGGGCCTGGGTGCGGCGGCGAGGGTGAGGGTGAAGACCGCCTCCTGACCGTCATGGTCGTAGGTGAGGTCGCCACCCATGTGTCGCGCAAGACGACGCGACACGGTGAGGCCGAGCCCGACCGAAGCCGCCAGGCGTTCGCCGCGCTCTGCCCGGGCGTACGGCTCGAATACCTTCATTCGGCTCTCCCTGGGCAGCGGTTTGCCGTCGTCGCGAACCTCGACAACGCTTCTGGATTCCTTCTGTCCGACTACCACCCGGATATTCGGACCGCCATACCGCTTGGCGTTGGTGATGAGGTTTCGAATGATCTGTCGAACCCGCTGAGGATCGGCGACGACAATCGCTGGACCGCAAACCTCGATCGGGAGGGCCGGGTCGAGTGCCCGCACGACGCGCTGAGCCTCTTCGGCGAGGTTGAGCGGTTGGGGCTGAACAACGAGGTTGCCGGCATCGAACCTGGCAACCACCAGCAGATCCTCGACGATACGGGATACCTCGACGCTCTGGTCTGCGACGAGGCCGATCAACTCCTCGCGTTCCGCCTCGTCGATGACGCTGCTCGGGTTGCGCAACTCCTCGGTGATTCCCACAACCGCGGTGAGCGGCGTCCGAATCTCGTGCGAGATGGTTGCTACGAGTTGGTCCTTCGTGGCGAGGAGGTCTTCGAGCTTTCGTTCGGCGGCTCGTTGCCTGGTGATGTCGACGATTGCCACGGTCACGTTTGCGAGATCAAGGGCACCGTCGACACGCGGGGCGCTCCACACCAGGAGAGCCTCGATCGGTCGGCCGGTGACGGTGAGGCCGCCGTGGAGGTCGGTGGAAGTGGTCTCGAGGTCGTTCGTGATGGCGAGGAATTGTGGGATGAATGACTCGAGAGCGCCGCGTGAGAACGTGTCCATCGAGAACGGTCCGATGAGAACGCTGCGGTTCGGGGCCTCCGTGAGTCGAAGCGCTGCATCGTTCACGTCGATGACCCGGACGAGGGTCGCGAGGCGTCTCACCTCTTCCGGGTTCTCGGCGAAATACGTGCCGAGGTTCTCGATGCCCTGATCGGTGAGCTTCCTGATGGCGGTTCCCACGGCGGTGAAGTCCTCTTTCCACATCGAGACCGGCGCATGCTGGAAGAGGCTCTGGAACCGTTCCTCTCGGTGGTCGAATCCCCGGCGGACCCATGCCACGAGAAGCGCGCCCAGCATCACAGCTGTGGCTCCGATTGTCGCCTGGAGCAGTGCGGCATCGCCGTCCGCCCACTGGTATCTGGTGACGAAGATGGCCGCGCCGTATCCCACCACGTACGGGACCACCCATGGTCCGGGAACGAAGAAGGCGCCGCCGACCGCGAGGACGGCCAAGGGGACGACAGCCGTGTCGGCGAACTCCGGAATCCCGACAATCTGGTTCTCGGCCAGGATCACGACGGAGGTCACCAGGATGAGAGGCAGAAGTCGCCCGCGGCCGAGTCGGGTGGCGACGACGGCAAGCAGGCACACGGTCGCCGGGCCGATCGCACCGGCCACGAATCTGGGGTCACCGGTGATCCACCCGGCGAAGAGGTATAGGACGGCGGTCGCGGCAGAGAACGCCGCGACGAGCCAAACCAGCAACCGCTCTCCGGCGAGCGGTGCGGAATCGTTGACCGATGGCATCGTGCTCTATCGGCAACTGACGGTGAATGGTGAAGGGGCAGTCGCTGCCACTCCGGGATCAGGCGTCGAACGGAATCACGAAAAGAATCGGAGATTCGCCTTCACTGATGGTCGCGTACCCACCGTCGGAGAGGAAGGCAATCGCTTCGCCTTGGACTTCCTCAGGTGACGGTGCCTCGCAAGGTTCGCCGGCGAGGGCTCCTTCAACGGATTGGCCCGGAGCCTTGTGCCACAACCAGACCGAGTTGTATCCCCGGAGAGCGATCGTGCGGTCGTCCCACGAAATGTCGGCTCCGCTCACCTCTGCGCCGAGGGAGAGCGCCGTCACGAACTCCAGCGTCTCAACGCCCGACCCGTCCCCGGTGCTCGCACCCCGGTAGACGCGGGCTTCGTCCGGATCCTTGGTGATGATGTAGATGGAACCGTCCGCTACGAACAATGCCTCCGCGTTGTACGTTCCGTCGGGATACTCGAACTCGAGGGCGACCGTTCCCGTGATCGGCCCTTCGAGGGTGGCGGGAATCGGTTCAGGAACGCGATACACCGTGATGCGACCGTCGCGAATCGAGAAGTTGTCGCCGATGTCCCCGAAGTAGAGGTGTGACGCGCTCGGGTCCGGCCCCGGGCCCGCTGCCATGTCCTCCCAGTCGAACGCGAATGCGCCCGCAATCTCGAACCCACCGAGATCGGACCCGTCCGGTCCGATGGCGTACACCCGGGCACCGTCACGCGAGTCGTTGTGGCCCCATAGGATTCCGGGACTCGTTCGGCTCGCCGCAATTCCCGAGGTCTCAACGAGATCCGAAGAGCCGACGGGGCCGACGGCGGTGATCGATGCGTACGGAGCACACGCGTCCTCGCCGAGCGCCGGGGTCGTCGGAGGCAAGGCCGTGGTCGTCGAGTCGAGGCTGGTCGATGAGGGAACCGTCGATGCGGGAACAGTCGATTGATCCGGAGGCAGCGTGGTCGACCACCCGCCGGCCGGCAATGTCGTGGCGACGGCAACTCCCGGCGCCTCGTCGCGCGTCGAGGCAAGGAAGGCTGCGGTGGCCAGTGCGGCCACGGCGATGATGACAAGGACGACGAGAGAGCGACGCTCCATGACCTGAGGGTAAGGTGCCCTTCGCCGTGGCGGTCAGTTTGCGAGCATTCGGAGTGCGATCGCCTCTCCCAGGATGCCGTGCTCGAGGTCGGCCAGGCTCTGACTCTCGTTCGGGCCGTGGATCTGGCTGGTGGGATCCATCACACCGGTCAACAGGATCGAAGCATCCGGGTACGCCTTCTCGAACGCGGCAACGAACGGAATGGAGCCGCCGACTCCCATCTCAACTGTGTCGGTGCCGTAGGCAACGCGGAACGCCTCTTTGAAGATCATGGAGGCATCGTTTGACGTGTCGAGAGAGAATGCTGCGCCGAGCGCACCGGGGGTCACCTTGATCTCGGCTCCCCATGGCACGGTTGCCTCGAGGTGGGCGATGAGAGCGTCGCGGGCCGCCGCAGGGTCCTGACCCGGGGCGATCCGCAGCGACACCTTGGCTCGCGCCACCGGCACGAGTTGGTTGATGGCTTGGCCGAGCGGTGGAGCGTCGACGGCAAGCACCGCGATGGCCGGCTTGAACCACAGTCGGGTCGTGAGGCTTCCACTACCGAGAAGGCGCAGTCCGGCAACGGTCCCGGCCTGCTCGCGCAGTTCGGACTCAGAGAGATTGAGATCACTGGTGGACGAGTCGATGAGGCCGGCGACGGCCACATTGCCATCGTCGTCGTGGAGCGAGGCGATCACGCGTGACATGGCGGTGATCGCGTCCGGGATGGGCCCGCCGAACATGCCCGAGTGGATGGCACTGTCGAGTGTGCGTACCTCGATGGTGCAGTCCACGATCCCGCGCAGCGATGTCGTGAGCGCCGGGACGCCGGCGCCCCAGTTGCCGGCGTCGCCGATCACGATCACGTCGGCCTCGAGCAGGTCCTTGTGTCGTTCGAGGAAGGCGCCCAGATTGGCCGACCCGATCTCTTCCTCGCCCTCCATGAAGATCTTCACGCCGACCGGGACGTCTCCGCCGAAGGCGCGCACGGCGGCAAGGTGCATCACGACGCCGCACTTGTCGTCGGCGGTGCCGCGTCCGAGGAGGCGGCCATCACGCTCGATTGGGTCGAATGGCGTGGTCTCCCACTCTTCGTCGGGCCCCGGGGGTTGGACGTCGTAGTGGGCGTAGAGGAGCACGGTGGGAGCGCCGTCCGGTGCCGGGACCTCCGCGTAGACGGCGGGGTGGGCGCCCTCGATCTCGAGGAGGCGGATCCCGGAGAAGCCGGATTCGTCGAGTAACTCCGTGATCCGTTCGGCGGCCCGCCGGACCTGTCCCGGATCAAACCCGGGAGCCGAGACCGACGGGATGCGAACGAGTTCCTCCAGTTCGGCCCGAGCGCGAGGGAACCCATCATGGACAACAGCAGTGAGATCTGAGTGCATGGGCGGAGTATCGAGCCGTGCGGTGATGCGGGCAAGTCAGGAAGCTACGAGCTGCGAGCAAGAAGCAAGGGTGCACGTCGCCGGTTGGACCGTTCGGGCGCGAGGCTCGTGGCTCCGGTCCCGAATTCCCGCAGCATTCAGGATCCACCAAGTACCGTGTTCTCGCTGCAGGGCCGGGCGGGCGTTGTAGAGGAGGATCGGATGAAGAGCGAGATGCGTGTCATCATGCGACGCCTTGCCGAAGTGCCCGCCGTGCAAGGCAACGTGGGCGGGACTCTTGACCGACGTGAGGGTGGTCCGGGTATCTCCCGGTACCAGAGACAGTCGGCCCACCTGCGTGATCGGGACTGCTCTGTTGGGCTGACCGGTCTCGACATCGTCGACGTCGACCTGACGAAGGACTGAACGGCCCGCCCACGTACACTTCTGGTTGTGGATGCGCAGCAACAGGAGCGACGGTTCCCACGGGATGAAATCGGGGACATCATTGATGTTGCCGCGCGCCTCGACGGTCTTGTCGAAGACCCGACCGATCGCGGCCTCACGTTCGATCAGTTGGTGCATGTCGCCGAAGAAGTGGGTATCTCACGCGGCGCCGTCGAACGGGCTGTGCGTGTGGAGAACAAGCGCCGGGTGGTCGACCAGCGAGAGGCCAAGAAGCGGGTTCGCCGCCGGATGCGCTTCGTCCGGCATGCCATGGTGTATGCCTTGGTCGTCTCTTCCCTGCTGCTCGTCGATGTGCTCAACGGCGGCGGATGGTGGTTCTTCTACGTTGCAGCGCTCTGGGGCGCCATCCTCGCGCTCCAGGGGATGCGCTTCCTGACTCGAAAGCGGGGCCCTCTCGAACAGGCGTTGCTCGACCGGGCGAACTAGCGCCCGGACTCGCTGAAGGACTGGGGGAGCGAGCGCGAGCGGAACTCTTCGGCTCGTTGGGCAGGAGTCGCCACAGGGAAACGAATCACCGTATTGGTCCAGCCGAGGGTGCGGAGCGTGGTCATCGTCCCGCCTTGGTATTCGACGAGCGATGGGACGATGCGCAGGGACAGGGCTGCCGCGGTTCCCAAGAGGTCGTTGGAGATCGGCTCCTCGGGCTCGTGCCGCACCCGGTCGTCGGTGGCTGCGATGATGCCGAGTCCGTTCCGTTCTTCCACGTCGATCCGAAGCGCCGTGGCTCCGGCCGCAGCCGCGACATGGACGATGTTGAGGACGATCTGCTGAACCGCGGCTGGGTCACACCACGCGATTGCGGGCCGTGTATCGACGGTGATCGCGAGGGGGGAGCGGCCGATCGACTCAACGATCCGCTCCACGTGTCGGTCGAGGTCGACGGCTTTCGGAATCGGGCGATAGATCCCCGATTCGATCTGCGCTGCGGTGGCGATGTTCTCGACCTTCCGGACGACCTCGGCGGCGTCGTTCGAGATGAGTTCGATCAATTCCTCGGCTTCCGCCGCGTTCACAATGCCGACGTCGTCGAGGTGACGCGAGAATCCGTAGACCGCGGTGAGCGGGGCTCGCAGTTCGTTGATGAAGCGGCTGTAGATCTCATCGTGGATCTGTCGCGCCTTCTGCTCTTCTTTGATCGATGCTTCGAGATCGGCAACGCGATCGCGAAACGAGTGTTCGGCGACGAAAGCCCCGCCGAACACGGCGAGCGGGACGAGTGCGGCGAGGAGGACGACGGCTGCAGTGCGGGCCAGGCCGTCGAACTCCAGCGCCCAGCGGCCGATCACGACGATGCTCACGATCAGCGCGAACCCCACCGGGATCCACGACGCGTATCGCGTGGACGCGAAGCGACTCATGCGTTTGCCTCCTCCTTCCATTGGAATCGGCAGTTTGGGGGGTGATACTTGAAGGGAGCCTTGCGGAATGTGGAGAATTCCGGTGATGCCGTCCGGTTTCCGATCACGAGCACCCGGAACGAGACGCGCTCATCGCCAGATCGCTCCGAAGTCGACCGATTGCAGCCAGTAGGCAGCGGGTTGTCCCGACCGGCTCCGCGTCCACGTGATCTGGGTTGCACCGGTGTGACGTGCCCAGTCGATCGGGCGAGGGTACGCGGTGCCGTTCCCGTTCGAAGAGTTGGTGAAGATCGGAACTCTCCACCCACTCGTGCGCGCGACGCCGCCTCCGGTGTACGTATCCGGGACGATCGCAGCGGCGACGATCTGTGTTCCCGTGAGGTTGTTGGTACCGATCGACCCGTCCGGGCCGAAGCGGTAGTCGACGGCGAGCCGCGGATGGGTGTGGACGTAGACCTCGGCCTTCCGGTTCGCGTCGCTTTCCGCTCCGATCGCGACGCGGTTCTCGCTTGCGTTCTGGTTGACTCCGTTGCCGAGCGTGACGACCGTGCCCTCCCACCCTCTGCCGAGGTCGCTCGAATCGGAAATGCCGGATGCGAGCACGAACGTGTTGGCTCGGGCAACCGGCGTGATGGAGGCGGTGTTGTACTCGGAGGTTGCGTCGACGCCGTTGCCGGCGTTGTTGCCGGAAACCGTCACCCGCTGGATCGCCCAATCTGAGCCCCATTCGACCGCATACACCGAGAAGGTGGTGGTCCCCGACAGTTGACCGTTCCCTGGGTTGTATCCGGCCCGTCGCTCGACGTTGGCCGTGTTGGCGCCGGACGGATACACCCGGCCCCATGCGGTCATGTGATCGCCTCGATCGGTGGCGGTGGTTTCGACGCCGCCGCCCTGGTAGCCGCCGTAGAGGCCGACCTGGCTCATGCTCGACCAGGCCGTATCGACGGCCGCACTACCGGTGGTCGTGTTCGCGGCCAACCCTGGTTCGGCCACGCCGCGGAGCCGGAAGCCGGCGGTGTCTTCGCTGTCCAGACATTCGACGACGGTGATCTGTCCCTGCCAGGCGCTTCCGCTCGCGTCGCCCCGGGCGAGGCGCAATTCGCTTGGGCCGGTCGATCCGCCGGCGAAGTTGCCGAACGGATCGGCAGCCACGCGCGCGTAGTCCTGAGCCGGCGTGCGTTGTGTCGTGCTGTCGTTGGCCCCGGCGGCACCTCGCATGATCACGAAATAGTCGGGCGCGAGCGGTTGGGCGAGGCCGAGGCTGTACGACGTCCCGGTGAACACCCCGGTTCCGATCTGATAGGTGGTGACCCGGATCGGCTGACGAGCTCCGACCTCGTTCACTCTGCTGCTCGTGGCATCGGTGAAGGTGGCGCCCGACGTGGGCAGAGTCATCAGCAACGCAACGAGCGTCGCGGCGATGAGGGGGAAGCGGAGTCTCATGCCCGATGTGGCCCACCGGCTGGAGCCGCTCGATCCGGGTTCTCATTGCTCCACGGATCGAAGCGAACATCGACCGCGTAGCGGACCAACCAGACAGCTGCTGCAATCGCAAGAATCGTCAGCAGGAGGGGAAGCCATCGACCTTCGTTGAGCCACACGCTCGGGAGTCCGACGTATGGAACAACCCAGCGACCGGCGCCCCGAACGTTCTCGGCTGGCACGGGCGCCGGATCGACCACGCCGTTGGCGTCACCTTTGGTGACGTATGAGCCATCGGGGTTGATGCCGACGACGCGGTGCGTGACGAGTCCCCCTCGGCGGGGTTCTTCGAACACCACGATCGTTCCGATGGCGACGGGATCGTCGCCGCGGTCGGTCGCGATGACGACGTCACCCGGTCGGAGCTTCGGCATCATGGAGCCCGACGTGATCGAGGCGGACGTCGCCCCCGGCAGCACCATCGGGAGGAGTGCGATGATCGCCAGGGCTGCGAAGACGATGATGCCGACGAGTGCGACCAGTCCCGCGTAGAAGCGACCCTCGTCACCGCCTTTGGTCCGAACGCGAGCGCTCCCAGAGCCCGGTTGATCCGGACTCTGGGAGGCAGCGCGCTGGCTTACGGTGGTCGTCATGAACGGCCTGCACCCGTTTCAGCCGCCTACGGTTGGTCGTCGGCTAGCCACTCGAAGTCGATGCCGCCGAGGGTCGCTCCCTGGAATGCGTTCCCCGCCGCCGAGTCGAGCTCGAGTGTGATCTCATAGGACATGATGTCGGTAGGAACTCCACCAGTCGCGATCCACGCGGTCTCGGTGATGGACGGTGATGCGAGCGTGCCGCCTGCGATGGCGGTGGCTGTTCCGGAGCAACCGCTGCCGGAGAAGCGATCGATGGTCAGATTGATCTGGCCGTCGAAGCCTGATACCGACGGGGTTCCCACCTGAACAGAATCGAGGGCGACGGTCGCATCGAGCGAGCCTTTGTACTGGATGTCGATGCAATGCTGTACCGAACCGCTGGGTACGAGGTTGTCGGCCTCGACGGTCCAGACACCGGCCGTCGCACCGAACATCGGATCGCCGGACTCGTCACCAGGCGAGGTGTTCACGCCACCACCGGGGGCGTTGTTGTCGAGAACCACCGTACCGGCTCCGACGAAGTTGGCGTCGTTGGAGGTCGGGTCGCTGAATGCGGCTCTCGATACGGTCATGATCATCAGGAGTGCCAGGAGGAACGCGCCGATGACGGCGGTCGTCCTGAACGTGGTGGCTCGGGTCATTGCAGGTCCTTTCATACTTTGGATGTGACCTCAACAGCGATGTATCGACCGAAACGATCGACGGATTGAGCACGCATTTCGCCGGTTGCGAAGGAGCTAGTCAGAGCGACGAGATGGCCGCCGTTCCGTGGGCTGTTGGCGTCATATACGATGCGGAGAACCCTGGGTTCGCAGCGTTGGCTAGCCTCGAAGGTATGGAGATGCCGTTCACCGTGGCCGTCGAGATTCCGCTCGTTGGAGACGAACGACGGAAGAACTGGGCGAAGGTTGTCACGAACGTCGACGACTCGCTCGCGACCGGTTGGGCCTTCGACGGAGACTTCATCGCGACCGGAGGCATCCAGGACGTGGAGCCCGGCAGCGTGGTCCTGGTGTACGGCGAGAAGGGGAGTCGGACGAATCCCGCGATCGAGGCCCGCATCTACACGGTCAATTCGGACGCGACGCTGAGCCTGCGCGCGAGTGCGCGTGGCAGGGCGTGGGCTAGGACGCTTCGCGACACGATGGAGGATCTGCTGGCCGAGACTGCCGAGGCTTCGATCGAGCAGCTCGAATGGAGTCCGGATCTGTTGCGCTATTCGGACGACGCGATCTCAGAGGAGATGAAGCGCCGCGGCTTGGCGTGAGGCTTCAGAGAACGATCGATCGGATCCCGATCAGCGCCGCCACGACGTAGCCGGCGCCGAACGCCCCGACGAGCAACCAGAACCTCCGCCGCGAGCCGGCGAATCCGCCTACCAAGTGCTTCTCTGCAATGCCCGCACCAATCTTGCGCGCTGAACGTTCCGGCGTCGCGAACGCCGTGTCGGCCACCGAATAGCACGGCGAGAAAAGCGTGCCGAATTGCTTCAGGAGGCCTCCACACCCGCCGATCAAACCCCAATGAAGAGAACCCTCGCGGTCGCCCTCGTGGCGGCCGTCGTGCTCGTGAGTGCCCCTGCCGTGTCTGCGGACGAAGAGGCGCCGCCCGAGCCCACGACGACCACCACCACGACGACGACCGTCCAGGAGAACGACCACGACCACGACCACGACCACGGTACCGGCGACGACGACAACGACAACCACGGTTCCGGATGGCACTACGGCGACGACTGCCGCTCCCGATCCGGCCGATCCACGCTCCGCCGCGCCTGCTCCAGTGGACCCGGACCCCGTCGACCCGACGGCCGAATCGGGGTCGGCCGCGCCTGCGGGCGATGATGAAGAGGAATCCGGCGGAGACCCGCTCTTCGAGCCCGGCGTTCCGAAACACCGTGTCCGGCGCGTCAACGTGGTTCGGGATATCGTCTTCCCTCTCGTTGGGCCGAGCGCCTACAGCTCCAGCTTCGGCAACTGCCGGGACAACTGCGAGCGCGAGCACCACGGCAACGACCTCATGACCTACGGGTGGAAGGGCGTTCCCGTCGTCGCCGCTCATGACGGTCGCATCCGACTGATCCGCGACGACGGCGTGTGGTGCAACATCGAGATCACGGGTCCCGACCGCTGGTACACGAGGTACGTCCACCTCAACAACGACACGCCCGGCTACGACGACCGCGACTACGAGTGTGTGGTGCCGGGAATCGAGCGTGGCACCTGGGTCGAAGCGGGTCAGATCATCGGATGGGTGGGCGACTCCGGAAACGCCGAGCACACGCCGCCGCACCTCCACTTCGAGATCCGGATGCCGAGCGGACTCCCCGTGGACCCGTACAAATCGTTGAAGGCCGCCGAGAAGATCCGCTTCTACCGGACGCCCTCGGAGGACCCCATCACCGCGGCGGTCGAGATCGCCAACTACGCGTACAGCGCCGGCTCGAGTGTCGTGAACATCATGGCGGTCGGGGACTACGAACTCTTGCAGGCCGGTGGTTTCACGGCTCTCGATCTCTCCGTGCCGCTACTCCTCGCCGAAGAAGATCACCTCCCGCAGGCAACAGCGGACGCGCTCGCCGGGTTCGATCCCGACCGCATCATCGTCATCGGAGACGGCGTACGCCAGGCCGTCGTCGGTCAACTCAAATTGCGCTACCCGATCGTCGAGCGAACGGCGATGCCGGCGCCGACTCCCGACTCGTACATCGTGCCGGACACGGGAATTGTGGTCGAGATTCCGGAGCCAGAACCGGCCCCGTTCACGATCGTCGTGGTCGGCGACGCATCGGACCTTCCGGATGACTTCTCGAACGATCTCGCCGAGACGGCGCGGCGGATTCCGATGACGATCTTCAACACCAGCGATCCCGGACGCTCGATCGGCGCAGACAGCTCCCGAAGCCCGGGCAAGTCCGGACGGCGAAACACCCTCTACTACCCGACCGGCGAGGGGTACGAACGCTTCCCCGCGAAGGAACCGCCGGAGACACCGCCCGACTACGGCGTCCTCGTACTCGAGGCTCGACGAACCAGCGAAGCGGCTCTGACGTTCTTTGAGAGCATCGCGGACCTACCGGTGGTCCCGTACTGGCGTTGATCAGACGCTGAGGTAGGTGGCGATCTTGTTCTGCGCCGCCTCCATGACCTTCATCTGAAGTCCGTTCAACGCCCGGGCCAGGGCGAGTTCCTCGCCGACCACCGGCATCGGTGTATCAACCGGGTTTCTCCGGGCTCGACCCTTCGCCTCGAAGTGGTCGCCCATGAGATCGAGAACCGTCTTCACGGTTGTGGTCGTATCGTCCTCCTTGATGTTCACCTTGATCTTGATGTGCTTCTTCACGACACTCCTCCAGGTTGCCTGGCTCCATTGTGACGAGGAAAGAGCACGGTGGCTAGGAGAGATAGTCGCCGGTAGCGAGCTGCGGGCAAGGAGGGGACGGCCACTCGGCTACTTCCCTGACGACATTGCGATCACGCCGAAGGCTGGGCCTTGGGTGTCGGTGATCACGGACATGCGGCCGAAAGGCGAGTCCCACGGCTCGTGCTGAATCGTTCCACCAAGGGCCAGGGCGCGTACCACCGCAGCGTCGGCGTCGTCCACGCCGAACCGGACGAACCAGCGCGCCGGTACCTCGTTGGGGAGCCTCCCGTTCATGTCGTAGAGTACCGTCGTTGGTGCGATCTCCGACCTCTACGACTGTGCACGTGGCGCTATCGAGCTGCTGGACGTCGATCCCCCATCCCAACAGTCCATTGGGACAACCGATTCGTGTCTCCTTTCGTCGCGGTGCGGTCGCCATCTCCGACGCAATCCACGGACCGGTCTTCGGGCGGGCCAGAGGTTCCTCGCCCTTGGGTCGGTCGGGAAGTAGCGTTACGGGACCATGGTTGATCGGTCTGTTCTTCGCGCTACGGGAATCGGCTTCGCGGTTGTTGCGATGCTGGGTTCGGTGCTGCTTGTAGACGTCCCTGTTTCGTCCGCTTCATCCTCCGAGGCGATCGGCGGGTGCCGTTCTGCCCCCGTCTACTCCGAAGAGATACACGGTGCGTTGATCCCCGGAACACCGGCCGCGGATCCGGCGATCATCAAGGACGATCCCGACGCTGAGTCGATGCCGATGGCGACCCCGCGATACCCCGACGAAGCCAGCCTGTGGGTGTCATCCGGCACCGGCGGAACCGACCTCATCGTCGCCGTTGAGGCCGTCGAGACGCCGGCCGGTACGCTCGCCGGGCTCGGTCCACCGCGAACCGATCCGGAGATCTCCGATTCGATCGTTCGTCTCTACTGCGGCCTCTTCGGTCGGGAACCCGACGGCCTCGACGTCGAGTACTGGGCACGCCGATACTGGAACGGGTTGCCCCTGGCGTCGATCGCAGAAGCCTTCACCACGAGCACTGAGTTCATCGAGCGCCACGGGGATCCCACCGACGAGGCGCTGGTCACCGTCCTCTATCGCTCGGTCCTGGGACGTGAGCCTGGAATGGGCGGCGTCGACCCATTCGTCGAAATGGTCCAGAACGGAGAGATGACTCGCGGTGAACTCGTCGTGGCGTTCACGGACTCTCCGGAGTACGTGGCGATGACGGGAACTGCGCAACCGGACAAGCCACCCCTTCCGTACCCTGCGGTCGGGTCCGGGCGTCGGGTCATCTACGCGAACCGGGAGGCCCGCGTCTGGTTCGTCGAGGCGACCGGGGAATTGGCGAAGACCCATCAGGTCTCGGGTCGTCGCGGCGTTCCAACACCCGACCGATACAACGTCTACTCCAAGTCCCGGTATGCATGGGCTCCACACGACGGGATCACGATGGAGTACATGGTGCGGTTCGCACGCCAAGAGTGGCCATACGGATTCCACTCGATCCCGATCAACCCGGACAACTCGCCCCTTCAGACCAAGGAGCAACTTGGGACGCTGCGCTCCGGTGGGTGTGTCAGGCAGGACTTCGACGATGCCGAGTTCACGTTTGAGTGGACGGAGGTCGGCACCCGGGTGATCATGCTCCCGTAGGGCCCGGCCCTACACCACCACCACGTCGGAGAACCCAGCGCTCCTGACCCATTCCCCGATCTCCGCGGTGGCCTCGCTCGATGCTTCGGAGAGGTATTCGAATCCGGGCCGCAGCCCGTGACTTCTGAATCCGATGACGACGATTCGGATGTTCGGATCGACTCCGCGGAGCCACCCGGTCGTCCGTCTGATGGTGGCCTGGTCGTCGTTGTAGCCGGGCATGATCAAGAGCCGGACTTCGTAGAGCCGACCGATCGACGCGAGATACTCGATCGATTCGAGCACTTCGACATTTGACGCGGCCGTCAGTTGGATGTGGGTTGTCTCGTCGAGCGCCTTGAGGTCGACCATGGCGCCGTCCATCACCGGAGCCAACCGGTCCCACACCTCGCGCGGCGCCGAACCATTGGTGTCGACGAACGTCGTGAGTCCTTCCAGCGCCGGATCGGCCTTCACCGCGGTGAACAGGTCAACCAGGAAGTCGATCTGCTGGGTGGCTTCGCCGCCGGACACCGTGATGCCGGAGATGAACTTGGCGGTCTCCCGAATCTGTTCAACGACCTCTTCGACGGTGGCTTCGTACGCGAGCGGGGTTGCGTCGAACGGGCACACCTCGATGCACACGTCGCAGCTGGTGCACAGTGCCCGGTCGACGACGACGCGCGGACCGGGCTCGAGTGCCAGTGCCAGTTCGGGGCACGGCTCGACACAGAGCCCGCAGTGGTTGCAGTCCGAGATCGTGTACGGGTTGTGACAGTTGACGCAGTTGAAGTTGCAGCCCTGCACAAACACGACGAACCGATTGCCGGGTCCGTCGACCGTCGAGAAGCGGAGGACCTTATTGAGGAGGCCGCGTCTGGTGTTCACGGATGAGAACGCGCTTGACCGTGCGATCCAAGACATGGGTGTTTTCGACGGAGCCGGCTGCGAACACGGTTGATCCGTGGCGTGCGCCCTCGTCGGCGAAGGCCTCGACATCCGACTTCCGAGCCAGGTACCCGGTGATCCTGATGAACCCGTTGGTGTCGAGATTGAACGTGAAGTCGCGCATCCCCTCTTCGAAGGCGCCGCGAATGATGTCGACGACGGCCTGCGGGTTGCGACGCGCCGTGTCCTCGACGTGGAAGATGTCGCTGACACCGGACATGAACACGTCGTGGTGGGGGGCGACGCAGGCAATATGCTCGAACATCGACGGCTCGGTGCCGATCGGGATACGCGTTCCTGCCGTTACGTCCACGTCGACGTCGATCCCCGACTGCGAGTGGAGCATCGCCCGGCCCCCGTTGCCCTCGCAATACGGGATCGGCCGCTGTGCCACCTGGTCGGCGACGGCTCTCACGATTCGGTAGGAGAGCTCGTTCGCTTCGGCATCGTGGCCGTAACGGCCGTCCTTGCCGCCAGCCTCCATCAGGATGTTGACGCATTCGGCGAGTCCGTACACGCCGTACATGGCTGAGAAGCGCTCGAGCGAGATCAGTCCTTCCTTCGCGAGGAAGTCATGTTCGAAGAACCGGGCCTCTTCGACGAGATACCGGACGCGCGTCTCGATGAGTTCGGCGTTCAGTTCCACGTAGTGGGGGAGCGTCTCGGCGAAGAACGCCTCGATGTCGCCGCTGTGGACCAGCGCTACCTCCTTGAGGTTCAGGCGGTTGAGCGTGTGGGATCCGCCGCCGATCCTCAACGAGTTGTAGCAGCTGACCGAGGCGTAGGCGTCGTCGCCGAAGTCCCGCATCATCATCGGGTGGTTCACGAAGTGCGGCTTGGCGGTCTCGAATACGGTCTCGACGGCGTCGCGGATCAAGTCGTCCGGCGTGATCTCGGGATCAACCTTGAACGTGAGATTGGGTACCACCTGGAGTAGCTCGCGCTCGATCCGGAAGATCGTGCGAATGATTCGCCCGTCCTCCGGTCCCAGATCCATGTGCACGAACCCGTCCGGAAGCATGCGGTCCATCGCGATCCAGAAGCGCTTGAGCGACTCGTAGAGGTGCTCGTCCGAGACCCCGTCGGCGAACCCGGCCAGGTCCTTGTCGAGATCACCGACGTACACGGGGTATCCGGTGATTGAAGGCACCTGCGCGTACAGAATGAGCAGGAAGTTGAGAGCATCGTCGAGCGTCTCGGGCGGATCGAGTTCGAGGAACGCCGAGCCGTTTCGCAGAGCCTTCGCGTAGTCGGGGAGGATGTAGCGTCCGCGGTACGGCGCGTGCCCCTCGTACAGGTCGCAGATGATTCGCTTGTTGAGCGCGTCGACGGCGTCGTCCGACAACGCCGGATAGTCGAGTGCCTCTTCCGCCAACCCGGCGAGGTAGTGCCGGCGCTGGTGGTACGTGAGCCGCGGGTCGTTGACGATCGCCCGCGCTCGAACCTGAAATTCTTCGATGTTCATGCCGTCTCCTGTGTGCAACACCATTGTGGTGGCGAATCCGGGCTACGTCCACTGTTGAGTCGCCGGTTGCCGGTCGCCCGAGGACCGCGGGGACTGGGACCCCGAATCGTTCAGATGATGTCTGCTCATGCCTTGGTGTCAGTTCGTTACTCGCAGCTTGTACATCGGTCTGGCGTCTGGCGACTGCCGAACGCGCAGCGTTTGGCGCTTCCTACCATTCTTGGGATGGTCACCTCGTCTCGCACCGATGCTCCGCCGCCTCGGCTTGGAGACGTGATCTCGGGCGGCATGAAGCTGATCCGGCAGTTCATCCGATGGCATCCGTGGTCGTTCACCCTCGCCGTGCTCGGCGCGGCGCTGTTCGTGTCCGCGATCGTCGCGTCGGCAGTGGTCATCGGGCGGATCACCGACCTCGTCATCATCCCGGTGCTCGACGGCGGGGAGGGCATCGGCAACCGGGTCGTTCTTTCGGTTGCGGCCGTCATGCTGGTTGCGCTGTGGAAGGCCTTCGGGATCACGCTGCGTCGCACGGCAGCGAGCGCCCTCCAGTTCAGAACGCGAGCGGACGCCCGCGAGAAGCTGATCGAGCATCAGTTGCGTCTCCAACTCGCTTGGCACGACCGACGCTCCACCGGTGACCTGCTGTCGGTCAGCGAGGTCGATACGCAGACTGGGACGTTCGTCCTCGCTCCGCTGCCGTATGCAACCGGGGCTTCGCTCCTGCTGATCGGGACCATCATCCTCGTCTTCGCCACGCATTGGATCCTCGGCGTCATCGTTCTCATCGGACTCTCGATCCTCGTTGCGATCGATATCCGGGGTGCGTTCTCCCTCTTCACGGACTTCGAGGACGCGCAGTACGAACGGGGTGCGGTCAGCGAGATCGCTCATGAGAGCATCGACGGCGCCCTCACCGTCAAGGCGCTCGGGCGTGAGGCGGAGGAGGTCGAGCGATTCCGGTCCGCGGCGCTGACCCTCCAGGATCGGCTGATCGACATCGGTGTCCGATTCGCCACGTTCCGGGCGATCGTCGAATCGATACCGGCGGCCTTGAACATCATCATCCTGGTCGTCGGCGCACTGCTCGTGACCAACGCCGCGATGACCGCCGGACAGTTGGTTTCCGTCGCCTACTTGATCACGCTCATGGCCTTCCCCTTGCAGCTCATCGGGTTCGTCATCTTCGAGATGGCCCACAGCCAGGCAGCATGGACTCGCGTCCAGGAGATCCTCGATTCCGACGAGTTGATCGGCCACGGTTCGCTGGCTGCCCGGCCCGTCCCGGACGGCGCCGAACTCGCAACAGAGAACGTGCAGTTCGCCTACGGGGATGGTGAGCCGGTTCTGAGCGACGTCCGATTCGCGATCCCGGCGGGGAGGACCGTCGCGGTGGTCGGTCCGACCGCCTCGGGAAAGTCGACTCTGACGATGCTGCTGGCCCGTTTGTGGGACCCGAGCGATGGTGCGATTCACATCGACGGACGCGATCTCCGTGAGTTCGCTCGATCGGAGCTCGCTCAGGAGGTTGCCTATGTGGCGCAAGAGTCGTTCCTGTTCGACGACTCGGTGTGGGGCAACGTCACCCTCGGCTCGGATGTGCCGGAAGAAGACGTCCTGAGGGCGATGCGCCTTGCCGGCGTCGAGCGATTCATCACCGAACTGCCCGACGGGTATGACACACAGATCGGGGAGCGCGGGACGTCGCTCAGCGGTGGCCAGCGACAGCGAATCGCCCTCGCCAGGGCACTCGTGCGTCGGCCACGAGTCCTGGTCCTCGACGATGCCACGTCGGCGGTCGATCCATCCGTGGAGACCGAGATCCTCCGCGGTCTGCAGGGGGCTGAGCTGCCCTCGACGGTCGTCATCGTGGCCTACCGGCGATCCTCGATCATTCTGACCGACGAGATCGTCTTCATGGATGAGGGTCGCGTCGTCGCTCACGGGACGCATGAGGAGCTTCTCGCCACCCAACCCGGCTACGAGCGACTGCTCCGAGCATACGAAGAGGACGCGGCGCGACGCGAAGAGGAAGTGAAGCCATGAGCGACTCGACCGGACAGGTCCTCCGCCGCGCCTTCACGGTCGCCCCGGCCCTCTCGAAAGGCCTCGTCCTCACGCTGGCGCTCGCTGTCTTCGGCACAGCGCTGCAGCTTGTCGTACCGATCACGGTGCAACGGATCATCGACTCGGTGCTACTCGGCAGCGGCGTCGACACGTTGGAGGTCATCACGGCAGGCGGGATCGCACTTCTGGCGGTTGCGGGTGCCATGTGGGCGCGGCGTACGTCCCTCGCTCGCCTGGCACGATCTTCGATCACGGGACTCACCGATCTGCGGGTGACCACGTTTGACTACCTCCACAAGCTCTCGATGCTGCATGTGCAGTCCGAGCGCCGCGGGGCGCTCGTTAGCCGCGTCACCTCCGACATAGAGACGATGCAGCAGTTCATGGAGTGGGGCGGCGTCGGAATGATCCTGGGAGCGGCCCAGATCACGTTGGCCGTACTCGTGATGCTCATCTACGAATGGCGACTGGCCCTCATGATCGTCGTCGGAGTGTTCCTCTACTCCCTGATGCTCATCTGGTTCCAGAGGATTCTGCGCCGAGCACATGACAGCGTTCGCGAGCGGGTGGCCGACTCGCTCTCGGTCATCGGTGAAGCCACCGCGGGGCTTCCGACGGTCCGCGCATTCGGCATGGAGTCCGCCGTCTTGGGCAAGGTGAGCACGGCGCTCGACCGGCAATACCGGGCCGAGTACGGAGCCGGGGCCCTCGCGGCGGTGCTGTTCTCCTCGGCCGAGTTGTTCGCAGGGGTGATCACGGCATCGGTCGTCGCCGTCGGAGTTGTGTACGGCGTCTCTTGGGGTCTGAGCGCCGGAACACTGGTCGCCTTCCTGTTCCTCGTCACGCTGCTGGTTGAACCGGTGCAGATGCTCGTCGAGACGATCAACCAGGCGCAGTCGGCCGGAGCCGGCCTGCGCAAGGTGCTCGCGGTTCTCGATACGCCGATCGACGTCGCGGATCCGATCGACGGCGTGGACCTCCCGGATCGTCCGCTCGATGTCCGCTTCGAGGGCGTGCGATTCCGCTACCCGACCGGTGATGACGTCCTCACCGACGTGACCGTCTCCATCGCAGCCGGAGAGCGTGCAGCCGTGGTGGGCGAGACGGGTTCGGGGAAGACGACGTTCGCGAAGCTTGCGACGCGTCTGCTGGACCCGGCCGAAGGCGAGATCACGATCGCCGATACCGCGGTCGACGAAGTGTCCTTCTCATCGCTCCGCTCCCGCGTCTCGTACGTCCCGCAGGAGGGTTTCCTGTTCGACGGCACGATCGCCGGCAACATCCGGTACGGGAAGCCGGGTGTGAGCGACGACGGCATTCGGATCGCGATCGCTGATCTTCGTCTGACGGACTGGGTCGAGTCGCTGCCGGGAGGGATCGGTGCCAGGGTCGGTGAACGGGGGAGCAACCTCTCGGCAGGGGAGCGTCAACTCGTCGCCATCATCCGTGCGTGGATCGCGAATCCCGATCTGCTCGTCCTCGACGAGGCGACGTCCGCCGTGGATCCCGCTCTCGAGGTTCAGATTCGTCGTGCGATTGAGCGTCTCACGGCCGGGCGCACGTCGATCACGGTGGCCCACCGCCTGTCGACCGCCGAGGCAGCCGATACCGTCCTCGTCTTCGACTCGGGCCGATTGGTCGAACGCGGTGCCCACGCCGACCTCGTGGCTGCCAACGGCGTCTACGCCGACCTCCACCGAGACTGGGAAGGCGCGGTGGGGAAGTAGCGGCGAGCTACGAAATCCTTCCCCTCGGGGAAGGTGGAGCGCAGCCGAGGCGCGAGGATCGGGGCCTCTCGTCGTGTCCAGGCTCCGAGACGCCCCCTGCGTCGTCGCTGGCGCTCCTCCGCGTCCACCGTCCTGCGGCCGGGGGGACCGTCCTCAGTCGTCGTCGCGGTCGCTTTCTTCGATCTTGGGGACGAAGCGGCCGTCTTCGAACTCGCCGGAGAACTTCGACTCGTGGTCGTCGCTCTTGAACTCGACCTCGACCCTCCTTGGTCCGGAGTCCTCGACGTCCATGCTGAATCTGGACTTCGGTGACGCCCCGGCGAGGTGGACGGTGTCGGATCCCACCTCGACGGTGACGACACCGCCGACCAGATCGTACGAACGGATTTCGGTCGCCGGCGGCTTGGTCGTGGTGGTTGGTGCCGCCGTGGTCGTGGTCGACCGAGACGGTTCGGATGACCGAGTTGTTGTCGTCGTCGACGGAACCGTGGTGGTGGTCGTGGTGGGGGTCGTGGTCGTGGGAGCGGCCGAGGTAGTCGTCGTGGTCGATGCCTCCGCGGTTGACGTCGGAACGGATGAGTCCGGTACCGCGCCAATGGTGGTGGACGTGGTCGGGATCATCGCCGTCGGAGTCTCGGTGACCTGGTCTCGAACGCTCCCGACCGCAGCGGCCGCGACGAACACCGCGGTGGCCGTCACCGCGAGCCAAACCAGAACGTAGGTCATGCGCCGCACACCACCATGATGCCGCAGATCCGTCGTTCCTTGGATAACGGTCGGATAACGGCACGTGAAATCCGATCGCAACTCGGGTCGACCGCAGCGCCAGTCGGTATCGTGGCGCCGTGGCCACGCATTCTGATCATCGAGGACGACCAGCGGATTCGACAGTCCTTGTCGAGTCGACTTGCGGAGCGTGGGCATGAGGTCGATGCCGTCGGGACCGCGATGGCGGGTGTCGAGGCCGCGGTCTCCGGCGCGTTCGATGTGGTGGTGCTCGATCTCGGTCTCCCGGACCTCGATGGAGCCGAAGCCCTCACCATGATCCGGTCGGTGGCGGATATCCCGGTGGTCGTGGCGACGGCTCGGGATGACGAGACCGAGATCGTCCGACTGCTCGATGCCGGAGCGGACGACTACGTCGTGAAGCCGTACTCGGCTGAACACCTGGAAGCCCGGATCCGGGCGGTGCTGCGGCGCTCCGGATCCGACCCCGAGCAACGGACGCTGACCGTCGGCGAGATCACCGTCGATCTCGACGCGCAGGATGCGGTGTTCCAGGGACAGTCGCTCGAACTCACTGCCCGCGAGTTCGAACTCCTCGCCTACCTGGCCGAGCGCCCGGGCAGGATGGTGAGCAAGAGGCAACTCCTCGCCGAAGTCTGGCACCAGCCATATGGGGGAGCGGACAAGACCGTTGACGTGCACCTGTCGTGGCTGCGGAAGAAGCTGGGGGAGACCGCCGCCGAGCCGCGGTACATCCATACGCGCCGCGGTGTTGGCGTGCGCCTGATCGATCCGGACTCGTGAGGAGAAGCCTCATATTCGTGACAGCGGGGGTCACCTCGATGGTGGTCATCGCGTTCCTCGTGCCGCTCGGAATCCTCGTCAGCGCTCTCGCCTTCGATCGGGCCGTGACCGGCGCCGAGCGGGACGCAGCGAGCGTCGCCCGCCTCGTTGCTGTGGTTGGACCGTCAACCAGCAGCGAGGGAGTGGCCGCAGCGATCGGGGAGCCGGGACTTGTCACATTGGGTGCGTCGATTGTGTTCCCGGATGGAAGCGTCGCCGGGGTTCCCGTCCCACCCGAGGAGGATCTCGACGCCGCCCTTGCCGGAACGGCGTTCCGGGCCTCGGTTCCGGAAGGCGAGGCCGTCTATGTGCCGGTCGCCCAGGCGGATGGTGCCATCACCGTCGTGCGGGTTGTGGCTCCAAGCGAGGAACTGACGCGTGGTGTCCGGAGGTCGTGGCTGATCCTGGCCGGACTCGGTCTGGTCCTCGTCGGCCTCGCGGTGCTCGGCGCCGATCGATTCGGGCGGTCGATCGTCCGGCCGGTGAACGAACTCTCCGAGGCCGCCGCGAGGCTCAAAGTCGGAGACTTCACGGCCCGGGTCACCCCCGGTGGCCCCCCGGAGATCGTTGCTGTTGGCGAAGAGTTCAACCAACTCGCCGAACAGGTGGAACACCTCCTTCAGGAGGAGCGGGAGACGGCCGCCGACCTCGCACATCGGCTCCGGACGCCGCTCACCGCTGCGAAGCTCGATGCCGAGGCGCTGCCACCCGGTCGCGCGACCGACCGTATCGTCGACGACCTCGACGAACTGGAGCGCACCGCGAACTTCATCATCGGTGAAGGCAGGCGGCCGGTTCGCACAGAGGTGGATCCTGGGTGTGACCTCGCCGAGGTGGTAGCGGAGCGGGCGGGGTTCTGGATGGCATTGAGCGAGGAACAGGGACGAACCTTCTCGACCGAGGTCGCCGTGACCGATGCCCGTGTCTCGGTGCCGAGAGTGGATGCCGCCGCGATGATCGATGCGTTACTCGAGAACGGGTTCGCGCATACCGAGGAACGCGTGCCTCTTGCGGTGCATCTTTCGGCTGCGGGTGAGGGGTGGCTGCAACTCGAGGTCGAAGATGGTGGGGACGGCATCGCCGAACCGGATGCCGTCGAACGCGGCTCCTCCAGCAAGGACTCGACCGGGCTGGGTCTGGACATCGTGCGTCGAACGGCCGAGGCGTCTGGTGGCTTTCTGGAGCTTTCGGACTCTCCCAGGCTCGGTGGCGCCCGCTTCGCTGTGCACCTCCCGAGGGCGGGCGGCGCCGGTTGGTAGGGCGTCGGGCCTCATAGCGGCGATTCGAGTTTCCAGAGGCCCCCGCGTCGTCGCCGGCGCTCTTCGGCGTCCCCCCTCCGTCTCGGCTGTGCGGATGGGCTCGCAGAGCCCCCTCCGCCGCGTTCCGGCGGTTCGGCCGGATGCTCGCGCCTCCCCGGTTGACGGCAGAGGTGGAGGCCGGCGACCGGCGACCGGCGACCTGTACTTCGCCATAGGCAGAGCCCTCACCGTTGGTGAGGGCTCTTGAACCGAATGAGGTGGACCGATGCGGTCTTGGTTGGATCATCCCGCACGGGTACTACTTACCCCGCCGGCCGTCCCACCGGTTCAAGGCTGTCATCGGTCCTACGCCGAATCTTCTTGAGGGCTTCCCTCCGGTCGTGGAGATTTGGGTCGGTCGGCCCATGCCACCAATATGTTGGGTACGGAGGCATCTACTCGTGCTGCAACTCGTCGATCTTCACAAACGCTTCGGCGAGGTCGTTGCCCTCGACGGAGCCGGGTTCACGGTCGAGAGCGGCCGCATCCTCGGATTCCTCGGCCCGAACGGCGCAGGCAAGACGACCGCGATGCGCGTCGTGTTCGGCCTCGTGCGGCCCGACGCGGGTTCGGTGTTGTGGGGAGGCATCGAAGTCGGCGCCGCGGATCGTCTCCGATTCGGCTACATGCCGGAGGAACGGGGCCTCTATCCGAAAATGAAGGTGCGGGACCAACTCGTCCACTTCTCGCGCCTTTCGGGATTGAGCAAATCGGCTGCGGTCGATGCGGTTGATCACTGGCTCGGCGCCCTCGGGTTGTCCGACCGCGGTGGCGCCAATCTCGAAGACCTCTCTCACGGCAACCAGCAGCGGGTTCAACTTGCAGCGGCGCTCGCACCCAATCCCGACCTCCTCATCCTGGACGAGCCATTCGCCGGGCTCGATCCGATCGGTGTTGCGTCGCTATCGGGGACGCTTCAAGACCTCGCCTCGGGCGGTGTAACGATTGTCTTCTCGAGCCACCAACTCGACCTCGTCGAGGATGTGTGCGAGGACGTCGCCATTATCAACGAAGGTCGAGTCGTCCTGACGGGATCTCTCGACGAGATCAGGAATCGGTCAAGGAAGCGACGGCTCACGATCGACGTTGATGGGAAGCCGTGGGTGCCGAATGATGCCGGAACCGCCGTCGTCGACCAGCAGGGCAGAGCACACTGCATCGTTGACGGCGATGCGCCCATATCGGAGCTTCTCGCCGAGGCGAGCGCCGCCGGAACCGTCAACACGTTCATGTTCGAACCGCCGCGGCTGACCGACCTCTTCCGTGAGGCGGTGGAGTCATGAGCCCCTGGAAGCAGGTGGCACTGCTCGCGAAGCGTGAGTTCAAGGAGCGGGCAACGAGCAAGCCGTTCCTCATCACGATGTCGCTGCTTGTCGTTGCGATCCTCGCCGTCGGCCCGATTGTGAACATGCTTTCGGGCGACGAGGCGGAGGCGACCAAGATCGGCCTCCAAGGTGTCGAGCCACCCGGCATCGAACAGGAGTTGCAGAGCCGCGCACAGTTGCTCGAGATGGACATCGCGGTCGTTCGCTATCCGGATCGGGACACCGCGGACGCCGCACTGACCGACGGGGACGTTGCGGTGGTCTTGGTCGATGGCACCACGATGGTGTTCAACAGCGATGTGTCGTCGCAGCTCTCAGCGCTCGTGGGCGGCGCGGTCACGAGCGCGGTGAAGGCTTCGACGCTCGCTGATCTCGGCCTTTCGGAGAGCGAGGTCGCGGCGGTCGTCGCACCGGTGCCGCTCGAAGCGGTGACGCTCGACGAGGCGGACCCTCAGGATGAAGCCAAGCAAGTGGCTGCGTTCGTCGGCACGTTGGTGCTGTACATCTCGATTCTCATGTTCGGACAGTTCGTCGCGATGGGGACGGTCGAGGAGAAGCAGAACCGGGTCGTTGAAGTGATCCTGGCTCGCGTGCGGCCGTGGCAGATCCTCGTCGGGAAGGTCATCGGGATCGGCTTGCTCGGATTGGTACAACTCGCGCTGCTCGGTGGGGCAGCGTATGTAACGGCGTCGTTGGCGGATCTCCAGGACATCGACCTCGCGTCGATTGGCCTCCCGATCATCGCCGGCGTCTTCTTCTGGTTCATCCTCGGTTACACGTTCTACGCGTTCCTGTATGCAGCTGTCGGTTCGACGGTCTCGCGCCAAGAGGACCTTCAGGGAGCGATGATGCTGCCGATCATCCTCATCCTCCCCGGATACTTCATTGCCTTGATCGCTGCGGAGAGCCCGGATGCTCTGCTACCGACGATTGCGTCGTTGTTCCCGCCGTGGACCCCGTTCGTCATGCCGGTCCGGATCGCCGCCGGTGTGGCCCAGCCCTGGGAGATCGCGGTCGCGGTCGTCGGCACCGCGGCGGCTTCCGCCGCGCTCGTGTGGATCGGGTCGCGGGTCTACGCAGGCGCGCTGTTGCGGACCGGCGGAAGGGTGAAGCTCCGCGAGGCATGGCAGGCCGCAGGAGACTGACCGGTGAATCGTCGGACCGCTGCTCGCGTATCCGGCGTGGCCGCCGCTACTCGATGATCCACTGAATGGATCGGGTCACGATGCCCGGCTTCTCGAGCGTTGGCGTGTGGACCAGCAACGCGGGGCAGTCCACCGACTCCGCAATGCTGTCAGCAAGGTCGGTCACCATATGGAAGCGGTGGGTCGGAGCGCCGAGGATGACAAGGTTCGCTCCGCGCGACAGCCCGGTGAGCGTCTCAATCAGATCGCCGGTTGGTTGCACTCGCTCGTCCCACGGCACCGTCAGGGACTTGCCCAGTTGCTCGTGATACCGCTGGATCGACTCGGCCTGAGCGGGTGGCGCGTCGGGCGGCGTGAGGTGCACGAACCGCACCTCCGCATGTTCGTGGCGCGCGATGTGGTCGGCCATCTCGATCTTGACGGGGTCGTAGGGCCCGCCGGTTCCCAGGATCGCGATTCGGTCGATCTGGTCGACCTCCCGGTTGCGCAGGAAGACCGAATCGCACGTCAGATGCTCTCTGAGCCACCGCAGGTCCCGGGTGACATGACGAGTGGCCTTGAGTTCCTGCGGCAGGTCGGCGATGAAGAGATCGACTCCTTGCCGTTCGACGAACGAGTGGACCATCCCTCGACGGTCTTCGTCGGTGTACTGCTCGGTGGTGACTTCGATTCCGAGTGCGCGCGCTCGGGCGCGGTCCTCGTCGGTGGGGATCATGCGTCGCGTCCTGGCATCGAAGTTGATGACGTGGATGTGTCCGCCCGGGGACGCGGCCAACCGCAGTGCGAGCCGGAAGAGCGTGTGCTGCCGGCTCGGGCGAGTCGGTCTCCGGACCAGGACGAGGATGTGCCTCCTTCCGCCCGTTGCGACCGCTGCAGCCGTGGTCTGCACGAGACGCTGGTTCTCGCGCAATCGGAGGGCGTCGCGTGCGGCGGATTCCTTCACGGCTCTCGTCCGACCGAACACCCGGTACCAGATGACTCCGGCGACGACGAAGAGGACGGCACCGATGAGCGGGACCGTCCCCATCTGCGTGAGGAGCAGCAACGCTGCAGTGATGCCGAAGATCTGGGTCGCGGGATAGAGCGGCGACTTGAATTGTGGTTCGTACCAGTCGAGGTGCGCCTCGCGGAAGGCGATGAGGGCGAGGTTGATCAGTGCATATACGAGAAGCTGGAAGGCCGACGCGAGCTTCGCCAGCTCGATGAGCGGCACGAACATCACCAAGATCAGCAACACCACACCGGTCACGGCGATTCCGACATGGGGGGCGCCGGATTTCTTGCCGACAACGGCGAACTGTCGGGGCGCCAGCGAATTCCGTGCCATTGCGAACGGGTAGCGGGATGACGCGATGATTCCGGCGTTGGTCATCGACAACAGTGCGACCACGGCGACGCCGGCGACCACGGCAACGCCGAGCGTTCCGACGAACTGTTCGGCGGCGAGAGTCATCGGCGTGTCGGTCTTCGCCAACTCGGCGGCAGGGGAGACGCCGACGATGACGGCAACGATGGCCGGGTACAGGAGCATCATGAAGCCGATCGACACGAGCATTCCCATCGGAAGGTTCCGGCCGGGGCGGCGCACCTCTTCGGCGATCGACGCGACCTTCGTGACCCCCGCGTAGGACATGAATACGACGGCGGTTGCCGACAGGAGGCCCTTGATGCCGTGGGTCATCAGTGGATCGAATGAGGACGATTGGACGTGCGGTATGCCGAAGCCGACGAACGCGAGCAGGATGACGATTGCTCCGGTAACGAGCAGCATCTGGAATTTCGCCGTTTGGCTGGCCCCGAGCAGGTTCACGCTGATGAGGACGACGGCGAGTAGAACGGCGACCGGTCGGTCGGGGTGGGGGATGAAGTACTCGAGGTAGGCGGACAACCCCACCAGTGCGAACGATGCCTTGAATACGAGCGAGAACCACACGCCGAATCCCGCGACCGTGCCCATGAGTGGCCCCATTGCGCGGTCGATGTAGAGGTAGGTGCCCGCCGCTTCGGGCATGGCCGTCGCCATCTCCGCTTTCGAAAGGGCGGCGGGCAGCACCACGATTCCGGCGAGGAAGAACGCGATGACGACCGATGGTCCTGCGATCTTGAATGCGAGACCCGGCAGAACGAAGATTCCCGACCCGATCATCGCCCCGATTGAGATCGTCAGCACGGCGTAGAGCCCGAGCGAGCGGTGCAGTGTGTCGCCTGCCTTGTGTGATGACGTCGGTTCGGGTGCGGTCAAGGTCACCGCAACCTAGTTGCGTCTAGCGCGGTTCGTCACGAGGTTGTTCGAGCGCCGGTGGAGCGATCTCGCCTAGGTCCCACCTGATTCTGGAGGCGCGCGCAGCATCGACGTCGACCGCGGAGAGCAGTCCGCCCCCGATGACGAAGAACAGGGTCAAGAACAGGATCGCGAGCCGGGTGGAACCGGTCGCGATGTCGACTGCAGCGAAGATCAACGGTCCGAAGATCGCGCTGAACTTCGAGAACACCGAGTAGAAACCAAAGAACTCGGCCGAGGCATCCTCCGGAATCATCGAGCCGTAGAGCGACCTCGACAAAGCCTGAACCCCACCGAGGACGAGGCCGGCAAGCACGCCGAGCAAGAGAAACGGGGCCGCCTGCCCGGATGGCATGAGGTAGCCGCCGATCGTGGCGAGGATCCAGCCGGCGATCGAGATGAGGATTGCCCTCTTGACCCCGAGGCGGCCCGCGAGCCACCCGAACGCAAGTGCCCCGAAGAACGCGACGAGTTGGATGACGACGAACACCGCCGCGATCGTCGTGCTCGAAAGGTCGAGCGTCTCGGACGCGAACACCGGCGTGATCTTGATGACCGTTGAGACGCCGTCGTTGTAGAAGAGGAACGCGACGACGAACAGCAGGAGTTGCGGGAATCCCGCGAGTTGCCGCGTCGTGCGCCACGTGCGGTCGATCCCACGCCGGGCGTAGGCGATCGGCCCGGGCGTGTCGCGGCCATCGTCTGGACGCGTCCGAGCGTCGTCGGGATCGCGAAGGCGGGTGAACGAGAACGTCGCGAAGGCAGCCCACCAGATTCCGGCTGACGCGATCACCATCCGCTGAGCCGTCGTTTCGGCGAGGCCGAGCGGTTCGGCGAAGAACAGCAACCCCAGAGAAAGGATCAGGTGGATGCCACCGCCGGCGTATCCGAAGGCGAATCCCTTGGCCGACACACGGTCGATCGTGTCGGGCGTCGTCAACTCCGGGAGGAACCCCTCGTACATGACGTTTGCTGATACGAAGCCGATCTGTGCGAGGACGGCGACGATTATTGCGAGCCCGAGATCGCCGGCGCCGGGAACCGCGGTCAGGACGGCGAAGGTGGCACCGGCGTACGCGAACGCCCGCAAGAGGCGCTTCTTGGAGTTCGAGAAATCGGCGATGGCGCCGAGGATCGGCATGGCGAGGAACAGAAGAAGCGCTCCGACGCCAACGATGATCCCGAAGAACGCTTCAGCGCCGACCGTGGTCCCGAACAGGGACAGGCCCTCCTCAGGGAAGATCGTGTCGCCGAAGTAGATGGCGAAGATCAGGCTTCCCGCGGTGATGTAGGCCGAGTTCGCCCAGTCGTACATCGCCCATCCGAAGATGGTGCGCGAGTTGTTGCGCTGTGACCCGTGCGACGACATGCCGGTGACCCTACCGGCGAGTCGGCGATGGACGGTGTGTCACACTCGCATCCCACACCGAGCCTGAGTTCGCGTATTTGTCGAACGGATAGCCGACTTGGCGCAGGAATGGCTATTGTTCCGATGCACAGAGGGATGTCCGCTGCCGCCGTGGCACTTGTTGGTTCGAGGGCAGGTCGACAGAACCCGCCCGTGTGCGGGCCACAGTGGCCCGTGAGTCGATGCCCATTGGAGGCAGTAGTAATGAACATCTTCGTAGGGAACCTCTCGTTCCGCGCGACCAACTCCGACCTCGAGCAGCTGTTCGGTCAGTACGGAACCGTCGATTCAGCCGCGATCATCAACGATCGTGACACCGGCCGCTCACGCGGTTTCGGTTTCGTCGAGATGCCCGACAACGCCGAAGGCAACAAGGCGATTGAAGAACTCAACGGTCACGAGCATGAGGGCCGGGCCCTTACCGTTAACGAGGCCCGTCCCCGCCGGTAGTAGCACCAATGGCACGAGGCGACGACACATTCCGCACACAAGGCTTGGTCGTCGAGACGCTCCGGAACGCTGAGTTCAAGGTTCGTCTCGACTCCGGTCTTGAGATTGTTGCGCGGGCATCTGGAAAGATGCGGCGCGGTCGCGGGATTCGGATCATTGCCGGCGACAAGGTTGAGGTCGAGGTTTCGGCCTACGACCCGACCAAGGGTCGCATCGTGTGGAGACACCGATAGCAAACAAGAAGACGTCTCGGAGTGATTCTGAGGAGTCTGAGAAGCAGCCGGGGTCTTTGATCCCGGCTGTTTCGCGTGACGCCCCCGACGACTAGCGCTGTGATACCCAGAAGAGGGCAGCAGAGCCGGTCATCATGAGGCCGATCAGCAGCCAAGCAACGATGATTCCGAGTGTCTCCACGTTGGCCGGACGATAAATCACACGAGTGCAATTCTCGGGTATTTCTACGGGCGGATGCTCTGATACGATTTCATGGAACGCTCCGATGGAGGCCCAATGGCCGACGAACAACCAAACATTCGAGTCTCGAATGATGGAATCGGGATCGGCATCATCATCACGGTCGTCGTGGTGTTCGTGCTCGGCATCTTCGTATTCCAGAACCGGGAGTCGGTCGAGATCGAGTTCCTGTTCCTGGGAGTGAACCTGCCGCTTTGGATCGTCATCATGATCTTTGCGGCACTCGGTGCGGTGCTCGGCTGGTTCTGGCGCTGGGCGATGCGGCGCCGGGCAGGAAGGAACCGGGCCAAGAACTGAAGGCGGGCGGTCCAGGATCGGTGTCGCTGCGGCCCGTTAGGCTGGGTTCGTCATCAATGGCTTTGGAGGCCTCATGCGCAGACTGTTCTCGCTCAAGACACTTGTCCTCATCATGATTGCCGCCGGCGTCGGCGCGGTGGTGGCGCTCGTCGTCAACCAGAAGCAGAAGTTCTCCGGTATGTCCGAAGAGGAGATTCGTGAGTATCTCGACCTGAAGCTGGCCGGGCGTATGTCCGACGAGCAGGTCGCTCAGATCCAGGACGCTGTCATCTCCGCCGTGAAGCGCTCTCCCGAGATCGCCGACATGGTCGAAGAGGCCGTCGAAGACGATGACATCGAAGAGGTCGCCGAGGCACTCGAACTCGAAGAGGCCGTCGAGGAACTCGAAGAGTCCTAGCACGCTGCGAACCCAGGGTTCTCCGCCTTCTATTTGGCGCAGAGAGCCCACAGAATCCGTGACGCCACGAACCCAGGGTTCGTGGCGTCCTATTTGGCGCTGTCAGCCCGCGGAATGGGTCGGTGTTCAGTAGGCGGTCGTTCTGAAGATCGGCTGAAAGAGCCCGACGTCGCGGGCGCAGACAGTTGAGAGCGGGCACGCTTCGCAGTTCGGTGGTTCGGTCTCGAGACAGAGCGTCCGTCCGAGACTGAACAAGAAGCCGTCAACCTCTGCAACATCGAGGCCGGAATGGTTGCACAGGGCGTCGATGGCATCCCGGGCCGCAACGCGGATGCCGGACTCCGCATCGCCGCCGACCCAAGCGCGATTCACGAGGCGCAGCCGCGTCTCGTCGTCGAGAACCGTCACGCAGCCGGTCCGAAGCGTCGTTCGCATGATGTGGTAGTCCACGATGGGGGCGACGGTCGACGGTCCCCGGAGGTCGAGGAAGTGCTCCGGCCGATTGGTGAGAATCAGCGCGAGCAAGTTGGCCTTCTTCGCCAGTGGATCTTCACCGAAGCCGGGTATTCCCGCAAGGCTTTCGAGGAACGATGCCAGCGGATCCTGAGAGCCGTTCGCTCGATCGATGACGGTCGACATGCCACCCAGACCGGCGATCGTTGCGCCGTACGCTTGCTGGAGGACCCGGTGTGAACCCACGTCCGGGACGGGACACGCTCCGTCGTCGGCCGTGCAGATCTCGTCGAACAGCAGCGGTTCGGACGCAAGGCGTTCCGCGTCGAGGATCGTCGGATCCGCGACAGCGGCTCGCGTGAACGCATGCCAGATGAAGTCGGATCCCTTCCGACGAACTCCATCGATCGTGGCCCACATCGGTCCGCCGTAACCTTGTTCGGTCTCGTCCCAGAATCCGTACTGGTGGAGTGTTCCGACGGTGAGGACGTCGATCGCGATCGCGTCGCCGAGTTCAGGGAAGGGGGAGCCGCAGAAGTCGAGGGCGGCCGACCCAGCGATATCACCCAGGAGGGACGCGACGTTCGCTGCTCTTTCCTGGTGGACGACAGCGGTGCCGTTGTCGTCGGCCACCGGGTCGGCCTCGACCGTGACTCGGGAGGGCAGGGCCTCGATCAACGGTGCCGCGCCGGGACCACTCACGACGATCGACGCGGTCTCGAGGCCGCGCAGGACCGGATCGGGATCACCGAGCAGCATGCTTCCGAGATAGCCTCCGACGAAGGCATCTCCGGCGCCAGTCGGATCAACGGCGGTGATGGCATCGGTCGGATACCTGGTCCAGTTCGAGCCGTCCCATCGACGACCTCCGGAGCGCCCTTCGGTGACACATACGACGGTGTCAGGTGGCATTCGGGTTGGGTAGATCCGGTCGGCCTCGTCCCGATTGAGGAATGCGATGTCGACGCGGTCGAACAGTTCTCGGACCACCTCCGGTTCGGTACTCGCCGCCCGGCCGAACGTGCCGGCGGAGAGGCCGCCCTGGTAGCCGCGCCGCAGGAGCTGGTCGAGGAACTCGAGCTGTCCAGCGGCCGATGCGGCCAGCGGTCCGATGTGGACCCAGTCGGTGGTGAGCCATCTTCGCGGGAGGTCGTCCGCGTTGACGTCGGCTTCCTCACCCGACTCGATGGTCAAGTAGGTCGCGGACTCGTCGTTGTCGTACGAGATGTGAAAGCCCGGGAGTGATCCATCGACGAGGACGAGGCCTCCGGGATCGACGCCGCCGGGAACGAACGCCGCTCCGATCCGGGCCGGGAGCTGGCGCGGAACCCGGGCGACAAGGCCAGCTGACGTGCCGCTGACGCATGCCGCCACCGCGGTGATGAAACCCGATCCACCGACGGTCGAGAGCGTCTTGCCTCGAATCTCGATTTGATCGATCGATGGAGTTCCAATGACGACGAGCCTTGGTGCACGCATCGCGGGACCGTACCACGACCGCCCCGGCCCGAGACCGGCGCAGTGGTTCCATTCCGCGGGCTGTCGGCGTCATATGCGATGTGGAGAACCCTGGGTTCGCAGCGTCAGCCGATCCGCGGGCTGTCGGCGTCATATGCGATGTGGAGAACCCTGGGTTCGCAGCGTTAGGCGTGGATTTCGAGGATGTCGCCGTCTTCGACGACGTGCTCCTTGCCGACCTGCTGGCCGTCGTATGCGCCGCGACCCCAGATCCGGGCATGGTGGAACGAGGCGGCCAGATCCCGGTGGACGAGCATCGAAACCTCGGAGACCGTCGCACCGCGGCGGACCGTGTAGGGGCGGTCCATGTCCGGTTCCTTCCCCGGCACCTTCGTGTAGACCCGGACGATGCCGAGGTTGCGGAAGAGCCATCGACCGATCTCCGCGATGCCCTCCCCGGTCGCCGCCGACACGGCCATGGCGGGGAAGTGGAGATCTCCGAGCTCGCGGCAGACTTCGAGGTCGCCGTGGATGTCGGGAATGGCATCGGCCTTGTTCGCCAGCAGCAGCGTCGGCAGGCGAATGGCGAACGGATCGTCTCCGTTGGCCTGCGGCCGATCCCAGGCCCCGGTGAGGGTGACCCGCCGCTCGGCGAGCAGCTCGCGAACCTGCACGATCTGCTCAACGCATCCGGCCTGGCTGAGGTCGATGACGAACAACGCCCCGTCGGCCGACTGGAGGGTGTTGCCGATCCAGGGAATCGGGTGGAGCGTCGATATCGGCGGCAGGTCGACGAGTTGGATTGCCGTGTCCTCGACGGTCAGCATCCCGGGTTCAGGGAATTGCGTGGTGAACGGGTAGGCGCCGACATGGGTGTGCGATCCGGTCAGCACCGCGTGCAGCGATGACTTGCCGGTGTTCGGCGGTCCGATGATTGCGATCTGCGCTGCGCCTTCCGGCCGAATGAACGTGGCCGGTCCGCTCCGAGCGCCGCCCTTGGTGGGCGCGGAGAGCTCGTCGGTGAGTTCCTTGATCTTCGTCTTGATGTCGGCGCGGAGGTGTTCGGTCCCCTTGTGCTTGGGGATCGTGCGGTGCATGTCCCGGAGGAGTTCGAGGCGCTCGTGGGGATCGCGGGCTCGCTTGTATGCCGCTTCGGCCTTCTTGTAGTCGGGCGTCAGATTCGCCGGCATGGACACATTCTGCCTCTCTAGCTCGGATGGCGCCACAGGCCGGACGGCCCTTCGCCGAGTCCGGTCGAATCGTGGGTCCGACGAGTCCGGGAAAGCCCCTATCGACGCGGTGTCCTGGAGGTCTATGGTCAATGTGAGGAGCACCATGAGAATCGCACTGATCGCCATGTCGGGTGTTCGAGCTCACAATCCGGAGCTGACGGCTCTTGGCCTGAGCCTCCCCGGATTCGTCGAACGAGGGAAGACGATCGCGTCCCTCCCGAGTCTTGGCCTGCTCACCCTGGCCGCACTGACCGACGACCGGCACGATGTCGACTACTTCGAAGTCGACGACATTGCTGCGATGGATCCGCTCCCTGAGTGCGACCTCGCTGCGTTCTCCACGTACTCGGCTCAGGCGAAGGAGTGCTACGCCCTCTCCGACCGATTCCGAGCAGCCGGTATCACGACCGTGATCGGCGGGCTTCATGTCACCGCCGTACCGGACGAGGCCCTCGCTCATTGCGACGTCGTCGTGGCGGGCGAGGGCGAACTCGTGTGGCAACGGCTCCTCACGGACGTGGAGTTGGGGAGCGCCGATCAGATCTATCGAGCCGAGACCACATTCGACCTCTCGGACGCGCCGATCCCGCGCTACGACTTGCTCGATGCGGACCGCTACAACCGCCTCACCGTTCAAACACAGCGCGGGTGCCCTTGGCGATGCGAGTTCTGTGCATCGTCGATCCTCCTCACTCCCCGGTATGAAATGAAGCCGGCGAGCAAGGTCGTCGAGGAAATCGAAGCCATGAAGTCAATCTGGTCGGACCCGTTTGTCGAGCTCTCGGATGACAACTCGTTCGTCAATCGGCATCACGGGAGGGATCTCGTGAGCGCGATTGGAACACAGGGCATTCAGTGGTTCACGGAGACCGACATCTCCATCGCCGATGATCCCGAACTTCTCGCGATGATGAGGGATGCGGGGTGCCGCGAGATCCTGATTGGCTTCGAGAGCCCGAACCGGGCAGCGCTCGACGGCGTCGAGACGAAGCGGAACTGGAAATATGATCAGTTCGACCGCTACCGCTCCGCGGTAGAGGCCATCCAAACCCGCGGTATTGCGCTCAACGCGTGTTTCGTGCTCGGGCTGGACGGGGACGGGCCCGATGTGTTCGAGTCGGTCGCCCGGTTCGTCGAGGAGACGGATCCGTTCGATGTGCAGATCACCGTGCTGACCCCGTTCCCGGGAACCCCGCTTTATGCCCGCTTGCTCGCAGAAGGGCGGATTCTTGAACCGGGCGCGTGGGAATTGTGCACGCTGTTCGACGTCAACTATCGCCCCGCGAACATGACCGTGGCGGAGTTGGAGGGCGGCCTCGTCGATCTCGGTCGCCATCTCTATTCCCAGGACAGCCTGGATCGACGACGCAGCGGCTTCAAGCGGCAGGTTGCGGCCGGTGCGGACTCACGACCGGCGCGGGCGGTTCACTCATGAGATTGTTGAGTAGCGCATCCGGCGTCGAGCTGACGGCCGATCGGCTGTTCGAGCACCGGGTCCGTCGATTGGTCGGCATTAGCGCGGTGGCCCTCGGCGTCATCTGGGGTCTCGCGTTTGCCGCCGATGCGCCGGCGTGGGTGCTCGTTCTCCTCGCTATCGGGTGGGTGTCGATGCCCACCGTGTTGGCCTCGAGCCTTCGCCGTCCGTTGGTGCGCTACGCACTCGTCGTGCCGGCCACCGCCGTCTCGGTTGGGTTGATCGGGATGACGGTTGCGGCACCAGGATCGACCGCGTTCGGTTGGTTCGTACTGACCTTCGGGATCCTGTTCGGAGGGAGTCTCGGTGCGTGGCTCTGGTTCCGTTGGCTGCCCGTTCCACGCTTGTTTGACGACCCTTTCGCCGCACCGAGGATGACCCTGATTGCGGTGCACATCGGTCTCGTGCTCGTCGGCGTCTCGGCGGTCGCGGCCGGACTCTGAGGGGTCGTCTCAGTCGGCAGCGCCGAGGCGGCGCACGAACCACCAGCACTCGGCCATCGCGATCAGGAACGCGAGATCGGCGAGGCCGAACACCACGAAGAACACGATGTGCGGGTATACGCCACCGATCAGATACCAGAGGGCAACGGAGAAGTACGCCAGCTTGTACAGCGATCCGACAGCGATGAGATCCCGGTTCCGAACGAGGTCACCACGAGCAATGAACAAGTAGGCGAGCCCTATGACGAACAGGAATGCGGCGATCAGGGAGAGGAAGCTCGTCTGCTCCGGCAACGCCTCTTCGATCCCGAGCCCCTCGAATACGGGGCGGTAGAAGAAGAGGAACACGATGCCGAGGCTGAGGTCATAGACAGCCGCGACCCAGAACAGGACCCGATACCACCGCTCACGAGCAGGGGACATGAAGATCCTCCTTCTCGGTCCATGATGCCCGATGACAAGGGCGTCGGATAGGGGGACAACGCTAGATCGGGAAAAACTCGCTTCCGGCCCCCTATGAAGGTCTCTTGAGATTTCGTATGGTGTCCGGCATGAGGGGGTACCGGACGGCAGCGGGCGTTGTCACGGTTGTCGTCGCTGCCTGCAGTTCCGGCGGAACGCCCGCCACGACGCCTCCGCCGGTGCCGTCGACGACCACCAGCACTACGGCCACCCTTCCGCCGACCACCAGCACCACGACGACCGTGGCGACGACCACGACCATGAACCGCCTCGCCGAGATCGAGGCCATCTTCCAGGACCTCGAAGAGCGGCGCCTCCAGGCCCTCTACGACGGTGACCGGGAGGCCTTCCAAGCCCTCTTCGCCAACACCGAATACATGACGCGCAGCATGGGCCTGTTCGACGTGGTGGAGTTCGCTGACCGGTGGAGCGTGCCAGCAGTGTCTGCGACAGCTGTGCTGGCCTATACGGCCGACTGTATCGCAGCAGTCGTTGACTCCGACTATTCGGAGACGCTGGTCGGGGGTGGAACGGCGGAGCCACACAGAGGTCGTCGAACGAGTCAATGACGGCTGGGGGATCTCGTATTCAGGGGAGGGCTGGGCATGCGATGGACCGCATCCGCTCTCGCCTTGATGCTGCTTCCGTTGCTGGTAGTTGGTAGCTGGCAGCCGGTAGCTAGGGCGGAGCACTGCCACTACGATGCCGGAACTCGGCCGCATCGTCTGCTCCGCAACCGGCGGCACGTCAGGCGGCGCCCGCACCGACCCGCCGCGCGAACGGCCCCCAAACCGGTACGTGTATCAGTCGACGGACGCGACGGGTGCAGACTGCCATTATTGGTCTCCGGTTCCCGGCGGGATCGATGCGTCGGACCCGGCCAATGAACCGATGATCATCTGGATCGTCACCACCACGCCCGTATGTCCGGCTGTGGCCGACCCCGACACGGATCTGGCGTGGCGGATCTTCCGGTCGTTCCCGCTGGCGGTCCCGAACCCCTCGCTCGAACCGCCGGTCTCAGGTATCACCGGTCTCCCGACCTACCTGGCGACTCCCGACCCGGCCGATATCACCCACACCGAGGTTCTCCCCGACGGACGGATGATGGAGGTGCGCGCATCCGTTGCATCGCTCGCCGTCGACTGGGGTGACGGCGGTATGGCCCGCTACGAACCCGCCGAGGCGGGGGCGTACCCGACTGGTAGCGTCACCCACACCTACACAACGAAGACCTGCGACCCGGAGTATCGCCGGGTGCATCCGTCGGGCGGCAACTGCCATCCGACGCTCGAGGCGTATCCGATCTCGGCGACGTTTGCGTGGTCCGGCCGCTACCGGATCGGCGGCGGCTGGATCGGCCTCGGCACACTGAGTCGAACGGCCAGACTCTCGTACGATGTCGACGAGGTCCAGGGCGTATTGGAGCCGTAGCGCCTCGACCTACAAGCCCTTCGTGACCGTCACTTGGGTCTTGATGTTTCGCTCTTCCAGTTCCTTGAGGAACGGTTCGGGGTCGAAGGCGAGTTCGGGCGGGTGGACGCCGGCGGCGACCTTCCCGGCGGCTTGCCATGCCGCCGCACGTGCCGGGAGCACGCCCGTCGGCAATGCGCCCTTCCGGGTCAGCATGCCCATCCGGTAGACCACCGGCGCGCCGTCGGCCGTTCCGCTGACTTCTGAGACGATCTCCTTCGCGAGGTCGCCCGGCGGGTTCGGTGGAGCGGTGAGCATGTCGATCGCCGACGGCACGAAGCCGCTCATCATTTCGATCGTGAAATCCCGAGGCGATACTTCGACTCCGCGCACGCTGATCGGGTCCGGGCTGTCGAAGTCGAAATCGGCGAGGACGCGGACCTTCTCGACCGTCTCCGGGTCCATTCCCCAATGGTTGATTTTGAAGAAGCACTCGCGCACACCCTTGTCGGCGAAGCTGACCGGCAGCGTCGCCACCTCCGAGTGGAGGGAGAGGTGCATGGGGAGGATGCCCAGCGATCCGGCGAACATGTAATCCTCGAACTCGGTGAGCGGTTCGCAGGCGATGTACTCGCCGTCGCGGAACACCATCGGCTGCTGGGTGAGTTCGTCGATGATCGTCGGTACCGCGTACGTGAACTTCACGGTTCCCGGCGGTGGCGGCTTCACCCCATCGTAGATCTTGATCGCATCGATCGTCTCCATCCGATCGGCCGCGTACCGGGCGAGGATATTCGGCGCGCCCGGCGCTGATCCCATACCGAGCACGGCGCTGATCCCGGCCTCGGCGAACCGATCGTTCAACTCCAACTGTTTGAGCGTTCCGTGGAACAGGCCGCCCATGTCGGTGTAGTGCGTACCGGCCTCGAGGCAGGCCTCCATCACCTTCAGGTTCGTGTAGTAGACGGTTGCGTTGACGCAGGCGTCGACCGGTTCGAGCAGTGCAACAAGGGCGGCGTGGTCGTTGAGGTCAGACTCGGTGATCGACAGCTTCGGGCTGTCGAGGTACTCGGCGATGGCTGCGGCGCCGGTCATGTCCCGGTCGGCGAGGATGACCTCGTCGACACGGGGATTCACGACAAGGTCCTCGACCGCGATGGCGCCCATCTTGCCCGCTCCACCCAACACAACAATCCTCATCAGAGGCTCCTTGCTCGCCGGTGTTGATGATCCCGTGATGCTACCGCCGGCGAATAGGCCCTTGTGATCACACGCGCCGCGATGCCGCAGAGCGACCGCGCAACGAAACATCCCCCGCGGGAGGACGGGGGATGTTTCGTGCTCGGCTGCTGCACTCAGCGAAGGGTCAGTCGCTGAGCGCCGCCTGTTGGATCATCCGGGCAGGTGCGAACCGTTTACGTACCCAGGACCATCGGTGACGGCGACGACATGGTCAGCGAGCGCCTTCCGGTAGGTGTGGATGGACTTCTTCAGGCCGGCCCACATAGGTCCGAGAGGAAGGGAGACGCGTCGCTCCGATTCCTTCCTTCAGGCATCGGCCCGAGCCCGATGAGCCTTGATGGCACGGCGCCGAAAGGGGTCGGCAGCCCTACTCGCAGCGATTCCGGTTGTAACGCAACGCTCTACCTTTCTACGCTCTCGACGGGACGAGAGAGGGAGATCCCATGCAATGGACCAGAATCTGGACCTTGTTCGGCGTTGTGCTCGGGGTGGCCGCATTGTTCACGAAGGGCGCCACCACGGACGGTGAAGAGCTTCTACCTGCGCTCAGCCAGGCGGATCCAAACTTCCCTGATGGGATTCCGACGATCTGGGGCGGACTCGACCCATGGGTACAGGTGGTGGTCGTGATCGCGATCATTGCCGTCGTGGCGTTCGCGTTCATTCCACCGCTCACTGCCGTCGAGAAGATGCCGTTTGCCCTGGCAACGACGTTGATCGGCGTGGCTTTGCTCGTCTACGCCGTGATCAAGTTCCTCGAGGCCGGGGATGACGCGGAGACCCTCGAGGCGGGGTTCGGCGCGGCCGCGGCCGCGGGAGCCATTCCGGCTGCGTTCACCGTATCCGTCGGCGCCGGCTTCTATGTGCTGATGGCGGGCACGGCGATGGTCGCCATCGGTGGCCTGGTCATGTTGATCCTGAAGAGCGACTCCGACGAAGCCGCCGCCTGAGGCACCTGCAGAGCCTGAAACCGGAATCGACGCCGGGCCGCTGATCGGGGGACACCTGTTTGGCGGCCCGGCATCGTGTGGCGATCAGTCTGCACGGTTGGACGGGGGATCGAGAAAGACGATCGGGATCTCGCGATCGGTTCGCGACTCGTACTCAGCGTAGCCGTCGTAGGCCCGGAGCACCTTGGGCCACCAGAGACTCCGCTCATCGGCGTGCGCCGTCCGCGCCTCAACGGGTCGGCGATTGCCGAGGATCTGGACGGTTGCCGCCGGGTCGGAGAGCAGGTTCAGGTACCACTCCGGATGTTGATCGCGCCCGCCCCACGAGGCGATCACCACGAGCCGCTCACCGTCACGCAGGTAGAGCAGCGGGACCGTATGGTCCCTCCCCGTCCGGCGACCCGTCGTGGTCAGCAGGCATATGTCGTTGTCGACGAGGCGCCGCCCCACGGCCCCACGCGTACTGCGGTAGAGGATCCGATGGATCGACGACAGGTACTTGGCGGTTCGGTCTTTCACAAGTCTCGTTCCGGTGCTCTTCCTGCCCCAGGTTCGGTCTGGCGGCCTCATCCTGGCAGGATCCGTGGGTGAGGAGTGGCCCCGCGTTTGATGTGGCAGGGCGCCAGCCTGCCCGAGCCAAGGCGGCCAGTTGCGGTCGTTGGCGGGCGGGACCGCCGGGGTCGAGGCTTGGCCCGCGACTAGTGTCACCAGCTGCCTCACCCAGGAGAGATCCGGATGGTTGCCGATCGCGGAATGTTGACGATTGACGAGTTGGCCGCGCTCGTCGATGACGGGGCAATCGACACGGTCGTCGTCGGATTCACCGACCACTACGGGAGGTTGCACGGCAAGCGGTTCGACGCGTCGTTCTTTATCGAGGACGGGGCGATCGCCGGCACGCACGGCTGCAACTACCTCCTGACCGTTGACATGGAGATGGAGCCGGTCGCGGGCTATCGGTACGCAGACTGGGACCTCGGGTACGGCGATTTTCATATGGTTCCAGACCTGACCACACTTCGAATCGCGTCCTGGCTGCCGGCGACGGCCATCGTCCTCTGCGACCTCCTGGACGATGCGACCCATCGTCTCGTTTCCGTTGCGCCGCGCACCATGCTGCGGCGTCAGATCGATCGACTTGCCGAACGCGGGCTTACGGCCAAAGCTGCATCGGAGCTCGAGTACTACCTCTACAAGGAGACATACCGCGAGGCGGCCGACCAGGGCTTCGCGAAGCTCACGTCGATCGGTTGGTACAGCGAGGACTACCACATCCTCCAGGGCGGTCGAGAGGAGTTCTACAACAGAGCCGTCAGACGGCACCTGGCCGATTCGGGGATTCCGGTGGAGAATTCAAAGGGGGAGTTCGGGCGCGGCCAACACGAGATGAACATCAGGTACGCCGACGTGCTCGAGATGGCCGATCGTCACACGATCATGAAGCTGCTGATGAAGGACATAGCCGACCAGATGGGGATGTCCGTGACGTTCATGGCGAAGCCTGAGACGGACCAGGCTGGATCGAGTTGCCATATCCACCTCAGCCTGTGGGACGGTTCGGAGAACGTGTTCGTCGGCGACCGGGAGCTCGGTCCGGTTCGTTGCTCGGAGACGTTTGGTCGATTCCTTGGCGGTTGGATGGGCAAGGTCCGCGATGTCATGCCCTTCTACGCTCCCACCGTCAACTCGTACAAGCGCTACCAGGCAAGTTCCTGGGCTCCAACCAACATTGGCTGGAGCTACGACAATCGGACTGTGGGGTTCCGCATCGTGGGTTCGGATTCGAGCCTGCGCATCGAGTGTCGGATTCCCGGTGCTGATGTGAACCCGTACCTCGTGTACACCGCAGCGATCGCGTCGGGGCTTTCTGGCATCGACGAAGGGCTCGAGTCGCCGGAGATGTTCTCGGGCGACGCGTACGCCGCAGGAGAACTCGAGCGAGTCCCAAGGACGCTGACGGCGGCGAACCGATCGTTCGCGTCGAGTCCCTTCTCAGCCGACGCTCTGTCCGAAGACGTTCGGGATCACTACGCACACTTCTATGAGGTCGAGGCGGATGCGTATGACGCAGCGGTGACGGACTGGGAACGTGTGAGGTACTTCGATCGCATCTGAGCCAGGTCCCGTGTTTCTCATGAGTCGATCAAGCAAGAGGTGAAACAATGAACCGTCTCGAAGGCAAGGTGGCGCTCATCACGGGCGCCGGGAGCGGAATCGGGAGAGCGAGTGCAATCCTGTTCGCCACAGAGGGGGCAAGCGTCGTCTGCGCGGACATCGACGACGTCGAAACGGCTGAGACCCTGCAGGCGATCGTGGCCGCGGGTGGTTCCGCTGTCGGGATTCACGCAGACGTTGCCGACGATGTCGACGTCCGCGCCATGGTCGCGCAGGCCGTGGCATCGTTCGGCGCACTCCACATCATGTTCAACAACGCCGGGATCATGCACAGCGACGATGGGAACGCGCAGGAGACGTCCGAGGACGTCTGGGACCGGACAATGGCCATCAACGCGAAGGGCGTATTCCTCGGCTGCAAGTACGGCATTCCTGCGGTCAGGGATTCGGGTGGGGGCTCGATCATCAACACGGCCTCGTTCGTTGCCCATCTCGGTGCAGCGACCCCCCAGATCGCATACACCGCCTCCAAGGGTGCGGTCCTCGCCATGACGAGAGAGCTTGCGGTCGTCCACGCACGCGACGGAATCCGGGTGAACGCGCTCAGCCCTGGTCCGCTCCATACGGAGCTGCTCATGAAATTCCTCGACACCGAGGAGAAGCGACAGCGCAGGCTCGTGCACATACCGATGGGGCGGTTCGGCACGGCGGAAGAAATGGCGAAGGCCGCCCTGTTCCTCGCGTCGGACGACGCTTCCTACATCACGGGAAGTGAGTTTCTCGTGGACGGCGGGATCACGGCTGCCTACGTGACACCGGAGTGAGTGGTGGTGGCTGTCACCGGCGGATTGTCCCGCGCATGTCTCGGGTCGATCCGAACACGTGCCGCCCTCCGGGCTCCGTTCGACGGAAGGGGCTTCGACGGAAGGGGCATGGATCCCGGCATGCCCTGTAGCAGCCCGGAGTTGCGCGACACACGCGGCGAACGCCCGTCTGTCGCCGTGCGCCGTGGGTGACATGCGGATCGGAATCATCCTTTGTGACCACGTCGCAGGTCCGTTCAGGGCCATTGCCGGGGACTACGACGACATGGTGAAGGAGATGTTCACGGAGCAGGTCCACGCTTTCGTGATCTACGACGCGCAGAGTGGCGGTCTCCCGGCTGATTCACACGAATGCGACGGATACGTCATCTCCGGGTCGTCCGCCTCGGTGTACGAGGATCAGCGGTGGATTCGAGATCTCGAAGGGTTCATTCGTCAGGCGCAATCCGACGCCGTGTCGATCTTCGGCATCTGCTTTGGACTCCAGGCGATGGCCACCGCCCTTGGGGGATCGGTGGAGAGGTCCGAGCAAGGCTGGGGTGTCGGTGTTCATACGATGAAGGTTGGAGCGGCGCGACCATGGATGCAGCCGAGGACCGACACGATCTCGCTCATCATGAGCCATCGTGATCAGGTCGCCAGGTTGCCCCCGGCGGCTCGACTGCTCGGCTCGAGTGATCACTGCACCAATGCGATGGTGGAGTTCACGCCGCTATGTGTGGGCATCCAGGGCCACCCCGAGTTTCCGGCTGGCTACGCAAGGGCTCTCTACGGCGCTCGGCGAGATTCTCTCGGGGACCTGGCTGAACGGGCGACTGCGTCACTCGACGATCCCACGGACGCGGCGACGGTGGCGGATTGGATTCTCCGGTTCCTGTCCGACAACGACTCTCGGTGAGCGTGCCATGGTCCTTCTTGTGCGCGTTCGATCGCCTTCGCTACAGTGACCCGGCGAGTGTGTCCCTCTTGGTTTGGGGACGACACTGCGTGCGCGTTCACGATCTGTGGCGCGGCAGCCGAATAGAGGGAGTGAAATGAAGATACGACTATTGGTCCTGCTGGCAGTGCTCGCGCTGATGGCAGCCGCGTGTTCGAGCGACGATTCCGATTCCGGTAGCGATACGACTGCCGCCGGCGAAACGACAACGACTGCCGCCGGCGAAACAACAACGACGGCGGCCGGCGAGACGGCGACGACTGCGGCACCCAGCGGTGACGCAACTACTATCGATTTCTGGGTTGCGTTCTCCGACGAGGCGCGCCTTGGATTCTCGGAGGCGAAGGCCGCCGACTTCAATGCCAAGCATCCCGAGTACAACGTACAAGTGACTTCGTTCGCGTCCTACAACGACGCGTTCGATGCTGCGGTGCTCGCAGTGGACAGCGGTGAACCCCCGGGATTGATCCACTTCTTCGAGGCCGCCACACGGCAGGCCCTCGACGCGGTGGGGAACGACGGCGCTCCGATCTTCAAGTCGGTGACGGACGCCATCGCCGGACGGACCGAGATCCTCGGTGAGCCGGTCGTGCTCGACTCGGTTGTCGACGCGGCTCGCAACTACTACACGGTGGATGGGTCGTTCTATTCGATGCCGTGGAACACATCGTCGACGGTGATGTTCAACAACATGGACATCCTCAACGCAGCCGGCATCACTGAGCCGCCGGCGACGTGGGCCGAAGTCGATGCAGCGTGCGAGGCGATCATGGCGCTCCCCGACGCGCCGAGCGGTTGTATCACGTGGCCGAACCACTCGTGGTTCCTCGAGCAGAGTCTTGGCCAGGAAGGCGAACTCCTTGCGAACGCCGACAACGGTCGTTCCGGTCGCGCCACCGAGGTCTACCTCGAGTCCCCTGGGGTCCTCAACTACATCAACTGGTGGAAGAGCCTGGATGACAAGGGCTACTACACGTACACGGGCCTCCAGCGTGACTGGGACGGCACCTCCAATGCCTACCTCGCCAACGAGGTTGCGATGCTCGTCTATTCGAGTTCGGATACGACGTTCTTCGATGAGAACGCGGCGTTCACCAACGTTGCCAGCTTCATGCCGTACAACGGGGACGTCGACTATGTCGGCAACCTCATCGGTGGAGCGACGATCTGGATGCTCGACGGTATGGACCAGACCACGGAAGATGGCGCGCTCGCGTTCCTGAACTACTTCTCGAATCCCGAGAACGCCGCGGAATGGCACCAGCTCACCGGGTACATCCCGATCACCCAGGACGCAGTCGATCTCCTCGAAAGCCAGGGTTGGTATGACGAGAGCCCGAACAGCAAGGTGGCGTCCGACCAGCTGGCTGCCGCGCAGAACACCCCGGCATCGCTCGGAGCGCTGCTCGGCAACTTCGTCGGCATCCGTGACGTCATCACCCTCGCGATCGAAGACATTCTCGTGAATGATGTCGACGTTGCGACCCGAATGGCTCAAGCCAACGAGGAAGCGAACAAGTCGCTGACTGAGTACGAGCAGCTGTACGGCGGCTGATCGATTCGAATGCGGATTGGGGGTGGGGCAGGTTCTCCACCCCCAATCTCGCACGGTTGGATGGAGCGAAGATTGAGACCTGACCGTTCATGCTGATTCTCGGACTTGTTGTCGCCGCGATTCTCGGTCCGGTCTATGTGTGGCGGAACAACGATCATCCGAGCGCGAAGCGATACGGCATCGGGTCTGCCGCCGCCGTCGCCGGTGCAGCGGTGACCCCGCTTGCTATGGGTCGCTGTGCCTTCGCCGAAGGTACGAGTGGCGTAGATCACCTTCTCGCATACGGGCTCATGGCCGGAGGCGCATGGCTTGCGCTGATGGCTCTTCAGTTGCTGTTCGATCGGTCGGACGGCAAGAAGTCGGACTCTGCCGGTATGACCGGCGAGATCCGAACCGGCGGTTTTCGCCTCGGATGGTGGGTTCCTTGGGCGCTCCTGTCTCCCACACTCATCATCCTCATCTGGTTCCTGTATCTCCCGGCGATCCAGACCTTCACGCTCTCGACGAAGCTCACCAAGCTTGGCGCCCCGAAATCTGTGGACGTCTGTTTCGGGAACTTCACCGAACTCCTCATCACGGACCCGTGGAAGCTCATCGCCTTTCCACTCCTCGCTATCGCCGCCGTCTACGGGGCGAGGCTCTGGCTTCGCAACTCGACTCCTGGAACGTGGAGCCGCAAAGGCGCCGATATAGCGACGGTCTTCGCGATGCTCTCCATCTTCGTTGCGTTGTACGCCATGTTCTCACCGGGGGGCGGCGGGCAGGTCGCCTATCGACCGGTGTATCTGAATACGCTCATCATCACCCTTGGCATCGTCGCATTTGGAATGATCGGCGGATTGGCCGTCGCCTATCTTGCATTCAGGAAGATTCGCGGTGGCAGCCTGTATCGGACATTCCTGATCTGGCCGTACGCGATCTCACCGGCCGTCGCCGGCGTTCTCTTCTTCATGATCTTCGACCCCACGGCGGGAATCTTCACGCACACAATGGACGTCTGGTTCGGAATCGACGTACCCAACTATCGGGAGAGCGCGATCCTCGCGCAGACATCGATCATTCTCGCGAGCGGGTGGAAGATCCTCGGCTATAACATCCTCTTCTATCTCGCCGGCCTCCAGACCGTGTCGCACGATCAGATTGAAGCCGCGCTGATCGACGGCGCGTCGACCTGGCAGAGGTTCGTCAAGATCGTCCTGCCCGCGCTGTCACCGATCACGTTCTTCCTGCTCGTGACCAACCTCACATACGCATTCTTCGAGGTGTACGCCACGATCGATTTCATGACCAAGGGTGCTCCTGCGGGCAAGACATCTGTCGCGATCTACGAGATCATTCGGATCGGTGTCAACAACGGCGATCTTGGACGAGGCGCGGCGCAGTCCGTGCTCTTGTTCGCCGCCGTGATTGCCGTCACCTTGTGGCAGTTCCAGACAAGCGGCAAACGCGTGAGCTACGGGGGTTCGTGATGGCCGGACTCACGCCAGGAGTGCAGCGCAAGACCTTCCTCAGAGGTCGACAGTGGCCCTATCACATCGCCTTGACGGCTACCGGCATCGTCATCGCATTTCCGCTTCTCTACGCAGCCCTGATCGCAACGCAGACGAACACAGAGATCTTCTCGTTTCAGTTCACACCTGGGAGCGCGCTGAAATCCAACTTCGAGTCGGTGTGGGTGGGCAGGGACTTTGCCGGGGCGATGTGGAACTCAACCGTGCAGACGATCCTCGTCACAACCGGAAAGACCGTGCTGTCGCTGCTCGCCGGGCTTGCATTCGTCTACTTCAAGTTTCGTGGCAAGTGGATTGTGTTCTTCCTCGTCCTGATCACGTTGATGATGCCAACAGAAGTGATGATTCTCGCGATGTTCCGTCTGGTGTCGGGCCTCGGTTGGCAAGACACGATGGCGGCGATCGTGGTTCCGTTCCTCGCCTCCGCCACCGGGGCTTTTCTCTTCCGCCAGCACTTCGCGAATTTGCCGTCTGAGTTGCTCGAGGCATCCCAGATCGACGGTGCGTCACCCTTGCAGTTCCTCACCAAGGTGTTGATTCCTCTGTCGTGGAACGTCATCGCGGCACTGTTCGTCATCCAATTCGTCTACACGTGGAACATGTTCCTGTGGCCGAGCCTGATCATCCGGGATGAGAGCAAGCAGGTGTCTCAGGTCGCGCTTCAAACACTGACGAACATCGATGGAGCCTTGACCTACGGACCATTGATGCTCGCGGCGATCATTGCGAGCATTCCGCCGGCGATCGTCTTCTTGTTGATGCAGAAACCGTTCATGAGCGGCTTCGCGATTGGTCAACAGAAGTAGGACATTGGCGCGGTTGAGTCCGGATTCTGCATCAGTACCATGCGCCTATGGCACTTCGAGGTACTGCTCTTTCGAAACTCAAGGATGGTTCGTTCGATGTCTTCATCATCGGGGGAGGCATCAACGGCGCGGTTTCCGCTGCGGTTCTCGCGGGTCGCGGCGCCAAGGTGGCGCTGGTCGATCGCGGCGACTTCGGGAGCTTCACGAGTCAGGCGTCGTCCAACCTCGTGTGGGGCGGGTTCAAGTACTTGGAGGGATACGAGATTCCGCTCGTCCGCAAGTTGTGCGTGTCGAGGAATCGACTCATCAAGTCCTACCCCGACAACATCAAGCAGATCCCGTTCCTCGCGACGCTCGACGAAACGTCACCGCACCCGACCTGGCTGGCCGCACTTGGAGCAGTGGGATACTGGGGGATCGGCGGATTCCGGACCCATCGGCCGAGCCTTCTGAGTGCCGAAGACATTGCGGGCCTCGAGCCCGTTGTTCGCACCGACAACTCGGTCGGAGGCATTGAGTACTACGACGCCTACCTGCCGGACAATGACTCCCGGTTCGTGTTCGGATTCGTGCGTTCCGCGGTCGACGTCGGCGCAACGGTCGCGAACTACGTCGAGGTCGTGACGGCCGAGCGTGACGGGAATCGCTGGAACGTCATGCTGAAAGACGTTGACGGTGGTGGTGAGCCGTTCACGTGTTCCGCCCGCGTCGTGGTCAATGCGGCCGGGCCGTTCGTCGACGGTGTCAACTTCGACCTCGACGTGCGGACCGAACACCGGATCGTGTACTCGAAGGGGATCCATCTCATCGTTCCTCAGATCACACCAAACCATCGTGTGCTCGCCTTCTACGACGACACACAGCGGCTCTTCTACGTCATCCCGATGGGCCGGAGGTCGGTCATCGGGACCACCGACACGCGCGTCGACACGCCGTTCTCCGAGGTCACCGACGAGGACCGTGACTTCCTCCTCGATCAGATCAACGGCCGGCTCAACCTCGAACAGCCGTTGACGCGCGAGGACATCATCGCCGACCGCAGCGGCGTTCGGCCGCTGGTCGTGGCGAGTGGCGGCGGCGACAAGAAGGACGTCGAGTGGACGAAGCTGTCTCGCAAGCACGAGATCGAGACCGACACCAACCGCAACGTGATCTCGATCTTCGGCGGCAAGCTGACCGACTGCCTCAACGTCGGGGAAGAAGTCGCAGATGCCGTCGAGGGGCTCGGTGTGCCACTCGAGAAGGACACCCACACCTGGTACGGCGAGCCGGCGAAAGCGACCCGTGCGGAGTTCTATCGACAGGCCCGGCTCATGGGTCTTGACGACCTGCGCAACAAGCCGGACGTCGAGCCGCTTTCGGACCGCCTGTGGCGGCGCTACGGGAGGCGCGCGTTTGAAATGCTGGACGAGATCCGGCAGGACCCGGCGATGGCCGAGGACATCATCAGGAGTGCGGACTACCTCAGGGTCGAGCTCTACCTAGCCGCCGAGACCGAGATGGTCACGAAGCTCGAGGACTTCCTCCGTCGCCGATCGAAGATCACGCAGGTGATCCCCGAAGAAGTGGTCCGGACCTCACCGGGGTTGCACGAGGCGGCTGAAATCCTGTTCGGCGATCAGGCAGACGACCGGCTGGCCGAGTACTACGGCGAGGTCCCCGCGCGCCCCGAGTGACACGATTCGGGAGTGTCGCCCGGTGGCCTACGCCGGCTTGACGGCCCTGATCATCGCGGAGTGCATTCCGTCGGCGACACGGTGCGTCGGGGTGATCTCGACGGATGCGAATCCGACGTCGGCCAGTCCGTGCTCGTACTCCGAGAGGCTGAGTGCGCCGGCGATGCAGCCGACCCACGTGCCGCGCTCCAGGCGCTCTTCGCGGGTCAGGCCATCGTCCGCCACGACATCGCTGATGCCGATTCGCCCACCCGCACGGAGGACCCGGGCCATCTCGGCAAGCACCGTCGCCTTGTCGGCGGACAGGTTGATTACGCAGTTCGAGATGACCACGTCGACCGCAGCGTCATCGAGGGGGATCTCCTCGATGTATCCCTTGCGGAACTCGACATTGGTTGCTTTGGCCTCGGCCGCGTGCCGGCGAGCGAGTTCGAGCATCTCGTCGGTCATGTCGATCCCGTAGACGAATCCGGATGGACCGACTCGTTTGGCGGACAGGAGGACGTCGATGCCGGCTCCCGAGCCGAGATCGAGCACGGTCTCACCCTCGGCGAGTTCGGCAACGGCTGTGGGATTCCCGCATCCCAGGCTTGCGTCCGATGCGCCGGCGGGGACGCCGACCAGGTCTGCGGCGGGGTACAGGCCGCGTCCGAAGTCGTCGGTCTCCGACCTGCTGTCGGGGGAGCAGCACGAGCGACCGGCCTTGCGTGCCGCGTCGGCGTAGCGATCGCGTACGGCTTCTCGGAGGTTCGGTTCAGTCGGCACGGCGGCTCCTCACATTGATGTTGATCGATACGATGCTATCGGTTAGATTGATGAACGTCAATATCAGAATTCCGAGAGGGGATGGGCCTGTGGAGGTTCCGACCATCGAGACGTGTTGTGAGCCGGTCCTGACGGAGCTGCTCGATGCCTCCAGCGCCGTGGAGCTCGCAGCCGGCTTCAAGGTCTCTGGCGGATCCCGTCCGACTGCAGTTGCTCAGCCTGATCGGGAACGCACCGTCCGGAGAGATGTGTGCCTGCGAACTCGTGGCACCGACCGGAAAGTCCCAGCCCACGGTCAGCCACCACCTCTCGATCCTGACCGAGGCGGGGCTGCTCACCCGCGAGCAGCGCGGCAAGTGGGCGTACTTTCGGGTGGAGGTCGGTCGTGTTGCCGTGCTGAGGGATGCCCTTGCCGTGGGGTGAGCTCGTTCGGCCGAGACTATGAAACATGCGAAGACCGTCTCCTAGCTGAACCCGTGCTAAGTTCTCAGCCGCCGAGCGAAAGGACATCGTCGATGAACGACATCGATTGGGCATGGCTGCTGTTCAGTTTCGAGGGTCGAATCAACCGAGCGAAGTTCTGGCTCGGAATCGTCGTCCTGTGGGTTGTGGTGTGGTTGCTCGCAATCATCGCCGCCGCGACCAACTCGACGTTCCTCTGGGGACTGATGGTGGTGCTGTCGTTGCTGATCATCTGGCCGTCGCTCGCTCTCAGCATCAAGCGTTGGCATGATCGGAACAAGTCGGGCTGGTGGGTCCTCATCGGCCTCGTTCCGCTCATCGGTGGCATCTGGGCGCTGATCGAGACGGGATTCCTCCCCGGCACCGTCGGATCGAACGAGTACGGTCTCGACCCGCTCGGCCCCATCGCAGGCTGAACGACCCAACTGACTCGCCGCCCCATGTGGAGTGCGGGGATCAGAACCGAGCAGCCGCCGATCCCTCGCGAGTGACCGCTTGGGGTTGGTGGCTGTCGGCGCTCATAGGCCCTTGGAGGACCCGGCGGGATGTCGCACAACTCGACGAGTTCACGCGTGGTCAAGGGATGCGAGGCGTGGCAGACTGCCCGCTGTGACCCACATCCACGAATGGCCGGGCGAATTCACCTTCTGTCCCCACTGCACGACAGAACTGGAGATCGTTGAGGTCTACGACCAGCCGAGACGACGGTGCCCGTCGTGCGGTTTCGTCCACTGGCGGAACCCCGGGGTCGGGGCCGCCGTCGTGGTCTTCGATGACGATGGTCGGGTCCTGATGGTGCGGCGCGGGCCGGGAGCAACTCGCTCCGGCCTCTGGTCGATCCCTGCCGGCTTCGTCGACTACGGCGAGGAGATCCGGGCCGCGGCCGCCCGTGAGTTGCTCGAAGAGACCGGCTTGGTTGCCGATGTCGGCGACGTCGTGTTCGTTGCCTCGAACTTCCACGACCCGAACAAGCTGACAGTCGGGATCTGGTTCGCGGGAGCCGTGACCGGCGGAACCCTGGCCGCAGGCGACGACGCCGACGCCGTCGGGTGGTTCCCCCTCGACGACCTGCCGCCCCTCGCGTTCGAGACGGATGAAGCGATGTTCGCTCGGCTGCGCGGAGGGGGCTGATGAGGGGGCGGATGCTCCTACCCGTTGTCGTAGGCGTCGATTCGCTCGGAGAGCTCGAGCCAGGCGGTCTCTTCGGCGTCGAGGTCTTCGAGGACGTCGGCGAGTTGTTGGGCGAGGTCGACCGTGGCGGCGTAGTCGCCGACTGCGGCGTCGAGTTGCACCGCGAGATCTGCGCTCCTTGCCTCGAGCCCCGGGATGCTTCTGGTGAGGCGGGCGAGTTCCTGCCGTTCCCTCCACGTGGGTTTCGTGCGCGGGGCTGGTGCCGGATTGTTGAACTCGACCGTCTCCGGGATCGATGCCTGGACGGCCGGGGCGAGCCGGTCGGCCCAATAGGCGGGCCAGCCGCCCGGGTGGTGGCGTACCGAGCCGTCGGCTTCGATGGAGTAGATGTCGTCGCAAACGCGGTCGAGGAAGTAGCGATCGTGGCTCGAGACGACCAGGGCGCCGGGCCAGGCGTCGAGGTACTCCTCGAGTACTTCGAGGGTGTCGAGGTCGAGGTCGTTGGTCGGCTCATCGAGAAGCAGGAGGTTCGGTGCTTCCATCAGGGTCAAGAGCAGTTCGAGTCTCCGGCGCTCGCCTCCCGAGAGATCGCCGACGGTGGAGCGCTGTGCTTGGGCGTCGAACTGGAACCGCTCGAGTAGTTTCGCCGCCGACACCCGGATGCCCGAATCGAGCCTGGTTGTCTCGGCCCGCTCCCGGACCACGGCGTTGACGCGCGTCGAAGGCGGAATCGGCTGCGGATCCTGGCCGTACCAGCCGGGCGAGATGGTCGTACCCATCTTCACGGTGCCCTCGTCAGCTTCGAGTCGGCCGGCGATGAGGCGAAGCAAGGTGGTCTTTCCTGCACCATTCTGGCCTACAACACCGATCCGGGCATTCGGTTGGAGCTTGAGGTCGATGCCGCGCAGAACCGTGCGGCCATCGAAGCTCTTGCCGGCATTGTGCATGTCGACCACCTTCGAGCCGATCCGTCGCGCTGGGAGGTCGATGGAGAGCTCCGGATCGACCGTGCGCGTCTTCGCGGCGATGAGATCGTGCACGGCGGAGACCCTGGCCCGCGACTTCGAGGTGCGAGCTTTCGGCGAGCGACGGAGCCACTCCAGTTCGGTGCGGAGGCGCTGCTTCCTGCGGTGTTCCACGGTCGCCGCGAGCTCCTCGCGGGCCGTTCGGGCTTCGAGGAACTGCTCGTAGGTGCCGTGATGGGAGTGAAGCGCCTCGTGATGGACCTCAACCACGCGATTCGCCACCCGATCCAGGAGATAGCGGTCATGCGTCACCAGCACGAGAACCGACGTGCGCGAAAGGAGATGGTCTTCGAGCCAGTCGATCGTGTCGACGTCGAGGTGGTTGGTCGGCTCGTCGAGGATCAGGAGGTCACATTCCTCTGCGAGCGCCACCGCCAGAGCGAGCCGCTTGCGTTGGCCACCGGAGAGCTCTTCAACCGATACGGACGCGTCGCTCAACCCCAGGCGATCGGCCATGGCGATCGTCTCCCGGTCGTTGCCAATGATTCCACCGACCGTGCTGTCGGGCGGGAAGGTCGGATCCTGCACGAGTGAGGTGATCCGGAGGCCTGTTGAACGGACGATCCGTCCAGAGTCCGGTTCTTCGTCGCCCGAGATGATGCGTAGGAGCGTCGACTTCCCCGATCCGTTCCGACCAATCACCCCGATCCGCTGTCTCCGAGAGATCCCGAGCGAGGCGTCCCGGAGCACGGGCGTCTCCGGGTACGACTTCGAGATGGCCTCGAGGCTGATCAGGTGCATGGGTTGGAGTATGCCCCTTCCGTGGGGCTGGCACCGTGTGCCACGGTCTGTGAGCCGTTCTAGAAGTCGAAGTTGCCGGGGTCGGGGCCGACGCGCTCGCCGCGGTCCATGGCGTTGATCGCAACGACCTCTTCTTCGGTCAACTCGAAATCGTAGAGATCCTTGTTCTCGGCGATCCGGGCCGGTGTGATGCTCTTCGGGAGCGTGACCACGCCACGCTGAAGCATCCACCGCAGGACCACCTGGGCGACGGTGACGCCATGTGCTTCGGCAATCACCATCAACGCCGGGTCGTCGATGATCTCGCCGTGCTTGAGGGGACTCCATGCTTCGACGACGATGCCGTGGTCATCGCAGTACGAGACCAGGTCGGCGCTTTGAAGGTGTGGGTGGAACTCGATCTGGTTGATCGACGGCATCACCGTGGCGGTCTCGGCGAGTTGGTCGAGGTGCTGGGGGAGGAAGTTGGAGACCCCGATCGCGCGAGCGTTACCGACAGCCTGGATCTCCTCCATCGCTCGCCATGTTGCCGCTGTGTGCACGGGCTTGGGCCAGTGGATGAGGTAGAGGTCGACGTAGTCGAGTCCGAGCTTCTCGAGGCTGACGTCGAACGCGGCGTGTGTTGAATCATAGCCCTGGTGGCTGTTCCAGAGCTTGGTGGTGATGAAGAGTTCCGAGCGGTCGATCCCCGAGGCGGCGATAGATGTGCCGACGCCCTCCTCGTTTCGGTAGAGAGCCGCCGTGTCGATGTGGCGATAGCCGGCGTCGAGGGCGGCGGCGACGGCATCTTCGGTTTCGGATCCGGGCTTGACCTTGTAGACGCCGAAACCGAGGAGCGGAATGTCGATGGTGCCGTGCAGCGGGACGGTTGATTCAAAGGTGATGCTCATGCGGCCAGCCTCCCACATCCGCCACGCAACGGGGAATCCCTGCCGACCGGACACGCGAAATCGAACGGGTCGAAAGGCCCTAGCAACGACTGGAATTTCAGAATCTACTGAAAGTCTATGACGCCCGATGAACACCGACGACGATTCGCAGAAGACGTCAGCCTCATGTTCGAGGCGATGGGGATGCCGCCGATGGCCGGGCGGGTCTGGGCAGCGCTTCTCCTCACAGACAGCCCACACCTGTCCGCCGCCGATCTTCAGAGCCAGATCGGTGCAAGTGCCGGCTCCATATCAACGGCGGTGACAGCCCTGACCCGGATGGGAATCGTCGATCGCGTCTGGGTTCCCGGCGATCGGCGGAGCTACTACGCAGCCTCGATGGGAGCTCTCGAGCGTCTGCTGGACCGGAGCGCGGAGGTGCTCACCCAGATGGTGGCGCTCTCCGAGCGGGGCATTGAAGCTCTGGCGAACGTGGATCCAGCGAGACAGCGCCTCGAGCAGATGAGAGATTTCTACGCCTGGTTCGATCGAGAGTTCGATCTGCTGATCGACCGTTGGCGTACGCAACAAAACCTCTGAGCGAGGGAACGGAGTAGCCATGACAGGGAACGATCGACTTATCCGCCTTGATGGGGTGTCCCGGCGCTACGAACTCGGTGGCACCACGGTCACGGCGCTCGATGCGGTCGACCTCGAGGTTCACGACGGTGAGTTCGTCGTTGTGCTCGGACCGTCCGGCAGCGGCAAGACGACGCTGATCAACCTGATTGGAGCTCTCGATACCGCGACCGAGGGTTCGATCTCGGTAGCGGGCGTTGATATCTCGAACACGAAGCGGTCGGCACTCTTCGACTTCCGCCGGCGCGCCGTGAGCTTCGTTTTCCAGAGCTTCAACATCTTTCCGGGTCTGACGGCTCGCGAGAACGTTCAGTTCGGTATTGATGCCGCTGATCGCGACGATCCGCCGGACGCCGACGACGTGCTCGGGCGGGTCGGTCTCGCCGACCGTGCGGAGCACTTCCCGCACGAACTCTCCGGCGGCGAGCAGCAGCGAGTCGCCATCGCGCGCGCCCTCGCCACCGGCAATCCGATCCTGCTCGCCGATGAACCAACCGGCGAACTGGACTTCGCGACCGGCGTGCAGATCCTCGAGTTGCTCCGTGAACAGGCGGGGCCCGGCACCGTGGTGCTCGCTGTAACGCACAACCGGGAGATCTCCCGCGTCGCCGACCGGGTGGTCGAACTCTCGAGCGGCCGCATCGTATCCGACGGACCTCCAGTGGGAGGACGCGCGGACCTTGCCGACCTGCATTGGTAGGAGGCACCATGAAGACGTCCTCGATGTGGATGAGATGGTCGTGGCGAGACCTGCGCTCCCGATGGGTTCAGGTCGTTGTGATCGCGTTCATCATCGCGCTCGGAGTCGGCGCATACTCCGGACTCTCCTCCATGACCAGATGGCGCGAGATCACCGCCGACCACGCCTACGAGACACTCAATATGTACGACCTTCGGGTCGAACTCGCCGACGGATCCGCGGTCGACGAGGGCTCGATGCTGGCGGTCGTCCGCACGGCGGACACCGGTGGACTCGTAGCGCACGCCGAGGAACGACTGCGCGTGCCGATCCAGGTCGCCACGGTTGCTCCGGACGGCGAGGTAGTTGTGCGCGGTGTGATCATTGGCGTGCCTCTCGACGGCGGCGGCCCGAACATCAACGCACTGTTCGCGAAAGACGGTCGCCCCCTCGGTGAGACCGACCGCGGCCAGCCGGTCTCGTTGATCGAACGGAACTTCGCCGTCTACTACGACCTCCCGGCCGATGGGACGCTGACTCTCAGCGGAGGGCGGCAGATCGAGTACGTCGGGCACGCGATCACGCCCGAGTTCTTCATGGTCATGGACGGAGCCGGTGGGTTCTTCGCCCAAGCCAACTTCGCGGCGGTGTTCACGTCGCTCGAAACGGCGGGCGACATCGCCGACCTTCCCGGTTCGGTGAACGACCTCGTCCTCACTCTCGAACCCGGCGTCGACCATGCCGCGTTCGAGTCGCAGCTTGCGATGTCCTTCGAAACCGAGATGCCCGACGTCGGCGTGGTGGTCTCGACCACCGAGGACGATCCTGCCCACTCGCTGACGTACGAGGACATCGAGGGTGATCAACAGTTCTTCAATATCGTCGCTTTCCTGATCCTCGCCGGATCTGCGGCGGCGGCCGTCAACCTGACGGCGCGAATGGTTGACCAGACCCGTCGAGAGATCGGCATATCGATGGCGCTCGGGGTCAAGCGATTCTGGATCGCGCTGCGCCCAATGCTTATGGGCGTTCAGATCGCGCTTCTCGGTGTGCTGCTCGGGGTTCTGATCGGGTGGGGGATCGCAGCGGCGATGCGTGGCGTGCTCGAATCGTTCCTCCCAATGCCCGAGTGGCTCACACCGACGCAATGGGACGTGTTCCTCACCGCGGCGATCGTCGGCCTCATCATTCCGCTTGTCGCCGTCACGATCCCGGTCTGGCGAGCGATCCGTGTCGCGCCGGTGGACGCGATCCGCACAGGACACTTGGCTTCACGTGGAGGCGGACTCGCCCCACTCGTCAAGAAGGTTCACCTCCCGGGCGACACCTTCGCCCAGATGCCAGTGCGGAACGTGTTGCGGGCCCCCAGACGCGGCCTGCTCACTGCGCTCGGGATCGGCGCGACGATCGCGGTGCTCGTGATGCTGGTCGCAGCGATCGATTCGTTCTTCGTCGCGATCGCCAAGGGTGGCGAAGAGGCTTCTGGTGGCGTTCCCGACCGTGTCATCGTCGAGATGGACTCCGTGTATCCGGCAGCCGGAGGCCCGGTTGGGGCGGTGCTGGCCTCCCCACTGATCTCCGAAGGTGAAGCAATGCTGCGGATCGGCGGCGAACTTGGCACCGGCGATGATGCGATCGAGGTGTCGGTCGAGTTCGTGGACTGGCGGAACGGTCTGTTCCGCCCCGAAATCGCCGAGGGATCGACCCCTGGAACCAAACCCGGGATCGTGATTGCTCCAAAGGCCGCTGACGACCTCGGTGTCGGTGTCGGTGACACATTGACAGTGCGCCTCCCGCGTCGTACCGGTCCCGTGTCGTTCGATCTCGAGTTGATGGATCTGACGGTGACCGGCATCAACGGACATCCCGTCCGGTCGGTCGCCTACATGTCGACCGACCAGGCCGCCCTCCTCGGTCTCGAAGGCACGGCGAACGTTGTGTCGGTTGTGGCCACGGACGGCGTTGAGACCGGGGATCTACAGGCAGAGTTTCTGCAGGTCGGCGAGGTCACGTCGGTGCAACGAGCCGACGCCCTGGCCCGCCTCATGGAGGACCTCATGGCCCAGTTCGTCGGCATCTTCCAACTCTTTGAGGTCGTTGTGCTGATCCTCGCCGTCCTGATCGCCTTCAACGCTGCCTCGATTGCGGTCGACGAGCGACGCCGGGAGCACGCCACGATGTTCGCCTACGGCATCCGAGCGCGAACGGTGGTCCGCATGCTGGTTACCGAGAGCGCGCTCGTTGGAGTCGTGGCCACGATCATCGGTCTGATCGGCGGCTTTGCTCTCTTCCAGTATTTCATCACCCAGTGGGCGCAGACCATGCCGGAGATCGCGATCCCGGTAGTCATGAGCCCGGCAACGCTGGTGTGGGCGGTCGGCGTGGGCGTCGTTGCGGTCGGCCTCGCACCGCTGCTGACGGCACCGAGGAAGCTGAGGAAGATGGATCTGCCGTCGACCCTGCGGGTCATGGAGTAGGAGAGCTTCGAGCTTCGAGGCACGGGTCTCGTCTTCCCGGTTCGGGCTCCCGGAGCCCCGTCTGCTGCGCACCGGCAATCCGGCCGGATGCTCGCGCCTTGCCCACTGCGCGGGAGAGGCGAAGACCGGCGACCGGCAACCGGCAATCAGCTCGCGGCAGGGGTCTCTTCTTGGGCGTTCTGCTCGACGGCGGCGTAGAGCTCGTCGGGACGGATGGGCTTGGCGAGGAACGTCGCCATACCGGCATCCCGGCCCCGCTCCCGGCTCGTCTCGTCGGTGAAGGCGGACACCCCGACGATGAGCGGCCGGTCGGCGGGGTCGGCTCGTCGTTCGCAGATGATGCGGGTAGCTTCGAGGCCGTCCATGCCGGGCATCATCACGTCCATCAAGACCACGTCGAAATCGGAGCGTTCCAGGATTTCGAGCGCTTCGAAACCATCGGATGCCGTTGTCGTGGAGTGACCGCGCTCCTCGAGCATCCGGGTCATGAGGAATCGGTTTGTCTGACTGTCGTCGACGACGAGTACGGTGAGGCTCGGCCGACCATCGCGAACCCAGAACCTGGTCACGAGGGTCGTTGATTCTCCGGCTTGCGCGAGTGCGATGGTCGAGTTGATGACGTCGATGAGGTCACTGGGCTCCACCGGCTTGGCCAGATAGCCACCCACGCCGTGGTGGCGGCATCTGGCTGCATCACCCCGTCGACCGGATGCGGCAACCACGACGATCGGGACAAGAGCGGGCGCGCGCTGGACGAATCGGTCGGCTTCCGCAAACACGTCCTTGGTCGAATCGATGAGGGCCAGGGCGGGAATCTCCGGGTTGTCGATGCTGGCCTCGCGCGTTTCGATCCAGTCATCGACGCTTGCCGCAACGACGTGCGGGAGGCCTGCGTCGCTGAGCATCTTCACCATCTCGCGCCGGTCCGAAATCGCGTCGGCAACGACCAGAATCGGCCGGTCGATCGTCGGTTGTTCGACCTCCGCCGTCGGTGCAGCGGGGACCTCGGAGCGCATCTGAAGCCGAATCGTGAACTGAATCCGGCCGGCCTCGCGGCCGTTGGGGTCGACGGAGACGCGGCCGCCCATTCGAGACAGGGTCTCCAACACAACCGGGATGCTGAGCGTGGCAGGCTCGTCTGCGGTCGCGCCGGATTCGTTGCCGCGATCGACCGGAGCGGATCGGGGACCCATCGCTTCGACCTCGAAGCGCAGTGTGACCGTGGTGGTGTTGCGTTCGACTTCCTTGACGTTCAGTCGGACACGGTCGGCGGAGGTCCGTTCCAAGACCGATTCGACGAAGCGCGCAATGATGCGGCGCAGACGGCCGGGATCTCCGACGAGGAGGTCCGGGACATCGGACGACACCACATCGATGATCTCGATGTCTCGAGTCGTCTTTGAAGAGCCGACGAGACGCTTCACATTCGTGATCAGGCCGCGAAGGCTGAACTCTGCGGACGCGAACTCGAGGTGGCCCGCCTCGAGCATCGAAAGATCGACGAGGTCATTCGCCAGCGTGAGGAGGCCGTTGGCCTGATCCTCGATCGAAGCAAGGGATTCGACGGTGTGAGCCGGGAGCGCATACATCAGCGAGTCACGGGCTGCTTCGAGGATGTCGGCAGCAGGAGTCCTGAGACGTTCAGCGATGTGCGACAGGATCTGCGCCTTCGTTGGCGGCGCACCCTCGATCGCGACGCCTGCCTCGTTCAGTTGAGAGAGCGTGGATTGCTGTTCCACGGCCTGGACGATGCACTGATCGAGTCGGTCCGAGTCGATGCCGTCCTCGACGATGTAGCACGCGGCGCCGGCTGCCACGGCGGTGACACCCGTGCCGTGGTCGCCGGTTCCGGCGACGAAGACGATCGGTGCCTTGATACCGTCCTCTGAGATGCGGGCGAGGAGGTCGAATCCAGTCCTGACACCGACATAGTGGTCCACGATGTAGACATCGGAGTCGCCGGCGACGATGGCACCGAACCCGTCGGCGATGGTTTCGACCTGCTGAACCATGTAGCGGCCGGCTTCGATGCCGGGTTCGAGCCGCTGGCGAATGTGGGGCATTGCTGCGCCGTCCCCGACCAGGAGAACGCGGAGCGGAGGGACGTCGTGAAGTTCCGATTCTGAACGGCCGTCGTGGCCTACGTCCGTCGCCGGTTCCGAGTCTGGAGTGGGGGATTCCGTGGACACGTGGTTCCTTGATCGGGTGGTTGGCGCTTTGCTCCTGGAGTGGTGTATCGGCGCGAAAATCCCCGAAATTCAACGGTTCCTCGCGTCGCGAGTCGAATAGGTCGCTCGGCTCATCTCCGGAGGTGGTGCGCCCATTGGAGGACGCCACCCCCGGGGGCCTGATGGCTCGTGGCAGTTGGGGACTTCAGAGCGGGAAGGATTGCGCGAGCGCTCGTCACCCACGTTCGGGCGACATGGATCGCATCGCTGTGCACAACAAAGGCGGTAATCACCGCCATCAGGATCGTGGTTCGTCGCCTCATCAGGTCCCCGTGCCCTTGGGAACGTGTACCGAACCGACACTGACGGGTTGATGTGTGGTGCCTGAGAAGAGCATGTGAGCCTTCTGGGATGGGCCCGTTCGGCGTTGCTCGGACGCCCGTCGGAACGACCACACTCCCTCGCGCCGGGAGATTTCTCAGCCCTATCGGCCACTTTACGCGCGCTTAGCGCAGCCTTATCGCTTGATTCTGCAGTATGCGGCTACGCAGAGTGTTCACATAGGAGGAATACATGACCAATCGCTCAATCAAGAGCAACGGCACCCGGTCCGGTACGTTCACGATCTCGCTGATCCTCGGCCTGCTGTTGATTCCGCTCAGCGCGGTCGCGGCGGCCGCGGTCATCTCGAACGACGGTGACTCCGGCGCCGACGCAGTTGAACCGGTGGTCGTCGTGGCCGAGGTGCCCGACACCACCGTTACGACCACGCTGCCCGACCCCGTCGAGACGGTGATCGTGACCGAGGCGCCCACCTTCACGAGGGAAGACCTCGAAACCGCGTGCGGCGATCAGGGTTGGGAGTTGGTGGAGCAGGAGGTCGAGGGCACCATCAGCGAACTCGAGCAAGCGGCTCTGGACTCGCTTCGGCAGATCTGCGCGGATGAAGGCCTCGATCTCCCCGGACCGCCCGCCCCGCCCGCAGTCATTCGCACGGTGTCGGTTGTCGACCCGTCCGATTCGGCAACCACGACAACGGTGACGAGCGCAACGATGGCCGACGACTCCGGATCATCCGTCGGTTATGACGACGACCACGACGACGAAGACGAGGACGGTCACGACGACGACGGTCACGACGACGACGGTCACGACGACGACGGTCACGACGACGACGGTCACGGCGAAGACGACGACTGATGCGAACTGCGCTCACCTCAACCGCGGCGGGTCTTGCCGTGATGGCGATCGGAGTCGTCGCCCTCGTGGCGCTGCTCGGAGCGTCGCCCGGGGAAGAGCCGGTGGCTGAGCCGATCGCCGGACCGCCGATCACGACGGTTACGACGACGCTGCCGGTGACGACGACAACAGCCGCTGAACCGGTCGTTGTCTCAGTTGCCACCCCGACACCGGATCTTGACGGTGTCGGGGACGCGGTGGCCCGCGTGCTCTACGGCAGCGGATACGCCAAACACACGGCACCCAACGAACTCGCAGGCGAACTGCCTCCAGCCGTCCTCGAGTTGCTCATCGAGCGTGAAGTGACGTTGACGATCGCAACTGATGTCGAGTCCACCGAGCCGCAGGATGGAACACCGTGATGATCAGGAGACTGTTCCCGATGCGCTGGGCAAGGATCGCAGCTTGGACCGGGGCGGCACTCGCTTGGGGGACGACTGCGATTGCTGTGGCGAGCAACGCGAGCGCGACCGCCACGGTCGATGAGCCCAGTCAGCCGCTGGCGATCGAACCGCCGACCACGACGTCGACGACAAGCACGACGATGGCTCCCATTCCGGACATGCCCGAGCGCGGCCTCGTCGTCGTGAGGTACACGCCGGTTCCTCCGCCTCCGCCGCAGATCGTGACCCGCACCGTCGTGGTTGCCGGTTCCGCGGGTGGCGGTGGTGGCTCGGCTGCACCGGCCCCGGCTGCAGCGGCCCCCGCCGTATCCGCGCCCGCGAAGAGTTCCGGATCATGAAGCGGAGTCTCTTCCGGGCCATGGGGACAACCGTTGATGTCACCGCCTCGAGCGATGCGTTGATATCGGATACGCAGCAACTCTTTGACCTTGTCGAGAGCGTGTGCAGCCGTTTCCTCCCGACGAGCGAGTTGAGTCGCGTCAATGCCGCTCGGGAGGGATCGGTGTCGCTGTCTCCCTTCATGGCTCGTTTGATGCACGCGGCACAGCAGGTTCGCGATCTGACCGGCGGACTGGTCGACGTCGGCGTCGGCGACGCGGTCCGTGCCTGGGGCTACGACCGCACGATTGAAGAAGTCCACAATCGCACCAGCTTCGAGACGCCCGCCCTGGTCTTCCGAAGTGGATGGTCCGTGGACGGCGACATGTTGCGCCGCGATCCTGAAACGAGGATGGACTTGGGTGGAATCGCCAAGGGTTGGACCTGTGACCTGGCGGTCGAAGAGGGTCTGGCGAGCGTCGTGTCGGCCGGCGGAGATGTTCGTTCCGGCGTCGACGACGGTCGTGTCGAGATTATCGACCCTTGGGGAGACACTGCCGCCACCGTTCACATCGGAGCCGGCGCCCTTGCAACGAGTTCGGTCGCCCGCCGCCGCTGGCGCGTTGGCGGTCGCGAAGTGAACCACCTGATCGACCCGCGCACCATGCAGCCGAGCGATGGCCCGATCCTCCAGGCATCGGCGATCACCTCGACTGCACTCGAGGCGGAGGCAGCAGCCAAAGCCATCCTGTTGCTCGGGGCGGACGGACTGGCCTGGGCCGACCGGCAACCCTGGATCCGCGGTGCGCTCGTCGTTTGGAACAACGGCAACGTCTACGCAACGACCGACCTGGAGTTGGCGGCATGAACATCGAATGGATCGTGATCCGCGGCTCCGGCCTCGTCGCCTATGGGTTGCTCGCCGCCTCGACGATATGGGGACTGATGGTGTCGACCAAGGTGTTCGGACGCGCCGTCAAGGCGAAGCCACTGACCTGGTTCCACGAGTCGCTCGGACTTGGCGCCCTCATTGCTACGGGCGTGCACATGGTTGCTCTCACAATGGACCAGTTCATCGGGTTCGGCTGGGTCGACGTACTCGTGCCGGGCGTCGCCGCGTGGAACCCGATGGCCGCTGCCCTGGGAGTCACCGCGTTCTACGGGCTCGCTGTAGTGACCTTGAGTTTCTATGTCAAGGGCATCATCGGTCAGAAGGTATGGCGCACGATCCACTTTCTGGCCTTCGGCACGTTCCTGTCGGCACTGATCCACGGCGTCATCGCGGGAACCGACAGGGGTAATCCGTTGGTCACCGGCATCTACTTCGGGACCGGCGTGATCGTTGTTGGCCTGCTGGCGGTGCGAATCGTGCAGCAGAGATCAGCCCAGGAGCGCCCCACCCGCGTGCCTCCCGACGGACCGCACCATTTGGCCGATGTGCGGGCAACGGTCTCCGTCGGAGCGACCGACTGATCACTCCGCCTGTCGAGGCGCATCGTCCTGGGCCGGTTCGATGCCGGCTGCCGACACCGGCGGAGCGGCACGGGAGCGCTGTGGCCGGGTCGTGATGAAGACCCCGGAAAGCACGATCACCAGTCCGAGGGCGGCCGTCGGCTGGAGCGTCTCGTTCAGTACGAGCGCTCCGAGAACGACGGCGACTGCGGGCATCAGGTAGGCGACCAGCGACACCGTTACCGCTCTCGTGTGTCCGAGCATCCGGAAGTAGATCCAGATCGGGATCGCACTCGCCCAGATGGCGAGCGCAACGATGGCGGCGATGGCGATCGGGGTCGGCTCGACATCCCACGGCTGCTCCAGGCCGATCGCAACCAGAAGGCCAACGGACCCGGCCACGAACTGCTGCCGCATGGCGAGACGCGGGGCATTCTGCGGGCCGATCCACCGTGCGTAGACGGTGCCGGTCGCGTAACTGAGCGAGACGCCGACCATGGCGAGTTGTCCGGTGAGGTCGGCTCCTCCGAATGATGCCGGCGTGATGCCGATGATGAGTGCCACCCCGGCGAATCCGATAATGATGCCGAGCCCTTGTACGCCGTGGATCCGTTCGTTGGTGAGGAAGAAGTGGGCGAGGATCACCACGAAGATCGGCGATGCGGCGCTGAGCATCCCCGCGACCGAGCTGTCGAGTCTGAGGAGTGCCCAGGCGGTGAGGACGTTTGGGAGCCACCCGCTCACCGTTCCGAGGACGAGCGCAGGGACCCAACCCTCGGATGTCCGCTGTGCCGCTCGGTGCGTCGCCCGGATCGCCAGCCATAGAACGGCGGCTGCAAGGAGTCCACGTGCCGCGGTGAGCGTGAAGGCTGGAACGGTGTCAACGGCGACCTTCATCAGGAGGAAGGCGCTGCCCCACATGATCGACATGAGCCCGAGTTCCGCCCAGACGGCGGCTTGCGAGGCGGGGTTGTGCTGCTGGGAGGTGGTGTGCGGCAAGGTGCGGTGCTCGAGAGAAGGTCCTGAGACCCTACCCCGAGCGTTCGGTCTTCCGGCCGACGCCAGTCGCCGACGAGCTTCCTGCTTTGATCCTCCCGTCGTCTCCCGGCCCGAACGTCGGTTCATTCCATGCCGGGTGGCGAAGGGGGGACGGAGACTGCTGGCTCGCCGGCTCTCCGATCCGGCTTGAATCGGGGGGTGACTCAGCCGATGAGCGGGACTCGCCGCGTTGCCTTCAGTTCGCTGCTGTTCTTCGCGATGGGCGCGGCGACGTTCACCGCGTCGTCACTCGGCATTCTCGCCACGTTCATCATCGACGACTTGTCGATCACCCGGGCCGAACTCGGCATCGTCCTCGCGGTGGTGCACATCGCCGCCGCGGTGCTGTCTCCGATTGCAGGCCGCATCACGGACCGGATCGGGGGGAAGGCGGCCATCACTGTCCTCTTCGTCCTCGCTGGGGCGACGTTCCTGCTCATCGGCACCTCTGTCGGCTACGCGATGCTGCTTGTCGGTGCGTTCGCCGGTGCGTTCTCACAGGCGTCGGCAAACCCCGCGACGAACAAGCTGATCTCCGAGGACCTTCCTGCGGGGGAGCGGGGTGTCATCACGGGGATCAAGCAGTCGGGCGTCCAGTTCGGGATCTTCCTGGGCGGCGTGTCGGTCCCGTCGTTGGCGGTTGCGCTCGGCTGGCGCGGCGCCTACCTCGTGATCGCATCGATCCCGCTCGTCCTTGCGGTGATCGCGGTGTGGGTGATCCCCGCGGCCCCGAAGGCAGTTGAGGGACACCGAGAGCGCAACCGCGGCCGCCTGCCCGCCGCAATCTGGTGGCTCGCCGCGTATGGGTTCCTCTCGGGCTTCTCGGGCGCGGTCGCCTACTTCGTGCCTCTGTACACCGAAGAGACCCTTGGCTGGACCGCCGTTGCAGGAGGGGTCGCGGCGGCCGTGATTGCCTTGGTTGCCGTTCCCGGCAGGATCCTCTGGAGCCGTTATGCCGAGCAGTCCGGGGCGTTCCGTAGGTCGCTCGCCGTGATGGCCGGCCTCTCGATCCTGGCGGCCGGCCTCTTCCTGGCTTCGGGGTGGGGTACCGCCTGGCTGCTCTGGCCGGCGGCCGTGCTGATCGCACTCGGGTCGAGTTCGTGGAATTCGGTCGGGATGCTCGCGGTGATGGTTGAAGCCGGCGCCGCTGCAACCGGTCGGGCGTCGGGGATCGTGCTGTTCGGCTTCCTCACCGGCCTCGGCCTCGGTCCTCCGGTCTTCGGAGCGCTGATCGACGCCACCGAGTCCTACGACTCCATGTGGGTGCTCTCCGCACTCACCGCGCTCGGGGCGGCCGGGGTCATATGGGCGTGGCGTCGCTCCATCCGGCGGTGACCGACGGATCTTGACCCGGTCCGGCCCCGGTGCCGTCACGAGAAGATGGTTGTCGGCCGCTCCACAAGATCGCCGTCGATGATGTGGTCGACCTTCTTGTTGTAGAAGTCGACGAATCCGCCGATCCTGGCGCTCTCGGCCAGCGGGGTGCGGCAGCTCCAGGCAAAGTCCTCGTGGTCGGTCCTGTTGACCGTGACCGTCCAGTACTCGGCCGTTCCCTTGTAGGGACAGTGCGAACGCGTCTCGGTGGGAGTGAGGAGGTCCATGCATACATCGGTCTTCGGCAGGTAGTACCGCACCGGGAGTCCCGTCTCAAACAGGACGAGAGCATTGGAGGAGTCGGCAACCGTGACGCCGTCGCTCTCTACTTCGTTGTGCCGGGAGCTCGGCAGAACGTCAACACGGGTGTATGGATCACGAGCGTGGACAGACACCTCTTCATCCTCCTCGAACCAGGCGTCCGTGGCGGCCCATTCGAACGCCACCATTGTCTGAAGCTCCTCGATGGGGGACTCACGGCTGCGATCGGCGGCCTGCTTGGCGGTGCGTCGGGGGGCTCTTGACGTCGAAGACCTCGGCCGTGCGGCGGCTCGGGGAGCGATTGGTGTGTCCGCTCGGTACGAGACCATCGAGGTGTATGTCGGCCTCCGGGAAGTAGTACGTGGCGTAGTAGGGCTTCTCCCACATCAGCTTCGGGTGCGTGGTGTCGGCGACGACCTCGCCACTCACGCACACCCGAATGGGCTTGTGCCCGTCTTCGATCCGTACGCGACCTCGGCTCATGAGCTTCTTCCTGTGCCGTCTTGGGGGAACTCGTTGCGGGTCCGTGACATGCCACGGGAGGCTCTTGCCGCCGGTCGTCATCCGATCGCTGCGACGGGTCCGAACGCAGTGAAAGAGCCACATCGGAGGTGAGCCATGAACGAATCCTTGAGAGCATCCAAGCCGTCCGGCCGGTTGCGTCGGCCGAAGACCGCGGCAGTCGGCCGAGTCTGTCGCAACGAGGACTGCTCGGTCATCATCTCCCGGTACAACACGGCTGAATTCTGCAATATCCACCGTCCGCTCAAGTACCCAAGGGTGCGAGGCGTCATCGCGAGGCCCTGACACGTTCAGCCGTTCCGACTTCAGGTCAGGTTCAGACCGCTGCGGGGGGTGGCTGCCGGTGGGTGGTCGCTGTGGCCGCGAGAGCCTGGATCATCTTCGCAATCTCCCCGATGATCCCGATGGTGATCAGCACCATCAGCACAACCAGGATCGTTCGTGCCAGTGACGTCCAGTTGAAGCTCGATCCCGAGAAGTCGAACGGGAAGATACGGTAGGTTTGAACGACCACAACGAGGCTGATCGCGTTGAGTATTGCCTGGGTGAATGACCTGAACCACCGCGGGTCGAAGGCGAAGTACACGGCGTTCGCGAACACGGTCGCTACGAGCGACACATTTATGTAGGGAAGAAGATCGTTGAACTCGACGGTGATGAACGGAGCGACGTCCCACTCGACAAGATTGTTCACCAAGATCAGGAGGCCGACCTCGACGACGATGGCGACGCCGTAGCCGAAGCGTCGTGATCGTCTTGATGGACGACGGCCTTCTGCTTTCTGATCCGTGCTCATCGCGAAGTCCTCCCGAGGCGATCGCGCGCGAGGGGTCGTTCCTCAACAACAGCCAACATATGTCGGAATCGAAGGAGCCGACAAGGGCCGAAAGTCGGTCCCGTGTGTGAATCAGGCCAGACCGACGGGACGCAGCGCGGCGTCGAGATCCCGGCCGATCCGAACCGATTCGGTGATCAGGTCGTCCATGTTGTTGGCCTCAGTTCGGAAGTTGACGATGCAGGACCGCAACGCGAACCGCCCCCCGATGATGGCGTTGGACGGGAACACCCGGCCGCCGAGTTGCAGATCGAACATCAGTCGTTCGTTGAGTTCGTCGAGGTAGCTATCGGCGTCGGCCCGCCCAGCCAAGTCGGGCGGCACATACCGGAAGCACGTGATCGACAGCCCTGGTTCGGCCATCGGCTCGAGCTCGGGGTGGCTGAGCGCGACCTGATGGAGGTATCGAGCGAGGGACACGTCGTGGGCGATTCTTCGCTCGTAGGCGTCCCAGCCGTGGGCGAGGAGCGAGACCCAGATCTTCAAGGCTGCGAACGATCGTGAGAAGTGGGGGCTGATCGTGTATACATCGGTGCCCCATCCGGTGTGCTCATCGTCGTCGACGATGTACGTGGCGTGCACTGCGAACGCTTCCTTGAGGGTCGCAGGATCGCGGACGAGGATGCACGCTCCGGCAAGCGGCGTGTACAGCCACTTGTGGGGGTCGAAGCCGACCGAATCTGCCCGTTCGATACCGGTGAAGAGATGCCGCATGGAATCGGTGAGCGCCGCTGCGCCGCCATACGCACCGTCGACGTGGAACCAGAGGTTGTATTCGGCGCAGACGTCGGCGATGGCGTCAAGGGGATCGATCGCCCCGGTGCCGGTGGTCCCCGCCGATCCGACGACGGCCATCGGGCGGTGTCCCGCTTCGAGGTCGGCATCGATGGCTGTGCGAAGGGCGGTCACGTCCATCCTCAGTTGGTCGTCGGTCGGGATGTGGCGAGTCCCGGCCGTGCCGATGCCGAGCATCTGGACGGCGCGGTCGACCGTGTCGTGAACCTCGGACGACACATAGACGGTGAGTTGTGGTCCGGCCCGCAAGCCGGTCTCCCGCACATCCCAGCCGGCATGACGGGAGCGGGCGGCGGTGAGGGCGATCAGGTTGGCCATGGCTCCGCCGGTTGTGATGTATCCCGACGCCTCCTCGGGCATGCCGAGCCGGTCGGCGAACCACCGCATCAAGTGGTTCTCGATTTCGCTGGCCGCAGGGGAGAGGCGCCAGCCACCGGTGTTCTGATTGAGACCGGAGGCGATGAGGTCGGCGGCGGCACCGGGCACGGTTCCTGCGCCGCTGATGTAGGCGACGAACCCGGGATGACCGGGGTACATCGACTCGTCGAACACAACCCGACGCAGATAGTCGGTGAGGTCGTCGAGCGGCATCGGGTCCGCCGGTATCGGCAGGGCGACGGCCTCGCTTGCCTGGGTGGCAGACCGGTTTCTCGCAACCGGCAGATCGTCGCCGATTCGATCGAGCAACTCGGTCCAGATGTCGAGGGCCCGGTCACCGAACGCCCGCGCCTGAGCAGATGACCAATCCAATGCGCGTTCGGGCTCTGGTCGCTGTATCTCTGCCACGGTCTACCTCCCCGGTCGGTCGCTAAACCTACAGCACGCCGAGTTGCGACGGCGGAGAATCGTCACCATTCTGCTCACCCGGGCCGCGGGCGTTCGGCCTTCACCGGGCCGAGGAGTACGACGCCGACGTCCGATCTGGTATTCGACGCTCGCTCCGGCCTCGTCGGGCGCTACCTTTGGGCCTGACGGCAGCGTTTTTCTCTCGAGACGGGACCGAGGTCATGACCGGCGACAAGTCATACGGCGAACTGGAGCGTGACAAACACGATCAACTGGACGAGGAACGCAACGCCTCGCACGATCGTCACGAAGAGGAACTCAAGATCGAGCGCGCCCGGTATGAAGCGGAGTGGCAGGCCGAGAAGGACCGCGACCGGGCCGAGCGGACGGCCGCCCGCGAGGCGCGAGACCTCGAGCGTGCCGAAGAGCGCCAGCGCCGCGCCCGCGAGCGCAACGCCTGAGGCATTTCGCACCGGTCGGCAACGATGATCAGGAGTCCGATATCTCCTTGCTTGCAGCGTCACGGAAGCGCGGGGTGAGTCGGTAGCTTTGCCTACGAATCGGCCGGTTCGAGGCGGTACCACTCGGCGAGGTGGAACCGGACGTCGTCGGGGAACGGGCCGATCAGTTCTGTCATCGCATCGACCGTGAGGTCGGTCGGCCAGAAAGCCGGGTCGGTATCGTCTGCTTGGTATGAGACGGCAGCAACGGCGCCGTTCCATGGCAAGGTCACTTCGTATTCGACGGTGCCCGGGTCGCCGGTGAAGCCAATGTTGGCTTGCCATCTCTCGTGCTCGAGAAGGGTCGCGCGGGCGGCGTCATCGGTGGCGCTGCGGCAGCACCAATCGAAGTCGTGGATGAGCGTCCAGGTCTCGGTGCTCCCGGCGTAGACCACCGATCCGAGTGCCGCCGACGAGTGCAGGATCCAGAGCTCATCCCCGTCCGCAATTGCAAGGTTGACGGCCCCGAGGCTGTGGCCCCTGAGGGCGACATAGAGCGTCTTGCCGCTTCGCATCCATTGGAGCAAACTCCCGTCGGTCATGGTCGTTTCGGTTGCCCCATTCCACTCGCCGTCCTCGAGCACTCCATCGATCGTGGGCGCGGCAGACTCGGGGATCTGCAACATTCGATCTGGGTTGGGAACCGTCGTAGGAATGACCGTGGTCGCTGCTGGCGGTGCTGTGGTCGTTGTCGCGACGTTGGCCACGGTGGTGTTCGGGGTGATAGCGGTCGTTGCAGGTTCCGCCGAGCTGCAGGAAGCGAAGAGCAAGGCCGCTGCAGCGCAAAGCGCGGTCCCAGCTCTGTGCATGATGGGCACGATGGACGCCTCCGATGCCGTCCATGCCACGATGCACGGTTCGCCGGTTCGCCGTCTAGTGCCAAAGGACATCGGAAGTCCGAGCTACTAGCCGGCAGCTGCCAGTTGCCAGCTGCCGGCTACGGGCCAGACCTCATCTCTAGCGATCGATCTCCCAGGGCCCCCCTGCGTCGTCGCTGACGCTCCTCCGCGTCCCCCGTCCTTTGGCCGGGGGGACTCAGGGGGTCGCGCCCCTACGCCGGGAGGACGGTATGACCCATCAGGTACTCGTCCACCGCTCTGGCGCAGTGACGGCCTTCGCGGATGGCCCAGACAACGAGTGACTGGCCGCGACGCATGTCACCGGCAGCGAAGACGCCGGGGATGTTCGTGGCGTAGTCACTCTCGTCGGCGGCGACATTGCCGCGCTGGTCGATCGCGACCTCGAGTTGCTCGATCAGGCCCTCGTGGACGGGACTTGTGAAGCCCATCGCCAGGAGCACGAGGTCGGCGTCGAGTTCGAACTCCGAGCCCTCCACCTCGGCCATCTGCCAGCGGCCGTCGACGTTCTGCCACTCGACCTCTACGCCGTGGAGGCGCTCGACGCGTCCGTCGGATCCCTCGAAGGACGTCGTCGAAACAGCCCAACGGCGCTCGCATCCCTCCTCATGAGAGGTCGACGTGCGGAGACGGTTCGGCCAGTTCGGCCACGTGAGCGCCTTGTCGGGGTGCTCCGGCGGCCTTGGCAGGACCTCGAGTTGGGTGACCGATAGCCGCACCTTGACGGTTCGCGGTCCCGACGCAGTCAGCGCCGGTGTCACCGCCGCCGATGACGACGACGTGCTTGCCCTGGCCGCTGATCGGCTCCTGGTCGCCGATCGACTCGTTGCCGACCCTGCGGTTCTGCTGGGTGAGAAACGGCATGGCGAAGTGCACACCGTCGAGTTCCCGCCCGGGAACGTTGAGATCCCGTGGCTGTTCGCATCCGGCAGCCAGGACGACCGCGTCGTACTCGTTGAGCAATCGCTCGACGGGCCAGTTGACGCCGATGTGTCGGTTGACTCGGAACTCAACACCTTCGGCCTGCATCTGGGACATCCGCCGGTCGATGGCCCGCTTCGTGAGTTTGAAGTCCGGGATCCCGTATCGGAGCAGACCGCCGATCTTGGCGTTCTTCTCGAAGACCTCCACGCTGTGCCCGGCCCGCGCCAGTTGTTGCGCCGCGGCGAGGCCGGACGGTCCTGATCCGACGACGGCAACGCGCTTGTCGGTGCGGCGCTGCGGAATCCTGGGCTCGATCCAGCGCTGGCGCCACGCCTTCTCGATGATCGAATACTCGATCGCCTTGATCGAGACCGGAGCATTGTGGAGGTTGAGCGTGCAGGCCTCTTCGCACGGTGCGGGGCAGACCCGCCCGGTGAACTCCGGGAAGTTGTTTGTCGAGTGGAGCACATCGATGGCTTCGCGCCACCGGCCGTGATAGACGAGGTCGTTCCAGTCCGGGATGAGGTTGTCGACCGGGCAACCGGAATGGCAGTAGGGGATCCCGCAGTCGATGCAGCGTGCGCCCTGCTCGGACACCTCGGCGTTGCGCAGGGGGATCGCGAACTCGCGGAAGTTCTGCCGACGTTCGTCAACCGGAAGGGCACCGGGTTGCCTGCGGTCGATGTCCTGGAAGCCGGTTGGTGAGCCCATCACACACTCCCTTCCGAGACGGTCTGCTCTGCGAGTGCCCTGCGGTACTCAACCGGGACGACCTTGTAGAAGCGGGGGAGGTACTCGTCGAAGTTGTCGAGAATCTGCTGGGCGCGCGAGCTGTTGGTGAAGCGGGCGTGGCGCTCGATGAGCTTCTTCAGGCGCCAGGCATCCCGGCTGAAGGGATCGGCGAGGAGTTCGGCGCGGGTGGGGTTCTCGGGTCCGTCGAGGGGGCCGTCGGGAACACTCAGCCGCTCGATCTCGACCATCTCGTGGTTGACCCGGGCTTCGAAGTCGCCGTCTTCGTCGATCACGTAGGCGATACCGCCGCTCATCCCGGCACCAAAGTTGCGGCCGGCCTTGCCGATCACGACGACGCACCCGCCGGTCATGTACTCACATCCGTGATCGCCGACGCGCTCCACGACCGCGATGGCGCCCGAGTTGCGCACGGCGAACCGTTCTCCTGCGCCACCGTTGAAGTAGCAGTCGCCGGAGATCGCGCCGTAGAGCACGGTGTTGCCGACGATGATCGTCTCCTTCGGAACGGTTGGACCTTCCGGCTTGGCTTCGATGATGATGCGCCCGCCCGACAGACCCTTTCCGACGTAGTCGTTGGCGACCCCCTCGAGGTGGAGGGTGATCCCCCTCGCCAGCCATGCACCGAAGCTCTGGCCCGCGGTCCCTTTGAGCTTCACCGCGATGGTCCCCGGCGGAAGCCCGTCGTGGCCGTGTCGGCGGGCGACCTCGCCGGACAACATCGCACCAACGGATAGGTTCGTGTTCGCGACGGGCGAGACGATCGTCACCCGCTCGCCGTGTTCGAGCGCCGGCATCGCCTGCTCGATGAGTGCATTGTCGAGTGCTGCGTCGAGACCGTGGTCCTGGGATTCCGTGTTGCTGATGGCGGTATCCGCGCTCGGCTGCGGCTTGAAGAGCACACGGGAGAAGTCGAGGCCCTCGGCCTTCCAGTGTGCGATCGCCCCATTGATGCCGAGCCGATCGCTCTGTCCGATCATCCCGGCGTAGGTGCGGAAGCCCATGCTGGCCATGATCTCGCGCGTCTGCTCGGCGACGAACATGAAGAAGTTGACCACATGCTCGGGTTCGCCGGGGAAGAGCTTGCGCAGTTCCGGGTCCTGGGTGGCGACCCCGACCGGGCAGGTGTTGAGGTGGCACTTGCGCATCATTATGCAGCCCTCCGAGATGAGGGCGCCGGTGGCGAAGCCGACCTCGTCGGCGCCGAGCAAGGCTGCGATCACGACGTCGCGACCCGTGCGGATGCCGCCGTCGGTCTGGACCGCCACGCGCCCGCGAAGTCGATTCTCGACCAGGGTCTGGTGCGCCTCGGCCAGTCCGATCTCCCAATGGGAGCCTGCCTGCATGACCGAGGTCAGCGGGCTGGCGCCGGTGCCGCCCTCGGTGCCTGAGATGAGGATGTGATCGGCGTGTGCCTTCGCGACACCCGCTGCGATCGTGCCGACGCCGACCTCCGAGACGAGCTTGACGCTGATCCGCGCTCGCGGGTTCACGTTCTTCAGATCGTGGATGAGCTGCTTCAGGTCCTCGATCGAGTAGATGTCGTGGTGCGGCGGGGGGGAGATCAGCCCGACGCCCGGGGTGGAGTGGCGCACCTCGGCGATCCACACGTTGACCTTGTGGCCCGGGAGTTGGCCGCCCTCGCCCGGCTTGGCGCCCTGGGCCATCTTGATCTGGATGTCGTCCGCGTTGACGAGGTACTCGGTGGTGACCCCGAAGCGGCCGGAGGCGACCTGCTTGACGGCCGAGCGCATCGAATCGCCGTTCTCGAGCGGCACGTAGCGGCTTCGCTCCTCGCCGCCCTCGCCGGTGTTCGACTTGGCGCCCATACGGTTCATGGCGATGGCGAGATTGGTGTGCGCCTCCCACGAGATCGACCCGAACGACATCGCCCCGGTGGCGAAACGCTTGACGATCTCTGACGCCGGCTCCACCTCATCAAGCGGAATCGGCTCGTCGAGGGTGTCGAGGGTGAAGAGGCCCCGCAGGTTCTTCAGCTTGCGGGTCTGGTCGTCGACCATCGCCGTGTACTTCTGGAATAGCTCGTAGTCGCCGGCTCGAACGGCGTGCTGGAGGGTGGAGATGGTCTCGGGGTTCCAGACGTGTTCTTCTCCGGTGACCCGGTAGGCGTAGTCGCCACCCACGTCGAGGCTCTGCGCCGTGTAGGTCTTCGTTCCGAATGCGGCCTCGTGACGGCGCACCGTCTCGGCGGCGATCTCGTCGAGACCGATACCTTCGATCACGGACGGGGTGCCGGTGAAGTAGTCGTCGATGAACCCGGTGTTGAGGCCGACGGCGTCGAAGATCTGTGCGCCGCAATAGGACTGGAAGGTCGAGATGCCCATCTTGGACATCACCTTCAGCATGCCCTTCTTGATGGCCTCGACGTAGGTGTCCCTGGCCTCGGCCGGCGTCGGGGTGCCGGGCAGTTCGTCGACGAGGGACTGGATGGTGTCGATGGCGAGGTAGGGGTTGATTGCTTCTGCCCCGTACCCGCCGAGGAGGCAGAAGTCATGGACCTGCCGGGCCTCTCCGGTCTCGACGACCAAGCCGACCTCGGTGCGCAGCCCCTCCCGAATCAGGTGGTGATGGACCGCCGCCGTTGCGAGGAGGGCCGGGATGGCGATGCGGTCGACGGCCTGGCAGCGATCCGACAGGATGAGGATGTTGCGTCCATCCCGCACGGTCCGTGTGGCGTTTTCGCACAGCCGTTCGAGCGCCGGTCGAATGCCCGCAACACCCTCGTCGGCCGGGTAGCAGATGCTGAGTTTGCGGGTCCGGAACGCGTCGTCGACGTGGTTCTCGATGCGCCGCACGCGTTCGAGGCCGACATTGGTGAGGATCGGATGGCTGACCTCGAGGCGCTTCTGCGTCCCGCCCATGTCGAGGTCGAGCAGGTTGGGCCTCGGCCCGATGAGCGACACGAGCGACATCACGGTCTTCTCGCGGATTGGGTCGATTGGCGGATTCGTGACCTGGGCGAAGCGCTGCTTGAAGTAGTCCGAGAGCATCTTCGGGCGGTCGGACAGGACGGCAGGCGGCGTGTCCCGACCCATCGATCCGACCGGGTCCTGTCCCTGCGTGGCCATCGGTTTGAGGAAGAACTCGATGTCTTCCTTCGTGTAGCCAAAGGCTTTCTGGGCTTTGCGCAGCGTCTCAGCGTCCGGCTTCATTGACGCGACCTCGGGGGGCAGGTCGGCGATGTTGATCTGCGTTTCGTCGAGCCACTGCCGGTATGGCTTGGCGCCGGAGAGCGAGTCCTTCAGTTCCTCGTCCTCGATGATGCGGCCCTCTTCGAGGTCGATGAGCAGCATCTTGCCCGGCTGGAGCCGCCACTTCGTGACGATCTTCTCTTCGGGAATGTCGAGGACGCCCATCTCGGAGGACATCACGATGAGGTCGTCGTCGGTGACGATGTAGCGCCCGGGCCGCAGGCCGTTGCGGTCGAGGGTGGCGCCGATCTGGCGCCCGTCGGTGAACGCCACGGCGGCGGGCCCGTCCCACGGCTCCATGAGGGCGGCGTGGTACTCGTAGAACGCCTTTCGGTCGGCATCCATCAGCGGGTTGTCGGCCCAGGCTTCCGGGATGAGCAGCATCATGGCGTGCCCGAGCGAGTAGCCGCCGGCCAGCAGGAGTTCGAGGGCGTTGTCGAAGGTGGCCGAGTCGGAGGCACCGTCGCCGATGAGGGGCCAGAGCTTCTCGAGGTCGTCGCCGAGGATGTCCGACGACATGTTCTGGCGGCGAGCCATCATCCAGTTGATGTTCCCCTGGATCGTGTTGATCTCGCCGTTGTGGCAGAGGTAGCGGAACGGGTGGGCGAGCCGCCACGACGGCGAGGTGTTCGTGGAGAATCGCTGGTGGATGAGGGCGAGCGCCGATTCGGTCCGTTCGTCGGCGAGGTCCTTGTAATAGACCGAGAGGTTCTCGGCGAGCACCATGCCCTTGTAGGTGATGGTGCGCGCCGACATCGTGGGGATGTAGAACGTGCCGTCCTTGATGGCCCAGGGGGCACGCACCGCCAGCTGGGTGTGCGCCTGCTTGCGGATCACGTAGAGCCTGCGTTCGAATGCGTCGGCGTCGTTTGTTCCGTCGCCGCGGCCGATGAAGATCTGGCGGATGACCGGCTCGATCGACGTGACACTCTCGCCGAGACACGATGAGTCGACGGGGACATCGCGCCACCCGAGCACGACCTGGCCCTCGCGGATCGTCAGCTCGCGGAGGAGGTTCTCGCAGACCACCCGGTCGATCGGGTCCTGGGGGAGGAAGATCATGCCGACGGCGTACTCGCTGGCGGGCGGGAGGTCGACGCCCTGTTCGGCCATCTCGGATCGGAACAAGGCGTCCGGGATCTGGAGCAGCATCCCGGCGCCGTCGCCGGCGAGTGGATCGGCTCCTACGGCGCCGCGGTGGGTGAGGTTGGTGAGCGCGGTGAGACCCATCTCAACGATCTGCCGGCTCTTGCGACCTTTGATGTCGGCGACGAATCCGATGCCGCAGGAGTCATGGTCGAGCCCGGGGTGGTAGAGCCCTTCCCCGCGCTGATGCTGTTGTGGATTGTTCGTCATGGTTTCTCACACCCGATCGGTGTCCAACCAATTCGGAAGAACATAGGGTCGGTCCGGTCCGTTCGAGAAAAGGAACGCGAACGCCAATTTGCTCGAACTGAGGAATGGCGGCCGCCGCTTTGCTGATCCTCAGTCGTCCTGGTCGATGAGGGACTGTTCGAACGCGGCGATGCCGTGAAGCGCGAGCTCCATGTCTTCGGCCTCCGGTAGTCCCGAGACGCCGACGGCTCCCACGACCATCCCGTCTACTTCAAGTGGGAATCCCCCGCCCCACGACACGTAGCGGAGCTCGCCGAAGTTGGTCATCGGGAAGCCTTCGGCGCGAGAACGCGTGCCGACGGTGAGCGACTCGTCCTGCTCCCGGGATGCGGTGTACGCCTTGTTGATGGCGATGGTGATTGACGGCAGCTTGCACCCATCGGTCCGCAGGAAAGCCAGGAGTTCACCGTGACCGTCGACGACGGCGACCGACGCCCCCTTGTCCCGCCGCTCGAGTTCGACCCGGATGGCATCGACGACAACCAGCGCATCGGCATGACTCAATGTAGGTGTGGTGTACAAGGGGAGACCTCCTGGGGATTTGGGGCACCCTACCCGTCATCGAGCACAGAACGGATCCGGCGGCCGGCAGCCGTGAGCTGTGAGTTGCAAGCTGCGAGCAAGACAGGGCGCCGCGGGGGTCCCGTCACGCGGAGGAGCGCTGCCCTATTCCTTCCCCCTAGGGGAAGGTGGCAGCGCCGCCAGGCGCTGACGTCAGGGGTCGCCACCATTCCACGCGAGCGAGAGACCCCCTCCGACGCGCTGCGGGCGCCACCTCCCCCGAAATGGGGAGGAAGCTGTGTCAAGTCCCGCGGACGATCTCTGACACTCTGGTGCCGAGCAGGTCGATCGAGTGGAGGGCGCTCTCGTGAGGGACGGTGCCTGCGGTGTGGAGCATGAAGCGGTCGATGCCGAGTACTTCCTTCCACCTCAGGATCTTCGCAGCCACGGTCTCCGGGTCTCCGAGCACGAGCGAACCCTCGGGGCCGCGCATCCAGTCGAACTGCTCCCGGGTCAGCGGCGACCAGCCGCGTTCCCGTCCGATGCGGTTCATGTTGGCGGTGAATGAGGCGTAGACCTGTTCGGCGGCCTCCTCATTGCTGTCGGCGATGTGGCCGAGGCCGTGGACGGCGAGCGGGATCGAGTCGGGGTCGAACCCGGATTCGGTGAGGGTCCTGCGGTAGAGGCTGGCGAACGCCCGGAACCGGACCGGATCACCGCCGATGATGGCGAGGGCAACCGGCAAGCCCATCTTCGCTGCGCGAACGATCGAGGCAGGGGTGCCGCCGACGCCGACCCAGATGGGGAGGGGGTCCTGGTGGGGCCGCGGATAGATCGGTTGGTCGTTCAGCGGCGATCGGAACTCACCGGTCCACGTGACCCGCTCGTTGTCGCGGATCTGCACGAGGAGGTCGAGCTTCTCGGCGAACAGTTCGTTGTAGTCGTCGAGCGACTGACCGAACAGCGGGAAGGATTCGATGAACGAGCCCCGCCCGACGAGCAGTTCCGCGCGACCGGACGAGATGAGGTCGAGCGTCGAGAAGTCCTGGAAGGTCCGTACGGGGTCGGCGGAGCTCAGCACGATCACGGCCGAGCTGAGTCGGATGCGCTTGGTGCGCGCCGCGGCGGCGGCGAGAGTGATGGCGGGCGCGGAGGCCGCCATGTCGATGCGATGATGCTCTCCGAGGCCGTAGACATCCAGTCCGACCTGGTCGGCCTTCTCGATCTCGGCAATGACGTTGCGGAGGCGTTCGCCGTGACTGATGATCGTGCCGCCGACGGGCTCCGGAGGAGCCTCGGCAAAGCTTGTGAGTCCGAGTTCAAACATGAGGTGTCCTTTGGTTTCGGGAGCGGGTGTCGTTGCCGTTCGACCGCGGTCGACCGCTCAACTCTTCCGGTCGGCTGGTTCGGGAACGTCTCGCGTCGGCGAGGACGGCCTGGCTGATGCGAGCGAAGCTCGTCACCGAGTTGATCGAACTGTTCCGGTTCGAGCGGATCGATCACGAGTCGACGAATCAGGTCCGCGTGACCCGGCCATGCTGCCCGGAGAACTCGGTCGCCCGCCGCTGTGAGGCGTGCGGCGCGCCCTCGTCGGTCGTCGGTGATGCGGTCCCTGGTTACCCATCCGTGCTGTTCCATCCGCTGGATGGCGTGCGAGAGGCGACTGGGGGAGAAGGAGAGGCGCTCGGCGAGTTCGGTCATGCGCATGGCATCGCCGGGTGTGGCCGCCAGCGTGGCTGAGGATTCCGAAGTCGTCGAGGCTCAAACCGGCGGAGTCGCGGAGTTGACGATCAAACGTGCTCATGAGTGTGGAGAATCCGGCCCCGACTCGTCGCCATGTGCGCAACTCCGACATGGAGAGGCTGCTCGGTGCGGTATTGGCCATCGTCCCTCACCTTCGGAACACGGAATAGTTGAACGGTCAACAGCTTACCGTCTTCGATAAGTTGACGGTTCAACAAGTGATACGAAGGGAACATGGACAATGAACACCGCACTCTGGATCGTGCAGGGCCTACTCGCTGCCGCCTTCCTGATGGCAGGCTTCATGAAGCTGTCCACGTCGAAAGCGGTGTTGTCGGAGAAGATGGGCTGGGTCGACGACTTCTCCGAAGGAACCATCAAGGCGATCGGCGTGGCCGAGCTCTTCGGCGCCGTGGGTCTGATCGTGCCGGGACTCACCGGTATCGCGCCCGTATTGGTGCCGCTGGCCGCGGTGGGGCTGGCGCTGATCCAGGCTGGGGCGATCGTCGTTCACGCCAGGCGCGGCGAGATGCAGAATCTGGCGGTGAGCGGCGTGCTGTTCGCCATGGCTGTGTTCGTGGCCTGGGGTCGCTTCGGCGACTACTCGCTCTAGAGCGCTCTGCCTGGCGAGTTCCTGTCTACGGCATCCCGACGTTGACGGGCGTGGGGAACCCAAGTGCCGCGAGACGTTCGGCAACTCGCGACGCGTGGTCACTGATGGTGTGGTCGGCGAGCGGTCCCGAGCAGATCGCGCACTTGAGGGCTCCGGCGTCAGGCTGATAGCCGACGCCCGGCCGAAGGTGAGAATGGCGGCCATCCGTTCGACCGCACGACGGACAGGGGTTCGTCTCCATCGATCCTTCTCGCTTCCTCTATGGAATGTGCATCGGCACCGTGCGAGTGAACCTTGACGCGATCAGGCCGCTGATTCGGCGGCGGAGGACGGGGGCTGCCGGCTAACTGCGAACACGCGCCATTCGTCGGGAGCCCCCTTGAGGACGTGCGTACCCCGGTCGTCGTAGACGAACCCCGAACCGGCGCGCCGATCCGGTCGTTTCGGAGCTGGGCGATCAACCCACGGCGAAGAAGTTGCGTTCTTCGTCGAGACTGACCGACTCCTGGACGTAGAGCAACAGGTTGTCGGCCTCCTCGCTCTTGACCGACCAACACAGGTTGCCGCTCACCGTCCCCCCGGCGAAGACCTCGGAGAAGACATCGAGTTCATCGGGCAGAACCCCGCAGAAGTCGGCGCCGGTGTAGGCAACGCCGAGCGATCCGACGGTGTTGAACGAGGCCGACACGACGAGGAGATCTGACGAGTTCCCGTTGTACGTCGCCTCGACGCCGACGATGAAGTACTGCCGCCCATCGGCTGGTGCATCGTTGAGCGGGTCTTCGTCGAGCACGTCAACCGTGGCGTTGGGGATCGCTCCGGTCACCGTGACATCCCATTCGCCGACCGAAACGGTGTCACCGATCGGATGGGGATTCCCGCGGGTGCCGACCGGACCGTTCGGATCGGGATCACCGGGCGTTGGGTAGTCGATGTCGACCGGCTCGGTTGATCCTGCGGCGCCGAAGACGATTGGGGCGTCCGTGGTGAGCACTGCGTCGACCAACAGCAGCAGGTCTTCGGCGTCCTCCTCCGCCACTTCCCAGCAGAGGTTTCCCTCGATCGTGCCGCCCGGGAACACATCGCGGAACTCGTCGAGTTGGTCGGGCACGAACCCGCAGTATGCCGATGCGTCGTACTCGGCCGCCGACGGACCAACGACCGAGAACGACAAATTGGTGAACAACTGTGTCGGCCCATTGCCGTCATTCGCCACGGCGACCCGCCACAGCACGAACCGGTTACCGGGTGCCGGTTCTTCGTTGAACTCGTTCTCACTCGATACCGCGTCGGTTGCCTCCGGCTCGTTCGCCACAACGACGGCGGACATGGTTCCTACCGCGGCCCACGCACCGGCTGGCACCGGATCGTCGACGGTTCCCGCGGCGGGCGCTTCGGGGGTCGCTGTGGCCGCCACCGTGGTCGTGGGAGCGGCCGTCGCGACGACCGCCTCTGATGTGGAAGTCGGTTCGGCCGTCGTGATGTTCGCATTCGGTTCCGCAGCTGTCGTATCACTCGAACCGGAGGTGCACGCCGAGACAACACATACGGCGGCCACCGCCACCACGAGAGTCGTGCGCATCCCCGTCACTTCCTGTTGTCGCCGGCTAGGACTCATCGACGATACGTGAAGGTGGGCCAAGCCGGAAGGACCGCGTACCGGCCGGACGTCGGTCCTGGGGTGATCCATATCACCGCTCAGTGATCAGTCCGGTAGCGATGAATCGTCGGCCGGTTGCGCCGCGTGAGCGTCGAGGCGTCGCGCCCACCCCCACACGTGCGCACGGAAGCGCGGGTCTTCAGTGTCCGACTCGTAGTTGAACGAGTGGAGCCAGGCACGAGGAGCGGTCGTTTCTCCGATGAAACGCCAGCGACGGGTCGGGTCCTGGAACATGACGTCGTCGGTCCGGGTGTCGGCATCCCACTCGTCGTATTGCGGGTTCGGCGAGGGCTTCGGCTGAAGGCCCGCGAAGACGCGCCCGCCGAGGTAGTCCGTGTATCGGCCGAAGTTCATCCACCTCGGTGGGCCGACCGGTTCCGGGTAGACGTCGGGAGTTGCAGACGATGCCCATCGGCCCGGACCATCGGCTCCGAGCTCGAGACGCGCCTTCAGATCGACGAGGAATTGCTTCTGGAGCTGGTCCGGCCACGCCCGCCCGAACAACCGCTCGAGCATGCATCCGTAGGTCACGAAGGCGAGATCGTCGAGTTCCGAGCCTGTCGGGACAACCTGTCTGGGTGCCGGGATCGTTGGTGGGGGACCGTTGAGGCTGAGCAGGGCCGACGCGGTCAGCATCGTGCCCTGGCTGTGAGCCAGGAGGATCCTTCCGCCGTCATGGTCGGACCTCGTGTACTCGATCAGCCGATTTCGCAGCTCGATTACGGTCCGCTCCGAGTAGCAGGGCGGTGCCAGCGGGTGGAACCGACGGGGGAAGAAGCTCATGACCTCCCACAAGATTCCGATGGTTCCCCGCAGCTGGCGGTCGTCGCGGGCGGACCTGACTAGGAAGAACACCGCAATCGCAAGGAGGGTCAGTACCCCCGTGGCTATGCCGACTGCATCGTTGACGCGTCCCCCGGGTTGGCTGTCTTGCAGTCGGGCAACAACACTGGCACCGAGCGTGGCGAGCGTGGCCATCGCGGCCGATGTGATGATCCAGTCGATGTCGTCGATGAGGTTCGCCCACAACCGCAGTGTGCGGCTCCGCTTGGCGAACTTCAGGCGCCAGCCGTCATGAGGTCCCGCGCCCGGGAGGTCGGGAGTGCGGGGCGGCTCACACCCCGGTGGATCGTCGCTGAACGAAGGTGGCGAAACGACGTCGTATTCATTGCAGATTCCTTTGGCGACCTCGTTCCTCCATCGGAACCACCTCAGGGAGACGATTCGGATTGCGAGTACTCCGAAGAGAACCACGAAGCCGACGAAGGCGGCGAGGGCGAACCATCCGGCCTCTGCCGGGTAGGCGATCAGGCTGGCATTCTGGGGGACGAACCCCGAGTGGGGCACGGCGTCTCCCAGTGCCTTCGCGGCCCACACCGTCGAACTCGCCACGATGGCAAGGATCGAACCCATCGCGACGGCCGCCATCACAAACGTGGCGCCCGAACGCATGGTCCCGGGTTCGGGTGCATCGAGATGGCGCCTCGACCGGCCGATCGACGCACGCATCGAGAAGGCCGCGAGCAGGTACACCAGGACGGTGATCGCGGCGACGGCGAACACTCCCCAGTGATTGCCGCTCGCGCGGGCGTCCGCCCCCATTCCGATCCCCGCAAGGATTCCGGCTGATCCCACGATCCACAACAGGCCGTGGCGGTGGGTCTCGTCGGCTGGTGACGGCGCGGTCCGCCACCACCGGGGGTTCTGCGAGTTGGAGCGCCACCACACGAAGATGAGGAAGCCGACGGCAGTCTCCACTTCAACGAGCAGCCAGGCCCACGGCGGGCCGTCACCCATGGTGAACGGTGGTACGCCGACGATCGGGCCGGTGGACGCGAGGACGAAGTACCACAGCAACCCAACCGCAACGACCGCGACCATTGCTCGCCACGCTCCGACGAGCAGCGCCAGTATGAGGATCAGCAGACCTCCGATCAGAGTGGCTGCGATGAGGCCGTTCCGGATCGGTTCGAGGACGGGAGACCCGGTGTTCAGCGTGCCGTCGGCACCCCATCCGAGCGTGGCGGTCCAGAGCAGGAGGAGACCCGGCACGAGGGCCGGTATCCAGGTCCGCCGGGGGAGCCACCTCGGCGAGTCGGCCCTGCGAAGCCAGGAGCGTGGAATCTGCCGCATCCACGAGACCATGATGACGAGGGCCGCGAGCGCCACGAGCCACAGGACCGCGGCCCCCGCCAGAACGAGGAACGTCTCGCGGTGCGGCGAGTCCGGCGCCAGTACCCGCATGGAGGCGGCAAGCATCACGGCGAGCGATGCCAGGGCAACCGACGTGTGGAGCCATCCCTGGATGTACGCCGAGTCGGGGGACTGCCAGAAGTCGATCGTATTGAGACGGATGGTGTCGACATGATTGCCGATTGATCCGTTCGTCTCGTTCGACCCGTCGTCTCGCGAATCGGTGCCGTATTGGTCGTAGGAGGAGGATTGCCTGCTGAGCAGCCAGAGCCCGCCGAGTGCCGCCAGCGGTACGAGCGTGCCGACGATGGCGAAGCGAGTCGGCTGTCCGGCGAGGATCGATGACGTCCGGATCGGCTCGAACCACGCGAACCACCAAGGTTGCTCGCAGGCGTTCTCCGCGCCGCACTGTATCCCAACGATGTCGACGCTGATCTCGGCTATTCCGAGCATGGCGATCGCTGTGATCACGAGCGCCATCCAGCGGACACACGCCTGGGCCAGTAGGCGGTTGTTCCACGGACTCCACGGGGCAGCCTTGAATCTCTGCCAGGAGTTCGCCGGCTCGGTGTCCGACACCGGCGGCGTACGCTGGTCCTTCATGCCGGCGGGCAGAAGCCAGCCGGCGAGGTTCACGGCGGCGAACGGGAACAGCACCAGCCAGAACGCCCGTGCGGTCCGCCCGGAGTTGATGGACGACCAGTTGTAGGCCTCGACCGTGCGCGGAGGCCCTGAGTTCAGGTTCGTCCGTCGCCGGTAGACCCCGGCCTGATCATCACCGCTGACCTTGATCGGATGCGGATCTCCGAGGTTGTGCTCGGGAGTGCCGCCCGCTACGCCGTGCACACGGAGTTCGACGACACCCGCAGGGATACGGTTGATGCCGACATCGTTGAATTCGGGTTTCGTCTGGCGGTAGTCCTGGGCCTGGAAATCTGGGTCGTTGAGCGTGGTCACGGCTCGCCCTTCCTTGTGAATCCCGGTGTTGGCGATCCCGAACGATCCCAAACCTATCGGATTGCACCTCCGCCGGTTGGGGCAATCACCGGGTCTCGATCGATCACCCGGCCGTGTCTTGCTGGAGCGTTCACGATGCGCCCGACCAGATGTCCCGGGTGATCGCGCGGTCGAGCACAACGACCGCGTCGTTCGGTCCGACGAGACTCAGCAGGTGCACGGCTCCTGCGCCGATCTCCGGCTCGGACAGGACCGCCGCCCAGAGGCCCTGAATCGCATCGGCATGCTCGGCGCGGGGCGGCGGTCCATTGACGAGGCCCTTCACCTGTGCGGCCACAGCGAGTTGGCGTGCAAGCCGATCCGCCTCGTCGATACGCGCCCGATCGGCCTCCAGTTCTGCGGCGAGCGTGTCTGCGGCGTTCTGCAACACCTCGGCAGCGACCGCGTACCGGACCTTCCGCCGGGACGCCGAACCGATGATCACGACTCCGTCGGGCACAGCGCCCTTCGAAGCGGAGTCGAGGCGGGCACGCAGGCCGGCGATGCTGCCCGCGAGCGGCATGCGGTTGTTCCCCAGTGCGCCCTCGACGGCGACGAGCCAAGCCCGTACAGCGCCGGGTGCGTCGGCGGTTCGACTCTCCAGACCATTGACGAGTGAAGGCACCCGAAACAGGAGTTGGTCGAACTCCTCGAGATTCACGATGCGCAGCATTGCGGTCTACTCCGGTACGAGGCGTGTCACCGTCTCGCCGTCGGTCTCGATCGTTGTCAGCTCCATCGACTCCTCGCGGATCGTCAACCGAAGCGTGGTGATGTTGTGCGCGGCACCTGCCTCGCGGACTGCGCTGGTCTCCACCGATGCCGACACCCGCGGTGGCGCCGTGCGCACAGCAAGCAGCGTGAGTCTGGCATCGTCCACCAACCCGGCCTTCACGGCGCTGATCTTCTCTTCGCTGAGTGATTCCCCGAGCGAGCGGAGAGCTGCCGCGGTGAGCCGGTCTGCCAACCGGTTCGTGTCCACGGCCACTTCGACGGGCAGGTCGAGCCGCTCGGCCTCGGAGTCAAGAGCCTTGACGAGTGCCTCGCGTTGGTCCGCGCTGAGCCTCACCTTGTTGTTCCGCAGGTTGGTCGCCAGCACCTTGTCGAACTGCTTGCGGCCCTCAGCGATGCTGGTTCCCCCGCGAGGGGATTCGTTCGGCCCCGGAGTTCCAGATCCGTCGATGACGACGGGCACCTCCATCTGGATCTCCGGCAGCCGAACACGCGGTACCGGCATATGGCGCAGGAGGGGGTGGCTGGCGTACATCTCAGCCACCCGGACCGACTCGAGGTCGGCCTGCACGCGTGCAATCACGACCTCAGACATCAACTGTCCCAAGTAGTCACCCAGATTCGTCATGGTCCCTCCCAACGCTGTGCGGCTCGCGTTCCTAGGCGGCGACCGGCGTGGACGTGATCGCATCCTCGAGGATTCCAAGGATCTTCTCCATCCCGGCGGGCATCTCGTCCTGGACGGCCTTCACATGGACCGCAAGCGAATACGTGCGATTCACCGAGTTGCCCTGCGTTGATGTGCGCTGATACGCCGTCGAGACCTTGAGCTTGGCGGAACCGAAGAACCAGCCGGCCTTGGCCTCGGTCGACGCGTTGATCTTGAGGTCGGTCACCGTCTTGCGGTACTCAACCGAGTTGATCTTCGCATTGAAGTCCACGGTGGCTTCGTCGATGCGGATGAACGGAATCGGCAGCATCGTGAGGATCGGAACCTTGAGGTTCTGATCCTGGTAGACCGCATCAACGGCTGCTGACGCGGGGATCGGCGGTGTCGCGGACGTGTCCCCAACAACAGCCGGAACGTAGGGGCTGATCTCCTTCGAATACGTGAACGTGACGTAGATCGGATCTTTCGTCTCGGTGTCACTTCCGGCCTCTTGTTCGTCGTCGGGGGCCTTGAATCCGACCTCCTTGATGAAGTTGACGGTCGACAAGGCCGCTTGGGCCTGGGCGTGGATGACCGCGATCAGCGGTCCGCCGATCATCGACTCGAAGTCGATACTTGCAAGTTCTTGGCCTGGTGTTGGCATGGTGGTGCCCTCCCCTGTTCCTCCCTCAATGGAGCCTCGCCCTGCGGGTGACCGAGGTGGATACCCGGTCGTGGTGCGCGGGGCGATTGGTGCGGCGCCTGAGGAGCGATGTGATCGGACTCAACGGTGTACCTGCAGCCTCCCTTTCCCTCGGTACGGCTGCCTTCGTTGTCTCCGTCACTAAGCCTGCTTCACCGTACGCGCTCGAAGTGACTACATGGGTGACTATTCCTGGTCGGTACCGACCGGTCGGCGATACCACCGACGGGCGGGTTCTCATGAGCCGCCGACGAAACGGGGGCGCGCCCAGCACTCGACGGGGCGATGCAGTGGCCGTCGACATGGCAGCTTCTGCTCACGGATTGTTCATCTGCCTCAACCGCGTCACCGTCATATCGTCGATGGCGATGAAGGGACTCACTCTTCCAGCCGCCATGCTGATGATGTTGGCTGCTGCGTCCTCCACAGCGCAGTCTGCCGAAACGGCACGGTCGACGGCAGCTCGTGCGGTGCCGAATACCACCTCCACTTCGACGTTGGCCGCTGCCCGGGAGGCAGCCGAGGTGGCTGCGAATCTCATCGTCGGACCGAACGGGCCGGACTACGGCGATCGCAACGGTGACGGAGTGATCAGCGGAGAGTCCGCCGTGGGCCTCCTCTCCGGATTGGACGGTACGCCCACAGGTCTTGCCGTACCGCTCGCTGCGAACGCCTGCATCGCCGCCGACGTACTCGGGGGGAGTTGGGACGACCCGGAGGCAGAGTGGGGCGGGATGCTGGACACGATCGATGCGTGGCGGCCCGACAACAACACGATGCCGACATTGGCGAGCCATCCGATGCGCATCGTCGGCTGGGCCACCTTCACGCTCAATTCCGACTCGCTCGACGAGGCACATGAGTATGCGGGTCACGCCAAGCTTCACGTCGATGTCTCCGTGCGAGCACTCGACTGCTGAGTACCCCTAGACGCGTGGGTCGGTGAGGACGACACTATCGCGATGAAGGGCGTCACACGCAGCGGGATCGTCCTTGGGATCATCGGCGCACTGGTCGGAGTGCTGATCGTCGTCGCCGTCGTGCTGGCGCTGCAACCTCCGGATGAGTTCGATCCCGGAACACCTGAGGCGACGGTTCAGGGCTACTTTCAGGCGGTCATCGGTGGGAATCGGGCCGAAGCGGCACGCCTCATGACCCCGGACCTCGTGGAACGGTGCGGCGCCGACTTGTTTCAGATTCGGGACGCTCCCGACAGCTTTCGGGTTGTGATCACCGACACCGAACCAAGCGGCGATCGAATGTTCGTGAACGTTGAGATCACGGAAGGTTCCGGTCCGGGATTGTTTGGCGATTCGTACACGTTCGAGGAAGCCATGGTCGTGGAGCGGGTCGGCGACGACTGGCTGATCGCCGAGGTTCCGTGGCCCATCTACTGCGAGGAGATGTGATCGTGTTCGCGGGACTCATACCCCTTCTGGTTCTCATCGGACTCGTTGTGCTGGTCGTCCGCCTGGCCAGTGGACATGACCGAACAAACGGTGAAGGAGCGGGCGCCGCCGTGCGGGACGTCTTCCAGTACCTCGCATTGTTGGTGACCCTGGTGTTGTCCTGTGTCGGGCTGGCTGGGTTGTTCTCCGAGGTGGTGAACTCGTCACAGCAGATCACGAGGGATACCGGGGCGGTTGCCCGGTCGATCTCGTTCTTGGTCGTCGGCCTGCCCGCCTTCATCGCCCTCGCTCTCTACACACGGCGGCGGCTTCGCGACGATCCCGCAGAAGTCCGCTCAGCCGGTTGGGCCATCTATCTCACGCTGGTGCTGTTCGGTTCCCTGGTGGTGACCGTCGCCCAGTCGATTGAGCTTTTCGGCAACCTGTTGGCCGGCGAAGGAATCGACTGGGCCGTTCTGGCGACCGTGGTGATCTGGGGCGCGGTGTGGACCGCCCACTCGTGGATCGCGACCCGTGAGGAATACGCTCCCGATCTTTCGTTCGAGCACATCTTGGGGTCGTTCGTAGGCCTCGCGACGATGGTCGCCGGCGGCGCCGTCAGTGCCGTGAGCGTCCTGGTCGTGATCTACGACGCCGTGTTCGATATCAACGTGGTTGGTTCGACAACCGGGAAGATCGTGCGGCCGCTCGTCGCCTGTGCCGTTGGGGCCGCGGTGTGGGCATGGTATTGGCTGCGTGCGACCCTTCACGAGGAGCGGAGTTTCTTGTGGATCGCCTACGTCCTGTTTGCAGGCGTGCTCAGCGGCGTTGTCATGGCTGCGGCCGGGATTGGGACCGCCCTCTTCAACGTGCTGGACTGGCTCGTGGCCGACCCCTCGGGATCCGCGGCCACCCACTTCGAAGTCGTTCCGGCGGCGCTGGGGGTGGCCGCCGTCGGCGTTGCCAACTGGGTCTACCACCGGTCTGTTTTCGACCGCGGACCCGCACGAGCGCGAACCGACGTCGACCGGCTCTATGACTATCTCCTCGCGGCGGTCGGCCTCGCGGTGACCGCAGGCGGCATCGCGACGCTCGTCACGTACGCCGTGTGGGCGGTCGTCGGGACCGAGATCACCGGATCGGACCGCAGCGCAATTGCGGTCGCCCTGACCCTCCTCATCGTCGGCGCACCGCTGTGGGGCGTGTACTGGGCGCGTGCTCAGAGGGCGCGCAAACGACATGGAGCCGATGAGGTTCAGGCCACCATCAGACGGATCTACGTCTTTTCCGTGCTCGGCATCACCGGCCTGGTCGCACTCGTGAGCCTGATCGTGCTCGTCTACCTCTTCGTCCGGGCCATCCTCGATGGAAACGTCGGTGCCGAGATGCTCGACGATATGGCGGTGCCGATTGCACTCCTGACGACCACCGGGGCAGTCGCGTGGTACCACTTCACCGTCATGCGTGACGACCGCACCGAGGCGCCCACACCTGTCAAAGTGTCGGTTCGGGACGTGATTCTCATCACCGAGGACGGGGCCGAACTCTCGAGCGCGATGAGAGAGGCCGACCTGCGAGTCAGGGTGTTCCGGGCAGCCGCGGCGGCGGTGAAGGTGGCATCGGTCGACGACGTCGTTTCGACCTTGAGCAGCGAAACCCATCAGCATGTGGTGGTCGTTGATCGCGGCGAAGACGGCGGCTTCGAGGTGATACCCCTCCGTTGAGTCTCGGCCGTTCGGGGTTCTGGAACCGGTGCCGGTCGTGGCGTACGTTGTCCAGGTGGGGATCGACGTCACCCAACCCGACTGCCATCGCGGTCGTGTGCCAGCCGCCGAGACCGGTCTGCCCCGGGACTCCAAAGCCCAGGCAGAACAGGTCCGCGCGGTCTCCGTCGACCGGGTCGCCGAGCGGATCGGGACCGTGCCGGCCGAGCTGATGCTCGAAGTCGACGAAGCTCTTCGCCTGCACCTCGGTCTGTAGCGGTCGCGTTCTCTCGGCAGAGCCATCGGGGTGCGGCGAATCCACGGAATTGCGTGGTGCGCCGGATCCCGTCCACCGGAGCCGTCCTGCTTCCGGTGTCGGAGGGCTGGCCAATTCCCTCCCGCGGGCCGCGGCCTGGTGGGAGACTTGGAACCCGCGACACAGCGCGGAGAGGGCGTTCGGAGGAACCGTGACAGCCACACAGGCCGGCAGGATTCGGGCGAGGACTGATTCGTCGTGGTTCGACCTGTGGCGACCATCCCGGTGGCGGAGCTTGCCCGAATGGCCCCAATCCGTCGGCGTCTCCTTCGTGGGCGTGGTCGCCCTTCTGCTGGTCGCCAACGTGATCGTCAACGAGGTTCTGGCCCCACCGTGGTACGTGCCGTTCAATCTCGCGGTCCTCGGCATCGCGCTCGTGCTGGCTCGCGTCGCCGGAACAACGTGGGTGGCGATGGGGATGTCGGCGGATCGGCTGCGACGTGGATCGGTGGTTGGAGGTCTCATCGGTATCGCAATCGTCGCGTTCTTCGTCGCTGCAGTCATGGTCCCCACAGCCAGGGACGTGTTTCGCGACGATCGGATCGTCGAGGGCACAATCGGGTTGTCGCTCTACCACGCCCTGTTCCGGGTACCGATCGGCACGGCGCTGTATGAGGAGGTGTTGTTCCGCGGCATCGTCTTCGGCATGCTCGCTCGTCGAACCTCGGCCCTGGTCGCCGCGCTGTGGTCATCGGTGCTGTTTGGCCTGTGGCACGTGCTCCCCGCGCTCGACGCCATCGAGACGAACCCCATCGGGGACGTCTTCGGGGGATCGTGGGAGCCGGTGGTCGCTGCGGTGCTCTCCACGTTCCTCGCAGGCATGGTGTTCGTATGGATTCGGCTCTATTCCGGCAGCATCGTCGCACCGATCATCGTGCACATCGCGACGAACAGCACCGCCATCCTCGCGTCTGCGTTCGTCGTGCACCTCCTGTAGATACCGTCAGGCATTGTTGATCGGGGCGTCCAGGTCCGCGGCGTCGGCCTTCTTCCTGCGCCGGGCCGGGTAGGCACCCATGATGCCTGCCCCCACGAACGCAGCGATCGGGATGATCCAGTTGACTGTGGCATCAGCGGCTGCGATGCCGAAGTACGACACGGCGGCTGCCGCGCCGGCTACGAGCAATACGCCTGCGATCACGAATCCGGTCCTGGCCGGCGGCGGAGTCTCGCGGACACGCCATTCGAACCGGGCGAACACGGCGACGAGAGCGAGCGTCACGGTGACGAGGGCCGCGAGCCATATGGGGCGGGTGAGCCACCATGTGGTAGTCCCGGGTTCGATGCGGAAGGCCGCTCCGTCGAAGGCGAAGAGGAACACCGACGCGACCAGGGTCATCGCGGTGAGGTGCCACAGGTAGATCGTCATCATGACTCCCGACACGGCAACCACGCCATGCCACGGCCCCGGGCGATGGGCGAACCTGCCGATCGGACCGGACGCAGCCCAGATGACGCCGGCCTGCATGAAGCCGAGGAGGGCGATGGCGAAGGTCGGCGGCGTCATGTTTGTGACATCGGCCCCCGGCACGCCAACCATCGCAACCGGGTACCACCCGATCCAGGTGACGGCGACGAGGAGGCCGAGCGACACGACGGCGATCGTCAAACCCATTCCCACGGTGACCGGTCTGTCCTCGCGCTCGCGCGCCGCCCACCAGAACCCGAGCTGGTGCACCGCCAGCCACACGAACAGAAAGTTCACCCATCCGATCCCCGGGACGTCGAGCGCGAATCGGAGATAGTCAACGACGATCGCACATACGGAGAGGATCGCGACGGACCACAGGCCGACCGACCGCCACCATCGGAAGGCGGCCGGCGCAATCGCCGTGATGGCTACGTACACCGCAATGAACCACACGGGCACCGTGGCCGACATCGCCCCGGCGCGTACGACGTCGGAAGGCAGGAAGGGACCGACGGCGACGATCAGTATGGTCCACACCACGAGCAGGGGTATGACCGGGGTGAAGAGGCGCCGCACCCGGCGAGTCACCCAGTCGCCGTATTCGAACGTGTCGGCTTGGGATGCGAGCGCCCGTCCGTTGGCGTATCCCCCGACGACGAAGAAGATCGGCATCACCTGGACGATCCACGTCACCCAGCCCGCGTACGGGATCCACTCGAGGGAGTTCATCAATGCGATCTCGTCGTTGGCCTGGAGCCAGATGGATGCGGCGAGCCAATGGCCGAGCACGACCACGAGAATCGACGCCGCCCTGACCGTGTCGACGACCCGGTTGCGATCGGGGGGCGTGGCGTTGGCGATCTTCTTCGTGTAGGCCAGGTATGCGTTCATGGCGCTCCTATCCCTGGTCCCGGCACGTGAGCGGCTCGTTCAGCCAACGTTGGATTTCGGCGAGTTCTGCCCGGTTTTCCTCGATCGTCAGTTGCGAGCGTAGGTCGTCGAACGATGCATTGGACAGGGTCCATCCGAGCGGCGCCTGGACCCCGGGATGGGCCCGTGTCGTGATGCGTGCGTACCGGCTGACGATGCGGGTGCCGGATGGATCGGTCACCTCCACATGCCTTCCCCCGACATCGAAGGGGCGGTCGAATTCGATAGCGGCCTGTTCGCGAGCGTTCGCGATGCGTCCGAACTGACTCGCGACCAGGGCTCGGATCGGGATGAGTACCTCGATTGGGGACGACCCGGCCGGAGCAGCGCCGGGATTCTCATACCCGTTGTCGATCTGGATGAGGAACGGGACGATGCACGCGTCGTGTTCCTGGTTGAAGGCTTCGATGTTCGGCTCGAGACGTTGCCACAACTCGGTGATTGTGCCGGCGCCGCTGCCCTCGTTGTACCCGCCGTCGACGACGAACGCGCTGATCGGGTCGTCCGTACATTCGACGAGCGATCCGCCGATACGTGCTGACGGCGTGATCACGGGGAATCGGGCAGACATCAGTGCTGCGGTCGAGACCTTGATGTCCTGTCCCGGGCACAGGTAGTCGGCGAGGTCCTTCGTCGCGGCGAGCGCGGCACCACCCGGCAGAGGTGTCGTGCGGCCCTCGAACACCGATAGTGAGGTGCACGTGTCGTCGGCATCGTGGGCAGTGGCAGATAGCACTGAGGCGTTGAACCGGCACGGATCGTTGACGCTGGTCCCGTTGAACACCATCAGCGGCACGTCGGTATGGCGGTCCCACAGGTCGAACATACCCAGCGACAGCAAGCTGCCTCCGTTGGTATCCCATGAAGCCTCCCAGGTGAGTTCCATGATCTCCGCTCGGTCACGGATGGAGGGCCCGAACCCCAGGAAGCTCCGTGGCGTGTCCACGAGGAGGAGCCACGCCATGGCCCCGGCAAGGTAGTCGTCGCCGAGGCGATCCTTCACCCAGTCATTGGTCTGCGTTGTCACCGTTGGATCCACCACCGCGGACGTCCAGGCCGCGAGACCGAGACTGCCACCGGACACACCAGACATCAACACAACCGGGTCGCCCCCCGCCTCGGCCGGTCGACAGGCGTCGACATCCATCGAGCCGACGAACAGGCAATCCATGACGTACGACGACCACGCCGCCGCACGGATGCCGCCTCCGGAACTGGCGATGAACACGAGTGGGATCGCTTCGCCTTCGACGACCTCGGTGGTGTTGCGCGAGACCCAGCGGTCCCAGACATCGTCGATGACGACGCTGCCCGGCTCGGTCGAGCCGGTCCGTTCGTGGATGGCCACTTCGTTGCTGGCGCCGGTTGCTGCTACGCCCGCCAGAGCGACCCACACGAACATGAAGATGAAGACCGGCATGCGTTTGAGACCGAACGCGGCAACGATCTTCGGGGGCCGGGTCCCTTCGGCATACGCAACAGCGATGGCAGCGAATCCGGCCAAGAGCATCGACCCGAGGAGCACCACGGCAACGGTGCCGATCCGGGCGGGCACCAAGAGCGGTCGGATCACGATCGCCAGGCTGGTGATGAGGGCGATCGTCCCCCCGGCGATGATCAACGGCTGGACGCGGAGGCCCGGCATGCGGTTGCGCACGAATCTGCTCGGGAGCGAAGCAGCGTCGTATGAGTAGTAGAACGGCATGGCGCCGTACGTGATGAGGAGCCCGAGGAAGATGAGAGCCACGGGCGACAGCTCGGGGTCGCCCCGGTCGATCCACAGTGCCACGCCGAACAGCGAAACCCCCGAGAGAACGATGAGTTCGAGGCCCCCCATGGTGGACCAGGTCTTGGTGTGGATCCGATAGGTGCCCAGGAGGAGGGGCACGAGCCCGAAGAGGAGCCAGAGGTCGACGTGGCGTGCGAACACGAGCTGGGTCGCAGCGGCGCGGATGACGACGATGCCGAGGGTGACGTAGATGGCGGCGCCCAGCACCTTCGGGAACCAACGTTCGATCGTCGGATCGATGCTGCGGTCACCTCGCCGGAACAGCGCATCCGGGAGCGGAATCCCGAACATCCAAACGATGGCGATCATGGCCGACGGCACCACGAGTCCGAGCCCAACGGGCAGGCCGACGGTTCCCACGAGGATCACCTGCGCAGCGGCGATGCCGAAGATGCCGGCGACAACGACCGTGCGCAGTGGTGTTGGTGCAGCCCTCCACGGGAGTCGCACGCGCGCCGGTTGCGGGGCGTCACCGGATTCGACGGCAACCTCCTCGTCGCGGATCCGTGCGAAGGCGGACGCCGATGTCCATTGGACGAGAACGGCGAGTGCGGTGGCAATGGCGACCGTGACGAAGGCAACCGATACCGTCCAGCGCCGGACGACGTCCTCCATTTGGGCCATGCCGAGCACGGCAGCGACGAACACGACGACGAGGATCTGGCCGCGCACCGACACAAGGGCGTCACCCAACCATCGATACCGCGACGCACGGAATGCGAGGGACAACACCGCGACCGAGATGAGGAGGAATACGGCCGCCGTGCGGAACAGCGCCGCGAACCACATGAGGCGCACCGTCCAGCTTCCGAGCGTTGCGGGTGTGGACCAGGCGCTGTCGATGACGACCCAGGTCATGAGGTTCTCGAACAGGTCGGCGATGACGAGCAACCCGAGGCCGAGGAATCCCACGCCGTTGATGAGCGAGTAGCTCCCCGCGGCCTCGCTCGAGAGGTTGGCCGGCGGTGTGCGACGCACGTGGAGAAGGAGGATCCCGATGCAGATGGTGTACGCAGGGATCATCACGAGACTGTCGAGCACCAGGTAGCCGGTAGCCACGGCGTAGCCCGTGGCGAACCCCGGACCCACGTCGGCCGCGTAGGCGACCCAGCTTCCGACCCGCTCGATGATCTGGTCGGGTTTCTGGCTGAGGTCGAACTCGAACACCGAAGCGAGGCCGTTCATCCCCACGGAGGTTCCGCCGGAGGGGTGCATGCCCTTGAGGAGTGCGTCGAACTGGTTGAGCACGGTGTACACGATGAACGCCGTGAGGGCGGCGAAGCTGAAGAGGATGAGCCACCGTTGCCTGCCACCGCCGTCCGACCCGAAGAGGTAGACGCCGGTGCGGCGGGCGGCATTCGATTGGGCGATGGCATCGTGGACGTCGGCGAAGAGGTCGCGCCGCTCCCACCACACGGGGATGAACAGCATCGCGAGCACGAACAGGATCGTGAGGACGTACCAGAAGGTGTCGGGTTGTTCGCCGGACCGCCCCCACTCCCGCGACCACGACATGAGGACGATGACGACGGCGCCCGCGGTCGCGATCCAGGTCGAGGCGTAGACCCTGCTCGGGGTGAGGATCGGGACCGGCGTGGCTTCTGGCGGTGAGGGCGAATCGGCGTAGTACCGCAGCATGCGGCGCCCGAGAGCGGCTACCGCCACGATCGACACGACCCAGACCGGGGCGACGATGTCGGCGACGACGTCCTTCTTGCCAAGGTCCCAGTCGGTCAGGTCCCGAACGAACCATCCCCGTGCGTTCTGGACGACGTCGAGCTGGGTGAACACGAACAGGGCGATGGGCATGACGACGACGAGAATCCATGCCGTCGTCTCCGACGGCTTCCACCGTCTCCACCCCGCCGGCCGCTGTGGCTCGACATTGCCGTCCGGCGGGGCTTGGTCAGACGTCTGCTCCATGAGCTCCCCGTCCGCTCCACAGTGTGCCATAGACGAGCGGTCGTCGCGTGTCTCGAGCGGTGCGAGCACCTCGCTTTGCCTCGCGTAGGGACGACCGCCCTGCGCCCGCTTGTTGCGGGATGTGGGCGGGTCAGGACACGTCCACACCAAGAACCGCGCGACCGCGGATTCGCGCCGAGCGGGGTGAAGAGCGGATCGGACGTTCAGGGGATCGAGGAGAACCTGATGTCCTGTGCACCGTCCCACAGGACGTATTCGCCGAACTCGGCGAGTTGCTCGCGGCCCTCGGTGATCGTGATGAAGTGGTTGCCGGCTAGGGCGCCCATCTTCGATGCGAACGACGCACTTCCGTAGACGATCAGGATCTCGGTCTCGGAGATGCCGCCGGGATAGAACAGGATGTCGCCTCGCGATGGGTGCGTGGTGTGGTTCTCGTATCCGAGGCCGGACGCGAGGTCACCGAGCGGAATCCATGCCGCCTCACCGCTCCAACGGGCATGGATGATCTTGCCGGTGAACGGGAGATTCCTGACGAACCACGCACACGTCTCGGGAGCATCATCGGATTCGAAAACGCCCTCGAAGGTGAACTCACCTACGGTGATCGAGACTCGCTCCATGCCCGGACTCTACAACCGTCGGGTGCCCGGAGCGGTGGGGCCTCGTGTAGGTTCCGTGGTGGGATTGGCAATCGGAGTGGCGGTCCATGCCTCAGAGCGTGTTCATATTCATAGTGGTCGTCGTTGTGGTCGGCGCCGGGGCGTACCTCCTCGGTCGAAGGATGCGAGGGCCGTCACCGCAACCAGGCGCGACTCAACGCCGTCTCGAGGAGTACGAGTTCTACCCGTTCGTCGTCAACGAACGGGGACACGTCGAATTCGATCCGGCCGCGTTCGACCGGGCGGTCGCGCACTTGCTTGGCGAACAGAACGAGCGTGCGGCCAGAGAGCTGATCGTCATCGGCGAGCAGAACCTGGTCCGAGACACGTTTTCCACCGAGTGGCTCCACAACTACAAGGAGCTGTACGCGCGCTACCGAGGCGACGACGTGGTGAACGACAACACGCTGTTCCTCGAGAACTACGCGCGGATCGTGCATCAGCTCGGGCGTTCGTTCCCCAATACCGGAATCGAGATCCTCCTCCACAATCTGGTCAACCCGTCACGATCACTCGTTGCCATCGAGAACGGCGAAGTCACAGGACGCAGTGTCGGGAGCGGTGCAACGAACCTCGTCCTCGACCTGAAGACACGGCGCCAGCAGGGCACCGACAAGGTCAACTACGAACTGAACATCGGCTCGCGCCAGTTCAAGTGCACCACCGTCCCGATCTTCCGGGCCGAGTATGGACTCGTCGGTGCGGTCTGTATCAACATCGACACCCACTTCATCCGCGACGTCGCCGCAGACGGCGGAGCTCGCCTCGACGCGTTCGTCGACAACCTCCTACGCACCGATTTCGAACTCGATGAGAACATCCTGTCTCCCGACGAATACCAGAACGCCCAACGGGGAAAGCGCCACTACCTCGACGAAGCGATTCGAACCCCGACTCAGAAGGGTCCGGCTCGCAGGCTTGCGGCCATCGTGTTCTCCGACATCGTCGGCTACACCGCACTGATGGGGGCCGACGAGGGGGCAACACTCAGAATCATCGCTGCGAATGACGAGATCCACGGTGCCGCCATATCCGACAACAACGGAACCCTCCTCAAGAAGCTCGGCGACGGTGTTCTGGCCAGCTTCGATTCTGTGTCGAGCGCGGTCGCCTGCGCGCAGGAGATCCAAGCCGCGGTCCATCGCGACGGTCGCTTCGAAGTCAGGATCGGCATTCACCTCGGGGAGGTCGTCCTCGCAGACGGCGATGTGCACGGCGACGGGGTCAACATCGCCGCCCGCATCCAATCGGAGGTGAACGCGGGCGAAATCGGATTCACCAAGGCCGTCTACGACAATGTGAAGAACAAGGAAGGCTTCCGCGCCACCTTCGTCGGTGAGCGGACCCTGAAGAACGTCGCAGATCCCGTCGGGCTCTACATCCTCGCGGATGAACCAACCTCCACGCCTCAAACCGGTTGATCTGTCAGTTTCGGGCAGATCCGTCGGACTCAGACGCCGACGGGTCGGACACGAACACGATGTCACCGACGGTACCGGGAACGGCTATCCGACGACAGGGATGGAGCGACGCGACCGTGGAGGGCTGCCCATGTGTGCGATTTGGACGGTATGTGGTTCGTCGAGCGCGCCGCGACCGGGTGGTTGTCCACCCGGTGTTGGCGCTGAGGGCGCGGCGTTGATCTATGCGGGTACCGGGGTGGGTTCGATTTCGACGGGTTCTTCGCTGCGGAGCCAAACGCCCAAGCCGATCAGGCCGAGCGAGACGATCGCGATGCCGATCCCGGTGGCGACGTTCCATGCGACGGGATAGTCCCCGTACGAGTCTGGAGTACCGACTCCCAATTCGGTCAACACGAGGAAGGTGATGACCCCAACAATGAATCCTGTCGACGTCAACAGGGTGCTCAGCTTGGGTGCCAGGTCGGTGCGGAGCACTGCGAGGCCGACTACGAGGAGGCCGATTCCCTGCAAGCCCATCCAGAGGGGGACTGACCAAGCGATGATGCTTGCGACCACACCGAGCGCGATGATCCCGAGACCGATCATGCCGGCCACGCCGAGACCGCCAAGTCTCTGACTCACCCCGACCATTGCCAGGAGTCCAAGGACACCTGCGATGAGGATTTCTGCGCTGAAGAGCAGATAGATGGCCTGGCTCCAGTCGTCGAAGCCGCTGCCCGACCAATAGGTGATCATGGCTGCGAGCCAGAAGGCCGCGGATATGAGCGCAAGGGTCCCTGCGCGTCGGGTCGATTGAGTGGGCACTGCTATTCCTCCTGAGTTGGTGGAGGCGTACACGGCTGCGACGGCTTCGGGTTCACCGAAGCGATCCAGGGTTGCTTGCTGTGCGGCGCTCGACTCGACACCTCGTGCGAGGAGATGCTCGACGGTCGAATACAGATGGTCCTCCATCTCGGATACGAGGTCGTCGAGGTCACGTCGCCAGCGAATCTCGCTGCGCATCGTGTCGAGGTACCCGTCGATCAGGGTGTATCGGGCCACGGGACTCCCTTCAACACACTGGCGACGGCGTCCGTGAACTCATCCCATGCCAAACGCTGCTCACCGAGCGCACCCCGACCCTTCTCCGTCAGCCGGTAGGTACGTCTCCGTCTTCCATGCACCTCGGTCCACTCGCTGCTGAGATATCCGCCCTTTTGGAGTCGATGCAAGGCCGGGTAGACCGTTCCCTCGGGAAGATCGAACGCTTCATCGCTGCGTTCCCGCAGTTCGTCGATGATCGCGTACCCGTGCCATGCACCATCCGCCAGGATGGCCAACAGCAGTAGATCGAGATGTCCTTTCAGCGCCTGCCCTCTCATACCTAGAGAACCTACACATAGTCAGACTAGGTGTCAAGACATTTTGTAAAGATCTGTAATGCCTCGCATCATGAGCATCGCTGCGTTCGCGATGCGCCCACGATGACCGTTTTGAAGCGATCGGCCAACGGAGACCTCACTTCTCGCTTCACGCCCTCGACGCGGGAGCACAACGCGGGCCGACCTGTGCCGCCGGGAGAGCGCACCGCGCAGACCAAATAGGTGATGGGAGCTTGGGACATGCCTCGCTGGCTCTGCCCAAACGACCCACGCCTCTACCGGAACCCATGATCCGACTTGACGCTCGACCTCACACGGCCATCCTGCGCCGCACTCATGCAGGTCTGAACGGGTACGGACCAGGCGTAGAGACGGAATACGCCTGTTGAAGTGCGGGTTGCCACGCCTGTGGACTCCCCAATCACTGACGCCCTCCAACGGGGCGGCGTCATCGACATCACCACCGTCGGAGCGAGAAGCGGCTTGCCGCGAAGGGTCGAGATCAACTTCCACGCCCTCGACGGGAGCTACTACATCACGGGCCGACCCGGGACCAAACGTGACTGGCTCGCCAACCTGAAGGCCAATTCGGGATTCACCGTGCATCTCAAGAACGGAGTTGTCGCAGACCTCGCCGCCACGGCGGCCGAGATCACAGATCCGGACGAGCGCGCTGAAGTCCTGTACAGAATCCTCACCGACGGTTGGGGGAACGAGCCAGAGAAGGCTCAGCACATCCTCCCGCAGTGGGTTGACGGTGCGCCGCTGGTGGAATTCCAGCTCACTTGAGTGGAACACGGCGTCTCGCGGAGCGTGGGTCGTTGCGTGGCTGGTTCGTCGAAGCCGAGGCAGGGCTGCAGTGTGTGAGACAATGAAGTATGGCGATCGCCTCAGGTTGCCGGCCGGGAGGCACTGATGGCAACCAAGGACAAGGGCGGCAGGAACACCAAAGAGGTGGCCGCGAAGCACCTCAACGAGGAACGCCTCGAGATGAGGGCGAAGAGATTGGCTGCCGAGAGTATGGCGAGCCAGTCCGAAACCCGGGTCTTCGGCCGCTGAGCGCAGCGAAGCACGTGCCCGATGTACGCGGTCCCGACTCAGACCGGCTTCGTGTCGCGGTACTTGCCCCCATCTCGTGGCGTGTCCCTCCGCGGCACTATGGGCCGTGGGAGCAGTTCGCCTCGCTGCTGACTGAAGGGTTGGTTGCCCGGGATGTCGACGTGACGCTGTTCGCTACCGCCGATTCCATTACGTCGGCCCGGCTGGTGGGCGTTGCACCCACCGGGTACTCGGAAGACCGTACGCTCGACGCCAAGACCTGGGAAGCACTGCACATCGCCGCCCTGTTCGAACGTGCCGCCGAGTTTGATCTGATCCACAACAGTTTCGACTTCCTCCCGCTCACCTACACGCGGCTCGTCGACACGCCGGTGATCACCACCATCCACGGATTCGCGAACGACGCCACCTTGCCCGCATATCTCGAATACGCCGATCGCGTCCAGTACGTGGCGATCAGCGACGCCGACCGCCATCCGGCGCTTCCGTATGCAGCCACGATTCACCACGGTATCGATATCGGGTCCTTCGAGGTCGGCCCGGGCGGAGATTCCTTGGTCTTCTTTGGTCGGATCCACCCCGACAAGGGGACCGCTGTCGCGATCGAGGTGGCCAAACGAGCGGGGATGCCGTTGGTGATCGCCGGGATCGTCCAGGATCACGGGTACTTCGCAACCGAGGTCGAGCCGCATGTCGACGGAGATCGGGTCATCTACCTGGGGCCCGTTGGACCAGACCGTCGCCAGGAAGTCCTCGGCAGTGCCGGGGCGCTCCTGCATCTGATCGACTTCGACGAACCGTTCGGCTTCAGCGTGGTGGAAGCAATGGCCTGTGGGACGCCCGTGGTCGCCTATGCGCGGGGCTCGATGCCGGAGATCATCCGAGTCGGGAATCAACGGGTACCTGGTGTCGACGATTGACGAAGCGGTTGACGCGGTTCGTGACGTCGGCCACCTCGACCGGCTGGGCGTTCGCCGTTCGATCGAGGGACGGTTCGACGCGGCACGGATGGTGGACGACTACCTGGCGCTCTACCACCGAATCCTCGCCACGGGCTGAGCGGCACGGTCGGAGCTAGGTCAACGCAGACAGCAACGCATCGACCGGGACCGTGGCGAAGCCGGTCGATGTGTCGGAGGCCCCGTAGGCAATCACCAGATGGTTGTTGTGAATGATCGATCCACACGAGTAGACGACGTTCGGAACGTATCCGTCGCGCTCCTGCTCGTTTGGAACCAGGAACGGGTCACGGAGGTGCCCGATGACCCGACTCGGATCGTCGAGGTCGAGCAAGATGGCACCGAGCGCGTACCGCCGCATGGGGCCGACACCATGGGTGACCACGAGCCATCCCGCCTCGGTCTCGAGGGGCGGCCCCGCGTTGCCGATCTGCATCAGCTCCCACGGTCGGGTCGGCACCTGGATCCGTTCAGCCTCGTGCCAGAAGCGGATGTGATCGGACAGCATCAGGTAGTTGTTCTCGCCGTCGGATCTGCCAAGAGCGGCATACCGTCCGGCGATGGGGCGGGGGAAGATGGCGATGCCCTTGTTGGCGGCGGCCGGTCCGTTGAGCGTGGCGATCCGGAAGGTCCTGAAGTCGGTCGTCTGGATGAGTTGGGGGAGGATGTTGAAGCCGTCGTATGCCGTGTACGGCGCGTAGTAGACGACCGAGCCGTCGGCGCTCGACGAATCGCACCAACCTGGCGTCTTCCATCCCGCGGCTCTCCGACGGTCCGTTGGGGAAGAGCACCCGCTGAGACAGTTCGGATTCCGGAGGGAACGCGACCTTGTAGTTGGACGAGGCCAGCCAGTGCATCACTTGCGTGACGTGCTGAACGGCGTTCGACGCGGCTTCGTGTCTGGCGAGGTCGGCGAGTGCACCGTCGAGGTCCGCCATCGTGAATTGATCCTCGAGGGAGGACAGCGTTCGGAGCGCGAGATCATCGGTCGCGCCCATCTCCGCCAGCTTTGCGGTGAACAGTGGCTTGTCGAACGTGGGGGACTGGCGATGTCCGGTCATCGGCACTCCCGGCGGCTCGACCTCGATGTCTCCGCCCGGCCCGACCACGCCCCGTTCGGAACTCGATCGAGGAGACGTGGCCTTCGCCGATCGATCGAAGACTGATGATGACCCGAAGCGAGCGTCGGGTACGCCGGTTTGGTCGGGATGAGCCACGATCGAAGGGTTGGTGAGTGCGGCACCCTCGAGCGAGTATTCGTGCATGAAGTATGCGCCGACGAGCCGCCGCATGTCGTCGGGAAGATCTGCGGCGTCGGGAACCGACTGCGCCACCGCCAGGAACCCACGCTCGAAGACGGCGTCGAGGTCGGCGTGCCGTTGCTGGAAGTTCCGGCGAAGCTCGTCGAGCGTGGCCTCGACCTCGTCATGGGACAGGTCGAGGATCCGACCGATCAGCTGCTCGACACGGGTCTTTCCTTCGGCCGGGACATCGTCGACCGAGAGAAACGGCTTCGTGATGAGCCGCCGGGCATCAGGTGCGAGTCGCAGAGGCAGGCGAGTGACCGGGATGGAGGACATCAGTAGGCTGCGGTCCCGAGGTCTTCGGTCGAGCACAGCGCGGCAATCTGGAGTGCGGTGATGCCGGCGAGTGTCGACTCGGCTCCCCGGTTCTCGTTGACCGAGTGTTCCATCAGGCCGTCGCAGGTTCCTCCGGTCTCGGAGTCGTAGAGCACCATGCCGATGTCATTGCGTCCCACGAACCACCGGGCGGCGTCGAGGGCTCGCGCTCTCCATACCGGTTTGCTCGTGATGGTCCACGCCCGGTAGCAGGCTTCGGCCATCGCTGCGGCCTCGATCGGTTGCTGGTCGAACCCCGGGCGCGGGCCGCCGGGTGCCCAACCGCCTGCCGGTGTGAAGCTGAAGTGGTCGTCGTTGGTCTCGGCTCGCACCAGCCATTCCAGGAGTCGGATACCGACCGAGACCAGGTGACGGTCACCGCGAGCCGTTCCCGCCGCCAACAGGGCTTCGGGTAGGCGAGCGTTGTCGTAGGTGAGGCGATCTTCCGGCCAGGGGATTCTCCCGCTGGCGGCGGCGGCGATCAGCCCGGAGGTACGCTCGAGGAGTTCGGCGGCTGAGGCGTTGCCAGGATCGACCGCGAGTACCTGGGCGGCACCGAGGGTCGCGTACGCATTCGAGCGCAGATGCGTTGACTCGAACGAGCCAGACGACGCAAACGCGTCGAGAGCCGCCTTCCGCATCCATGGCGCCAGACCTGAATTGGCGACGGCCCCAAGTCCCCACCACGCTCGACCCTGGCTGTCGTCACTGCCGACTTCGTCGGTCCAGGCGCCGTCGGCGCCGCGACGGTTGTGGAAATGACCTGAGCCGGTGCGAGCATCGAGCACAAAGCGGAGGTAGATGGCGCCGAGCTCCTCCAGTTCGGGTGATGGCGAGGCCGGATGCGATACCACCAGGAGGCCGCGCGCGTTGTCGTCGGTGCAGAACCCATGCTCGATGCGCGGGTCCAACAATCGGGCGTGTTCCCAGAGCCCGGTGGCGTTGGTGAGCCGGCGCAGGTGCGAGTACTCCGGGAGCGGCAGCTCTGACCCGGCGGCCGCGAACGAAGAGCCGGACGGTCGACCGGCCGTCGCAGCGCGTTCATCCGGCGACACGAGCGACCTCCAACGAGGGCATCGGTTCAATGATGTGGTCGTCCGCGTCCGAGGTCGGACATCATCGATCCGAATCGTTCGCCGATAGTCGGCCAGAACCACCCATCGGCAATCTGGCGTGCTTGGCGGGCCATATGCGAAGTCAATCGTCGATCGGTCAAGAGGCGTCGGAGCGCCCCGCTCAGCGCCGCGGGGTCGCCGTGGGGAACGGTGATACCGGCCCCTCCGGAGAGCAGCTCCACGGCGTGAGGGAATTGGGTGGCGATCACTGGTTTGGAGGCTGCGATCGCTTCCACGAGAACGCCGGAGGTCACTTGCTCGACCGATGAGTAGGGGAGCACCACAAGATCAGCGCTGCGTACCAATCGGGCAAGGCTTGCCCGATCGAGATAGCGATCGTCGAACTCGACCAGGTCCTCTACTCCGAAGCGGTGGACCAACGAGATCAGGCCCTCTCGATAGGATTCCCCCGAGTCCGCGCGCACATTTGGATGAGTGGCCCCGGCGATCAGATACCGCGGACGGGGGTCGAGGTCCACCAGCCCGGCGAAGGCTTCGACCACCGACTCCAAGCCCTTGCCCGGGCCGATGAGCCCCCACGTGAGGACGAGGGGGCGGTCGCCCGAGACCAGGGAAGGGCCGGCGAAGCGTGTGTCGGCCCCGTGGGGGATCACATCGATGCGTTCCGCGTCGACCCCGTAGCGCAGGATCAGCCGCTCCGCGGCCGTCTGGCTCATGACAACGAGGCGATCCGCCATCTCTGCGAGACGATCGATGATCATCCGCTGGTGCGGTGTGGGGTCGTTCGAGCACGGTGTGGAACGTCACGGCCGAGGGCACGTCGAGACCCGAGACGAGATCGAGGACCTCTTCGCCGTCGGGTCCGCCGAAGATCCCGAACTCGTGCTGAATCGAAACGGTGTCGTACGAGTTCAACACGCGTATCGCCTTCCGGAGTGAGGCGGCATTGCCGACTTGATGACCGTATGCGACATCCGGCCCCGGTGATCGAAGGGGCCCGTTGACGAGGTCAACCACGCCGAGACCGGCTCGGGTGCCGCGGCTGCCGGCGACGGCGTTGGAGAGCGAGGCCGTGAAGGAGGCCAAGCCGCACACGGTCGGCGGATACGTGCTGACAAAGCAGATTGAGGCGTCGCGCAGACCGATTTCCATAACATCCTCCAGGGATGGGGGTCGCCGGGACGGCGAGCAGGTGACGATCACTCGTCTAGGCAGGGAAACCGGGTGCCAATTCGGCGGCTCCGAGAACGGAAGTGAGGTGCGGATGGACCGCTGCCACGGACGATACCGAGATTCACCGCCTACGCCGGTGTTATGGGGATTCAGCGAGCGGCTTCTGTCGCGAGAAGGCCCTTCGCATCAGCGCTTTCGGTTGGTCGTTGCGGCGCCGGTCACCGGCCGATGAACCGACCACCGACCGCGCCCCAACGCACTGCCGATGACACGATCCGTGCGCCGCTACCCGATTTCGGCACGGGCCGCAGCGATGCCGGCGTTCCAGCCCGGTGCTCGTCCTCCCGGCGGCGGGCGGAGCCGATGGGGGGCAAGGTCGGCCCGGGCGAGCAACCACGAAATGACCGAGTTCGAGTTCCACATCTCGCCGGTTCTCAACTCGTCGCGACCCCAGACCATCACCGGCACCGACGACACGGCAGCGACCAGCCGTCGGGCCGTCCCGAGATCGGTGCTCAGCCTCTGCGGACCTCCGGCCGCCTCGCCGGCGTCCGCAATGACACCATCCTCCCAGCGGCGTACCTCGTAGCGGAACATCCGGAGGCGTGCGATCCGGCGGTCGAAGACCGGACCCTCGACGACCACGCCGCGCGATGCCGTGTCGCGATCGGGGCTGGGCCAAGCGTTCTCGATGATGAAGCGTCCTTCGGGCAGGTGGACTTCGAGCGCGGTGTGGTAGAGATGGAGCGGCTTCCGTCGTTCGGTTCGAGCCTTCCGTGCCTCGTAGATGCTTCCGTTCATCCGAACGAAACCGGTGCCACCCGCGCCGAGGGGAATCCACAGCAGATCGACGCTGGCGAGGGAGTCCTCGCCGCCGGAACCCGATATGGCATGCATAGGCCAAGTGTATGGCGGGCGGCCCTGCCCGTGCGTCGTTGAGCCGCGGGCCCCTGCACCGGCGCCCCTATCGACACCTTTGCGATGTGCGGCGGCATCAGAACAAATCCATCATACATACCATAGGTATATGATTGTTGATGTATAGTGGGTGAGACATCAGAAGGAGGATCAGTGAAAGAATCCGGAATCCCACGGCTCATCGCACGAATTGCCGGCCTCGCCAGCGGCAGAACCCTCGTGATCGCTACGGCGGTGTTCGCCCCTCTCGCCGTTTGGCTCTTTGCCGTCGTTATCCCTTCGACGCAAGCGGCCTGCGGCGCAACACCGCTCGACATGAGAGCACACTACGGAGCAGCCGAAGTCACCACGTTTCTGTCGAACTGCGGGGAAGCGGGCGTTGATGCGTACCGGACCCTGCAGATCGTTGACCTTGTCTATCCGGCGATCAGTGCGTTCTTCCTCTTCGTCGCCGTCGGAGTTGTCATGCGACGCTGGGCCGGACCGACAAGCCCGGCACTTCTTCTCGCGATCGTGCCGATCATCGGGGGGCTTGCGGACTACGCAGAGAATGCCATCGCCTGGATGTACCTGCTCGCATCACCGTCGCCCGTCTGGGGCGACCTCATGGGAATTGCAGCCACCGTGAAGACGGTCGCCGGTTGGCTTGCGGGTATCACCCTCTTCACCGGCCTGGCGGTGATTGCCGGCCGATGGGCCGTACGGCACCTCCGCCACACATCGGTCACGGCATGACGGAGCGACGTACCGCGGTCCTGTTCGACATCTGGATTCTGAGCCACATCACGACCGGCCTTCTCGACGAGGCCCTCGCCGGTGCAGGTCTCAGTGGGGACGACTTCGGCCTGTATTCGCTGCTGCTCGGCTGGGCACCGGCGACACCGGGTGAAATCGCCCAGTGGAGCGGTATGCGCCCGAACACGGTCTCCGTCGCCTTGAAGCGAATCGAGGGCAGGGGCCACCTGGACCGCCGTCCCAACCCAGAGGACGGTCGCTCGTCGATCGTCGCTCTGAACGCGCATGGACGCATCGCGCATGCGAACGCGTCTCAGGGATTCTTGGACGCCATGACGGAAGTCGATGCAACGCTGGGTGACATCCCGTCGGTGCGCATCGTACTCCAGCGTCTGGACGGCGTCCTCCGTCAGATCGCCGACATTGGACCACGGCCCTATTCGGTTCCCGACACCGAGGATCGATGGCACCTCGAGTTCGCCGGTCCGCCGCTCACCGACGCCCAGGAACGAGAGGTCCGCCGGTACGTCGACTGGGTTCGTTCTTCCGACGGGTGACCCGACAGTGGCCGGGTGCTTTCGGTTCGCCTGAAAGCTGGGCGTTCTGCTACGTCGACGACGATCTGGTGGATCCGATTGTCGAGGGCTTGAACCGCTCGTATCGCTGAAGCTCTTGCGCCCAGCGTTCGGCGAACCCAAGCGCCATCGCCCTCATGTCACCCGCGAGACGTGCGGCCCTCAGCCCGCTCCACCCGCGACCGGTACCCAGTGGGGCCATCCCCATAGGAACTGTTCGTCGGCGTTGCCCTGCGTGTTGGTGTACCGGAAGTAGAACGTCCTGTCGGATGGCCGGTAGATCGCCGGGCTGTCAGCGCCGTCTCCATTCCAGTCGCCTGCGATCAGCCGGTCAGCCGGGTTTCCGAAGTAGAACTCGAACTCTGCGTTGCCCTGCGTGTTGGAGTTCCGGAAGTACACCAGGCCGGTGGATTCGCGATGCAGGCCGACGGTGTCGATCCCGTCCCCGTTGAAGTCGCCGACGAAGGGCTTGTCGCCGGGATTCCCGAAGTAGTAGCTGTAATCGGCGGCCCCAAGGCCTCCGTCGTTTTGGCCGAGTTTGTTGATGATGTAGACGCGTCCTTCGGTCTGGCGGTAGATCGAGACGGTGTCGCACCCGTCGCCGTTGAAGTCACCTGCAATGGGTACGTCGCCGGGGTTGCCGAAGTAGAAGCGGATATTGGCGTTGCCCTGCGTATTCGAGTTGCGGAGGTAGACGTACCCGTCCGATTGGCGATACAGACCAGGCGTGTCGACGCCGTCACAATTCCAGTCGCCCATGATCGGATAGTCGCCGGGGTTTCCGTAGTAGAACACCCGGGCCACACCGTCGGTTCCGGCGACCCGCCAGATTCCGCTCAGCGGATCAACCAATCCGACCGGCTGAGGAAGGAGCGACGTCGGCTGCCAGGAAAGGTCGTAGCCCCAGAACTCCTCGAGAAGTCGCTTCCTGGTATCGGAGGCGATGTCGTAGGACCACAACTCCCTGGTGTCCTCCCAGAGCACCCCGCTACCGTGCAAGATGACGGAGCCATCGGGAGACCAGACAGGACGGTCCCCCTGGCCCACCACCGAGAGATGTGAGCCATCCGGTTCAATCGTGAGCATCGGACCATTCATTTCGCCGCAGAGCAGCACGCTGCCGTCTGGAGCCCAGTCGAGCGTGTCGAGTAGCCCCGATATCCCGATGGTGCAGGCGAATGAGCGTCGACCCGTCCCGTCCGCGTTGATAACCCCGACGAAGCTGAAACCGGCGACGTAGCCGCCACCGGTCCATTCTTCGAACGCGATGCGCTTCCCATCGGGAGACCACGCCACCGATGTGATCGATGACGGTGTGGTGGGCCCGTTCAACGGCTGGCCAATGCTTGGTGTAGCGATCAAGGTGGCATTCGTACCGTCGGTGTTCGCCGTCCACACGCCCGATTCGTCACCGTAGGCGATCCTCTGACCATTCGGAGACCACGAGATCATGGTCGCGTGCCAGTTGTCGAAGAGGACTTCCATGTGACCGGAGACCGGGTCGAGGACCCGAACTTCGAAGGTGTCGTCGGCGGCGTGGTGCAGGAACCCGATCTGAGTCCCGTCGGGTGACCATTTCGGGGACGAACTGGCGGTGTACGTGGAATACGCATACTCCGGGTCGCCGGGGTAGAACTCCTTGATGAAGATCCCGCCGTCGAACGTGATCCGCTTTCGATCGGAGCCGTCCGGATTCATGGTGTAGATCTCCGCGGCGTGGCCGTTCGGTCGTTCGGACGACTCGGTGTACGCCACGCGTCCTGGTTCGCCCGGATAGGTAGCGCCGGCGGGCGTCGCGCCATCCATGCCACCAAGACTGATGGCAACGACGGCGATGGCGAGCAGAGCGATTGTCGGCCGTGACCTCGACATGCGGTGGCCCCGATCTTCGACGCTGCATCCAGCACATCGGACTCGAGCGAGAGCGGCTAGAGAACAACGACCCCATTTCGAAATCGCCAGCGCGGACTCGCGGTCATGCCGATTCCCGGTAGGTCGCAGCCGAGAGGCCGAGTGTCGCTCTGCACTCGCCTCAACGCCTGAGGGAGCGTTCTGATGAGTGTGTCGCGTGTGGGCTACCGAAGGCGGCTCGCGGTTCCGCCGAGTCTCCGGGAACGGCTCACCGCAACTCCATATCTCTCCGTCGGGCTGCCATACCGGCGTATACGCTTGCTCCCATGCTCCAACACAATGGCACAGCGGTATGTGCGCTCAACGCGGACGTGGTCGGGTATTCCCGGCTGCTCGCAGATGACCACGAGGGAACGTCCCTCGCGATGTCACGCGCCCGACTTGAGGTGGAGACTCACCTCGCCGAGAACGATGGGCGCCTGGTCAACTTCGTCGGAGACAACTTCATGGCGGTCTTCGATCACGCCACCGATGCCGTCCACGCGGCGATCGGCATCAGTTCGGCACTTGAAGCCGTCAACGCCTCCCGCCCAAGCGGACGGTGGCTTCGCTTTCGTATGGGGATCGATCGGGGGGAGGTCTCGGTATCCGATGGCCACTTCGAGGGCGATGCCCTGAATATTGCCGCACGTATCCAGGCACTGGCGAAGCCAGGCGGGCTCTCGATATCCGGCTCCATCTATCGGGAGCTCGACGAGCCGGCACTCAGGTTCAGGCCAACCGGGGCTCAGACGCTCAAGAACATCCCGGAGCCCATCGAGATCTACGAATTCGTCGACCTGCCGACCGACACCGTGTCCGGCATGGACCCCCGCCTCGGCCTCGAGATCCCCAGCATCGCGGTCCTCCCCATCCACCTCGAGGGTATTGACGAAAGTGTTGCATCCGCCGCCACACTCATCCGCGTCGACGCTATTCACCGTCTGTCTTCGATCCCCGAGCTCGTTGTGGTCGACGCGGTCGACGCGGATGCCGGGCAGCAACGCGGCGTCGGCGTTCGCTACATGCTCGAGACCGGTGTGCACCAGTTCGGAGAGCGCCTCCGAATTCACGCGACCGTAATCGACGTGACCACGATGAACGTCGTGAAATCCCACAAGGTGACGGGAACCGTCGCTGACATGTTCGAACTCTCCGAAGCCTTGTCGGAACAGGTTGGCCACACGATCGAGGTGGAGCTCATCGTCGGTGCACCCGCCGGCCTGTATTCCGAGATCGGCGATCCCGACGCCATCGAGAAGGTCTACATGGGGTGGTTCCACCTTCGCTCCGACACGCGGGAGGGCTGGCAGACCGCGCTCGGCTCTGTTCGGCGAGGTCGCAGCATCACACCCGGACCTTCCTTTTGGCTGGGTCCTGGCCGCGTTCGCCAACTGGATCGGAGCAGCCAGCGGCTGGTCTACGGACCCGGCGGCACTACTCGCGCTCGCTCGCGAACAAGCGGCTCGCGGGCGGACGGTCGGCGATCCAACAGGCTTGGCACAGGCGGTTGATGCTGCTGCCTTGATGTCGATGGGGCGGATCGCCGAAGCGATCGAAACGATGGGCAACCTGGAGATCACCCGGCCAACGTGCGACGTGACCTTCGGCCTCGAAGGCAGCATGAAGCGATACCTCGGTGAGTGGGAAGAGGCCGTCGGTCTCCTCGATACCGCGATGCGGCTGACCGGTGTCAACAAGCCGTGGTATCCGACGGTCAAGGCGTGTTCTCTGTTCATCGGGAACAAGACCGAGCAGGCGGCGTCGGTGGCTGAGTCGGTCCTCGAGTACCAGCCGAACAACATCGAGGCACTGCTCGTTCTGACGGCTGCTCAGGTCGAACTCGGTCTCGACCGCCGCGCCGAAGCCACGGCCAATATCGTGCGGGAGCGCTTCCCGTCGCTCGACGTGGGGGCGTGGCTCGATCGAAATCCGTACCAGGATCACGAGTTGATCGACCGTTGGAAGGCAGATCTCGCCTCGGTCGATCTCGTCGGCGCCGACTGATTGACGGGACGTCGCACCAGGGGCGTCCCGGTCGCAACCGCGCGACGTTTCTTCAGCACAGCGTCTGCGTGGCGTCGACCGGCCCGATCGGATCTCCAGCGCCTGCTCGTCGGGGCGGAGATCGAGGTGGAGCCGGTTCATGATCTGCTCGGTCTACGGAACTCGGCCAAACAGGATGTCGGGCGATATGCCATCCCCGTCTGAAGTTATCGCACACGAGCGTGAATCCCGGCGTATGCGTCGGCGACAGTCCGCTCGACGTGGGCGTATCGAACCGGGGAGGGTTCTGTGAGTCAACGCGTGTCAATGAAGGAGATGCTCATGGTGCTTGCCATGTGCGCAGTTGTGCTTTCGGCCTGCGGCGGCACGGAAGTGAACACCGAACCTGAGGTGGCGGCTTCCACCGCTACCACCGCCACCACCATTGCCAGTGACGATTCGCCCGCGAACGATGGAACCGCGGCGAACGCTGTCGACGGATCTGCAGAGGCAGCTGACGATGGAACGGCTGATGATTCGGGAGCTTCGAATAGCGGTGGGTCCGGCAGCGCCACCCTGGTCGTCGGCGATCACACCTACCAGTTCGACAGCTTCGTGTGCGCCTTCGGGTACAACTCGACGCAGAGCGCAACCTTCTCGTTCTCATCGAACTTCATCGGCGAAGTCGATGGCGTCCAGGTCCAGATGCAGCTCGATGTCGAAGATGCCAGCGGTGGGGATCGGCTGACAGGCGACGGTGTCGTCCAGAGGATCCATCTCGACGACATCTCTGATTTCGAGAACCCGTCAATCAGCGTGAGTTCAAACGACCTCGCCGCCACCTTCGACGGCGACAACATCACTGCCGAAGGCACGTTCTGGGACGCGGTCGCCGATCCGGGCCGGCTGACCCCGCTTCCAGGGACGTTCGAAGCGACCTGCGGTGCCGGTAGCCGCCGCTGACCAGCGAGCCTCAGAGAGTTGACGCTGTGGTGTACCCACTGACCTGTTCGCCTGCAGGGATGGGCCTGTGGGCGCGCTCACCTGATCGTGCGAAGTACCCCTCGTTGGTGTTGCGCCCGGTCGGGAGGTTGGGAGTCCGGCTGAGATAGGAGGCGCAACTCGATTGGACCTCCGTCGCTGTCCCGGTGGCGTGTGAGACCCGGTACCCATTGACGAGTGGATGGGCAGCCATGTCCACTGCTGCGCGTTCAGGTGAAAGCGTCGGTTGGGGAGCATCGGCTCGAATTGCCAAGGCACATTGCGAGGCTTCGTGCTCGGTGCGTAGAGATAGTGTCGCGAAAGGGACGCTTCTGACGAGAAGCGTCGCGAACGGCTAGAACCATTGGTACGTAAGGGTTTCGGGAGCACGCGTTGCGCACGTGTTGCGTGAGCTCGCGGGGGTGGAATACCGAAACCGTTCTGACCGGGGAGAACGCGGTCCGAAATGGAACGTTTGTGGCGAAAGCGTCTGACCCCATGTGGGGGAGTGCGGGCTATCTTCAGAGTGCGGTGTTGCTCGAACCGCTATGGGAGCAATTCAAGGCCGTACGCGAACGACACCTCCACTTCGCCATTGCTGTACCTGGAGATGGTCTGCGGTCCGACATACGCGTTCTCGAGCGGAAGAGTTGCGGCGTTGACCCGCGGGAAGAAGTAATCCGAACTCGCGTAACGGTCGATTGGGGCGGAGCAATCCGTACAGGTGCCCGTGATGTGTACTTCGAGGGAAAAGTAGACCCAGCTCACGATGACCTCATTGCCGCGGACCGTCACTCCGATGCGACTGAGCTCGCGCAGACGCTCGCACTTGCGGTCTACACACGACAGCTTGACCTGGTACTCGTCTGCGCGATAGAGGCTTCGATACTGCACGTCGGCGGTCGTGACTTGCTTGCTGGCCACGGTCCATGGGCTCGAGTCGTCGGGGCGCTCAAGAGTGAACTCACCGATTAGCCGGTAGTCGAAGCGGACACCGTTCGGGTAAGGCTTCTTCGGGTCCAGGCCGGCGTTCTCGTAGCCGTTGACCACCACTCGGTAGCGGCGAGACTCCTTCGCCACCGTGGTGCTCGTCGTCGACGAGTTGGTCGTGGTGGTCGCCGAGGTCGTCGTGGTGGCTTCGGCGGCGACGGGCTGCGCCCCGTGACCGCACATACCCGACTCGCCCTCGATCGTCATCAGGTCGAGCGTCTCGGCGGTGAGGGTGGGCAGCAGGTAGATGTTGGTCCCGCCGTTGGGAGCAGGTCCTGCCGACCGGTACCAGCCATCACCCCAATGCCCGAGGGCTTCCACCTCTGCCTCGGCCATGACGGTTAACCCAGTTCCGCCGAGCTGCGGATGCCGGGACGCCAGTTCGTAGACGTCAGCCCAGGAGCGAGCGAAGCCCTTCTCGTCGATCGGAACCGGTACGTGGACCATGTCCACGTCGGGGGAGCCGAGTACCCAAAACCAGCCCGGCGCCGGGAATTCCTCGGAGCAATCCCCTACGGTCGGACCGTACGTCTCCTGATACTCGGGACACCAGCGCTCCGAGTACGGACCCATCATCACCTGCATCAGCCACGGATTGCCGCAGCCCGGCAACGCGCCGTTGTAGTCGATGCGAGCGAGACCGGCATCGGAGTCTGTCTCCTGGGCCCGCTGCCACATGTCCCAGCCGACAACGGCGCCGATCGCGATCCCGGCGCCGACGACCGCGATCACCATCAGCCGCAACAGGAAACGCACGTGGCTCTCCTCCGGTCCCCCTGCTGCCCTCCCAAGCGTTGTCTCGCGGTCGACGCCGCGGTAGAGGCCTTCGGACCGTCCGCATCGGGCCCTTGGTCACCCCAAACCTCGGTGACGTTGATGGGATTTGCCGCTCAGGCCCTTCAATTCGGAGCCAACCCATGGGTCGATCTCGAAGGTTCATTAGCAGCCTCGCCCAATCCCTGCGTCAACAGCATCTGCGACGCCCGAGGGGTTCTGCGGATGGGATATCGTGCCATGGGAGGTTGTGAACCGCGCAGTTCTCGACCGGCGCCACCAGCGCAGTGGTCACTCGTCGTCAGAAGATCCTCTTCTGGGGAAGCGACGCACTGAGGCCACAATGACGCTTCTCCGCCAGAACGACGCTTCTAGGAAGAAGCGCATAGGTGCTGCCGTCTCAGGGCGTGAGTGCAACCCCCTCGATGAGATACCACAGCTCTCACCGGAAGTGTTGCGCCCACCCCCTGAGACCGCAGCCGATATGGGGCCCTCCTGCTGTATGTGTGGGTGGTTTGGGAGAGGGTTGGCGCGGCTGCACCCTGTCTGCTTCTAGGTTTCGCGCTGTCCAAAGGCTCGACAGCAAAGGACGCACAACGGGGTGCAGAACAGCGGAGTTTGACAACGCGGTCTGCGAGTTGGCGCGCACCGTTGTCGAAGGCGTCCACGTCGATCACGCCAGCACAGTCGTCGTGTCAGTACGACCTAGCGCCAGGGCACCGAGTCGTTGCGGCCGTCGATCATCCGGCTATGGCCGAGGTGCCGGTCGGCGACGTCGGGCAAGTTCTCAAAGCCTGCACAGCTCCACTTTTCATCAAAGCCGATCCCCCACGGACCCAGTGCCGACACCAAGATCCGCTTGCCACTCGGATCGCATTCGCGTTCACGGACCCGAATCCCTCATCGCCCTCGAACTACTCGCCCTCGGCAGCCACCCACCACGGCTCCCAGGCCGAAACTAACCCACACATACAGCAGGAGAGCCCGATATGGGCGGGTCTGATCGACAGATGGGGCGTGGGCTACGGGAGGCTCACCCGGGGTCGGGCAGACCGACCACCCCGGAATCGGCCTCTTCCTCGAGGGCGGAGGCTGTGTTTGGTGCCCCCTTGCCCTCTCCGACGCGGGACTATGCTTTTCGCAGTGAGCGGGCCAGTCACGGTCCGCGTTCGGGCACGGAAAGGAGCGGATATGTCCCAGTACGAAGGTGGCCATTGGCGGCGCCTCATTGGCCTTGCCGCGGTCGCCATGCTGATTGCGCTCAGCGCCCCACCGGCGCTGGCGATCACCGACGGTTCCTCCGACAACAACAATCACCCGTACGTCGGGCTCATGACCGCGCACGCCGAGAATGGCAACTACCTGTGGCGCTGCTCGGGCACGCTGGTTGACGCGACGCACTTCATCACGGCCGGCCACTGCACCGAGGCACCCGCCGCATACGCTGTCATCTACTTCGAGCAGGGCCCGATCATCCCCGATGATGATTTCGACATCGCCACCCGAAGCTGTGATGACGTCGCCGGATACCCATGTGGCGGTGGCTTTAAGGGCGTCACCTACACCCATCCGCTGTACGACCCGGATGCCTTCTTCCTGCATGACCTGGGTGTGGTCGTGCTCGACGGCGACGGTTTCGAAGCGGGCTCGTTCGGTGATCTGCCATCCCTTGGCCAGTTCGATAGCCTGAAGGTCAACCGCCATACGACGTTCACTTCTGTCGGCTACGGTCTGCAGAAGTCATTCCCGGATGCAGCGGCGTGGAAGGATGTCGCCGTGCGGGAGCGCTTGGTGGCGTATCCGTGGTTGCACCAGATTAACCGTGGCATGGTCGGAGATTTCGCGATGCTGCTGTCGAACAACGCCAGTAGCGGCGGCACGTGTTTCGGCGACTCGGGTGGACCGAACTTCATCGGAGATACCAACATCCTCGCCGGTGTGACGTCGTTCGGTATGAACCCGACCTCCGCGGGTACGGGCGGTGTCTACCGTCTGGACACGGCGGATGATCTCGACTGGCTGGAGACGTATTTCGGCCTGTCCTGATTCAGGGCTCTTCGAGGGGGTCGTCCCGTAGGGGCGGCCCCCTCGCCGGCCGTAGCCGTCTCGGCAGGAACGATACGTTGAGCTGATCGTGCATGGCAGCTTGGCAGCGGCCGTCGTTCTCGGGCGACAGGCTCGCAGTTACAGATGCTGTCCGGTTATCTGCACCACCATGACCCCTGCGGACCGACTGTGCGGCATCGCAGCGGCACCGAACTCGCACTGCGGTGCACCCAGTGGGGTCAGGGTTCGAGTCTGTCCTCCGACCCGCGAGATGGCATGTCTGGCGCTCATCCGGCAGGGCCATCAGCCGCTGTCATCAGCCTTCGGACGCATACAGGACAGCGTTTTGCTGAGAAACGACGTGAATCGCCGGGTGTTGATGAGCCGCAAAGGGTCAGGTCAGAGAGCGTTTCCGACGGTCGGCGAAGTGCCCGATGTGCCTTCACGCGGCAGAGATCACTGGTTCAAGTCGGTTGCGGCCGGAAGTCGCACGGCCAAGCGCGGGCCGCCGATCCATGGGCGTACGCAATCCATGTCGTCAGAGTTCGGTGATGCGACGCTTTCCAGGGAAGGCGATGTTCCGTGATCGTCCGGGCACCGTGAAGCGACGCGTTCCAACAAACGCAGTGTGATCGCTGGTCGTCGGATTGAGAACACCCATATGTGCTGATGTGGGCGGGGTGGTGCTGGTCAGTCCGGGAGTTTGGAGACCGCTGTGGCGGCGATCTGGTACAGCTGTTCGTCGCTGATCAACGGCGTATCGGTTGCCCCGTCGAGGGTGTCAATGAGCCCGATGTCGACAAGGATGTCACCGTCAGCGACCCAGACCGTTCTATTGAGGTCGAAGCTCCCGTTCGACCGCCGAACCTCGGTCCGAGACTGCACTGCAACGCTCCGCTCTCCGATCTCGGGCAGCTCCATGGGGGTCCACGACCATGTGTCGCCGTAGTCGGTCCACTCGACCCCATCGCACAATTCGACAGCGGCTTCGAGATCGGTCATGAGCGTGTCGAGTTCGTCGGATTCGACGATGCGCAGCGTCTCGAAGAGTTTCATCGGATCAGGGTCATCGGTCGGCCACACGAGAACGACACTTACCCCGCCGACCTCTTCGAATGCGAAGCCCGAATCTGGGCACATACTGATTGCTACATCGGAACTCGCTCCGAACTGATGGCGCCCTTCCTCCTCGAAATCGCCACCTACATCGTCAACTGTCAGGAGTGACGATTCCAGGGCAGCGGTCTCCGCCGAGGGCTCAGTTGGGGGTGGGCTGCAGCCTGCAGCGAACCCGAGGACGAGGACTCCGGGCGAGACCCAGGACAGGACCTTCGATATACGGCGCATATTCGCCTTCTCCTTCACCCGCCGACCCCGACAGGGCGGCCCTCGCTGCGGCTTCGATGTCAATCGGATCCGACTTCCCCTCCCATTGTCCGACCGATTGCTCCCATCATCCATCAGGAATCGCCCCGACACAGCCGCAGCCGCCAATTGACATCCATCCATAGGTGCCGTTATGGGCGGGTGGAGGTGTCGCCCACTTTGGAAACGGAGAAGCGTGGGGTGTCAGTCTGTTGGTTGTATCCAGCCCGTCACTCCGGCGGTACCGTTCGATCCTGAGATGTAGTAGTGGTATTCCAGCCCGTCGTAGGCACCCTCGCCGATGTAGTGAGCTTCGCCGTAGTTGAAGGGTCTGATACGGTCAGCGAACGGGTGCACACCGGCAAGATCGACGATACCTTGCGCCGAGCCACGCCAGGTACCCCCGTCGTTCGTCAAGGTCGCACCCTGCACCGTCCACGTGCCCCCGGTGGAGTAGTCAGCCACGCGGCTCACGACCATCATGTCCTCGGTTCCGGTCACCCGGGGATCAGACATCTCATCCTCGCAGACGAAGTGCTCCACAATCACGTCAACACCATCGACGGCTTCTTCGCTGACACTTGTCATGTCGCACACGCCCGACCCGACCACGACCGTGGCATTGTCGGCGGGAGTCGAGTCCCCCAAGCCCGGACCAACAGCATCATCAGCGGTATCGCCACAAGCAGCCAATAGCAGCACGACCAAGGTGAACGGGATCAGCCAGCGGAGGGTGAACGAGCGCATGTGTGGGACTCCTCCTCGTCGTCACGGTCGGTTCCTCTCTCAACCACTATGACGCATCAGACCACCGAAATGTGACCCCAATGTGAGCAACCGCAAATCACCCGCCCACAACCGGCTGGGTGTGTCGCTCTTGCGATGATCAGGGTGGTGTTGGACGCCCCGGTCTTGCCGCCCATAGGTGCCGTTATGGGCGGGTCGGGGATGCCATCAATCGTCGTCGCGATTCGGCCGATGTCGACGCTCTGTGGACAATTCCTCCCAAGGGATGAAGAGCGCAGCCAGTGGGACCACGATGAAGAGAATCACACCGACCGCCTGGAGGACCGTTCCCAGACCGTCGAGCCAATGAGCATCCAACTCGGAGATCGTTTCACTGTTCGCTGAATGTGTCAACGGGGGACACCCATATGTGCCGAAAGGGGTATCCACTTCGGTACAGCGGTGGGGCGCCGAGCGCTCCGGGCGACCGTCAGCGTGCTCGATTCCTACAGGTGCAGCGATTCAGGGCCGAAAGTGGGGCGCTGGCCCACATCCGGAGGGGCAACTGTACCGAAGTGGATACCCCTTTGTGCCGATATGGGGCCCTCCTGCTGTATGTGTGGGTGGTTTGGAGAGGGTTGGCGCGGCTGCACCCTGTCTGCTTCTAGGTTTCGCGCTGTCCAAAGGCTCGACAGCAAAGGACGCACAACGGGGTGCAGAACAGCGGAGTTTGACAACGCGTCTGCGAGTTGGCGCGCACCGTTGTCGAAGGCGTCCACGTCGATCACGCCAGCACAGTCGTCGTGTCAGTACGACCTAGCGCCAGGGCACCGAGTCGTTGCGGCCGTCGATCATCCGGCTATGGCCGAGGTGCCGGTCGGCGACGTCGGCAAGTTCTCAAAGCCTGCACAGCTCCGCTTTTCATCAAAGCCGATCCCCCACGGACCCAGTGCCGACACCAAGATCCGCTTGCCACTCGGATCGCATTCGCGTTCCACGGACCCGAATCCCTCATCGCCCTCGCACTACTCGCCCTCGGCAGCCACCCACCACGGCTCCCAGGCCGAAACTAACCCACACATACAGCAGGAGAGCCCGATATGGGCGGTTGGGTAGTTGCTCAGTGCGGGTCAAGATGATGTCGGTAGCGAAGATCCACGGAACCCCGATCAGGGTACCAATGAAACCGATGGGATCTGGCACTCACCGAACTCGTTCGGTCGGCGATCGCCAATTCGGCGTTCACGGATTGGGCGTCGACGAGCCGGTCGCATCCGATCGTGTGGATAGGCGGTATCCCGCCGTCGCCAGGATGACCATGACAACGAACAGCGCCGGAACGACCCCGAATGCGGCCCGGATGCCGATCTGATCGGCCAGGGCTCCGAGGGCGAACGGAGCAACGGCGACGGATCCACCTGCCGATATGAAGACGAGAGCCGAGGCTTCGTCGGGGCGGTCGGGGACGGTGTTCATCCCGAGGGTGAGGAGCAGGGGGAACCCGACCGAGATGCCCAGCCCGGTGATGAATAGGCTCGCGACGATGGGCGCCACCGACTCGGAGCCCCACAGCACGAGGAAGCCGGCGAGGGCGAGCGCCGCGGAGCCGATGAGCAATGGGAAGGGCGCCACGGATCGAGCGATCCGCGATCCCACGAACCGGCCGATGGCGATCGCCCCGAAGAAGGCCGTCATGAAGATCGAGGCAGCGGCCTCCGTGGCCCCCGCGATGTCGACGAGGTAGCCCGCTCCCCATGCCGCGACGGACCACTCGGCTCCCACCGACGGGATGAATGCCGCCCAGAAGAACCAATACGACCGGGGGAGCTTGCGATGCCGCCGTCCCGCCTCCGGTTCAAGCTGCGCCGGGGGGAAGGGCACGGATCGCCACGCGAGCGCTAGGGCGAGGACGATGACGGCCGGCGCCAGGAACGCCGGTCGCCATCCGGCGCCGAGGAACACGAGCACTCCGATCAGCAAGGCCGGGAGCACACTTCCGGTGCTCGTTGCTGTGTGCACCTCGGTGAGCACCACGGCGCGCGACGACGGATGATGATCGGACAACGTCGCCTGGCTCGTACTCAACATCGCAGTGCCCGTGATCCCGATCAGGACGGCGCCGAGCAACGTGCCGGCGGGGTGCCAGGTCAGCCCAATGACGGCTGCACCGGCAGCGACGCCGGCACCACCCACCCAGAACACCCACCGGCGCCCGCGCGCCGGGTGACCGACTGCACTGAGAACCCCGCGAGTACGGCACCCACGGCGATGGCCGTGAAGTGGAGACCACCAATGGCGCGGCTGATGCCGAGATCGTCCCGCAATGAAGGCATGGCGGGCCCCAACGCCGCCACGGCGAATCCGGACGCGATGGCCATTGCGTAGGCGAGCAGCGTCAGCCGGTCGCGTGCGAACGGTGTCGCGAAGTCTTCGCCACGTGGTCGCTGCGTCACGGTGCTCGTAAGGCTACCCGGCCCCGAGTGGGTGCAGATCGGTGTCCGTGCAATCCTTGGCGACTCGGCCGTCGGGTCGCGCTTCCGACATCGGGCATATCAGAGCCCCCGAGACGCAGCAGGAATAGGCCGCCCATATCTGGCAATGTGTTCGGCTCGACAACGCCATCTGCCAGCCCCGAGAGACAAGCGGTTAGAGCTAGTTAGCCGTAAATACAAACTTCACTGATAGCGCTGGGATGGAACCGGACCGCTGAAAGAACCGCCCATATTGCCTGTGGTCTCTGGGGGTGAACGCAACACTGTTGGTGAGAGCTGTGGTGTCTCATTGGGGGGGGTTGTTGTGGCGGTGTTCACGGAGTTGGAGCGGGTCGAGGTGTGGGATCGGCGGCAGGCCGGTGAGTCGAATCGGTCGATCGGACGCCGACTCGGGCGTTCGTGGAAGCTTCGGGCGGGGTACGGCCGGCAGTTCAGCACCGATCGGTTCGGCACTTGTCTCTCGGTGGGCGTGAGGAGATCTCGCGTGGTGTCGCTGCGGGCGAGTCGCTGCGGGTGTTGGCTCGCCGGTTGGGGCGTGCCCCATCGACGCTGAGTCGAGAAGTAGCCCGCAACGGTGGCCGCCGACGGTATCGGGCGCATCGCGCCGACCAGGCAGCGTGGCAGCGAGCCCGCAGGCCGCAGGACTGCAAGCTGGCGTTGAACCCTGCGTTGCGTGTCATCGTCGAAGAATTGATGGCGGATCGTTGGTCTCCGCAACAGATCGCAGGGCGGTTGCGTCGCACGTACCCTGACGACGAGGAGATGCACGCGTCACACGAGACGATCTATCTGACGTTGTTCATCCAAGCCCGTGGCGGCTTGAAACGTGAACTCACCCAGCATCTGCGCACCCACAGGGCGAACCGGCGGCCGAAAGGCGCCCGGCCGCCGTCAGGGAAGGGCCAGATTGTTGACCCCGTCATGATCTCGGAGCGGCCCGCTGCGGTGGAGGACCGTGCCGTGCCAGGGCATTGGGAAGGCGACCTGATCATGGGCAAACGCCAGACCGCGATCGGCACCCTCGTCGAACGCTGGTCCCGCTACGTGATGCTGTTCCCACTCCCCGACGGCAAGAACGCAGAATCCGTGAGAGTCGCCCTTCAAGCGACCGTTCAGCGCCTCCCGGAACATCTCTGGCAGTCACTGACGTGGGACCAGGGCAAAGAGATGGCGCAGCACGCCCAGTTCACGATCGATACCGGCGTCCAGGTCTACTTCTGTGATCCGAAGAGTCCGTGGCAACGAGGATCGAACGAGAACACCAACGGCCTGTTGCGCCAGTACTTCCCGAAAGGCACCGACATGTCGATCCTGACCCAAGCCGACCTCGACGCTGCCGCGCACTCCCTCAACGGTCGGCCTCGACAAACCCTCAACTGGATGACACCATCAGAGAAACTCGCCGAAGCGTTGCAATGACCCCTTGAGCCGACAGCCGATATGGGCGGCCGTTTCGGATGCTGCGCCGCCCGCTCTCCGTCGCGGTTTGAACGGTCGCAGACGAGCGCACCCTGCGGCCAAACCAGGTTGATTATCTCCGTCCGATGAGCCATCCCACCGCAGGATGCGCCGCCCCTCACTCTCAAACCAGAAACCTGGAGGCGATCCGCCCATATGTGCCGCTGTGGGCGGTCAGGTCCCCCGACCGAAGCCGAAATGTCAACTGGAGTTTCAACTCGGCTTGTAGACCATCAGAATGAGGATCGCCGTGAGGACCAGGAGGTCGATCCGCTGGATCGTCCGGACGGTGCGAATCCTCCCCACGAGGCTCGACACCTCCTCGCCGGCGTCGAACGCCTGACTGATCCTCTTCCCGCGAGGGCTGAAATAGGCGATGCCCAGGACGAAGGTGACGACGAAGAGACCCAAGGCGACGTCGATCCACATCGTTCCGAACGACCACCGCTGGACGACCATCGCAATCGCTGTTCCAATGAGAAGAACCGTCGCCACCGGGTAGACCCGTGCACCGGCGTCCGCCACAGCCGTCCACGTGGCGACATATTTGCGTTCACCCTTGCGGCGACTCATCGCGACAAGAGCCTCGGAAAACATGGCACCACCGACCCACACGATGGCGCTGAGGATGTGAACGAACAAGAGCAGTTCATACATCCGGTCCTGTACCCCCAAGTGAAACTGCACAAAACACTACACGCACACATCCGGAGATATGTTCGGCTCATGGATTGACGGTCTCGGTGCGTTGCGAAGCTGTGGAACCGCGATTCACGACGCTTTCCGCCAAGAGCGTCGTTTGGGTATTGGCCGGCACGTCGATCCCGGCGCTTCGATCAAGAACACGTCACGATCGCGCCGGTGAGCCGATCCGTGTGCGCCCACAAGCGGTCGAGGAGGCAGTCCGTCGGATGCTTCGTCGCTTCGATGCCGTCTCGGACCCTCATAACGGCGAATCCACCCACCCAAGTCGGGGATTGCGGATACTGCGCATGTCCCACCAGACTGCCGCGTTCGGATAGCCAGCACCGTCCCCAGGTAGGCAAACCGGCCTCGGGCCTGGGATGCAAAGCGTGGGAGCCGGCCATCGAATAGTCTGGCGCACTGAAGCGACGAGGGATGCGGATGGTCAACTGCGGGAACTGCGGGTCCGAGAATCCAGAGGGACATGCGTTCTGCTCGAGTTGCGGGCATGCGCTCGCTAGGGCATGCCCATCGTGTGGCACCGCCAACGATCCCTCGAATCGGTTCTGTTTCAACTGCGGAACGGCGCTGACCGCGGGAGCGCCAACACCGGCGCCCTCCTTGCAGAGCATCGCCCCACCGGCCGACCCCGTCAACGACGGAGGCGAACGGCGGCTGGTCTCAGTCCTCTTCGCCGATCTGGTCGGATTTACCGCGTTCTCCGAGGGTCGCGATCCCGAAGATGTTAGGGCGATGCTCACCCGATACTACGAGCGATGCCGCGAGATCATCGATCGACACGGCGGCACTACGGACAAGTTCATCGGCGACGCCGTGATGGGCGTCTGGGGCGCCGTGTCCGCCCACGAGGACGACGCCGAACGGGCCACTCGCGCTGCACTCGAGCTCGTCGACATGGTGGCGGGACTCGGGTCTGAACTCGACATTTCCGAGCTCGCCGCCCGAGCAGGGGTGCTCTCGGGTGAGGCATCGGTCGGGTCCGGCGGCAACGCGCACGGGCTCGTGGTGGGTGACCTCGTCAACACGGCTTCACGACTCCAATCCATCGCCCCGCCGGGAGGTGTCTTCGTCGGGGAGGCGACCAGGGAACTGGTCGGATCGGCGATCGAGTTCAAAGGGATCGGTGAGCAGCACGTCAAGGGGAAGGACATCCCGGTCGCCGTTCACGAGGCGGTACGGGTGGTCGCGCTGTCGTCACGACGCGGCGGCGAGCTCAGTGAGGGGCCTTTTGTCGGAAGGGATGATGAGCTCCGCATCCTGAAGGATCAGCTGCATGCAACCGGGCGGGAAGGCAAGGCCCGCATGGTGTCGATCGTCGGTGAGGGTGGGATCGGCAAGACGAGACTCAGCCAGGAACTCCTGCGATACATCGACGGCCTCAGCGAGGACATCTACTACCACAGCGGACGGTCGCCGTCCTACGGCGATGGGGTCACGTATTGGGCGCTCGGCGAGATGGTTCGGCAGCGGGCCGGCATCGTCGAAGGTGAGGAGTCCACCAAGAGTCGGATGAAGCTCCGTACGATGGTTGCCGACTACGCGCCTGACGAAGATGATCAGCGCTGGATCGAGCCACGATTGGCGGCGCTGATCGGGCTGGCTGCGATGCCCCCGGGGGAACGTTCCGAACTGTTTGCGGCCCTCCGGGCATTCTTCCAGGCGGTGTCGCGGCGTGGCACGGTGTTGATGGTCTTCGAGGATGCGCACTGGGCCGACGAGGGCCTCCTCGACTTCGTCGAGGAGCTCGTCGAACGGACAACGGCACATCCGATCATGGTGCTCTGCCTGACCCGCCCGGAACTCCTCGAACGAAGGCCGGACTGGGCTGCCAGCCAGAAGCGGACCCTGTCCATGCACCTGGGTCGTCTTGACGAGGACTCGATGCGGGCGCTGGTCGCCGGTCTCGCTCCCGGAATACCACCCGGTCTCCGTGATCGGATCGCGGCGCGTACCGCAGGCGTTCCGCTCCATGCCGTTGAGTTCGTGCGTATGCTCCTCAATGCCGGTCAGCTGGTTCACGACGGCGCGGGATACCGCTTCGTCGGTGAGGACGAGCACCTGGCAATCCCGGACACCGTGGCGGCGATTATCGGGGCTCGGCTGGACCGACTCCAGCCCGACCAGGTTGCGGTCATCCAGGATGCGGCTGTCCTGGGACTCTCATTCACCCTTGGCGATCTGGGCGGTCTGCGCGAAGCGGATCCCGTCAACCTCGAGTCCACGCTGCGGGAACTCGTCCGACGCGAAATTCTCGAGCTCGATGAGGATCCGCGGTCTCCGGAGCGCGGCCAGTACCGCTTCGTCCAGAGCCTCATTCGGGAGGTCGCCTACAGCAGGCTGTCACGATCCGAGCGCGTCAGCAGACACCTCGAGGTCGCCGCACGCTTCGCCGCCCTAGATGATCCGGAACTCGCCGGAGTTGTCGCCAGCCACTATGCGGACGCTGCGGCAGCGGACCCGACAAATGTTGAGCTCGCCGACAAGGCGCGAGGATCCCTCATCGCTGCGGCGGCGAGGGCGGCGGCGCTGCAATCTGATCGCCAGGCCGCCGATCTGTATGCCAAGGCGGTTGACATGGCGACCGACGAGGGAGAAGCAATGAGTCTCCGTCTCGCTATCGCGGACGCCCTCGAGGGGGCCGACCGACCGAGCGAGTCGATCGCCATGGCCCAGGAGGTACTCCGGTGGGCGCAGAGCCGGAACGACCGACAACTCGAGATCCGCGCCGCAACTGCTCTCGCGTCCGTGCACAACAGCAACTTCGAAGCCGACAAGGGCGTCGAGGTTCTGCTGCCCCTATATGAGGCGACCGAGCCGAGTGACGACCTCACCTGGGCGCGTCTCGCGGCGGAGACATCCCGGGGCCTGATGCTCGCCAATCGTCCGAACGAGTCGATCGTCGTCGCCGACGTCGCCATTCCGGTGATGGAGCGGCTCGACCTCATCGAGGAGCTCCTCCAGACACTGGTCAACAAGGGTTCCGCACTCGGCAACGCCGGCCGGTGGCTCGAAGGATCAGCGATCTTGCGCGGCACGATCGAGCTTGCTCGCGCCCATGACCTGACACTCATTCAGGCGCGGGCAATCAACAACCTCTACTCCACCACGGTGAACGACGTCCTCTACGATCCCGAGCTGTTCATCGAGTTCTCGGCGCTCGTCGAGCGGTCCGGGAGCCGCGCATGGATCAATCGCTTGTGGTACAACGAGATCGAGGCAATGGTCGACTCCGGACTTCTCGACGAGGCCGGTGTCAGGATCGCCAAGCTTCGCGGTGAGGAGTTGTCCGAGTTGTTCGTCGATGCGGTCGATCGGATCGAGGCGTTCGTCGACCTGTTGCGCAGCGGCTATGACGAGGCTACGTACCAACGCATGATGCGCATCCTCGACAAGCTCGCCGACACAGACGACCCGCAGCTCTTCGTCTCGGCGAACGATGCAAAGGTGCGGGGCCTCCTCGCGGTCGGGCGCTACGGCGATGCTGTGGCCCTCGCCCTCGACAACACCGGTATCGACATCGCGTACCCGTATGTCCTCGAGGGCGGCATCCTGTCCGCCGCCATGGCGCGGGACGACAGTGCACTCGAGACCCTCGTCGACCGAGTTGCCGAGGGTTTCGCGCGAGGACGAGCGTCTCGCGGCCTCCTCGCCCTCGGTACGGCGTATCTCGCGGCGATACGTGGGAACGAACATGAAGCGATCGCTGCATTCAGTGTCGCCGATGACCTGTGGTCCGCCGTGGTGTGGCCGTACTCACTGGCGCTCTCACGGGCGATCTTCGCCGCGACCCTCGGGTCGAGGCATCCGGTTGCGCTCGAAGCAGCACAGCAGGCCCGTGCGTTCTGTGAAGAACACGGGTTGCGACTCCTCCTCGAGGGGATCATCGACCAGCTTCCCGACGACGAGGTAGAGGCGGACCTCGCCGTCTAACCCTCCATCGGTATTCCTCATCTGTCGGCCGCCTTGACGGATCCGAGCGCTGCGAGCTCCAATCTTCGAAGTGTCGGCTGCCCACCACGCCGGACAGGCAGCGCGACGGACGGCAAGCGGATCGACTGGCGCCTCAGGCACGGTGAAGGCGCGGATAGCGGCGTGGCTCCATATCCCGAGGAATTGCGCAGACCTTCATCCAACGACGCGATCGCCACGGGGCGTCGCGATGCGGACGTCTCGGCGTCAATGCCGACGCTTTGACCC